>NZ_JBITMV010000001.1:0-809349 GCF_044466625.1 Micromonospora sp. NPDC049366
TGGGAGAGTAGGACACCGCCGGACAATCTTCCCGTCAGGGCCACCCTTTGTGAGGGTGGCCCTGACGCGTTTTCCACCCCAATTCCCGGACGTCGCGGGCTCGCGCCCTCGTTTCCCGGGATCCCCATCTTCGTCCTCGGTAGCGTCGGAGTCGGGAGCCGCACCTCGGCGATCCCACCGACGACAACGGCCCGAAGACCGGGGGTGGGCATGAAGATCGGGATCATCGGCTCAGGGCACATCGGCGGCAACCTGACCCGCCGCCTCCGGGCGATCGGGCACGACGTGACGGTCTCCAACTCGCGCGGCCCGCGGTCGCTCCAGGACCTCGGCCGGGAGACCGGTGCCCAGCCGGGCACCGTGGAACAGGCCCGTGCAGGACGCGGACGTCGTGGTGGTGGCCGTGCCGCTGATGGCGGTGCCGGACCTGCCCGACGGCATCTTCGACGGCAAGATCGTGGTCGACGCCGACAACTACTACCCCGACCGGGACGGCGACATCCCGGAACTGCTGGACGGTACGTCGTCCAGCCGGTGGACCGCGGAGCACCTGCGCGGAGCGCGGATCGTGAAGGCGTTCAACACCATCAAGGCGCCGCACCTCCTGGAGAACGGCCGTGCCCCCGGCACCGCCGGCCGCATCGCACTGCCGGTCGCCGCCGATGAGCCGGACGCCAAACGGGTCGTCATGAACCTCGTCGACGCGCTCGGTTTCGACGCCGTCGACGGCGGATCGCTGGACGACAGCTGGCGGCAGGAGCCCGGCACACCGGTCTACCTCGCCGACCGGGACGCCGACGGCGTACGGCAGGGGTTGGCGGAGGCACGGCGCTGAGGTCGTACGGCAGAGAAAAGCCCCGCCGGCGACGGTGGCCGGCGGGGCGGGGACGCGGCGAGCGCGACGAACGTCAGGAGGGCTTCGGCCCGCAGATGTAGCGCGGCTCCGCGTCGTAGCGCCAGGTGAACTTCTCCCGCTTGACCACCTTGCCGTCCTTGCGGATGACCCGGTAGGCGTCCTGGGTGAAGCCGTCGATGCCGTTGGCCGGGAGGCACGACGGGCCGGGCGTCAGGTAGATGGTCCGCGGCTTCGTGATGTTGCGGCGCGGGCTGTACTCCGTCTTGACGCTGTCGTAGATCTTCGTGCTCCAGATCGACACGGTGATCGTGCTGGCGGTGTACGACGTGTCGATCAGGACGCCGTACGGGGTGTTGTTGCGGAACTTGAAGTCCAGGTCCGGCCAGAAGATGGTCGACTCGATGACCGCCGGGTACCGGTCGAACCAGTACGAGTGCGGCTTGTGCTCGACGTCCTCCAGCCCCGCGTAGTAGGTGGCGTTGAAGAGCGTCGTGGTGAACTGGGACGTGCCGCCGCCGACCCCGGGGACCAGCTTGCCGTCGAGGATCACCGGCGCGTCCCGGTAGCCCTGCTGGTAGCCCCGCTCACCGGTGTGCCCGTTCAGCGAGAACGTCTCGCCGGGCAGCACCACCGTGCCGTCGACCTTCTTGGCGACGGTGACGATGTTCTGGCTCCGGGGCGACGACAGCCCGCCGGTGAACCGGGTGGTGAACGAGGAGACCTTCTCCTTGATGCCCAGACCGGCCAGCTTCTCGGCGGTGACGTCCGGCTCGGCCGGCTTCAGCGTCGCGGCGACCTCCCGGCCGTCGGCCTTCGGCAACACGGCCAGCAGGTCCCGGCCCAGGGCCGCCGCGTCCAGCTGTTGACCGGCGCGACCCGCCTCCAACACCGTCGGCTTGCCGCCGGCGATGGTCATCCGGGCGTTCCGCGGCTCCACCTCGATGGCGGCCAGGTCGTCGCCGAGCGCGGCGCGCAGCCGCTTGACGTCCACCTGCGGGGTCAGCTTGCCGGTGTCGTCGGCGGTGAAACGGAGACTCTTGGCGATCGCCTTCGGCGGGATGCGCACCGAACCCTTGTCGGTGCGCAGCGTCACCGGGGCCGCCACGGCCGGCTTCGCCAGCTCGTCGACCAGCCGGTCCACCTCCTCGGCGGTGGTCGCCGGATGCGACTCGACCAGCGGCACCGTGACCGGTTGCCGGTCCAGCCAGCCGGCGCGGACGACGTCGGCGGCCCGCTGGGGATCCAACGCCAGACTGGGCTTCGGGTGGACGGCCTTCGGCGTCGTACCGGAGAAGGTGATCGCCGGCATGGTCATCTTCCGGCCCTGGTCGCCGACCAGCGCCCGCAGCGCGGCATGCAGCCGGTCCACGTCGACCGTCACCACCGGCTGCACCGACCGCGAGCCGACCAGCCGGCTCACCGGGTGGGCGCTGGCCGCGGCCGCCGCGGCCACCGTCGCGTCCACGTCGACGCCGAGCCCCACCTCGGCGGGCACGATCTCGGCGGTCCGCTCGCCCACCCGGACCGGCAGAGGGGCGGCCAGCTCGGCCGCCCGGCGGTCCAGCTCCGCCCGCAGCTTCCGCGCGGCCTCCGCGCGGCTGTGGCCGCCCAGCTCGGCGCCGAGCACCGTCGTGCCGCGGGGCACGTCGCCGGCGTACGCGTAGGCGCCCGCACCGGCCACACCACCCAGCACGGCGGTGGTGACCCCGGCGGCGAGCAGCAGCCGGCCACGGCGGGACCGCGCACGGGCCGGCGGCGCCGCCGCGGCGACCGGGGGTTCCGGGTCGTCGGCGGGCCAGGTGACCGCGGTGACCTGCACCGTGGGCCGGTCGTCGGCAGGCGGACTCTTCTCGCCGTACAGCGTCACAGCAACCTCGATCGGACCTCACGGACGGGGGCCCTCCCCGCGCGGAGGACACCTACGGTAACCAACGGTCCGGGGTGTCGGCAGCCGCCGTCCTCCGGGCGTGACGCGGCGTGTCGCGTGGCGTGTCGGACGGTACGGGCCGGTGCCGGGTCACCCCCGCCGGCGTGGGACGGTAGCGGCATGCGAACCGACGAGCGGGTGCCGGCGTACGGGGGCGGCTGGCTGCACCGGGCGGGTGCGCTCCGGGCCGACGCGGAGCGGCTGGCGGCGCTGCGGGCCGACGCGTGCGCCACCGTGCTGCCGCTGTGGCGGGACCGCTGTCTCGTGACGGCCGAGCAGATGCCCGTGCGGCTCGTCGGCGCCGAGGCGGCCCGGGTGCTCGCGGACGGGACCCAGACCGTCTTCCTCGGCGTCGACGACGGAGCGGGGGTGTTCGCCGCCGACCTCTCCGCGCGGCCGGAGGCGGAGGCCGTCGCCCTGGCCGGAGCGGCGTCCACGGTCGACGTCCGCCGACTGGCCGGGCGGCTCGACCCGGCGGAGGCCGCCGCCCAGGCGTACGCGCGGGGGCTGCTGCACTGGCACCGGCACCAGGGCTGGTGCGGAAGCTGCGGCGCGCGCACCACCTCCCGGGACGGCGGGCACGTCCGGCGGTGCGTGGGGGCCGACTGCGGGCGGCTGCTCTTTCCCCGGATCGAACCGGCGATCATCGTGCTCGTGGAGGCGCCGGGCAGCCCCGACCGCTGCCTCATGGCCCGGCACGCCGGGGCGGCGGAGGACGCGTACTCGACGCTGGCCGGGTTCGTGGAGGTCGGCGAGAGCCTGGAGGACGCCGTCCGGCGGGAGATGGCCGAGGAGGCCGGGATCACCGTGACCGGGCTCGTCTACCAGGGGTCGCAGGCGTGGCCGTTCCCGGCCGGTCTGATGGTGGGCTTCCGGGCGACCGCCGCCAGCGACGACGTGCGGGTCGACGGGGTGGAGCTGCTGGAGGCGCGCTGGTTCACCCGCGACGAACTGCGGGCGCGGACGGCGGCGGGCCGACCGCTCGGGCGGATCGACTCGATCGACCACCATCTGTTGGGGAGCTGGCTCGCGGAGGGCTGACCGCTGGTCTGTCGGGCCGCCGACCGATAGCCTCTCGGTCCATGCCGACGTCGACCGGTCTGATGACCGCGGTGAGTTCCCGAGTGGCGGCGATGCTGCCCGAGCGGCTGGTCGCGGGGGCCGTGCGCGCCGTGTTTCCGCGGGTGGAACCGGAGCTCGCGCGCCTGACGGAGTTCATGCCGGCGGGCGGGACCGCGATCGACGTCGGCGCCTGGTACGGGCCGTGGAGCCAGCGGATGCGCCGGCAGGCGGACCAGGTCGTGGCTCTGGAGCCGAACGAGGAGTTGGCGGACTGCATCGAGGCGGCCTTCCCCGATGTGCGCGTCGTCCGGGCGGTGGCGTCGGACCGCGAGGGCACCGCCGAGCTGTATCGCCCGGAGGGCGGGCCGGCGGTCGGGACCTCATCGGTGGAGTACGGCAGCGGAACTCCGGTCACCGTACGCCGCGTCACGATCGACGGGCTCGGCCTCACCGACGTCCGATTCGTGAAGGTCGACGTCGAGGGCCACGAGCTGCCGACCCTGCGCGGCGCGGCGGAGACGATCCTTCGGGACGGACCGGTCCTCCTGGTCGAGGTCGAGGAGCGGATCCAACCGGTCGGACCGATCATCGACCTGCTGGGTGGGTGGGGCTATCGCGGCTATGTGCTGCCGGCGCGGGAGTGGGTGCCGCTCGCCGACTTCGAGTTGGGCGCCCACCAGCGAAAAGCGATCGCGCGCGTCGGTCAGAGCCTGGTCCGACGGGTGGTGTGGCCCAGGCCGCGCTACGTCAACTCAGTGCTGTTCCGGCGGGAGGGCTGAGGGCGTCCGGGCGGGGTGCCGGCCGGGCGGTCCGGGGGAAGTAGGCGACCAGCGCGAGGGCGAGCGTCGTGGCCGCGGCGGCGGCGAGCGCACTCCACATGACACCGGTGAAGGTGTGCGGCGCGATGAGCACCGCCCCGGTGACCAGCCCGCCGGCCCCCGCCCACAGCGGCAACGCCGGCCAGCGGACCCCCATCGCGAGCTGCGCGTTGATGAGCAGGAAGGCGAGCGCGTACAGCGCGCCGGTGGCGGCGAAGACCGGGGCGTACCGGCCGAGGGACGCGTACGCCGGGCCGCCGACCAGGCGGAAGGCGAGCCCGCCGGCCAGGGCGGAACCGGCTACGAGCAGGACGCCGCAGGTCGCGACGACGGCCAGCGCCTCCGTCCGGGAGGAGCCGTCACGCCGGGCCATCCGCGGCAGCGCGAGCACCGTGACCACCTGCGGCGCCCAGAGCGCGCCCTTGGTGAGCACCGTGCCGACGGAGTAGGCGCCGGACTCCGCGGGCGGTAGCAGTTGCCTGGCCAGGAGCAGGTCGGCGTACGAGGCCACCAGCATCGCCAGCGTGGCGCTGCCCGCCGTCACGACCTGCCGCAGGCCGAGGGGCGATGGTTCCTCGCCGGCCTCGGCTGCGACCGGCGTCGCCGCGGTCACCGGCGCGCGGCGGTCTCTCGCGAGCATCTCCAACACGGGCAGCACCACGACGGCACCGACCAGTCCGGCGAGGAGCGCGCCGACCAGCCCGGCGCCGAGGGCGAGGGCGGCGGCCAGGCCCGCGTACCGGCCGAGGGCCAGCACGGCCATGCCAGCCGCGAGCCGCAGGAAGCGCTGATCTCCCTGGAGCTCGCCGAGCAGGCCGGAGGCCAGCACGATCACGAGGGTCGTGGCGATCAGCATGGCCACCACCCCGAGCGGCAGGTCGAGCATGGTGACGACCACGGGGGCTGCCGCCGTGAGGAGGCCACCGGTGACGATCGCGGTGCGGCGGATGATCGAGTTGGTGGACGCGTGTGGGTGACGGGCCCGGTGCACGGCGATGGCCATCTGCAAGCCGGTGCCGGCAACCGCGGCGATGGTCACGAGCGCCTGGGCGGTGGCGAGCGCGCCGAGGTCGGCGGCGGGGAGCAGGCGGGCGCCGAGCATCGGAACCAGGTAGGCGAGCCCGTTCGCCAGGGTGCCCGCGAGCAGCACGGCGCTGCCGCCGAGGGCGACCCGGCCGGTGGTCGAGACGCGCGCGGTCGTGCGTGTCATGACGGCCGCCGACTCCACTCCTCCCGGCGGCACGGTCGAGGTGGGCGGTCGCCGGGGCATCAGGGTATCGGCGTACGGACGGTTTCCGGGGGGCGGAGTCCGCCCCTGTCGACCGGTCGACCGGGGCGGTGGACTCCGCTAACGTCTGCCGGCAGGCGGCGCCGGTCGGCGTGTCGCTTCCCTGCCGGTGCTCGCCAGGACCCTCAGGAGCCGTGCGTGAACTCTTCCGTGGCCCACCGTGCCGACCTGGCCCGGTCAGTGCGCCTGTTCCGCGCGTTCCGGCTGGAGCAGAGCGAACCCGACCTCTTCTACGGCATGCTCGCCGCCGACACCGTCGCGCAGCTGGGCGGCTACACGCCGCTGGCCGGGGCAGTCGTGTTGGACGTGGGTGGTGGCGCGGGCTACTTCGCCGACGCGCTCAGCGGAGCGGGTGCGCGGATCATCTGCGTGGACTGTGACGCCGGCGAGATGTCCGCTCGCGACGGCGCTCCGCCGGCCGGCGGTGTGTTGGGCAGCGCGCTCGAACTGCCGGTCCGCAGCGACTCGGTCGACGTGTGCTTCTCGTCCAACGTGCTCGAACATGTGCCGCGGCCGTTCGACATGGCTGACGAGATGCTGCGGGTCACCCGGCCCGGCGGCACGATGTTCCTCTCCTTCACCAACTGGCTCTCGCCCTGGGGCGGCCACGAGACGTCGCCGTGGCACTATCTCGGCGGACACCGGGCCGCCCGACGCTACGAGCGCAGACAGGGGCGCCGCCCGAAGAACGTGTTCGGCGAGAGCCTGTACGCGATCTCGATCGGTGACACGCTGCGGTGGGCGCGCCGCCAGACAGCTGCGGAGATCGTCGACGTGCTGCCGCGCTACCTGCCACGTTGGGCCCGAGGGGTCGTCCGAGTGCCCGGCGTCCGCGAGGTCCTCACCTGGAATCTGGTCGTTGTCCTCCGCAAGCGCTGACCAGCGGGAGCCGGTGCCGACAACGACGGCACGAGCGTCCGGCGCTCGCCGGTTGCGGCTGCACGTGGTCGCCGCGGTGACCGCGCTCCTGGTGCTCGCCCCACTGGTCCGGCCCGGATACGTGCTCCGGTACGACATGGTCTTCGTGCCGCGTCAGCCGCTGCGGTGGGACCTGATCGCGGCGGCCGACGGGTTGCCGCGGGCGGTCCCGCAGGACGCGTTGGTCTCGCTGCTCAGCCCGCTCGTACCGGGATGGCTGCTGCAGCGGGTGGTGCTCGTCGCGATCGTGTGGCTCGCCGTGGTCGGCGCCGGACGGCTGGTGCCGGCGCGGCGGGAACTGACCCGGCTGGTGGCGGCGGTCGGCTATGCCTGGACGCCGTTCCTGGCGGAGCGGTTGCTACTGGGGCAGTGGGGACTGCTGCTGGCATACGCCGCGCTGCCCTGGTTGGTGCGGGCGACGATCGCCGTCCGCGCGGGACGGTCGGGGGCGCTGCCCCGGCTGGTCCTCGCGGCGGGCGTCGCCGCGGTCACGCCCACCGGCGGGCTGCTCGCCCTGGTGACGGTGCTGGCGCTGTTGGCCGGGCGGACGGTCGGCCGCCACGTGCTCGCCGCCTGGGCTGCCGTGGTGGCGCTCAATCTGCCGTGGGTGCTGGCGGCGGTGGTGACGGCCGCCGGAGGGCGTTCCGCGCCGATCGGCGTGGCGGCGTTCGCGGCCCGTGGCGAGAACTGGGGCGGCCCGCTGGTGGCCCTGGCCGGCACGGGTGGCATCTGGAACGCGTTGACGACACCGGCCAGCCGGGGGGCGCTGCTCGTTCCCGTCGTCACCGGTGGGCTGCTGCTCCTCGCGGTGATCGGTTTTCCGGTGCTGCGCGCCCGTTGGCCGGCCGGCAGCGCGGACCGGTTGGGGCTGCTCGCCGTGGGCTCGTTCCTCGGCGCCGCCGTGGCCGTGCTGCCGGGCGGTCAGGCGGCGCTGCGGTGGTTGGTCGCGGAGGTGCCCGGGGGCGGGCTCGTGCGGGACGGGCAGAAGCTCCTCGTTCCCTACGCAATCTGCCTGGTGATCTGCGCCGCGCTCGGTGGTGAGCGCGTCGCGTCCCGGCTCGCGCCGCCCCGGGACCGTCTGGCACTGGTCGGGCTGGTGCTGCTGCCGGTGGCGGTCCTCCCCGATCTGGCCTTCGGCGCGGCCGGCCGGTTGCAGCCGGCCCGTTACCCGCAGGAGTGGGCGGCGGTGGCCGCGGTCGTGGCGGCGGATCCCGGGCCGGCCCTGTCGCTGCCGATGAGCATGTATCGGGCGTACGACTGGAACCACGACACGGTGGTCATCGACCCGTTGGCGCGGTATCTGCCCGCCGAGGTGGTGACCGATGACGTCCTCATCGTCGGCGACCTGGTGGTGCCCGGGGAGAGCCGGCGCGTCAGCGCGCTCCGGGACGCCCTCGCGCACGGCCGGTCGCTGGCCGGCACCGAGTTGCGGTGGGTGGTCGTGCAGCACCGCGCCGGTGGCGAGCTCGTGCCGGGCGCGATCGACGGTCTCCAGGTCGTCCACAGTGGCCCGGAGCTGACGCTGTACCGGAATCCGACGAGCTCCGCGCCGGCGTCGCCGCCGGCCGGCCGATGGCTCGTGGTGATGGGTCTCGGTGTCGCACTGGTGGTGGTCATCTCGGCCGTCGGGAGCCTGTTGCGCCGTCCTACTGCGTGGTAACGTGCCGCCACGCGTGTCGATGGAGGAGGGTGCACCATGCCGAAGCCGCTCACTCTGATGATGGCTGCGGTGGTCGGAGCGGCGCTGGCGGTGTTGGCCCTGGGCGCCGTCACCCAACAGCTCGTCGTCTCATCCGGCACCGCGGCGAGCCAGGCCGACGACAACGCCGACCCGGAGTTCTACGGCGCTCGTTGATCGCGGGACGGAGCCGGCGCGAGATCGTCGGTGACCGCTGCGACCAGCGCGGCGAATCGTTTTCCCGAAGTGGCCCAGGTGAAATGGGCGGCGTGTTCCTGTGCCGCCTTTCCCATCTCGTGCCGAAACTGGTCGTCGCTCAGCAACCTGCGCACCTGAGCAATGAAGTCCGCCGTGTCGTCGGCGAGCAGGCCCGTTTCTCCGGCGACGATTGCCTCGGCAACACCGCCGGCTCCTCGGAACGCCACGGTGGGGGTTCCGGCAGCGCCCGCTTCGACAATTGTCAGACCCCATCCCTCCTTCAGTGAGGGTGTCAGTGCGACCCAGGTCGAACAGAGCAGTCGTTGTTTCTCCGCGTCGCTGACGAAGCCGGCGAATTGGACCCGGTCGTGGATGCCCAATTGCGTTACGGTCGCGCGCAGGTGGGTCTCCCACCAGCCCTGCCCCGCGACGATCAGACGCAGGGCAGGAAAGTCGACGGCGAGCCGCGCGACCGTCTCCAGTGCGATTTCCACCCGCTTGTGCGGTACGAGTCGGCACAGCACCAGCAGCGACGGATGGGGTGTGCGGAGGGCGGCGCCCGGCGTGATCTCCGGTGTGCCGTTGTAGATCACCTCTACCCGCGACGGGTCCACCCCGAGCCCGCTCAGCTCCCGTCGGGTGGCCGCTGAGACGGTCACGTACCTGCAACGACGGTAGACGCGACCGGCGAGGCGCGACTCGATCCACCAGCCCATCCGGGCACCCCACGAGCCCCGCACGACCGGCCACTGCTCCCGGTGCACATGGTGGACGAGGATGAGAACCGCGCACCGGGCGTAGAGCGGCGAGAGGAAGGGCAGCCCGTTGCACACGTCGACGATCAGATCGGGACGTCCCAATGCGCGACGGCGAGCGGGCCGATGCCGATTCGACCAGAAAGATAGAGCATGGCCGCCCACAGGTAAACCGTGTGCCGGCCGCCGCGACGAAGGATTCGTAACCCGTTCGCCGTTGTATCGTCTCGGGCCGCCCCACCATGACTCGCGCACAATAGTGTCGAGCGGTGCCCGTGCGCAATCAACTCTTCGGCGATGCGTTCGACATAGACTTCCGAGCCGCCGCCTTCGGGATTGCGCGTGTCACGCCAGTTGAGGAACAGTACGTGCCGTCCGGGGCCGTCTAGGATCTGCACCACTGCTCCTACTGCCGAGTAGTGTTCGCGATCGCGCCACCTTAAGGCGCTCGCGTCCGAACCCGCAATGGGTTGACGTGTCCGTCCGACATGGGCCGTCAGGCGGCACCAGACGGGAGAGAGGCGAGATGCGCGACGCGGCGCAGCGACGGGATGAGGTGACGCCCGGTCGCGCCACCACGGCGATATGGCGATTGCGAACGGCATCGGTCTGCGTCGCGCTCACCGCCCTGGCGTTTCTCCAGGAACCCGGCAAGATCGTGATGGACACCAAGGTCGATCTGGCGATCAACCCGGTCGGTTGGCTGGAACGCTCGATGCACGTCTGGAACCCGGCCGCGTCCTTCGGCCAGCTTCAGAACCAGACGTACGGCTACCTGTGGCCGATGGGGCCGTTCTTCGCCGCCGGCGACGCCCTGGGCATGCCCGCCTGGGTGGTGCAGCGCCTGTGGTGGGCGCTGCTGATGTGCGTCGCCTGCGTCGGGGTGATCGTCCTGGCCGAACGACTCGCGATCGGCACACCCGCCGCCCGCATCATCGCCGGCGTCGCGTTTGCGCTCTCCCCGCGGATCATCACCGAGCTGGGGCCGATCTCGGTGGAGGCATGGCCCAGCGCGATCGCCCCCTGGGTGCTCGTGCCCCTGGTCGGGCTGGCCGCAGGGGCTCCACTGCGACGTGCGGTGACGTGGTCCGCGCTGGCGGTGGCGTGCGCCGGTGGTGTCAACGCCACCGCCGTGCTCGCGGTGGTGCCGTTGGCGGTGCTCTGGATGGCGATGCTCCAGCCGCTGCGGCGCCGGTTCACGGCGATCGCCGCCTGGATGCTGGCGGTCGCGGCCGCGACGGCCTGGTGGCTCGTGCCGCTCCTGGTGCTGGGCCGATACAGCCCGCCGTTCCTCGACTACATCGAGACCGCGCCGGTCACCACCCGGGTGACCGACCTGGTCACGGTCCTGCGCGGCGCCTCCCACTGGCTCGCGTACGGCCGATCCTGGCCGGCCGGGGCGCAACTAGCCCTCGACACGGCGCCGATCATCGCCACTCTCGTGGTCGCCGGGCTGGGCATCGCCGGGCTCGCCCGGCGCGGCATGCCGCACCGACGGTTCCTGATCGCCGGCGTGCTCGTCGGGCTGGCGCTGGTGGGCCTCGGGCACGTCGGCGCCGTCGACGGACTCTTCGCCGAGGACCAACGATCGTTCCTGGATCACGCCGGCGCGCCCCTGCGCAACGTCCACAAGTTCGACGTGGTGCTCCGCCTGCCGATCGTGCTCGGCCTCGCCCACCTGGTCGGGGTGTTCAGCCGCGCCGCCTCGGCAGCCGGTGGACGGTGGCACCCGTCGCGCCGTCGAGCGCTGGCGGTGCGGGCCGTCGCGCTCGCCGGGGTGGCGGTCATCGCCGGTCCCGCCGTCACCGGCCAACTGCCGATCCGGGGAAGCTTCGAAAGCCTTCCGAGCTACTGGCGGGAGGCCGGGGCGTGGCTCGACGGCAACCTCGGACACGACCGGGTGCTGGTGGTGCCGGCCGCGCGCTTCCCCGACTACCGGTGGGGAAGCCCGGCGGACGAGATCACCCAGCCCCTGTTGAAGAGCTCCTGGGTGGTGCGCAACTCCATCCCCCTCGCGCCCCCGACCACCATCCGCCTGCTCGACGCCGTCGAGTCGGCGGTGGCCGGTGGCGCCGGCTCGCCGGGTCTCGCCGAGCTGCTGTCCCGGTCCGGTGTGCGGTACCTCCTGCTCCGGTCCGATCTGGACTATGGTGCGGCCCGGGCCGCCCGACCGTTGCAGGTGCGGCAGTCCCTCGACCGCTCACCAGGACTTCGCTCGGTCGCTGCCTTCGGGCCGCTGCTCGGGGGCGAACAGCCGTACCGTGACCAGGGTCTGGACGTCCCCACCCGGGCCCTGCAGGTCTACGAGGTCCAGCGGGTGGTCCAGCCGGTGGTCGCGTATGACGCGGGCGCTCTCTCGACCGTGGTCGGCGGGCCGGAATCGCTTCTCGACGTCGCCGCGGCCGGACGGCTCGGCGCGGCGCCCACCGTGCTCGCCGGTGATCTGCCGGACGGGCGGGCGCTCGGGCCGGTGGTGCTCACCGACGGGTTGCGTCGCCGCGAGGTGTCCTTCGGGCTTTTGCACGACAACGCCTCCGCCACGACCGAGGCCGACCAGCGCTCACTGCTACGGGCCGTCACCCGCGATTACCTGCCCGACTGGGGCGACTCGTACGCGACCACAGTCCGGTACGAGGGAATCCGTGGTGTCACCGCCTCGAGCGCATGGTCCCAGGTGCATCCGCTGACCGGGTCCCGACCCGCACATCAGCCGTACGCCGCGATCGACGGGGATCCCACGACCTCGTGGCGTACCGCGCCCAGCGCGCCGGTCCGACAGTGGCTCGAGGTTGAACTGGCCAAGCCCATGGAAGTTCCCGAGGTGCGCTTGCGGTTCGACACCGGGGCAGACACCATGCCCACTCGCGTCAGCGTCCGAGCCGGTGCCGAGCACGTCACGGTTGACACGTTCGAGCCGACGCTCACCGTGCGTCTGCCCGGAGTGCTCGCGACCACGCGGGTGCGGGTCACCATCGAGTCCGCCCTGGCCGTACGCACCGGGCAGGGCCGCGTGGGAATCGCGGAGTTGGAGATTCCCGGTGTGCGAGCGGCCCGCACGCTGGTCACACCGCAGTCGCCGGAGACCGACCGGCCGGCCACCGTGGTCCTGACCGCGGCACCCTCCATCGACTCGTGCTTCTTCGTCGACGGCGTCCCGCGTTGCGGGACCGGGGTGAGTCGTGCCTCCGAGGACGGCTCCTCGATCGACCGCACCGTGCACCTGCCGACCGCCGGCGCGTACACCACGGCGGTCTGGGCACGTCCCCGACCGGGGCCACAGCTCAACGCGCTGCTGGATCGGGAGGTCGCCGCGGAGTGGCCGCTCACGCTGCCGCCGCGGGTCACCGCCTCCTCCACCGGCCTGCCGGATCCGGCGGCCCGGCCCGGCGCCGTCCTCGACGGTGATCCGGCGACGGCCTGGATCCCTTCCGCCGAGGACAACACCCCCTGGTTGAAGCTCAACTGGCTCACCAGCCGCACCATCAGCGGACTGCGATTCTCGTCCCCGGAGTCGGTCGCGCGGGCCCGGCCCTGGCGGGTGACCGTCCTCGGCAACGGGGGCGTGCGCAACGGGACGGTCACCGAGGACGGGCTGCTCCGTTTCGATCAGCCGCTGCGCACCAACGAGATCACCATCCTGTTCCGGGCGTCGACGTCCGCTCGGGGCTACGACCCGTACCGGTTGCGGACCGAGCGGCTGCCGATCGGCATCGGTGAGGTCGCCGCACTCCCCCTGAGCCCGCAGATCGGTGTGCCGCTGGACGAGCCGGTGACGTTGCCGTGCGGCAGCGGGCCGACGGTGCACGCGGCCGGTGACGAGATCTCGACGACGGTCACCGCCACCCGACGCGAGCTGCTCGAACTCCGCGAGGTGCGAGCGACCCCCTGCGGCAAGGGGCCTTCGGCTCCGCTGCGACTGCCCGCGGGCGAGACACGGGTGACCGCCGGCGGGAGCGACCTTCTCGCGCCGACCCGGCTGGTCCTGGAACCGGAGGGCTCGGGTGCCGGTGCTCCGACCCCGACACCCAGCCCGGTTCGGGTGATCTCGTGGTCGGAGTCGGAGCGGCGGCTCCAGGTGGCGGGGAACCCGGGCGGCACGGTGCTCGCCGTCCGCGAGAACACCAACCCGGGCTGGCGTGCGACGGTCGCCGGGCAGGTCCTCACGCCGTTGGTGATCGACGGTTGGCAGCAGGGCTGGCTCCTGCCACCGGGCGTCGGTGGCGAGGTGGAGCTGCGCTTCACGCCGGACCGCACGTACCGGATCGGCATCGCGACGGGCGGAGTTCTGCTCGGCGTCCTGCTGCTGCTCGCCGTCCTACCGGGCCGACGGCCTCCGGGCGGGCTGCCACTGCCGGCCGACCGTCGTCGCCGTGGCCGGGAGCTCCTGCCGGCGCTCGTCGGCGGCGCGGCCCTACTGGTCGTCGGCGGGCTGTGGCCCGTGCTACCGGCGGTCGGTGGTGTGCTGGTGCCGCTGGCTCTCGCTCGCCTCGCTCCTCACCTGCACAGCAGTGAACGGCGCACGTTGCACCGGGTCAGCCGGTTGCTGGCCTGGCTCTTTCCGGTCATCTGCTTCGGGCTCGCGGGCTGGCTCTCGCTCGCGGATCCCTCCCGGCACACCTCCGCCGCACCTCAACTGGTCGCGCTGACCGCCGTGGTGGCCCTCTGGTGGTCGATCTTGCCGGCTCGGCGACGGCCCAGCGTGGAGCCCCACCTGAGGACCGGCCGCTCCAGGACGTAGTAGCTGACGGCGGCGAATCCGATCGCGCCGAGCACGGTGAGGAGGAAGATGCGGATCGGATCGCCCGTGAAGTACGGCATGCCCTCGGCTCGGTAGATCAGGTCGAGCACGAGGGGGTGCCACAGGAACATGCCGTACGAGAGGGTGCCGAGCCACCGCACCGGCCGGCTGCCGAAGGCCAGGGAGAGCAGCGTGGTCGGGCCGAACACCAACGGAATCATGATCATCACGGCGACGACGACGTAGAGGCCGAGCTGCGTCGCGAACTGCCCGGCGGTGGGCGCCGACAGCCCGCGCGGCCCCGTCACGGGCGTGGTCGCCACGGCGAGCAGTCCGAGCGCGATGCCCCAACAGGCGAGCGGGGCCGAACCGAGCTGCTCGAAGACCTGCCAGGAATGGGGCGCCGTCGCGGTGCGGAGGGCGACGTGGATCGTCGCGAGGACGATCCCCGCCGCGAACCACATGGCGTAGGACGGGAACCACATGATGTGCAGGCCGGTGTCGAGCAGGCCGGCGCTCATCGCGGCGATCCAGATGGCGGTGACCAACAGCCCGGCGCCGGCGAGGGCGACGGTGCGGGCGGGCCGCCAGCGCCGGCCCACGAGCGCCGCCGCCAGGAACGGCAGCGCCAGGTAGAAGATCACCTCGGTGGCGAGGCTCCAGGTCTGGCCGAGCCCGCGCCGGATCTGACCGTGCTCGTAGATCTGCGCGAAGCTGAAGTGCCGTAACCAGTCGCCGATCGGTGCGACGCCGTGCTCCGGCAGGAGACCGAGGCAGACGATCACCGCCAGCCAGTACGCCGGCAGGATGCGGATGGCACGTTTCCAGTAGAAGCGCCGGGCTCCCGGTGCGGCCGAGCCGAGGGCAGCGGCGCGCGCCCAGGGCCGGAACAGCAGGAAGCCGGAGAGCACGAAGAAGAGCGCGACCGCGAAATCCATCATCGCTATCCAGCCGCCCCAACTCTCCCGGGTCGTGACCCCGGTGATGAACCCGACGTGCTGGGCAATCACCGCGGTCGCGCCGAGCACCCGGACGCCGTCGAGGGCGGGAAGTCGGGGCAACGCGGGAGCGGAAACGGCAGTCAACATCAGACTTCCCGGGGGTCGCGGAGAAAGGTGACTGGAGAGTAACGTGCCGGCTTGCCACGGACGTGTGGCTCGTCACATCGATGTCTCGGATGCATGACTAGCGGGTGCCCTTTCGCCCTGTCGCTTGAGGAGGGTCAGTGAAGAGGATCGTCGGCGCCACGTTGGTTGGCCTCGGTTTCCTGTTGGTCGTCGCGGCTGCGGGGCTGCCGCTGTACGTAGCGCCCGCTGTCAGTCAGCTGCCGTACGACCTTGAGCGGTCGACGTCTGTGGCCGAGTCGGCCAGCGCGGAGTTTCTTCAGATCAAGTCGGGCGTGCCGAGCGTGGAGCGGGGAGGGCTGCGGTCGATCGTCGAGGTGATCCCCCAGGCGAAGGCCACCGAGGAGAA
The DNA here is from genome assembly GCF_044466625.1 of Micromonospora sp. NPDC049366. Taxonomy (NCBI): domain Bacteria; kingdom Bacillati; phylum Actinomycetota; class Actinomycetes; order Micromonosporales; family Micromonosporaceae; genus Micromonospora; species Micromonospora sp. NPDC049366. Next base: position 15,712 of record NZ_JBITMV010000001.1, read on the forward strand.
GATGACCGGCGACCTCGAGGGCGAAGCGGTCGTCTGGGACGTCTACCAGACCGTCAAGCGCCTCGACGACGGTGAGGCGATCAGCCAGTACAGCACCGAGCTCGCCGTCGAACGTCGCAGCGGCGCCGCGGCGAAGTGGGACGAAGCATGGTTGAAGGACGGGACCGAGCAGCCGGCGAACTACGAGGGCCAGGTCTACAAGTTCCCGTTCGGCACGGAGAAGAAGGACTACCCGGTCTACGACCGGGATCTGCGCCGCGCGGTTCCGGCCCAGTTCAAGGAGGTCACCAAGGTTCGCGGTATCGAGGTCTATCGCTTCGAGCAGACGATCCCCGAGGAGCAGTTGCCGCTCGCCGAGGCGAACCTGAAGTTGCTCCTGTCCCGATTCGCCCCCCAGGCGACGACCGGGCGACTGATGTACAGCAACACCCGCTCGTTCTGGGTCGAGCCGGTCACCGGCTCCTACGTCGACCTGCGTGACCAGCCCCGCAAGGAGTTGGTGCCGGACGTCGGCCCGCGGACGGTGGTGCTGGGCGCCGACTTCCGGTACGACGAGAAAACTCAGAGCGACAGCGCGAAGCGGGCGGCCGACAACGCCTCCGCCATCACGATGGTGCGGCTCTGGGGCCCGCTGGGTCTCGGCCTGCTCGGGCTGGTCGCGATCGTCGGCGGCGCCTGGCTCTCGCTGCGCGGTTCGCGCCGCCCGGGTGCGGCGGTGGCGGCCGCGGGGACCGGGCCGGACGTCGTTGAGCCCGTGGGCAGCGGCGAGCACACCGGCGCCCACCGCGTCGCGGACGACGCGGCGGAGAAGCCGTCGGACGATGGGGCGCCCGCTGACGCTGACGATGCGCGGACCGCGTCGCTGCCGGAGCAGCGGCCTCCGGCGGAGCGCCCGGCGACGCGCTGACGTCGCGGTCCGCGCCGCTGCGAGTATGAGGATCGGTGGGCCCGGGGTGTCCCGGGCCCATCGCCGTCTCTAACGCTTCTCGGCCAGTACGACGAGGATCGAGGCGAGTGACGGGCGTCGGCACATGGCCGCGTCCAGCCACGCCAACGCCGAGGGCACTCCGTGGAATCCGGCACCCCGGAGGGTGAGTGGCTCGAATCCCTCGCGCCGTAACAGGTCGACCAGCGCGGTCCGGTTGAACAGGCGCAGGTGGCCGACGGGAATGGTGTCGGTCTTGAGGCGGCGCAGCGGACCCACGCCGACCTCGGTCGATCGGGTGGACGTCTCGTAGAAGATCGGCTGGATGCCCGCCAGGAAGAGCGCGCGGTTGTACCAGGCCTGCAGGTTCGGCGTGGTGAGGACGAGGTGACCGCCCGGACGCAGCACGCGGGCGCACTCCTCCAGCATTCGGTCCGGGTCGTACAGGTGCTCGAGCACCTCACCCGCGTGGACGAGGTCGACCGAGGCGTCCGGCAACGGGATGCCCTCACCGAGGTCGCACCGGTGGAACTCGTACGGCAGGGCGGCTGCCCGGGCAAGCTGGTGCTCCGAGTAGTCGACGCCGATCCATCGAATGTCCTGTCCGGACAGCATGGCGGCAAGATGGGCCAGGAAGCTGCCGTCACCACACCCGACATCGAGCACCGTGTGGCGCGGAGCGGTCTGTTCGGCGAGCGCCTTCACGACCAGTTCGGTCGCCACATGCTGGCGTTGCCGTAACGGGGGCGACTCGTTGCCCCAGCCCTGCGGGCCGTAGTAATCGATCAGCGCCACGCGGCAGAGCATAACCGTGAGTGGTCTTCGCGTGGGGTGGACGAAGGTGGCCCCCCGGCCCCCGGTTCGCGACGCCCGCCGACCCGTTCGGCCAAGGAGCAGACGCCGGCGGGGCTCGTTATTGGAACGTTACTCATCGATGTCTAGCTGACCGTCGGTGGCGCGCTCCCTGATTCTTGGTGCCGGTTTGAGTCGATATCTAGTGATTGGCTCATCGCGCTACTTCCACGTTCAGTGACGTCGATGCGACATCGCGTGGGTTTTTAGTTACCGGGCAGTAATGCGGGGGTTGTGACCCGCGCCCCAGGAGGTGCACCATCATCCTCGTTCGTTACCAGCCGGTAACAGCGGCGGGCCTGACCCCGGCGTACCACGACCTGAGGAGGAACCCGTGACGGAACATCTGGACCACCCGGGGCGTACCCGGTGGCGGCGGTTCGCCGCGATGATGCTGCCCGCGACGGCCGCCGTCGGCGCCATCCTGTTCGGCATGTCGAGCGGCGCCATCGCGGCCGACGTCACCGTCTCCGGCCAGACCTTCAAGATCGGCGCGGAGCGCCTGGAGGGTGACGGCTTCAAGCAGTACGGCGGCATCGTCCGGGAGAAGGGCAAGGACGGGGAGCCGGGCGCCGTCCACCCGGTCGCCCTCTCCGAGATCGCCTCCGCGGAGCTGTACGACCTCTGCCAGTCCGTCCGCGCCGACCTGCCCGGGCTGCCGGTCGTGCTGACGATCAACGCCGGCCAGGGCAAGGAGCCGGCCCGCGCGAAGGACCTCCTCATCGCGATGGACAGCCTCGGCGGCAACGCCACCTTCACCAACATCCGGATCGGCCGAGACGCCACCGACCTGAACCCGACCGCCCAGGCCGGCTCGTTCGGCCAGAACTCGGACCACGTCACCATCACCGACCTCCAGCAGGTGTCCCGCTACACCACGGCGGCGACGTTCAACCTGACCGGGCTCCGGTTGAAGGTGAACGTCGGCGACGACGCGAAGGGCAAGGAGTGCTTCTGAGCTGAGCGGCGGGTCCGCGACGGTCGTCCGCCGCGGACCCGGCCCAGGTTCCCCGTCCCGTCCCGCCAGGAGGAGTACGTGAACACCGCGAACCCGTCGCCCACCCAGCCGGCCGGTGCGGCCCGTGCCTGGCGAGGCTTCCGCCGCTGGCGGCGGAGCCGGCCCTTCTGGGGTGGCCTGGTCATCGCCCTGGCCGGGGTCGAGATGTTCGCCTCGACCCGGATGACGCTCAACGGGCTGAGCTTCTCCAGCGGGGCGACCGGCCTGCAGGCCCTGCTCATCCCGAGCATCCTGGTCACCTGTGGGCTGCTGCTGTGGTTCACCCCGGCGCAGCGACTGTTCTACTCGGTCGTCGCGGCGGTCACCTCGGTCTACTCGCTGATCGGGCTCAACCTCGGCGGCTTCTTCCTCGGCCTGCTGCTCGGCGTGGTGGGCAGTGCGCTCGCCTTCGCCTGGACCCCGCTCACCCGACCCGCTCCCGCCACGCCCGCGACTACCGAGACGGAGCCGGCCGGAGCGGAGTCGGCCGGGGCCGCCGCCCCGCCCGAGCGGGCGGCCCCGGGCTCCGGTGACCCCCGCAGCTTTCTCGTCGTGCTGGTGCTGCTCGGGTTCGCCGCCACCGGTCTCGTCGCCGTCCAACCGCGACCCGTGCTGGCCGCGCCGGCGCAGTCGCCCCGATCCTCGACAGCTCCCTGTCCGAGCCGGTCGACCGCACCGGCGCCGGCCGCGTCGGCGAGCCGGAGCGCACCGGCGGCCACGCCGACGGCGACCCCGAGCCCCGCCCCGGCGCGTACGTCGGGCGGCAACCTCATCGTCGACTTCTTCCGGGGCATCGGCGACCTGCTCACCGGCGGTGGCCGCGACCGGTCCACCCCGAGCCCGTCGGCCACGCCGACCTCCTCGTCCCCCGCCCGCCCGATCGCCACGGCGACACCGACCCGCCGCCCCGGCACCCCTACCTGCCCGTCCGCGTCGCCGAGCCCGACGGTCGATCCGACCCGGCCCGGGAAGGTCGAGGCGGGGAAGCTGCTGCCCCGCATCGCCGCCGATCCCGGCCAGCCGAAGGTCGCGCGTACGCCGTCGAAGCTCACCGGGTCGTCGCTGACGATGACCGGGCTGCGGTTCGAGGGCATCACCGACCTGCCGACCGAGGACGGCAGCCTGCGGGTGCTGAAGTTCAGCATGCGCAAGGCGGTGACCGACGACTTCCTGCTGCGCGCCGACGGCCCGCGAGGGCTCAACCAGCGGTACGCGACCGACCGCCTCACCGTGCAGGGCGACGTGTCCTTCTACACCACCCGGTTCGTCGGCCGGCTGCTCGGCATCAAGATCACGCTGACGCCGGACCTGCCGTTCCCGGACGGCATCCCGATCACCTCACCCATCCCGGTCACCTTCAGCGACCCGGTGATCGACCTGGCGTACGTCACCACCGACACGCTGACCGCCCGCCCCGCGCTCGCCCTCACCCTGGGCTGACGCCCGCTGCGACGGGCGGGCGGCGGGAACCCTGACGGTGCGGCACATACATGTGGCGGCCGCACCGTCAGGACGCTCGTGTGGCGAGGGGCTTGCGCGGGTGCCCGGCCGACCCGGAGGTCGGCCGCTGTCGGTCAGAGGCGGGCGAGGGCGCGGCGCAGCGGGTCGAGCCCGAGCGCGCCGAGGTCGAGCGCCTGCCGGTGGAACTCCTTCAGGTCGAAGTCGGCGCCCTTGCGCGCCTTCGCCTCGTCCCGGGCCTGGAGCCAGATGCGCTCGCCCACCTTGTACGACGGCGCCTGCCCCGGCCAGCCCAGGTAGCGGTTCAGCTCGAAGCGCAGGTTCTCGTCGGGCACCCGGCAGTGCGCGCGCATGAACTCCCAGCCCAGCTCGGGCGTCCAGCGCTCGCCGGGGTGGAAGCCGAACGGGTTGTCGCGGGGGATCTCCAGCTCCAGGTGCATGCCGATGTCGACGATCACGCGGGCGGCGCGCATCGCCTGCCCGTCGAGCATGCCGAGCTTGTCGCCCGGGTCCTCCAGGTAGCCCAGCTCGTCCATCAGGCGCTCCGAGTAGAGCGCCCAGCCCTCGCCGTGCCCGGAGACCCAGCAGAGCAGCCGCTGCCAGCGGTTGAGCAGGTCGGCCCGGACGGCGGTCTGCGCGACCTGGAGGTGATGGCCGGGGACGCCCTCGTGGTAGACGGTGGTCACCTCACGCCAGGTGGAGAAGTCGGTGATGCCCTGCGGCACCGCCCACCACATCCGGCCCGGTCGGGAGAAGTCCTCGCTCGGGCCGGTGTAGTAGATGGCGCCGTCGCTGGTCGGGGCGAGGCAGCACTCGATGCGGCGGACCTGCTCCGGGATGTCGAAGTGCGTGCCGTGCAGCTCGCTGATCGCCTTGTCGGCGAGCGCCTGCATCCAGTCGCGGAACGCCTCCTTGCCCCGGATGGTGCGCGCCGGGTCGGCGTCCAGCGCCTGCACGGCCTCGTCGACGGTCGCGCCCGGACCGACGATCCGCGCCGCCACCGCCCGCATCTCACCCTCGAGCCGGGCGAGCTCCGCGAAGCCCCAGGCGTACGTCTCGTCGAGGTCGACCTTCGCGCCGAGGAAGTACTGCGACGCCAGCTCGTAGCGTTCCCGGCCGGCCGCCTGCTTGTCCCGCCCCCGCGGGGCCAGCTCGGTGCGGAGGAACTGGCCGAACTCGGCGGTCGCCGCGGTGGCCGCCGCCGCGCCCCGGCGCAGCTCGGCGCCGACGCTGCCGTCCGCCCCGAGCCGCTCGACGAGGCCGTGGAAGAAGTTGTCGCCGTTCGGGTCGGTCCAGGTGTCGCACTGCTTGGCGACCTCGACCAGCTGCACCTTCGAGCTGACCCGGCCGGCGGCGGCCGCCTCGCGCAGCGTGGTCTTGTAGCCCTCGAGCGCGGCGGCGAAGCCGTTGAGCCGGGTGGCGATGTTCGCCTTGGCGTCCTCGCCCTCGGTGGGCATCAGGTCGAAGACCATGCGGATGTCGTGCAGCCCACTGGCGATGACGTTGACCTCGCTGGTCGCCTCGCCCGCCTCGTAGCGGGCCAGGTCGAGGCCGAGCCGCTCCTGCATGGCCTCCCGGGCGGTGCGCTCCGCCTCGGTCTCCGGCTCGGTCACGTCGAGGTCGGCCAGGGTGCGGCGGGTCAGGTCGGCCCGGGCCTCGTAACCCTCGGGCGACAGGTCGTCGAGCTGGTCGTCGTAGCCGGCGATGCCGACGTAGGTCGCACCGGTCGGGCTCAGCGGCGCCCACTCGGCCACGTAGCGGTTCGCGAGTTCGTCGATTCGTCCCACCACGCGACCCTACGTGACCCGACCCGCGTCGTGTCGACCGCGTTTGCGGTGCTCGGGCGTCATCCCGGGGCGCGAGCCCTCCGACGACCGGATGGTGGTGCCGGCCACACGGCCAGCAGGTCCGAATCTCCCGGGACTTTGTCGTACCCCTCCGGCAAAGTGTCAGGGGTGACTGGCGATAACACTCCTGACAGGGCGCCGCTCCGCAGCTGGCTGCCCGCATTCATCGCCCTCGGCGCGATCTGGGGGTCCAGCTTCCTGTTCATCAAGGTCGGGGTCGAGGAGCTGCACCCGCTCCAGCTCACCCTCTACCGGGTCGCCGCCGGCGCGCTGACCCTGCTCGTGGTGCTGGCCGTGCTGCGTGACCGGCTGCCGCGCGAGCCCCGCGTGTGGGCGCACCTCACGGTGGTCGCCACGTTCGGCGTGGCCCTCCCGTTCACCCTCTTCGGCTACGGCGAGCAGCGGGTCGAGTCGATGCTCGCCGGCATCTGGAACGCCACCACCCCGCTGATCGTGCTGCCGCTCGCGGTGCTGGTCTTCCGCACCGAGCGGCTCACCACCCGCCGGGCGATCGGCCTCGCGCTCGGCTTCACCGGTGTGCTGGTGGTGCTCGGCGTCTGGGAGGGCATCGGTGGCGCCCACTTCATCGGGCAGCTGATGTGCTTCGGCGCCGCCGCCTGCTACGGCCTCGCCATCCCGTACCAGAAGCGGTTCGTCGCGGACAGCGCCTACTCCGGCGTCTCGCTCTCGGCCGCGCAGCTGCTGATCGCCACCGCGCAGCTCGCGATCGTCACCCCGCTGGTCGCCGGCGCACCGCCGCTGCCGACCGAGCTGTCGCCCCGGGTGGTCGCCAGCGTCCTCACGCTCGGCGCGCTCGGCACCGGCCTGGCCTTCGTGATCAACCTGCGCAACATCCGGATCATCGGCGCGAGCACCGCCTCCACGGTCACCTACCTGATCCCCGTGTTCGCGGTGCTCATCGGCGCGGTCGTGCTCGGCGAGCGGCTCAACTGGCACCAGCCCGTCGGCGCGCTCATCGTGCTGCTCGGCGTCGCCGTCTCCCAGGGCCTGATCGGTCGCCGGCGCACCACCCCGGTCAGCGTTGGCACCCCCGCCGTGCCCGCCGCCGAACCCGCCACCCCCCGCTGACCTCACCCCGTCAGGCGTGGGCGCGGGTCCAGTCCAGCAGTTGCTCCGCCGGCCAGGTGTTGACCACCTGGTCGGCGGGGACGCCGCAGAGGGCGGCCCGCTCGCAGCCGAACCGCTGCCAGTCCAGCTGACCGGGGGCGTGCGCGTCGGTGTTGATGGCGAAGCGGCACCCCGCCTCCAGGGCGCGGCGGATCAGGCGCTTCGGCGGGTCCTGCCGCTCCGGCCGCGAGTTGATCTCCACGGCGACGTCGTGCTCGGCGCACGCGGCGAAGACCGCGTCCGGGTCGAAGTCGCTCTCCTTCCGGGTACGCGCGCGGTGCCCCCGGTCGCCCGGACCGGTGACGCCGGCGGGCCGGGACGACACCATCCGGCCGGTGCAGTGCCCGAGGATGTCCAGGTGCGGGTTGGCGATGGCGGCCACCATCCGACGGGTCATCTTCGACCGCTCGTCGTTCAGCCCGCTGTGCACCGAGCCGACCACCACGTCGAGCCGGGCCAGCAGCTCCTCGTCCTGGTCGAGCGACCCGTCGGCGAGGATGTCCACCTCGATGCCGGTGAGGATGCGGAACCCCTCGGGCAGCGCCGCGTTGACCTTCTCCACGTGGTCGAGCTGCCGGCGCAGCCGGTCGGCGGTCAACCCCCGGGCCACCGTCAGTCGTGGCGAATGGTCGGTCAGCACCACGTACTCGTGACCCAGCTCCACCGCGGCGAGCGCCATCTCCTCGATCGGCGAACCGCCGTCGGACCAGTCGGAATGGGTGTGGCAGTCGCCGCGCAACGCCGTCCGCAGCGCGGTGGCCTCGGCGTCCAGGTCGGTACCCTCGGTCGCGACCAGCCGCCGCAGGTAGACCGGCTCCTCGCCGGCCAGTGACTCGGCCACACAGCGGGCGGTGACGTCGCCGACGCCGCTCAGCTCGGTGAGCGTCCCGGCGGCCGCCCGGTCCCTCAACTCGGCGGCGGGGAGGCCGGCGAGCGCCTTCGCGGCGGAGCGGAACGCCCGCACCCGGTAGGTCGCCTCGTTCGCCCGCTCCAGCAGGAACGCGATGCGCCGGAGGTCGGCGATGGGGTCCCGGGCCTTCATCCCACCGAACCTAGCGGCTGGGCCGGTCGTCAGGGAGCCTTCGGGCAGCCGTGTCCGCGCTGCCAGGTGCTGACCTCGGTGGTCGGTGCCCGGTTGCCGCCCTTGCGCCACGAGTCGAGGTAGGGCGCCGGCCAGACCACGCCGCGTCGGATCCACCAGCCGTCCTTGCCGGTGCACGGCGGCGAGATGCCGAAGTGCAGGTGGCAGACGTTGTTGGCGTTGCCGGTGCGCCCCACCTCGCCCAGCTTCTGCCCGACGCGGACGCGGACACCGGCATCCACACCCGCGGCGATCCTGCTGAGGTGTGAGCCGTAGTAGCGCACCCCGTCGTCGCCGAGCAGTGACACCGACAGGCCCCCGTTGTTCGGCCCGAGCGGCCCGCGCTTGTCGAACCGGTCGACCCGGCTCACCTCGAGAATCGTGCCGTCGGCCACCGCGACGACGGGTTCACCGCAGTCGGCGAAGATGTCCGTCCCCGGGTAGCCGGAGTGCGTGGGGTGGTAGTCCACGTTGGCGGCGCGGACCGGGAAGACCCGCCGTACGTCGGCGGCACGGCTCGGGGTCGCCGACGCGGCGCTCGGCATCGGCGGGGCCGGGGCGGAGGTGCCGGGCGCCGGCTGGCCGGCGGTGGCGGGTGCGCCGGTCGTCGGGGGCGCCGACCAACCGACCGGCTCACCGGACGGTGGGGCACCGCAACCGGCGGCGAGTGCCGCGGCGAGCAGCAGCAGAACCGGGTACGCGCGGCGTCCCGTCGTCGGCGAGCACATCCGGTCATCCTGGCAGAGTCGGTACGGTGGGGAAGACTGGTCCGGCGCGGAGGGAGGCGACGGTGACGATCGGTGAGCCACCCCAGCCGTACGATCCTCGGGCCGCGTTCCGCCCGTCGCCGCGTACGCCCTCAGGGCTCTTTCCCGCCGGACCACCGACCCGGCCCACCTACCGCGAACCGCACCCCGTCACCGGCGGGGGTGTCACCGCCGGCGCGGGGGTAGCCGCGCTGTGGCTGCTGCTGTTCGGGCTGCTCGGCAGGGACGTCGCGACGTATGCGTGGTGGACACTGATCGCGGGTCTGCTCGCGTGGGCGGTCGCGCTGCTGCTCGTCCGCCACGGCGACCGGGGAGTGGCGACCGGAGTGGCGATCGTCGTCGCCGGCGGCTGGAGCATCGCCGCCGCGGTGGTCGCGGTGCGCTGGGCGACCAGCGGCGACTGGCCGCTCTGGTGAACGCGATCGCGCGGTGACCGCGGTGCGTCATGGCGGCGGCGTCCGGGGACGGCGGCGCTTCGGCGACTGCGTCCCGTGGCGGTCCGGCTGCGCAGCGAAGCCCGTCTTGACGCGGGCCGTGTGACTCGGCACTCTCGGCACTATGGCCTGGACCACCCCGCGGCTCGATCCGGAACGCAGCCGTCGTCGCCTGCAACTCCTCGCCGAGTTGGCGGGCGCCCGGGCGGTACGCAAGCGGGACCGGCCGCAGCGGGTGCGCAGCGAGCAACTGCGACAGCTCATCGCGACCCGGCGACGGATCGCCAACTGACCTGCCGGCTACTTTGTCAGGATTGACCGGCCCTTCGGGGCGTTGACCGGTCGCCTGCCGACCCGACCGGCTAACGTGCACGCGTAACGAGTCGGCGTGCTGTGCCGAGGGCAATTGGGGGGACCGTGTCGTACTTCGCTGCGGCCGTGGTGCGGGATCAGAGCGGCTGGACGGCCGCCGAGGTGAACCTGCGGGGCGCCACAGACATCGACGAGATCGCCGATCGGCTGCGCGACGTCGACCAGGACGCCGACCTGTCGCTGCTGTTCGTCGAGGCCGACGACACGTACCTGGTGATCCTGCGCCTCGACGAGGGCGAGGACCTGCGCATCTTCGGCTCCGACTCCGCGTACGCGGAGGAGTCCCGGCTCGGCGCGCTGCTGGTCGGTGACCTGAAGACCTCCGTCACCGGGCTCGACGACACGGACGAGCCGCGCCCCTCCTCCGGCGGTGACGAGGAGAGCGAACAGCCCGCCGTCGACCCGGAGGCCGACCCCGTCGGCGACGCGGACCTCCTCGCCGACCAGGGCATCTCGGCGCAGAAGCTGCTCGCCCTCTGCTCCGAGGAGGGCATGCTGCCGGCCGACGTGACCGCCGAGGTGTGCCAGATGCTCGGCTGCGCCGACGAGGTCGAGGAGCTGCGTGAGGTCTGAGTCGGCCGGCGAGGAGCCGCTGCTGCCCCTGGGCGGCGAGCCGGCCGACGCCACCGACCCGGCGCTGGAGGGCGTACGGCCCGGTCAGCCCACACCCGGCCGGATCGGCCGGGCCGGTCCCGGTGCCCACGAGGGCCTGGCCGACCCGGGCGAACTCGGCCGCCGGCAGCGGCACGAGCTGTGGATGCGCCGCGCCCTGGAGATCGCGGTGACCGGCCCGGCCACCAGCGGCGCGGGTCCCGTCGGCGCGGTCCCGGCGGAGACCGGCGCGGACGCCGATGCGGCGCGGGCCGCGACTGTCGGTGGCGCCGCTAACGCCGGCGCCGGCTCGGCGGCCGAGGACATCCCGGTCGGCGCGGTGCTCTACGGCCCCGACGGGACCGAGCTGGCGATCGGGCGCAACGAGCGGGAGCTGACCGGCGACCCGACCGCGCACGCCGAGGTGCTGGCCCTGCGCCGGGCCGCCGAGCGGCTGGGCCGGTGGCGGCTGGACGGCTGCACCCTGGTGGTCACCCTCGAACCGTGCACGATGTGCGCCGGCGCCCTGGTACTGGCCCGCGTCTCGACCGTGGTGTTCGGAGCCTGGGAGCCGAAGACCGGCGCCGTCGGCTCACTCTGGGACGTGGTGCGGGACCGGCGGCTCAACCACCGGCCCGAGGTCTACCCGGGCGTGTTGGCGAACGAGAGCGCCGCCCTGCTGCGCGCCTTCTTCCGCTGACCCGCCCGGCTGCGCCGGACCGCGGCCACCCCGCCGCCGGTTCACGCCGGTGGCAGGCCGACGGTGACGACCAGTCCGCCGCCCTCGCGGGGCCGTGCGGTCACCGTGCCGCCGTGCGCGCGGGCCACCGCCCGCACGATGGAGAGCCCCAGCCCGAACCCGCGACCGCCGGCGGCCCGCTCCCCGGCGAGCCGGCGGAACGGCTCGAAGATGGTCTCCACGTCGTAGCTCGGCACCACCGGGCCGGTGTTGCTCACGACCAACGTCGCGCGACCGTCCCGCAGCTCGGTGCTGACCCCGATCCAGCCGCCCGCCCCGACGTTGTGCCGCACGGCGTTCTCCACCAGGTTGGTGGTGAGCCGTTCCAGCAGCACCGGGTCGCCCACCACCGTCGCGGACGCGAGTTCCCGGGTCACCACCGGGCCACTGTTCTCGGCCACCGTCTGGTCGAGCACGTGATCGACCACGGCGGCCAGGTCCACCCGCGAGCGGGCGGTCAGCTCGTTCTCCGAGTCGGCCAGGGTGAGCAGTCCGTCGATCAGCCGCTCGTGCCGCTCGTTCACCGCCAGCAGCGACTCGCCCAGCCGCCGTACGTCTTCCGACGCGCCGGCCCGGCTCACCGCCAGCTCGATCAGGGAGCGGTTCAGCGCCAGCGGGGTACGCAGCTCGTGCGAGGCGTTCGCCACGAACCGCCGCTGCCCGTCGAAGGACCGGTCGAGCCGTTCCAGCATCTCGTCGAAGGTGTCGGCCAGCTCGCGTACCTCGTCGCCTGGGCCGGAGAGCGAGATGCGTTCGTGCAGGCCACGCCCGGCGACGTCCGCGCCGGCGATCCGCCGGGCGGTCCCGGTGATCTGGTGCAGCGGTTGCAGGGCCCGTCCGGCGACCAGCCAGCCGAACCCGATGGCCACGACCGAGACCAGGCCCAGCGCGATGCCGCCCTGGGTGAGCAGCGAGTCGAGCGTCTGGTCCCGCGCGTCGTCCTGCGCCTTGTTCACGATCAGTCGCAGCTGCTCGGCCTGGTCGCCGGTGAGCTTCCCGTCGATGGCCGGGAGCACCGGCTTCACGTCGCGCAGCGCGATGCCGAACGGCTGCACGGTGCGCTGGTCGACCAGCACGTAGGTGACGCCGAGCAGGACCAGCCCGGCCACCAGGAACAGGCTCCCGTAGATCATCGTGAGCCGGGCGCGGAGGGAGAGTCGCGTCACGGGATCCGGTACCCCACACCCGGCACGGTCTCGACCACCTGCGGCTCGCCCAGCTTGCGGCGCACCTTCATGACGGTCACCCGCACCACGTTGGTGAACGGGTCGATGTGCTCGTCCCAGGCGCGCTCCAGCAACTCCTCGGCCGAGACCACCGCGCCGTCGGCGCGCAGCAGCTCCACGAGCACGGCGAACTCCTTGCGGGACAGCGGCACGTAGCGTCCGTCGCGGTGCACCTGCCGGCGGGCCGGGTCGACCACGATGCCCGCCCGGGACAGTGTGGGTGGCGCCGCCCGTCGCGTCCGGCGGCTCAGGGCGTGCACCCGGGCGGAGAGTTCGACCAGGGCGAACGGCTTCGTGAGGTAGTCGTCGGCGCCGAGGGCCAGTCCGGCCACGCGCTCGCGTACGGCCGCCGCGGCGGTCAGCATCAGCACCCGGGTCTCCCCGCCGCCGTCGACGATCGACCGGCACACCTCGTCGCCGTGCACCACCGGCAGGTCCCGGTCGAGCACCACCACGTCGTACTCGTTGACGCCGAGTCGTTCCAGCGCCGCGTCGCCGTCGTACGCGACGTCCACGGCGAACGCCTCCCGGCGCAGCCACTCGGCGATGCTCTCCGCCAGGAGGGTCTCGTCCTCCACCACCAGGACTCTCACCCGCCAATGGTGCCGCGCCCCGGATAACCGGCCCGTAAACGTGCGCGGTTACGCCCGGGATACGCCCCGTGGCGTCGACTGACCGAGACGCCCGGCGGTCCCGCCGGGCGGAGAGGAAGCGTGTGATGCGACGAGGACTGTTCGCGCTGCCGCTGCTGCTCGCCCTGACCCTCCCCGCCTGCGGAGGGTCGGCCGGGGAGCCGGCGGTGGCGACCGCGGGTGGCGGCGGGAAGGCGGCGTCCGCCAGCCCGGCGGCTCAGCTCAGCGACGACGAACGGCGGCTCCGGTTCACCGAGTGCATGCGGGAGAACGGGGTCGACCTGCCGGACCCGGAGCCCGGCGGTGACCGGCTGTTCCGGTTCGACGGCAAGACCGACCCGGCGAAGGTGGAGGCGGCGATGGGCGCCTGCCGCCAGCACCTGCCCAATGGCGGGGAGAAGCTCAAGCTCGACCCGGAGCAGGTGGAGCGGCTGCGCCAGCTCGCCGCCTGCATGCGGGAGAACGGGGTGCCGGAGTTCCCCGACCCGCAGCCCGACGGCGGCCTCCAGCTGCGCCTCGACGTGGTGAACCTCAAGGACCCGAAGGTCAAGGCGGCGATGGAGAAGTGCCGGCAGTACGCGCCGAAGATCGCGGAGGCCACCCGGTGAGCGGTGCGCGCGTCCGGCTCCGCACCGTCGCGCTGACCGCCGCCGTCGCGGTCGCGGCCGTGGCCGGCGTCGCCGCCGCGGTGGGCTTCGGCGGCACCGACCGGGGTACGGCCGCCGCCGACGCCACCCCACCCGCCACGGCCACGGTCACCCGGCAGACGTTGACCGACACCGAGACGGTCGACGGGGAACTGGGGTACGGGGCCACCCGCACCGCCACCGCCCGGCTCACCGGCACGGTCACCGCCCTGCCGGACACCGGAACGGTGGTGAAGCGGGGCGGCCGGTTGTACGCGGTGGACAACGATCCGGTGGTGCTGCTCTACGGCTCGCTGCCCGCGTACCGGGTGCTGGAGCCGGGCGTGAAGGGGCCGGACGTGGCGCAGTTCGAGCGCAACCTGCGGGCGCTCGGCCACACCGGGTTCACGGTCGACGACGAGTACACCGGCAGCACCGCCGACGCGGTCCGCGCGTGGCAGGAGGACCTGGGACTGCCCGAGACCGGCCGGGTCGAGCCGGGCCGGATCGCGTACGCCGACGGCGCGGTCCGGGTCGAGAGCCACCAGGCGGCGATCGGCGACGCGGCGCAGCCCGGCCAGGCGGTGCTCGCGTACACCGGCACCCAGCGGCTGGTCACCGTCGAGCTGGACGTCGACGACCAGCGGCTCGCGGCGAAGGGTGCCGCGGTCGAGGTCGGCCTGCCGGACGGCGACCCGGTGGCGGGGAAGATCCAGTCGGTGCAGACCGTCATCGATCCCGGATCGGGTGGCGGCGCCGGCCAGTCGACGGAGGCCGAGACGAAGATCGAGGTGACCGTGTCGGTGACGGACCCGGCGAAGCTCAGCGCGTACGACCAGGCGAGCGTCGAGGTGACCTTCACCGCCGCGCAGCGCCCGGACGTGCTCACCGTGCCCGTGGCGGCGTTGCTCGCGCTCGCCGAGGGCGGCTACGGCGTCGAGGTGGTCGACGGCGGCCGGAGCCGGGTCGTCGCGGTGACCACCGGGCTGTTCGCCGCCGGCCGGGTCGAGGTCAGTGGCCCGGACCTGGCCGAGGGCACGACGGTGGGGATGCCCGCATGACCGGCGACGCGGTGGTGCTGGAGGAGGTGAGCCGGACCTATCCGGGTGGGGTGACCGCCCTGCGCGAGGTCTCGCTGCGGATCGGGTACGGCGACCTGGTGGCGATCGTCGGGCCGTCCGGCTCCGGCAAGTCCACCATGCTGCACCTCATCGGCACCCTGGACCGCCCCTCCGCCGGCCGGGTCCAGATCGACGGGTACGACGTGGGGACTCTGCCCGACCGGCAGCTCTCCGCGCTGCGGGCCCGCCGGATCGGCTTCGTCTTCCAGCAGTTCCACCTGGCCGCCGGAACCCCGGTGCTGGACAACGTGGCGGACGGCCTGCTCTACGCCGGCGTACCCCGTCGGGAGCGGCGGCGACGCGCGGAGGCCGCGCTGGACCGGGTCGGGCTGGGGCACCGGCTGACCCACCGGCCGCACGAACTGTCCGGCGGGGAGCGGCAGCGTGTCGCGGTGGCCCGGGCGGTGGTGGGGGAGCCGGCGGTGCTGCTCGCCGACGAGCCCACCGGGAACCTCGACTCGGCGGCCGGCGCGGGGGTGCTGGCGCTGCTGCGCGACCTGCACGCGAGCGGCACCACCGTCGTCGTGATCACCCACGACCGGGAGATAGCCGACGGGCTGCCCCGCCAGGTGCGGATGCGCGACGGCCGGGTGGTGGCCGACCGAGCCGGTTCGGGCGACGCCGAGGGGGTGCGGTGATGACCGGGCGGCTGGTCCCGGCCCGGCTCGCGCCGGGCGACGTGGTCCGCGTCGGCGGGGTGGGGCTACGCACCCGGCCACTGCGCGCGTTCCTGTCGGCGCTGGGCATCGCGATCGGCATCGCCGCGATGATCGCGGTCGTCGGCATCTCGTCGTCGTCCCGCGCCGACCTGGACCGCACCCTGGACCGGCTCGGCACCAACCTGCTCACCGTGGCGCCGGGAAACACCCTCTTCGGCGACCGGGCGACACTGCCGACGGAGTCGGTGGCGATGATCTCCCGGATCGGGCCGGTGACCGAGGTGGCCGCGACCGGCCAGGTGCCGGACGCGCCGGTCTACCGCAGCGACCGTATCCCCGCCGGGGAGACCGGTGGCATCGCCACGCGGGCCGCCCAGCTGGGGCTGCCCGGCACGGTGGGCGCGAGCGTCCGCAGCGGCGCCTGGCTGAACGCGGCGACCGAGCGGTATCCGGCGGTCGTGCTCGGCGACGCCGCCGCCCGGCGGCTCGGCCTCGGCGCGGCCGGGCCGCGCGTGCAGGTCCACCTGGGCGGACGGTGGTTCACGGTGGTCGGCATCCTGGCCCCGGCCCCGCTCGCACCGGAGCTGGACAGCTCCGCACTGGTCGGCTGGCCGGCGGCCGAGAGGTACCTCGGCTTCGACGGGCACCCCACGACCGTCTACACCCGGTCGGGGGAGGCGTCGGTGGAGGCGGTCCGCTCGGTGCTCGGCGCGACCGCCAACCCGGCGGCGCCGAACGAGGTGCAGGTGTCCCGCCCGTCCGACGCGCTGGCCGCCGCCGCGGCCACCGACGAGGCGTTCACCGGGCTGCTGCTCGGACTCGGCGCGGTCGCGCTGCTGGTGGGCGGCGTCGGGGTGGCCAACACGATGGTCATCTCGGTGCTGGAACGGCGGGCCGAGATCGGGCTGCGACGGTCGCTGGGCGCCACCCGCGGCCAGGTGCGCGTGCAGTTCCTCGCCGAGTCGCTGTTGCTCTCCGCGCTCGGCGGCGCGGGTGGGGTGCTGCTCGGCATCCTGGTGACCGCCGGCTACGCGCTGTCCCGGGACTGGCCGACCGTGGTACCGGTGTGGGCGATGGCCGGCGGCCTCGGCGCGACCGTGCTGATCGGCGGCGTCGCCGGCCTCTATCCGGCCGTCCGCGCCGCCCGGCTCGCGCCGACCGAGGCGCTGGCCTGAATCCCGGTTGCCGTGGTGCGTTTCCTGTTGCTCCAGCGGCAAGAAACGCACCCACGGCCGGTCAGGCGGTGGGCCGCAGCAGCGTGGTCGCGACCGCGCGGGCGGCCTCGGTCCAGGGCGTCGGTCGCAGCGTCGCCCGGTCGAGGCGGACGATCACCCGCCGCCCCTCGGCGTGCACCGTCCTGCCGTCGGTGGAGCGGAACTCGAAGGCGTACTCGGCGCTGGTGGTGCCGAGGTGCTCCAACCAGAAGTGCACCGCGACCGGGCCGGTGTAGGCGATCGGCGTCCGGTAGCTGATGCGGAACTCGCGGACCGCGTGGAACAGGTCGGGCGGGGTGTCGACGCCCCGGAACGCCAACCCCCGTTCCGACCAGTACGGCACGAGGGCCCGTTCCAGCAGGACCGCGTACCGGGCGTTGTGCAGGATGCCCATCGCGTCGAGGTCGTCGAAGTGCACCGTCACGTGCTCGACGTGGCCGTACTCGACGGCGGGCTGGTCGGCGAGGGCGTGGGTCATCGGGTGCCTTCCGGTAGCAGGGTCGGATCCGGGCACAGCGCCCGGAGGCGGTCGACCAGACCTCGCCGGGCGTGCCGGTAGGCGGCGTCGGGGTCGAGCAGCCGGGACTGCATCGCCGCGCTCATCCCGAGCGCGTCGATCTCGTACGCCAACTGGGCAACGTCCAGGTCCGCGGGGAGTTCGCCCAGGTCGACGGCCTGCTGGACGAGGCGTTCGAGGAAGGCGGTCCACTCGGCGTACGCCTCGGCGAGCCGGTCCCGGACGGGGCCGGGGCGGGCGTTGTACTCGAACTGGGTGTTGGCGAAGAAGCAGCCGCCGGGCAGCACGCGCGCCGCGTAGAAGTCGATCCGCGCGTCGTGCAGCGCCCGGATCCGGCGTACGCCCCGGGGCGCGCGCAGCCCCGGCGCGACGATCCGCTCCTGCCACTGCTCCACGGCCCGTCCGATCGCGGCGAGTTGGAGCGCCTCCTTCGAACGCCAGTGCGCGAAGAGCCCGGACTTGCTCACGCCGAGGGTGTCGGCGAGCTGCGCGAGGCTGAGCCCGTGCAGGCCGGCCTCGGTGGCCAGCGCCACCGCCGCGTCCAGGGCGGCGGCGCGGGCGCGCTCGCCCCGGGCCAGGCGTCCGTCGACGGTCATGCGGACACCGTACTAAAAAAGCACGATCGGTCGTGTTGTTTCAGGCGGTGACGGTGATCACGCAAAAAACACCGCCGCCCCGGCGTCCGCGCGGGACGCCGGGGCGGCGACGGTACGACGAGGGTCAGGCGATGATCGTGTCCAGCGCGATCTCCACCATCTGGCTGAAGGTCTGCTCCCGCTCGGCGGACGTGGTCTTCTCGCCGGTCTTGATGTGGTCGCTCACGGTCAGCACCGTCAACGCCCGCGCCTTGTACCGGGCCGCGATCGTGTAGAGCGCCGCCGACTCCATCTCCACCGCCAGCACGCCGTAGTCGGCGAGCGTGTCGTACAGGTCCGGCCGGTCCGTGTAGAAGGCGTCCGCCGCGAGGATCGGCCCGACGTGCATGGTGACGCCCTGCCGCTCCGCGACCTCCACGGCCGTACGCAGCAGCCCGAAGTCGGCGACCGGGGCGTAGTCGATCAGCCCGTCGAACCGCATCCGGTTCATGTTCGAGTCGGTCGAGGAACCGATCGCCGCGATCACGTCCCGCAGCTGAAGGTCCTCGCGGAGCGCCCCGCAGGAGCCGACCCGGATCAGGGCCTTCACGCCGTACTCGTTGATCAGCTCGTGGGCGTAGATCGAGGCGGACGGCATGCCCATCCCGGAGCCCTGGACGGAGACGTCCACGCCCTTCCAGCGGCCGGTGAAGCCCAGCATGCCCCGGACCGTCGAGTAGCACGTGGCGTCCTCGAGGTAGGTCTCCGCGATCCACTTCGCCCGCAGCGGGTCGCCCGGCATCAGGACCCGCTCGGCGATCTCTCCCGGCTTCGCGCCGATGTGCGTACTCATGGCAAAGATCCTGCCAGGCGCCACCCGCCGATACCGGTTCGGCGCCGCAACCCGGGGTCCTGTACCCTACTCGGCGGTGGTGTGTCCGAGTGGCCTAAGGAGCACGCCTCGAAAGCGTGTGAGGGTTTACGCCCTCCGCGGGTTCAAATCCCGCCGCCACCGCTCGTGAAATGCGAGAACGCCCGGTCGATCCTCAGGGATCGGCCGGGCGTTCCGCTTCTGGTCTCAGTTCCGGTCTCAGTTGGGTTCAAGGCGCGGTTTCCTGGCCCTCTGCCGGTTTCTCCCACAGCAACGGCGACCGCAACCGGCCGTAGACGAGGGTGCCCGTCGGCGGAGGCGTTCGGCGGAGGACTTCGCTACCGGCGTGTCTGAGCTGTGGAGTTGGCTTCCCTTGGGGCTCCGCGGCTTAGGGCCGCCCACGAGGTGTCGACGAGTTGATCGATGTCGGTGTCCGTGAGCGTGCTGTTGACGAGCCATCGGTAGACGAGCGGGCCAGCGAGGAGATCGCGTGCGGTGTCTGGTGAGGTGTCGGGGGGCACGTCGCCGCGGGCGATGCCGCGGTTGATGACGGCGGTGATCGCCTCGAGGCGGGGGTGCAGGTACAGGTCTCGCAGCGGGGCGGCAAGGTCGTCGTGTCCAATGCTGTCGGCGTGAACGGCGAGGACGACTGGTGCCAGGCCGGTGTGAACGAGCCGGTCGACCAGGCTGCGTGCCAGTTGGTGCAGGTCGGCGCGGGTGTTGCCGGTGTCCGGGGCGGGCGCGGGGGGCACCGCCTTGGCCAGGGCCTCGATGACGAGCCGGACCTTGTCGGGCCAGCGCCGATAGATGGTCGGGCGCGTCACGCGTGCCCGAGCCGCTACCCCTTCGATGGACAAGCCGCCGTAACCGGTCTCGCGCAGCAGGTCGATCGTGGCGCGCAGGATCGCCGCGTCGGTCTCGGGCCTCCGTGGGCGGCCTCGCTCGTTCGGCATGCACGTCCTCTTTCATTTACGGTCTGACTCGTAAATTATAAGACCATGACGTCGAAACAGAACGGAGACCTCGCCGCAGTAGCCACCTGGGGACTGCTGGCGGCGTGGGCGATCCACGACAGCGAAGAGCTGCTCACAAGACGGACCCGACCATGCTGAAGATGAAGCGGCAGTGTGAACGCTGCGACAGCCCCCTGCCCGCCGGTGCCGACGCATACATTTGCAGCTACGAGTGCACGTACTGTCCCCGCTGCACCGACGAGATCAGCGCCCGCTGCCCCAACTGCGCCGGCGAACTGGCCCGCCGCCCACGCCGAACAACCGGCGCCGCCACTATCGCCCTGCGCACCCCGGGCCGGGTCGTTCGACTACTGGGCCGAACTCGAAACGCCGACCGGCGATCTCGGTGAACCTCTCAACGAAGGCGCGCTGTCGCGCGGGCAGGAACCGGCCCGGGCAGGCGTGGAACGCGTGCTGGCGCTTGAAGCCGAACGTCGGATCGCAGACCTCGAAAGCGTGTGAGGGTTCACCTCATCCGCGGGTTCAAATCCCGCCGCACCGCCGGTGAGAACGCCCGGTCAGATCCTGACCGGGCGTTCCGCCGTTTCCGGGTCAGCGCGGCTCGCGAGGGCTGATGCCCCCGACGCGCATCGCCTGCGCCGCCCGGATGGCGTCGGCCGTGAAGCGCCTGCCAACCAGCCGAAGGAGATGGTCGCCAACGTCGCCCCGGCGTTGCCGCTCGGTCGGCTCGGCCGCCCCGAGGAGATCGCCAACGTGATCGCCTTCCTCCTGTCCGACGAGGCCTCGTTCGTCATCGGGGCGGTCATCCCGGTGGACGGGCGACAGCTGAACGCCTAGCGGTTGCTCACCGTGCGCCTGCTCAGACCTGCTGCGTCGCCGGTTCGAGTCCCCGCCGGTGGGTCGTCGCCTCCGCGCCGGCCCGCCGGATCGGGGTGAACAGTCCGGCACCCGCCACCAGGAGGCACCCGGCGCCGGCGACGACGGTGACCCAGGTGACGCCGTAGCGGGCGGTGGCCCAGGTGAGCACGGCCGCGCCGGGCGGCCCGAGCGCGTAGTGCGTGCTCCAGAAGGCGGAGGTGACCCGGCCGAGCAGGTGATCCGGTGTGATCTCCTGCCGCAGCGACATCGAGCAGATCCCGCCGATACTGACCCCGCACAGGTAGACCGCGGTGAGCGCCGTGACGACCGGCACCGTTCCCGCGACACCGATGCCCAGGATGGCGAGGCCGGACAGGGAGACCGCGCCGATCCAGGTCACGCCGAAGCCTCGGCGGCGGCGCAGCGGCGCGGCCAGCAGCGCTCCGGCGATCGTGCCGAGCGCAGCCAGCCCCAGCACCGTGCCGACGGTGCGGTCGGAGCCGCCGAGGTCGTGCTTGACGTGGTAGATGAGCACGTCGGTGAAGCCGAACGTCAGGAAGATGAAGACGGAGAGCAGGACGGTCAGCGAGCGGAGCACCGGCTGACGCCAGAGGAACCGGGCACCGGCGAGGAACTCGCTCACCGGTCCCTGCCGGGTCGGCGCAGCGCCGGCCTCGTCGGCCGGAACCGGTCGGCGTAGTCGTACCAGCCAGAGGCCGGCGGCCGACAGCGCGAAGCTGGCCGCGTTGACGGCGATCGCCGCGGTGGGGCCGAACCGGGCCGACACCATGCCGGCGAGCAGCGGACCGCCGACGGCGGCCGTCGCGTACGTCGCCTGCAACCGCCCGTTGGCCTCGGTGATCCGGTCCCGGTCGACCAGGTTGCGGACCGCGGTGACCGCGGCGACCTGGAACAGCATCCCGGCCGCCTCGCAGATCGGCAGGACGACGAAGAGCAGCCACACCTGTGGGCCGGCGAGCCAGGCCAGCGGCACGAGACCGTAGAGCACCAGGCGGACCAGATCCGCGATGATCATCAGCGTGCGGCGGTCGTACCGGTCGACGAGGACGCCGCCGAACACGCCGGCGCCGACGGACGCGGTGCCGGCCACGGCGGTGAGCAGCCCCATCTGCGCGACCGAGCCGGTCGCGTGGAGCACGAGCAG
Organism: Micromonospora sp. NPDC049366; assembly: GCF_044466625.1. Classification (NCBI taxonomy): domain Bacteria; kingdom Bacillati; phylum Actinomycetota; class Actinomycetes; order Micromonosporales; family Micromonosporaceae; genus Micromonospora; species Micromonospora sp. NPDC049366. The sequence goes on from NZ_JBITMV010000001.1 coordinate 37,341, forward strand.
CGGCAGCACGAGGTACGCGAACGAGTCGCCGAGCGCGGAGAGCGACTGCGCGAGCCAGTAGGTGCCGAAGTTGCGGTCCCTCCACAACGGAGCATCAGCAGGCGCGGAGCGTGGACTCACGACCCCAGTGTCCCCCCGCCGCCGTGCGGACTGTGCCACGATCGCTGCCCATGCGTCCCCCGCGTGTCCTCCTGCTGACCTCCGTCGCGGCCGGCGGGTTCTCCGTGCTGGCAACGCTCTTCTCCGAGCCTCGGGCCGCGTTGCAGGCCGGTCTGGCGGCGTCGGCCGCGTTCCTCGGGTACGTGCTGCTCGTGTCCGCCCGGGTGGCGTCGGCCGGGCCGTCGGCGGACGGCCACGCCCACCCGGCTCCGCGCGTGCGGCGGACGCTGGTCGCCGGCCTCACGCTGCTCGCGCTGGTCATGGCGGTGGAACTGCGGTGGCTTTCCGGGCCGGTGGGCGTCTCCGACGTGTTCGTCCCGTTCTACGCCCCGTTGCACGGGGGCGTGACGTCGAGCCCGGGCACGCCGCCGGTTCTCCTGGACCTCTGGCGTCAGTCGATCATGCAGGGCCGGATCGCCGCGGTGGGGCCGCTGCTCGCCACCGTGTGTCTGGCGGTCGTGGTGCTCGCCCTGCCGGCGCGGCGCCGACCGGGCCGTACGCTGCCGGCCGGCATCGTCGCCGCGCTGCTGGTGGTCCTGGCCGTCGCGGACGTCTGGGATTCCGTCGGCGACGCCCCGCTGTCCGGCGCGCTCGCTGCCGGCTGGCCCGCGCTGCCGGCCACCCTGGTCGCGGCGGAGGTGCTGGCGGTGTCGGGCGAGCGTGGCGCGCCCTGCACGCCTCCCGCGACGACCTGACCGGGTCGCGCTCATCCCGCGCCGCGCGGTGGGTGCGTTTCGTGTCGCTCCGGCGACAGAGAACGCACTTACCGGAAGTCAGGCCCGCGCCGGAGGTCAGCAGGGGCCGGCGCCCTCGGCGAAGAGGCGTCGGACCCAGTCCGCGTAGCCGGCGATGACCTTCCGCACCTGATGTCCATCGTGGAGGAACAGGTAGGCGCGGTCGCCGTGCCGGGCGAGCAGCCCGTCGAAGCGGTACGTCCCGGTCGGCGCATCCAGCCGGCTCACCGACGGATAGCGGGACCAGACCTCGGTGATCGGGGTGCCGACGGTGACGCCCTCGGGCGTCCGCATCGGGTCACCGGCCCACACCAGCACCAGTCGGTCATCGATGAAGACCGGGCTGACCGTCTCATGTCCGGCGAGCGTCGGGCCGCAGGCGTCGACGTCCGAGCGCAGGATCCCGCGTCGGGTCAACTCGTCCTCGGTGTCCCCGAACGCGATGTCCGGCAGGCCGTTCAGGTCGAGCACCTCCACGTTCCCGGCCGGGATCGGCCTCTGTGGAGCGATGGAGTCCGTCGGGCTGCTGCCCGAGACCACGGCAGCCGTCAGCAGCCCCGCGATAAAGGCAAATTGTCGCAATTTCATGGCTTCCCCCGGGGTCCCTAACGGGACGGGAGACGCAGAGGTTGCTGCTAACCGCCGGATTGGCCGTTTTCCCATTCGTCGGCGAGGTCGTCCCAGTAGTCGGCACTCAGGCGCCGCCGGCCGTGCGCCAGCCAGCCGGCCGTGTTCCGCTCCACGTGTAATCCCAACTCGGCGAACGGGTCGATCCACGATCCGGGCTCGACGCCGAGTCGGACGAGCGCCGAGTTGATCGGCCAGTCCGGTCGGGCCACCGTGAGTTCGTCGTCGAACCGGGGGCCCCAGGCGACGGCGCCGTCGAGCCAGACCACCGCGGCCTGGTGGCCGAGCCCGCCCAGGAACTCCGCCTCCAGGTAGGCCACCGGACCGCTCCGCGACCAGCCGGCCAGCACCTCGGTCAGCGGCGGCGACAGCACCAGCTGGAACGGGTGGTCGCGGTCCGGCGCGTCGACGGCGAAGTCCGGCAGCGCGCCGGTCAGCTCCTCGACCAGTTGTGGGGTGATCGGCAGCAGCCCGAAGTCCTGCCGCAGCTCGCCGAGCACGGCGTGGTCCAGGTCGGCGGTGTGCTGGCGGAGCAGCTCGATGTCGGCGACCACCGCGCTGAGCTGGTAACTCACCGGGTCGGCTCCGCAACCCACAGCCTGTGGATGGAACATGTGTACGAACGATTGCTCGTGTGGATGTCTCCGGCCCGGCCCCGAGCGGTGCTGCCCGGGGAGGCGGCGGCGCTCAGGCCCGCGCCGGCAGGTGCGCGACGAACGCCTGCCAGGCCGCCGCCGGGAACACCAGCGCCGGCCCGGTCGGGTCCTTCGAGTCGCGTACGCCGACAGCGTCCGGCATGCAGTCGGCGACCTCGACACAATTGCCACCGTTGCCGCTGCTGCGGCTGCTCTTTCGCCACCGTGCCTCGTTCAGCTCCATGTCTCCGCCACTTCCGTGATGAGATCGAGCGATTGCGAGTGGGAGAGCGCCTCGCCGCGCACGTTCTCCCATGCTGACATCATGGCCGCGATGTCGTCCGGCTCGCTAACCACTTGTCCCTGGAGTTGGTTGTCCAGGTAGCCCGCCATCCGGTGGTCGGGAGCGGTGGCGATCACGAACGGGCCGTTGAGCCCCGCGTAGGCGCCCACCGAGGACGGCACCACGTGCACGCGGACGTGCGGCTCCGCGCAGGCCGCCACCAGGGCGCGCAACTGTTCGTGCATGACGGTCCGGCCCCCGACCGGCCGGCGCAGCACGGCCTCGTCGACGACCGCGGTGAACTGGGGCGGGTCGTCCCGCGTGAGAATGCCCTGCCGGTTGAGCCGTGCCGTGAGCAGGCGCTCCACGTCGCCGCGCGGGATGAGGCCGGCACCGCCGAGCACCGCCCGCGCGTACGCCTCGGTCTGCACCAGGCCCGGCAGGACGGCCGATTCGAACGACCGCAGCGACACGGCTTCGCGCTCGATCTCCTGCCAGGGACGGAACCAGACGGGGTCACGACGTCTCGAAGTGTCCGGCCAGATGTCCACAACGTCCCGGTCCAGGGCCTCCGCCGCCGCCAGGCGGTGCCGGGGGTGCGGGATGCGCCCCTCGGCCAGCCAGCGGCCGACGGTCTTGGGGTCGACCCCAACCCGTTCGGCCAGCGATTCGATCGTGTGCCCGGTGTCGCTGAGCGCCACCCGGAGTGCGTCGTTCACGGCACCCTCCATCGGATGTCCAAAATATCCGGCCACCATATCGCTGCGCCCTGTATCTGTCCGACCACGCACGGGAAGGTAGGGTGACGAGCGGAGGGGGCGCCGTGACACCAGTGAGCAGGCGGGCCGAGGTGCGCGGCCACGAGGTGCACCTCCACCGGGCGTGGCTGGCCCTGGCTGTCGCGCGGGTCGACCGGGCCCGCCCCGTCCTACTGCGACCGCTGTGACCCGGCTCCGCGACCACGTCCCCACCCGGCCCACCTGGCGCTGCACCGCCTGCGGCATCGCCTGGCCCTGCTCGCCGGCGAAGCTCCGACTGCTCGGCCAATACCGGCACGACCGGGCCGCGCTGACCGGCTACCTCGTGACGCTTCAGGCCGAGGCGTCCGAACACCTCGCCGGCCTGGACGACGGGCCGCCCCCGGGCGACCTCACCGACCGATTCGTGGCCTGGGCCCGCCCGCCCGGCTGAGACGTCCTCTGTGGACGATATGGCTGGTCGCGGCGTGTTAGTCTCCACCGGTTGAGGGTGATCACGGTTAGCGACCGAGGGGACACATGGGGGCCGGTCTTCCCGACACGGGCGGTGTGCTCGACCCGGGCGGCGCGATGGAGCGGCTGGCCGCCTGGAAGGGCCGCATCGACCAACTGGCGGCCGACACCAGGGCGATGAGCGACCGGCTCCAGGAGCTGCGGCTGACGCTCGCCGACGACAACGGCCTCGTCGAGGTCACCATCGACTCCTCCGGAGCGCTGGTCGACCTGCAGCTCGGGCACCGGATCCAGCGGGTCGCGCCCGACGTCGTCGCCAGGACGATCATGAGCACGATCGCCGAGGCGCGGCAGCAGCTCGCCACACGCTCGCAGGAGATCATCGCCGACACCGTGGGGACCGACTCGCCCGCCGCGCGTGCCATCGCCGAGCGCGTCGGACGGCAGCTGCGCGACACCGGCCCCGCCCCCGGCAACCCCGACGACCAGCGCGCCGGGTGGTGACCGGATGAGCGACGGGTTCGCGGTCGACGCCGAGCAGATCCGCGCACACGCCCGCAACATCGAGGCGCTGCGGGCACGTTTCGCCGCGGTCAAGGGCGCCAGCAAGCACATCGTCCAGGACGACGCCGCGTACGGGCTGCTGTGCGGGTGGATCGCCGGCATCCTGGAGGGCCGGCACACTCGGCAAGACGAGCTGGTCGCGTACGTCGAGGAGAACCTGTCCCTGGTCGTGAAGGGGCTCGGCACCACCGCCGACAACTATGACAACGCGGACGCCGACGCCGACAACACGATCCGCAAGGCCGGAAGCCCGTTGAACGGCACCATGACGCCCTCGGTGACATGAGCGAGTCGCTGGTCGCCGACGTCGTGTCGACGCGGAAGCCCTGGACGGGAGCGGCCGCGGCGGACAGCTTCCAGGGCCTGGTCGACGCGATCCACAGTGAGGGCTGGGTCGACGACCTCCTGGCCGGGGCGGCGTTCGGTGTCGAAGCCGTCGCCACCGTGATGGATCCGTTCAGCGCGCTGCTCGCCAACGGCCTGGGCTGGGCGATGGAATACTTCGAGCCGCTGCGGCAGATCCTCGACCAACTCACCGGCCTGCCCGACGTGGTCGCCTCGCACGCGGCCACCTGGGAGAACATTGCCGGTGAGCTGGCCGGCATCGGCCAGGACCTCCAGCGGCACCTGGGCGCGGACCTGCCGGACTGGCAGGGGCAGGCCGCCACGGCGTACCAGGGGCTGATGGGACACAACGTCGCCGCCATCGGCGGGCTGAGCGGCACCGCCGCCGCGATGGCCGCCGCGACGCAGGCCGCCGGAAACCTGGTCGCGTTCACCCGCGACGTCGTACGCGACCTCATCGCCGACCTCGTGGCGCGGGTGGTGGTCTGGGCCGTCGAGGCGATCTTCGTGGTCACGATCCCGGTGATCGCGAGCCAGATCGCGGCGGCCGTGGTCAAGTGGGGAGGGCGCATCCTCAGCTATGTCGCCGCGCTGATCAGCAGTCTGTCCAACCTCACCAAGCTGCTCGGCTAGGGCGGCGACGATGGCGAAGCCAAGACCACACGGCGACGGCGGGTCGTCGTCATCCCGCCCCGGCGACGGCGACGGCGAGGTCCCGCGGCAGCGGCGCCGCAGCACCGGCGAGGCGCCCAGCAGCATCGCCGAAGGGCACCGGGTGGCCGGCGAGGAGGCGCGGCTGGGCCGCCCGCCCGGCGAATCGGGCGGATCGTCCGACCGGCCGACGGGCAACGACCAGCGATACCGGACCCCGGAGCGCGGTACGCCGGAGTACGACCGGCGGGTGGAGGAGCTCGCCGCGGACCCGGCCCACAACGGCAACATCAGCGCCAAGTCTCGGCGGGAGGCGGAGGTCGGATTGGCGGCGGAGGCCGAGGGCAAGATCCCGGGGCCCATCCGTCGGGCCGAACTCGACAACTCCGACCCCGCATTCCAGAAGGACCAGGGCGAGTTCATCGACGCCAACGGAAACAACTGGGACGTCAAAGCTCCGGCGGACATATTTCCCGCCGGCCGGTACGCCGGCCAGCCCATGCCCGAGGGCATGCGGGGCCGCTACGATGGCGACGAGTTCGAGCAGAAACTCGCCGACGAGGTGGCGGGCGGCCAGAACGTCGTCATCGACACCAAGAATCTGTCGCCGGAGGCTGTGGCGGATCTCAAGAATCGCGTCGCCGGTCGTGACGACTGGGACGGCAAGGTGGTGTTTGACAAGTGAGCAGGTACAAGCGGAGCGCCACCGACGTGGTCCGCTGGCCCGACGACCCCGACGCGCGTGAGGCGCTGGAGGAGTGGTTCGCGGCAGTGCAGTCCGACAGCACCGCGTACCTGTCCGGCGATTTCCTGGACTTCCGCGGCGCGGACCTGAGCCGTCTCGACCTCACCGGCGCCTACCTCGCCAATTCACGCCTGGTCGGGGTTCGATTCGAGGACGCCAACCTCGGCGACGCCAACCTCGACAACGCGGAGCTGCGGGGCGCCGATTTCTCGTTCGCCGACCTGGCCAAGGCCGAAATGGTCGGCTGCTCGGCCGAGAACGCGCGGTTCCGCTCGGCTCGGCTCTTTTCCGTGCAGTTCGACGAGGCCGTGCTGGCCGGCGCTGATCTCAGTCACGCCATCCTCAACTCGGCCAAGTTCTACAAGACCGACCTGCGCGACGCCAACCTCGAACACGCGAGCCTGCGGTGGTGCACGCTGGGTGGCCGCACCATGCCCGCCGTCCTCACCGGGGCGCGGATGGTCGGTGCCCAGTTCGAGGGCGCGAAGGGCGCGGTCGTCGGCCCGGTCCTCGTCGACGAGGGGGCGACCCGGTCGTTGGCCGGCGCCGATCTGGAGGCGTGGTTCGCGGAGCACGGCGCGGAGAGCGTGCAGGTGGTGGGCTGACGGCCGGTGACCACGGAGACGACTCAGGGCCGGTCCCCGCGGGGGCCGGCCCTGTCGTTTCTCCTGCTCAAGAGAGCGGAGGATACGAGATTCGAACTCGTGAGGGTGTTAACCCAACACGCTTTCCAAGCGTGCGCCCTAGGCCTCTAGGCGAATCCTCCGCGGAACAGGATACAGGTCCCCCGGCGTACGCCCACCCCACCACCCCCTGAAGATCGACGGCGGGTCGGGTAGGCTTGGCCTACCCCCCGTGCGGCGTGCATCTCGTGAACCTCCCCAGGGCCGGAAGGCAGCAAGGATAAGCGGGCTCTGACGGGTGCACGGGGGGCCCTTCTGTTTCGGGCCCCCGATCACCTCGGGATCAGTGAAGTCGGGCTGATCCGGGCACACCGACACCGCGCCCTCCGGAAAGTCGAGTGGATCAACGCGTCGGGTGCCCCCGGCCCGGCGGGGTGGGTGGTCACCCGGGGCGGACCGGCGCAGAATGGCTCGGTCGAGAGGAGGCGGGACGGGTGGCACTGGCGCTCTACCGCAAGTACCGGCCGCGTACCTTCGCCGAGGTCATCGGGCAGGAGCACGTCACCGAGCCGTTGTCGCAGGCGCTGCGCAGCGGGCGGCTCAACCACGCCTACCTCTTCTCCGGCCCGCGCGGCTGCGGCAAGACGTCCAGCGCCCGCATCCTGGCCCGCTCCCTCAACTGTGAGCAGGGCCCCACCCCGGAGCCGTGCGGCACCTGTGAGTCCTGCCGCTCGCTGGCCACCGACGGTGCCGGCTCGATCGATGTCATCGAGATCGACGCGGCCAGCCACGGCGGTGTCGACGACGCCCGCGAGCTGCGGGAGAAGGCGTTCTTCGCGCCGGCCCGCAGCCGCTTCAAGATCTACGTCATCGACGAGGCGCACATGGTCTCGTCGGCCGGCTTCAACGCCCTGCTCAAGCTGGTCGAGGAGCCGCCGGAGTACGTCAAGTTCATCTTCGCCACCACCGAGCCCGAGAAGGTGCTCGGCACGATCAAGTCGCGGACCCACCACTACCCGTTCCGGCTGATTCCGCCGAAGGTGCTGCGGCCGTATCTGGAGCAGCTCACCCAGGCCGAGGGTGTCACCGTCGAGCCGGCGGTCTTCCCGCTGGTCGTGCGCGCGGGTGGCGGCAGCGCCCGGGACAGCCTCTCCGTGCTCGACCAGCTCATCGCCGGCGCCGGGGCGGAGGGGGTCACCTACGCGCGGGCCGCCGCGCTGCTCGGCGTCACCGACTCCGCGCTGATCGACGAGATGTGCGACGCGCTGGCCGCCGGGGACGGCGCCGCCGCCTACGCCACCGTCGACCGGGTGGCCGAGGCCGGCCACGACCCGCGCCGTTTCGCGTCCGACCTGCTGGAACGGCTCCGCGACCTGATCGTGCTCCAGCAGGTGCCGGACGCCGCCGCCAAGGGCCTGATCGACGGCCCGGCCGACCAGATCGAGCGGATGGCCGCCCAGGCCCAGCGCCTCGGCCCCGCCACGCTGTCCCGCTGCGCCGACATCGTGCACAACGGCCTGGTCGAGATGCGCGGGACCACCGCGCCCCGGCTGCTGCTGGAGCTGATCTGCGCCCGGATGCTGCTCCCCGGCACCGATGACAGCACCGGCGGCCTGCTCCAGCGCCTCGAACGCATGGAGCGCCGGCTCACCCTGACCGGCACCGACGCGCCGTCGGCCGCTGCCGGCTCCGCGCCGCCGGCTGCCGCCCCGGCCGTACGCCCGGCGCCCTCCGCCCCGCCCGCGGCTGACGCCGCGCCCCACACGGAGACCGCCGGCGCGCCGGCGGCTGCCGGCAGCCTCTCCGGGGTGGCCGCCGCCCGTGCCGCCGCCGCCAACGCGGGGTCGGCGACCGCCGCCCGCTCCCCAGCCGTCGCGCGTGCCGCCGCCGGGTCACCGGACGCCGCGCACACCACCGGTTCGCCGGCCCCGGAGGGCCCTGCCGACGCCGTGCCCGCCCCGACCCGGGGTGGTTCCGGCCCGGACGGGGGGCCTCCCGCCCGCCGTGTCGTGCCGCCGTCCGCGGTGATGCCCGACCCGGCCACGCCCGAGCCGCCACGCCCCGGCGCCGCCCCGGCGGGGCAGCTCGACGCGGTCGCGGTCCGGCGGGTGTGGCCGGACATCGTCGCCAAGGTCAACCGGATCAAGAAGCCGGCCGCCGCGCTGATGCGTGACGCGGTGGTCCGCGACGTGGACGGCGACACCCTGGTGCTGACCGTGAAGTCGCCGGTGCTCGCCCAGATGATGGGCAACCACACGTCGGTGTTGGCCGAGGCCCTCTACGAGGAGTTCGGCGGCCGCTGGCAGATCCGCTGCGAGGTGGCCGGCGAGCGGGGAGCCGCCTCGCTGTCCGGGCCGCCCCGGGCGGCGGGCCCGGCCCCCGCTCGCCCGGCGTCGCCCGGCCCCGGCGACGCTGAGGCGTCCGGCGGCCCTGGTGGGGGCGGTGACCTCTCCGGTGCGGCCCGCGCCGGTGGCGGCGCCGGCCCGACTGGCGGCTCCGGTGGCGCCGGTGGTGCCGGCTCGGCCGGTGGTGCCGGTGCGGCCCGCGCCGGTGGTGGCACGGCCCGCGCCGGTGGGAACGGCACGGCGGTCGGCGAGGCTCCGCCCGGCGACGATGACGACTGGCCGGAGCCGGCCCGCCCCGGCGGGGTCGCGGACGGGACGCGGCAACCGGCCGGTGACGCGGGTGACGACTGGCCCGAGGCGGCCCGTCCCGGCGGCGTGCCGGCGGCCGGTCAGGACGGTGCCGCTGACCAGCCGGGCACCGGACGGCCGAGCGGCCAGAACGCGCCGGGTCCCGTTGGCGCGGCGTCTCCGAGCGCCGCCCCGGCCACGCCCCGGCAGGGCGCCGGTGGGCCGGTGAACAGCGCCATCGCCGCTGCCCGGGCGGCTGCGGCGCGCGGATCGCGTACGGCCCAACCGGCCCGGCAGACCGCGGACAGCGACTGGGCGGGCGAGCCGCCGTACGACCCGGACTACGACGGTCCGGTCCGGCCCGGCGCGGCCCGGCCGGCGGCACCGGCGACCCCGGTCTACGAGGGGTTCGACCCCGGCGATGAGCCGACGGACGACGTCATCGACGAGAAGACGGCTCGGGAGTCGAGCGAGGAGCAGGCGGTACGACTCCTGCGCGAGGCCTTCGGCGCCGAAAAGATCAACGAGGTCGACGCCCGCTGAGCCCGCTCCCGCCGCGCGGGATCGGCGGGGCTAGCGGGTCCAGGCGGGGAGGCCGTGGGGGTGGGCGGTTGCCAGGAGGTGTTCGGGGCCGCCGTTGAGGCGGGCGCGGAGCTCGAAGTGGCGGCCGTCCGGCGGTTGGGGCTCGAAGAACAGGTGCGCGACCGGGGAGTCGTCCCCGGCGGCGGCCCCGAGCCGGTCGAGTTCGGCGAGCACCCGGGTCCACTCCTCGACCGGCACGTACTGCCGCATCACCGAGTGCCACACCACCGTCAGCGTGCCGGGTCGCGGGTCGATCCCGGTCAGGAAGTCCGCCGCGCCGATCGCGGCGACGGGCGGGGGTAGCCGCCGCGCCAGCTCCAGCGCGCCGTCCAGCCGGGCGGCGCGGGCGGTGTGCTCCGGCCAGACGTACGCCCGCAGCGCCAGCACGCCGTCGTCGTCGGCCGGGTCGAGCGGGGCGACATCGCAACCGGACCGCTCCACCACGGTCACCTCCGGGTGGGCCCGAGCCGCCTCCCGTAGCCACTCGGGCGCGCCGCCGCGCCAGGCGTCCGGCAGGCGTACGGGGGAGTCGGCCGGGCCCCACACGAAGTTCGTCGCCTCGATCCGGAACCGGTCGGCGTTCAGGTTGAGCCCGGCGCTCGCCCCCAGCTCGAACAGCCGCACCGGCCGGTCGCCGACCTCACGCAGCGTGTGGAGCAGACCCGCCACCAGCAGGTGCGCCCGGCCCACCTCGTTGGTCTGCGGCGGGCGGCGCAGCCAGCCGCGCAGCGTCTCGCGTTCGGAGTCGACGACCGCGCGGAACGCCTCCCAGGCGGCGGCCTCATCGCCGGGCGTCTGCCGGCCACCGGCGCTGGGATAGAAGTGGGCCAGCTCCGGCGCGCGGCCGGTCAACACCAGGGCGTGCACTCCGCCGAGCAACCGGATCGGCACCACCGCGTCGACCGGGGCGTCCAGGTAGCCGGCGAGCACGTCGGCGCAGGGGCCGCCGGCACGGACGTCGTCGGCGGCCCGGCGCAGGAGGTCCGCGTACCGGTGGGCGGCCATCCGGGCGCAGGAGACGGCCTGCCCCTCCAGGGTCGCGGCGGCCTGCTCGACGGTCATCCGTGGCCTCCCTCGGTGCTGGTGCAGTGATCGTCCGCCCGTGGCGGGGTGGGCGCCAGCACCGGGAGGGGCGAGCCTGCTCACGGACGGATAGGCTGAGCGGCGGCCGAGCAGACGAGTGCGAGAAGGAGCCATCGTGCGCCCAGGTGGACAGCCGAACATGCAGCAGATGCTGAAGCAGGCGCAGAAGATGCAGCAGCAGATCGCCAAGGCGCAGGCCGAGCTGGCCGAGGCCGAGCTGACCGGCACCGCCGGCGGCGGCCTGGTCACCGCGACCGTGTCCGGCGGCGGGGAGCTCAAGGCGATCAAGATCGACCCGAAGGCGGTCGACCCGGATGACGTGGAGACCCTGGAGGACCTGGTCGTCGCGGCCGTGCACAACGCCGCCGAGGCGGCGCGTGAGCTGACCGAGAAGAAGATGGGTCCGGTCACCGGCGGCATGGGCGGCCTCGGCCTGCCCGGTTTCTGAGCGGCAGATGTACGAAGGCGCCATCCAGGACCTGATCGACGAGCTGGGCCGGCTTCCGGGCGTGGGCCCGAAGAGCGCCCAGCGGATCGCGTTCCATGTCCTGTCGGCCGACCCGGCCGACGTCAACCGGCTCGCCGGTGCGCTGCGCAAGGTCAAGGAGCTGGTGCGGTTCTGCACCAGCTGCTACAACGTCGCCGAGTCCGAGCAGTGCCGCATCTGCCGCGACCCGCGCCGCACCGACGAGGTGCTCTGCGTGGTCGAGGAGCCGAAGGATGTGGTGGCGATCGAGCGGACCGGGGAGTTCCGTGGGCGCTACCACGTGCTCGGTGGGGCGATCAATCCGCTGGAGGGCATCGGGCCGGACAATCTGCGCATCCGCGAGCTGATGACCCGGCTCGGCGGTGGTGCCGTCCGTGAGCTGATCCTGGCCACCGACCCGAACACCGAGGGCGAGGCGACCGCCACCTACCTGGCGTTGATGGTCAAGCCGATGGGCATCGCGGTGACCCGCCTGGCGAGTGGTCTCCCGGTCGGCGGTGACCTGGAGTACGCCGACGAGATCACCCTCGGTCGCGCCTTTGAGGGGCGTCGCGCGGTCTGAGAGCTGCCAGCCGCCATCGTGGACTGAGTCGTACCACAGTGTGGGAACGACCGCGTGCCCACAGCCGTCGGCGAATTCGCCCATCGACACCTCATGTATGTGTCGCTTCCGGTGTCCGTGCGGCCGTCGAGTGTCAGAAGGTGTCGGCTTGGTAGCGATTACCTCTCGGGCGTTCCGCTTCCGGGCCGCACTGTCATAGCCTCCCGCACACGGACCGAGCCACGACTCGTGTGGTCAGGCGCATGACAGAGGTGAGAGATGCAGGCGAGAAGGCTCAGAACGGCCGTCGCGATCGCGGCCGTCACCGCCTTGGCGGTTGGTGCCGCCGGGTGTGCGGAGAGCGAGCGTGATGGCGACAGCGGCGAGGCCAAGAGCGGCGGCACCTTCATCTTCGCGGGTGCCGGTGACCCGAAGAACTTCGACCCGATCTTCAACGACGACGGCGAGTCGTTCCGGCCGGTCCGGCAGATGTTCGACACCCTGGTCACCCACACGCCGGGCACGGCGGACCTGACCGGTGGCCTGGCCGAGAGCTGGGAGCACGACCCGACGGGCAAGGTCTGGACGTTCAAGCTGCGGCAGGGCGTGAAGTTCCACGACGGCACCCCCTTCAACGCGGCGGCGGTCTGCTACAACTTCGACCGCTGGTACAACATGAAGGGCGCCGCGGCCCAGGCGAACATGATCTACTACATGGACGTCTTCGGCGGCTTCGCGAAGAACGAGGCTGAGGGCGCCGGCGAGTCGATCTACGACAAGTGCGAGGCGAAGGACGACAACACCGCCGTCCTCTCGCTCAAGAAGTACAAGGGCGCCTTCCCCGGCGCCTTCGCGCTCACCTCGCTCTCGATCGCGAGCCCCGAGGCGCTGAAGAAGTACGACGCCGACACGGTGAAGCAGAACGGCGACTCGTTCGAGTACAGCGCGTTCGCCAACGAGCACCCGGTCGGCACCGGCCCGTTCACCTTCGGTGGCTGGGACAAGACCAAGGGCGAGATCACCCTCAACCGGAACCCGGACTACTTCGGTGACAAGGCCAAGGTCGACAAGCTGATCATCAAGATCATCAAGGACGAGAACACCCGCAAGCAGGAGCTGCGGGCCGGTACCGTCCACGGCATCGACTTCCCGGCCCCGGCCGACACGAAGGCGCTCGCCGACGAGGGCTTCCAGGTCGTCGCCCGCCCGGCGTTCAACATCCTCTACCTGGGCATCAACCAGAAGAACCCGAAGCTGAAGGACCTGCGGGTGCGCCAGGCGATCGCCTACGCGCTCAACCGCCAGCAGCTGGTGCAGACCAAGGGCCCGTCCGGCGCGAAGGTCGCCGACGAGTTCATGCCGGACACGGTGCTCGGCTACGCCCCGGACGTGCAGAAGTACGAGTACAACCCGGAGAAGGCCAAGCAGCTGCTCAAGGAGGCCGGCGCCGAGAACCTGACGCTGAACTTCTACTACCCGCCGGACGTCACCCGGCCGTACATGCCGAACCCGCAGGAGATCTTCACGATCCTGGCCAACGACCTCCAGGCCGTCGGCATCAAGGTCAACGGCGTGCCGCGTCCGTGGAACGGCGGCTTCAAGGACGACGTGCAGACGTTCGGCAAGCAGGACCTGCACATCCTCGGCTGGACCGGTGACTACAACGACCCGGGCAACTTCGTCGGGACGTTCTTCGGTCGGGGCAAGGTCGAGTTCGGCGACCAGGCCATGACCGAGATGTTCGACGCCATCGCCAAGGCCGACGGCACCGTCGACGAGGCCGGCAAGAAGACGGCGTGGGAGCAGGTCAACCGGGACATCGCCAGCAAGTGGCTGCCGGCCGTTCCGGTCTGGCACGCGCCGCCGGCCATCGTCGTCACCAAGGACGTCGAGGGCCTGAAGGCCAGCCCGCTGACCGACGAGCGGTTCAACACCGTCAGCGTCAAGCAGTGACGCCGATCGGCTGACGCCGTAGGCGGAATCGGCCCGGGTTGGGGGTTTCCCCCGCCCGGGCCGATTCCGCGACCATCGAGAGTCTGGTGTGTGAGAGATGTTGCGAGTCATAGTCCGCCGCCTGCTACAGCTGGTGGTGACGCTGATAGCCCTGTCAGCGCTGATCTTCGTCTGGTTGCGGAACCTGCCCGGTGGCCCGGTCGACGCGCTACTCGGTGAGCGGGCGACCCCCGAGACCCGCGCTCTGCTGACCAAGGCGCTCGGTTACGACCAGCCGATCCTCGTGCAGTACGGCAAGTTCATGCAGCGGATCCTCACCGGTGACCTGGGCAACTCGATCCGCACCGGCGACCCCGTCACCGAGGTGATCGGCCGGGCCTTCCCGGCCACCGTGGAGCTCGCCCTCGCGGCGATGCTCATCGCGGTCGGGCTGGGCATCCCGCTCGGTTACCTCGCCGCCCGCTGGCGTGGCCGGTTCCTCGACCACCTGACGGTGGTGGGCACGCTGCTCGGCATCTCGATCCCGATCTTCTTCCTGGGCTACCTGCTCAAGGACGTCTTCACCCAGAACATCCACTGGTTCCCGCCGTCCGGCCGGGTCGGCATCGGGTTGGACAACACCAACGTCACCGGCTTCTTCGTCCTGGACAGCCTGCTGACCCGGGAGTTCGACGCCACCGCCGACGCGCTCTGGCACCTGGTCCTTCCGGCGTTCACGCTCGCCACGATCCCGCTGGCGGTCATCGTCCGGATGACCCGGGCCAGCGTGCTGGACGTGCTGAACGAGGACTACGTACGCACGGCCGAGGCCAAGGGCCTGCGCCAGCGCACCGTCCGGGGCCGGCACGTCCTGCGCAACGCGCTCCTGCCGGTGGTCACCACCATCGGTCTCCAGACCGGCGCGCTCCTGTCCGGCGCGGTCCTCACCGAGAAGGTCTACAACTGGGGCGGCCTCGGCACGCTGATCACCGACTCGATCACCGGCAGCCGTGACTACCCCGTCCTCCAGGCGCTGATCCTGCTGGCCGCTCTGGTCTTCGTGGTGGTCAACCTGTTGGTCGACCTCTCCTACGCCTTCATCGACCCGAGGGTGCGTGTGCGATGACCGAACCAACCACGCAGGCCGGCACCCCGGCTCCCCGCAGCGGGAACGAGCAGGCATCCGACGCGGGCCGCAACCGGCTCGGCGACCGCAAGAAGGCCCGCCTGGACGAACTGGCCCAGGCCAGCGCCGCCACCGGGGGTGTGAGCCTCCTCCGCGACGCGTTCCGCCGGCTGCGCCGCAACCCGGCGGCGATCGTGGGGGCCGCCATCATCGCCCTCTTCGTGCTCGTGGCGATCTTCGCGCCGCTGATCGCCCCGCACGACCCGGTGCAGCGCTTCGACGAGCTGACCAGCCGTCTCGCGGCCGACCACATCCCCGGACGCATGGACGGCTTCCCCCTCGGCTCGGACGAGCTGGGCCGGGACCTGCTCTCCCGCCTGATCTACGGCAGCCGCCAGACGCTCTTCGTCGGCGTCCTCGCCACCCTCATCGGGCTCGCCATCGGCGTGCTGCTCGGCTCGATCGCCGGCGCCCTCGGCGGTTGGGTGGACAACATCCTCATGCGGATCACCGACGTGATGCTGGCCCTGCCCGCCCTGCTGCTGGCGATCACCCTGGTCGCCCTGGCCAGCAAGTCGAGCCAGTGGACGGTCATCATGGCGGTGGCCATCGTCAACGTGCCGGTCTTCGCCCGGCTGCTGCGCGGCTCGATGCTCGCCCAGCGGGAGAGCGACCACGTGCTGGCCGCGCGGGCGCTGGGCGTCAAGCAGCGCAGCATCGTGCTGCGGCACATGCTGCCCAACGCCATGACCGCGGTGATCGTGCAGGCCACGCTGACGCTCTCCGTCGCGATCATCGAGGCCGCGTCGCTCTCCTTCCTCGGCCTCGGCGACCCCGACCGGGACCGGGCCGAGTGGGGCGCGATGCTCGGCGACGCGGGCGTGCGCTACTTCGAGGTACGTCCGGAACTGGCCTACTACCCGGCGTTGGCGATCATCGTGGTCGCGCTCGGCTTCACCCTCTTCGGTGAGGCGATGCGCGAGGCCATCGACCCGAAGAACCGGCGGTGACGGTGGTGCGACACAACAGCACGGCCGGCGGACGCCGGCGAGAGGAAGTGACCCGATGAGCCTGCTCGACGTACGTGACCTGAGCGTCGTGTTCCAACGGCGCGGCGAGCGGCCCTTCACCGCCGTCGACAAGGTGAGCTTCTCGGTGGAACCGGGGCAGACGGTCGGCCTGGTCGGCGAGTCCGGCTGCGGCAAGAGCGTGACGAGCCTCGCCATCATGGGTCTGCTTCCCAAGCGCGGCAACAAGGTCACCGGAGAGGTGCTCTTCGAGGGTGCCGACCTGCTCAAGCTCCGGCCGGACGACATGCGGGACCGGCGCGGCCGGGACATCGGCATGATCTTCCAGGACCCGCTCTCCTCGCTGAACCCGGTCATTCCGATCGGCGTCCAGGTGGCCGAGGTGCTGGAGCGGCACCAGGGCCGGGACCGCAGGCAGGCGCTGCGGGAGGCGCGCGAGCTGCTGGACGCGGTGGGCATCCCCGACCCGGACCGGCGGCTCAAGGAGTACCCGCACCAGATCTCCGGCGGCATGCGGCAGCGGGCGCTCATCGCGATCGCCCTGGCCTGCAAGCCCCGCCTGCTGATCGCCGACGAGCCGACCACGGCGCTGGACGTGACCATCCAGGCGCAGATCCTGACGTTGCTCAAGCAACTGGTGGACGACACCGGGACCGCGCTCATCATGATCACTCACGACCTCGGCGTGGTGGCCGGCCTCTGCGACACGGTCAACGTGCTCTACGGCGGCAAGGTGGTGGAGCGGGCCCGGCGGCACGAGCTGTTCGCGCAGCCCCGCCACCCGTACACGCACGGGCTGCTGAACTCGGTGCCCCGGCTCGACTCGATCCGCGGCGAGCGGCTGCACGCCATCCGCGGCTCGGTGGCGGACAACATCCCCTGGGCGGAGGGCTGCGCGTTCGCGCCGCGGTGCGACAACGTCGTCGACGCGTGCCTCGAAGGGCCGCCTCCGCTCGAGCCCACCGCCACCGGCGGCGACCTGCGCTGCAACAACCCCGTTTCCGAGGAGGTGGCGGTACCGTGACCGAGCGGACCGGACCACTGGTCGAACTGCGCGACGTCAAGGTCCACTTCCCGATCAAGAGTGGCCTGCTCGTCGACCGCACCGTCGGCTACGTCTACGCGGTGGACGGCGTCTCGCTGTCCATCAACGCCGGTGAGACGTACGGGCTAGTCGGCGAGTCCGGTTGCGGCAAGTCGACGCTGGGCCGTGGCCTGCTGCGGCTGGTCGAGCCGACCGACGGCGAGATCGTCTTCGACGGCACCGACGTCCGTGCGCTCAAGGGCGAGACGATGCGTCAGGCCCGTCGGCGGATGCAGATGATCTTCCAGGACCCGCTCTCCAGCCTGGATCCCCGCCAGTCGGTGGAGTCGCTGCTCGTCGAGGGCCTCAAGGCGCACGGGCTGGCCAAGGACAAGGCGGAGACCAACCGGCGGCTGCGCGAGACGCTGGCCGCGGTCGGCCTGCCCGCCTCCGCGCTCACCAAGTACCCGCACGAGTTCTCCGGCGGCCAGCGGCAGCGGATCGGCATCGCCCGGGCGCTGGTGCTCGACCCCGACCTGATCGTCGCCGACGAGCCGGTCTCCGCGCTCGACGTGTCGATCCAGGCGCAGGTGCTCAACCTGCTGAAGGACCTACAGACCGAGCGCGGCCTCACGTACCTGATCATCGCGCACGACCTGGCGGTGGTCCGGCACATCTCGGACACCGTCGGGGTGATGTACCTCGGCGGGCTGGTCGAGGAGGCGTCCAGCGAGGACCTGTACCGCGAGCCGCTGCACCCGTACACCCGGGCGCTGATGTCGGCGGTGCCGGTGCCGGACCCGGTGGTGGAGGACCGGCGCGAGCGGATCCTGCTCGCCGGTGACCTGCCCTCGCCGTCGAACCCACCGGCCGGGTGCCGGTTCCACACGCGCTGCCCGTGGGCACAGCCGACCCGCTGTGGGGACGAGCGGCCGGCGCTGCGCGAGGTGACCGGCGGGCACCGGGTGGCCTGCCACTACGCGGAGGACATCGCCGCCGGGCGGATCCGCCCGCACGAGGTCGAGCCGGAACTGGTCCGGCCGGTCGACGGCGACCTGCCCGGCGACCCGGGCGAGCTGATCCCGACGATCTGACCGCCCACGGACCCGGGCCGGCCCATGGTCGGCCCGGGTCGGGCGGCGCGGGCCGCTTCCCGCTCAGCCTTCCGGGCGGTTCAGCAGGCCCACGGCGATGCCGTGCACCGCGTCCAGGCCCGTCGGGTCGGCGAGGGCCGCCCGGCCGCCGGTGACCACGTACCACTCGTCGGCGTCCTTGTACTGCACCCGCACGGTGACCTGGCCGTCCACCCACTCGGTGCGCAGGGTCAGGTCGCCGGTGACCACGCCGACCTCGTCGGTCATGACACCGCCCGGGCCGGGCACGATGTCCGTGGTCCGGCTCTCCGGCGCGCCCGCGACGTCGGCGGCGCCCCCCGTGGCCCCGGCGGTGCCGCTCTCCGCGTCGGCCTGCATGCCGGCACCGGGCACCGCCGCGGTCGCGCCCGCCGGTCCGTCGGCCTGCATGCCGGCGCCGGGCACCGCTCCGGCCGTCCCGTTGCCGTCCGCGCTCATGCCGGCCGCGGTCGGCGCCCCCGAGCCGGGTGAACCGTCGTCGGCGGCCCCGGCGCCGGTCACGGCTTGCTCGCCCATGTGCAGCCCTCCAACATGTCGGTCAGGGCGGCCTTCTCGGCGCTCGTCACCGTCAGCCGCCAGTGGTGCTTGACCGTGATCCAGTGCTCGGCGTACTGGCACCAGTACGACCGGTTCGCCGGCTTCCACTGGGACGGGTCCTGATCACCCTTTGCCCGATTGGAGGACGCGGAAACCGCGATGAGCTGCGGTCGCGTCGTGTCGTTGGCGAAATCGCCCCGCTTCGCGTCGTCCCACTCGTCGGCGCCGGAGCGCCACGCGTTGGCCAGCGGCACCACGTGGTCGATGTCCACGTCGGACGGGTCGGTGAAGGAGCGGCCGTCGTACACGCTCTCCCAGTGACCCCCGACCACGTTGCAGCCGGAGAGCTTGATGTTCTCCCCGTCCCGCTTGAGCACGGTGTCCCGCACGTCGCAGTTCTTGCCGGTGTCCCGCCAGTGCGGGAAGCGTTCCCGGCTGTAGCCCTTCATCGCCCCGGCGCTTGCCACGGTCAGCTCGGCCAGCTCCTGCAGGGCGTTGCCGCCGCGCGTCGGCGACACGTCCGGGTCCGGCTCGTCCACCGGCACGCAGCCGGACGCGCCGAGCAACAGCGCCGCGGCCAGCGTGACCGCCAGCGCCGCGCGCGATCCTGATCTGGTACGCACAGACGACACCCCTCCAGCTTGCGGGCTTCCGGCGATCCCGCACAGTACCCGGGCACGGTTTCGGCGTTTCGTGGCGTCTCCCACATGGTGACGGAAAGATAGGAAGCCGTGAACCAGACCGCGCCGCAGCTCCGCCTCCGCAGCGCGGCGGGCCGGGGCGCCCTGCTCGCCGCGGTGCTCGCCTCCGGCATGGTCTTCCTGGACAGCACCGTCGTCAACGTCGCCCTGCCCCGGCTCGGGCGCGACCTCGACGCCAGCGTGGCCGATCTCCAGTGGACGCTGAACGGCTACCTGCTGATGCTGGCCGCGTTCGTGCTGCTCGGCGGCGCGCTGGGCGACCGCTTCGGCCGGCGACGCGTCTTCCTCCTCGGGGTGGTCTGGTTCACCGCCGCGTCGGTCCTCTGCGGGCTCGCCCAGGGCACCGGCTGGCTGATCGGCGCCCGGTTCCTCCAGGGCGCCGGCGGCGCACTGCTGACCCCGGGCTCACTCTCCGTGCTCCAGTCGAGCTTTCATCCGGACGACCGGGGCCGGGTGATCGGCGCCTGGTCAGGGCTGTCCGGCGTCTCCACCGCGCTCGGCCCGTTCGTCGGCGGCTGGCTGATCGACGCGCTGTCCTGGCGCTGGATCTTCTTCGTCAACCTGCCGCTCGCCGTCCTCGTGGTGCTCGCCGCGCTGCGCTGGGTGCCGGAGAGCCGGGACGAGGACGTCTCGCGTACGCGGAGGGAGGGTCACGGTCGTCGGCGGTTCGACGTGGCCGGCGCCCTGCTCGGCGCGCTCGCCCTGGGCGGCGTCACGTACGCGCTGATCGACGCACCGGGCCGCGGGTACGGTTCGCCGGCGGTGTGGGGCTCGGCGCTGGCCGGCGTGGCCGCCGCGGTCGGGTTCGTGCTGCTGGAGCGGCACCGGGGCGACACCGCGATGCTGCCGACCGGGCTGTTCTCCAGCCGGCTCTTCAGCGTGCTGAACATCTTCACGGTCGTGGTCTACGCCGCGCTCGGCGGTGTGACGTTCTTCCTCTCCGTCTACCTCCAGAACGTGATCGGCTGGTCGCCGCTGCTCACCGGGGTCGCCCTGCTGCCGATGACCGTGCTGCTGCTGATCGGTTCGGCCCGTGCGGGAGCCCTGTCGGCGCGGATCGGGCCGCGGCTGCCGCTGACCGTCGGGCCGGTGGTCGCCGCCGCCGGGCTGCTGCTCCTTCGGGAGGTGCGCCCGGGGGCGTCGTACTGGGTCAACGTGCTGCCCGGCGTGGTGCTCTTCGGAGCCGGCCTGACCCTGGTGGTGGCGCCGCTGACCGCGTCGGTGCTGGCCGCCGTGGCGGACCGGTTCGCGGGCGTGGCGAGCGGCTTCAGCAACGCGGCGGCCCGGGCCGGCAACCTGCTGGCGATCGCCGCCCTGCCGCTGCTCGTCGGGCTCTCCGGCGGCGGTTACGAGCAGCGCGGCGAACTGAGCGGGGCGTTCCGCGAGGCGATGCTGTGGTGCACGGGCCTGCTGCTGGTCGGGGCGGCGATGGCGGTGACGCTGATCCACCGACCGCCTCGGGAGGCGCCGCCGTCACAGCCGTGCCACACGCTGCCTGCCGCCACCCCGCCGGCCCGCGACCGCCGGCGTTGACCGGTGGGGAGAGGCCCGAGCGGGCCCCTCCCCACCGACGTCAGCTCCGGGCGCGGTTGACCGCGCTGGTCACCGCCTTGATCGAGGCGGTGACGATGTTCGCGTCGACGCCGACGCCCCAGACCGTCCGGCCGTCGACCTCGCACTCCACGTACGCGGCGGCCTGCGCGTCGCCGCCGGAGGAGAGGGCGTGCTCGTGGTAGTCGAGCACCCGTACGCCGACGCCCACCGATCCGAGCGCGCTCACGTACGCGTCGATGGGGCCGTTGCCGACCGCGGTGAGCGACCGCTGCTCGCCGTCGACACCGACGTGGGCCTCGATCTCGACCTTGCCCTCGGCGGTGCCGATCGTGTAGCCGGCCAGCGTGACCGCCGGGTCGGCCTGGTGGTCGACCAGGTAGTGCCGGGCGAAGATCTCCCACATGGCGCCCGGCTCGACCTCGCCGCCGTCGTGGTCGGTGACCTGCTGGACCACGCCGGAGAACTCGATCTGGAGCCGCCGCGGCAGGTCGAGCTGGTGCTCGGACTTCATGATGTACGCGACGCCGCCCTTGCCGGACTGCGAGTTGACCCGGATGACCGCCTCGTAGGTGCGGCCGAGGTCCTTCGGGTCCACCGGCAGGTAGGGCACCGCCCAGGTGTACTCGTCGACCGGCACCCCGGCCGCCGTCGCGTCGGCGTGCAGCGCGTCGAAGCCCTTCTTGATGGCGTCCTGGTGGGAGCCGGAGAAGGCGGTGTAGACGAGGTCGCCCGCGTACGGGTGGCGCTCGTGCACCGGCAGCTGGTTGCAGTATTCGACGGCGCGCTTGACCTCGTCGATGTTGGAGAAGTCGATCATCGGGTCGATGCCCTGGGAGAACAGGTTCAGGCCCAGCGTGACCAGGTCCACGTTGCCGGTGCGCTCGCCGTTGCCGAAGAGGCAGCCCTCGATCCGGTCGGCGCCGGCCAGCAGGCCCAGCTCGGCGGCGGCCACACCGGTGCCCCGGTCGTTGTGCGGGTGCAGGCTCAGCACCACGCTGTCGCGGCGCGGCAGGTGCCGGTGCATCCACTCGATCGAGTCGGCGTAGACGTTCGGCGTCGCCATCTCGACCGTGGCCGGCAGGTTGATGATCAGCTTCCGGTCCGGCGTCGGGTCGATCACCTCGATGACCTTGCTGCACACCTCCAGCGCGTACTCCAGCTCGGTGCCCGTGTACGACTCCGGCGAGTACTCGTAGTAGATGTCGGTGTCCGGGGTGTGGATCTCGGCGTACTTCTGGCAGAGCCGCGCGCCGGTGGTGGCGATGTCGGTGATGCCGTCCCGGTCCAGGCCGAAGACCACCCGGCGCTGCAGCGTCGAGGTCGAGTTGTAGAAGTGCACGATCGCCCGCTTGGCGCCGCGCAGCGACTCGAAGGTCCGCTCGATCAGGTGCTCCCGGCACTGGGTGAGCACCTGGATGGTCACGTCGTCGGGGATCAGGTCCTGCTCGATCAGCTGCCGGACGAAGTCGTAGTCGGTCTGGCTGGCCGACGGGAAGCCGACCTCGATCTCCTTGTAGCCCATCTGCACCAGCAGCTGGAACATGCGGCGCTTGCGCTCGGGCGACATCGGGTCGATGAGCGCCTGGTTGCCGTCCCGCAGGTCCACCGCGCACCAGCGCGGCGCCGCGTCCACCTGCCGGGTGGGCCAGGTGCGGTCCGGCAGGTCGACGCGGAACTGCCGCTGGTAGGGCTCGTAACGCTGGAACGGCATGCCGCTGGGGCGCTGCCGGGCGAACGGATCGGTCTCGACGTCGGTGACGGTGTCAGTCATGACGGAGTGGTCTCCTGAACAGGTGGCGTCAGCAATCGGAAGGTGTCGGCTGGTGCCGGGCCACGATGCTCCGGCGGTGCCGATGGGAGGTTCGGATGTGCTGGACGGCGCGAAGCGACTCCGCGACGAGGTGCCGGCCGGTCAGGCCTCGTCGCGGCGGCCAAGGAGAAGAAGCGCCCGCCACATGACAACGTGACCCTACGTGATGGAACCGGGGGTGCAAAGGTAGGTCCGGATTATGGGACCGACGTCATGGCCGGCTCCGGGACCGATGTCATGGCCGGCTCCGGGGCCGCGGAACCCAGCCTCGGCGTCCGTCCGACCCAGGCCACCGCGGGCACGATGGCCAGCCCGATCAGCACGAAGATCGCTGCCATCGGCAACCAGCCCCAGCCGCCGGTGGTCACGCCGAGCGCGGTCAATCCCGCCGGGGCGATCAGGTACTGCACCTGGGAGCCGAGCCGGAACGCCCCCACGTACGCGCCGCGCTGGTCGGCCGGCGGCAGGGTGGCCATGAGCCCCCAGGCGCCCGTCGACTCGATCAGCTCCGCCATGATCAGCAGCGTCGCGGCGGCCACCAGCACCACCACGGTGAGCACGCCCCGGGTGGCTCCGGAGATCGGCAGGGCCAGGCAGAACAGGGCGATCAGCAGGGCACCCCGGCGAGAGGCCCGTGACGCGCCCGCGGCGGTGTCGGCGCCCCGGCTGACGCGCACCTGGAGCAGGATGACCAGGACCGTGTTGAGCAGCACGAGGGCAGCGATCACCGTCTTCGGGGCGTCGGTGTGGGTGAGGATCCAGAGCGGCATGACCGTCAGGTAGAGCGCCTGATGCGCGGTGAGCAGCCCGGAGAGCAGGGACACCGCCATGAACGGGCGGTCCCGCAGCACGGCCAGCCGACTCATCGGCTCCACCGACCGGGTCACGTGGGGCAACCGGGGCAGTCGCCGCACGAACAGAGCCGACACCAGGGCGACCGCCGAGATGAACCAGACCATTCCCCGGTACGCCGCTGTCGTGTCCACCGCCACCACCACGCCGCTGAGCACCGCACCCAGCCCGAACCCGACGTTCAGCGACGAGCGCTGGTATGCCATCGCCGTCACCCGTTCGGCCGCAGGGAGCGCGTTGATCGAGTAGACCTGAATGGCCACGCCGGTCGCGGCCTCCACGGCTGCCAGCGCCATCACCACGGCGAGGAATCCGGCGAAGCCGCCCACGAACGGGTAGGTCGCGAAGAGGGCGGCGTTCAGCAACAGCCCGACCACCCAGACCCGCTGCGGCCCGTACCGGTCGGTGAGCCCGCCCAGCGGCACCGTACCGAGCAGCGACACCCCCGCCGCGATCGACAGGCCCAGCCCGACCTGGGCGGCGCTGAGCCCCAGCGCCCGGGTGAAGAAGACGGCGCTACCGGCGTGGAACAGGCCGCTGCCGACGGCGTAGACCATGGCCTGCACGGCCAGCGCGCGGGTCAACCCGGCCGGCGGTACGACGTTTGCCACGGCGGTGCGGAAGGTGTCTCTTGTTCCCATGGCCGGGAAGTGAACCGGGCCCCCACGACAGCGGTCGAGCCTTTTAGGCTGGGCCGAATCCTGCTCCCGGGGGAGGTCGCGTGTCCGAGTTGCGGTTCACCCTCGCCGACGTGGCGGGCGTCCGGCTGGCCGTGTCGCCGGTCAACGAGACGGTCATGAGCATCTGGGCCCTGGCCAGCCCGGTCTACTACCCGGTGCACCTGCCCTGGATCGACCGCGCCCGGGTGACTCTGCGTCGTCCCGAGGTGGCCGGCCGGGTCCGACCGCTGTTGGAGCTGGCCCGGCCGCGCAGCTGGCTGCCCGACTTCCTCACCCCGGCGGCAAGGCCGAACGTGGAGATCTCCGAGCAACTCGAACAGATCGCGGCCACGCCGCCGGCCGTGGTGGTCCAGGATCTGCTGGCGACCACTCCGCGCCGGCCGCTGAGCCCGTTCGGTCTCGCGCTGCTCAACGACCCCCGTGGGCTGCTGCCGCAGCTCGTCGACGCGGTGCGGGTCTGGTACGACGAGGCGATCGCCCCGGACTGGCCGCGGATGCGGGCGCTGCTCGACGCCGACGTGGCGTACCGCGCCGCCCAGCTCGCCGAGGGCGGGGCCGGCCGGTTCTTCGAGCAGCTCCACCCGAGCCTGCGTTGGCTCGGCGACCGGGTGGTCAGCGACGACCCGTTCGAGCGGGACTTCGACCTGCGCGGTCGCGGGTTGGCGCTGAACCCGACGGTGTTCACCGGGCACCGGGTGCTGTGGAACCTGCTGGAGGATTCGTTGCCGGCCGGCGCGTACCCGGTCCGCGCGGTCGGAACGCTCTGGGAGGCGAGCCCGACGCCGCCCGGCGACTCGCTGGCGCGGGTGGTCGGCCCCGGCCGGGCCGCGCTGCTGCACCTGCTCGAGACCGCGACCACCACCACCGACCTGGCCCGACTCACCGCGATGTCCGCCGGAGGTGTTTCCCAACATCTCGCCGCGCTGCACGCCGCGGGTCTGGTCTCCCGGTCCCGACAGGGCCGGCACGTCCTCTATCGCAACACCGACGCCGCGAGGGTTCTGCTCCAGGCCAGCCGCGGCGGTGACGCGATCGGGTAGTCAGGCGAGCAGCAGGTCCGCGACGGGGTGGCGATGCCGCAGGCCGACCTCCCGACGACGCAGCTCCTCCGGCAGCGTGAACGGGTCACCGATCCGGCCGACGGCGGCGACGACCAGCGGGTGGACCTCGCCGGGAAGGTCCAGCTCCAGGGCGAGGCCCGGCCGGTCGAAGCGGGTGAGCTGGTGCACGTGCAGGCCGAGCGCGGTGGCCTGCACGGTGAGGTGGGCGACGGCCTGGCCCAGGTCGTACGCGGCCCGCTCGTCGTCGCCCGTGTGCGCGCCCACCACCAGTGCGGAGGCGTGCCGCGCCCAGCCCTGGTCGTCGACCGGCAGGCTGATCAGGGTCCGCTTCCAGGTCTCGTCGTCCCGCCGACCGAGCGCGAACCGCCACGGCTGCCGGTTCTCCACCGAGGGCGCCCAGCGGGCGGCCTCCAGCAGCGAGGCCGCCTCGTCGGGGCTCAGCGTGGCGTCCGGGTCGAACGCCCGGGGGCTCCAGCGGAAGGCGAGCAGCGGGGTGAGGTCGGCCATGGGGGAAGCGTCCAGTATGGCCGTTTCGCCCGACAGGACGGGTCGGCCAAATGTGGGCAAGCGCACCCGTAACGGGATGAAGATCAGGGCGTTCCCGCGCTCGCGCTGGCCGACGGGTCAGGCGACGGCGGCGCGGCCGTGCCGAGCGGCTCCCCGTCGACCACCGGCCCGGCCAGCGCCACGCTGGCCGGAGCGGGTGCCGGCGGCCCGGCCAACGTGATCGTGCCCAGGTCGATCCGGACCGCGCTCGGCGTGCCGTCCTGCTCGAAGCAGTAGATGCCCACGCCCAGCGGGGCGTTCAGCGACGCCGACGTGCTCTCCACCGAGTAACACGAGCCGGTGGCCCCGGGCGGGGGCGTGGCCGGCGAGACGGAGAGCGGGGCGCGCGAATCGGTGAGCACGTCCAGCCAGTCGGTGAACGGGTGCTGCACCCCGGGGTCCAGGCGGCGGGGGAGCACGTCGTCCGGGTCGCCGACGCGTACGCAGCTCGCCGGCTCCGGCCGCGCCGGCGAGGGCAGGGCGCACTGGAACAACCCGGCCGAGGTGGCGGCCAGCGAGATGTCCACCGTCCCGCCCAGCGCGGCACCCGGGACGTCCACCCGCCAACTGCCGTCGTTCGCGCTGGTCACCATGATCACCCGGTCCGCCTCCCCGTCCCGGCGCAGCGTGTAGCGGGCGGTCAGGTGACGGTCCTGCGCCGCCGCCGCGAGCCCGGCCAGTTCGTCGCGCGCGGCGTCCACGGCCACCGGTGCCGGGTCGTCCGGCGGCGGCGCGGCGGGCTGGTCGGCGGTGCAGGCGGCGAGGAGCGCCGGCAGGGCGAGGGCGAGCGCGCCGAGGGCGAGCCGTTCGGGCGTACGCCGGTGGGGCTGGTGCGGGCGAAGCGCGGGCCGGTCGGGCGTGCGCGGGCGGTGAGCCGGGCGGTGATGGGCGTGCACCGGCCCATTCTGCGACCCCCTCCGGCCCTCCGGTGACCCGGCGGACCCGTGCGCCGCCGGCGTGTCGCCGCGGGGCCGGCCGCCCTCGCGCCTGGCCTGGGAGGGGGCGTCGCCCCGGGGTCACCGCGGGCCGGATGGTGGGATCACCTGACCCGGCGATCGGGCCGGGCGGATACCCTGGGGAGGTCTGACACGCGCCGCCGGCCAGGTGCCGGCGGCGTCGGCACGCTCAGGGTCACTGGGAGGGAGTGCACCGTCGTGGCACTCGTGGTGCAGAAGTACGGCGGGTCCTCCGTCGCCAACGCCGAGCGGATCAAGCGGGTGGCCGAGCGGATCGTCGCCGCCCGGAAGGCCGGCGACGACGTGGTGGTGGTGGTCTCCGCGATGGGGGACACCACCGACGAGCTGCTCGACCTCGCCAACCAGGTGAGCCCGCTGCCGCCGGGCCGTGAGCTGGACATGCTGCTCACCGCCGGCGAGCGCATCTCGATGGCGCTGCTCGCCATGGCCATCCACAACCTGGGGTACGAGGCCCGCTCGTTCACCGGCTCCCAGGCCGGTGTCATCACGACCTCGGTGCACGGCCGCGCGCGGATCATCGACGTCACCCCCGGCCGGCTCAAGGGCGCGCTCGACGAGGGCGCCGTGGTGATCGTCGCCGGGTTCCAGGGCGTCTCGCAGGACACCAAGGACGTCACCACGCTGGGCCGCGGCGGGTCGGACACGACCGCCGTGGCGCTCGCCGCCGCGCTGCACGCCGACGTGTGCGAGATCTACACCGACGTGGACGGCATCTTCAGCGCCGACCCCCGGATCGTGCCGAACGCGCGGCACATCAAGCAGATCACCTACGAGGAGATGCTGGAGCTGGCCGCCTGCGGCGCCAAGGTCCTGCACCTGCGTAGCGTGGAGTACGCCCGCCGGGCGGGGTTGCCGATCCACGTCCGTTCGTCATACTCGACCAACACCGGCACGATGGTCACCGGATCGATGGAGGACCTTCCTGTGGAGCAAGCACTGATCACCGGGGTCGCCCACGACCGCAGCGAAGCGAAGATCACGATCGTGGGCGTGCCCGACGAGCCGGGCGCCGCCGCGAGCATCTTCGACACCGTCGCGGGTGCCGAGATCAACATCGACATGATCGTGCAGAACGTCTCCACCGAGGGCACCGGGCGCACCGACATCTCCTTCACCCTGCCCAAGACCGACGGCCCGACCGCCATGGCCGCGCTCAGCAAGATCCAGGAGTCGGTCAAGTTCAAGGGCCTCCTCTACGACGACCACGTCGGCAAGGTCTCGCTCATCGGCGCGGGGATGCGCTCGCACCCGGGGGTCGCGGCCGGCTTCTTCGCCGCCCTCGGCGCCGCCGGCGTCAACATCGAGATGATCTCGACGTCCGAGATCCGGGTCTCCGTGGTCTGCCGCGACACCGACCTCGACGCGGCGGTCCGCGCCATCCACGACGCGTTCGAGCTCGGCGGTGACACCGAAGCCGTGGTCTACGCGGGCACCGGGCGGTAGCGCCGATGGGGGCGCTGCCCACCCTTGCCGTGGTCGGGGCGACCGGTGCCGTCGGCACCGTCATGTGCGAGCTGCTCAGCGGGCGCCGCAACGTCTGGGGTGAGATCCGGCTGCTCGCGTCCGAGCGCTCGGTCGGGCGGCGGGTGCGCTGCCGGGGCGAGGAGCTGACCGTCCAGGCGCTGACCGCGGACGCGCTCGACGGTGTCGACGTCGCGATGTTCGACGTGCCCGACGACGTCTCCGCCCGGTGGGCGCCGGTCGCCGTCGACCGGGGCGCGGTCGTCGTGGACAACTCCGGCGCCTTCCGGATGGACCGGGACGTGCCGCTGGTGGTCCCCGAGATCAACCCGGAGCAGGTCCGCAACCGGCCGAAGGGCATCATCGCCAACGCCAACTGCACCACCCTCGCGATGATCATCGCGGTCGCCCCGCTGCACCGCGAATACGGCCTCCGCGAGCTGGTGCTCGCCTCCTACCAGGCGGCCTCCGGCGCCGGGCAGGCCGGCGTGGACGCGCTGCACGCCCAGCTCACCAAGGTCGCCGGGGACCGGGTGCTCGGCTCCCGCACCGGCGACGTACGCCAGGCCGTCGGCGACGAACTGGGCCCGTTCCCGGCGCCGCTGGCGCTGAACGTGGTGCCCTGGGCCGGCTCGCCCGGCGACGGCGGCTGGTCGTCCGAGGAGATGAAGATCCGCAACGAGTCGCGGAAGATCCTCGGTCTGCCCGACCTGAAGGTCTCCGCCACCTGCGTACGCGTGCCGGTGGTGACCGGCCACTCGGTGGCCGTGCACGCCGTCTTCGCCACCGAGGTCGACGCCGAGGGGGCCCGCGAGGCGCTGCGCAACGCGCCGGGCGTGATCCTGGTCGACGACCCGGCCGCCGGCGAGTTCCCCATGCCGATCGACGCGGTGGGCACCGACCCGTCGTGGGTCGGCCGGATCCGCCGAGCCCTGGACGACCCCCGCGCCCTGGACCTCTTCATCACCGGCGACAACCTCCGCAAGGGTGCGGCCCTGAACACCGCCCAGATAGCCGAACTCCTAGCCACCGAACTAACCACCCCTCACTAACCCCTCCGCCCCCTCCCGCTCTCCCCCTCCCCCCGCCCTCTCTGCGTCGATCTTGCAGTTATGGTGCCCGGAATGACCCGTGTCGCGGCTTCTGTGTGGCACCACAACTGCATGATCGACGGGTGCGGGTGCGGGTGCGGGTGCGGGTGCCGGGGGGGTTAGGCGGGGGCTAGGTGGACGCCGTCGCGGCCTTGGCGTTTGACGGCGTAGAGGGCCTGGTCGGCGCGGCGGAGCGTGAGCTCGGCGGACTCCCCGGGGCGGGGCAGGGCCACCCCGACGCTGATGGTGCGCCCCGTGCGCCGGGCCGCCGCCGTCAGCCGTTCGGCGACCCGCACCGCCTCCTCCGGACGGTTCACCTCGATGACCGCCACGAACTCGTCGCCACCGATCCGGTACAGCTCGTCCCCCTGCCGCAGTGCCCCCTCCAGCGCGCGGGCCAGGCCGACGAGGAGCCGGTCGCCGGCCTGGTGGCCGTACGTGTCGTTGACCGTCTTGAAGCCGTCCACGTCGATCGCGAGCAGGGCCGTCCGCCCCGGGGTGGCCGCCGCGATGCGCTGCCCGAACGGGCCGGTGTGCCGCAGCCCGGTCAACGGGTCGGAGCTGGCCTGCTCGCGGAGGCGGTCGAGCGTACGCAGGCGGTCCAGGCTGTTCCAGGCCTGCGTGGCGAGCAGCTCGGTCAGGCTGACCGTGGTCGGGTCGGGCCGGAGGGCCCGTTCGTCGGCGACGAGCAGCACTCCGCCCCCCTCGGGCGGGCCGAAGGGGACCGTGACGAGGGTGCGTACGCCGGCCCGGTCGAGCGGGCGATAGTCCTCGGTCGGCGGATGGCCGCACTCGCCCAGGGTGTAGCCGGCGCCGTACCGGTGGGCGCGGCGGACGATCCGGTCGAGCGCGTCCGGCCCCGCCTCGGTCAGCTCGGCGCGGATCCGGCCCTCCAACTCGCCGGGGGCGAGCGGGGGCGCGCTGAGCCGCGGCCCGTCGTCGCCGATGAGCACCAGCACGGCGGCGGAGAGCGTGGACACGTCCCGGGCGGCGCCGAGGGCGGCGTCCAACAGGTCCCGCTCGGTCGGGGCGGCGGAGAGCGCGGCGGCGTGCCGGAGCAG
Organism: Micromonospora sp. NPDC049366; assembly: GCF_044466625.1. Lineage (NCBI taxonomy): Bacteria > Bacillati > Actinomycetota > Actinomycetes > Micromonosporales > Micromonosporaceae > Micromonospora > Micromonospora sp. NPDC049366. Next base: position 67,818 of record NZ_JBITMV010000001.1, read on the forward strand.
CTTCTCGCTGCGGCTCTCCGCCGGTGGGCCGCCCAGCGCCACGATCCGGCTGCCGAGCCGGGCGGCCAGCCGCTCGGCGGTGTCCCGCCACGGGGTCAGGTCGACCGGCCCGCTCCACTGCAGGTCGAGGACGCCGATCGGCCGCCCGGCCGGGTCCAGCACCGGTACGCAGATCTCGGCGGTCACGTCCGGGCGGACGGGCAGGTAGTCGGGGTCCGCGGTGACGTCCGGCACGACGGCGGCCTCGCCGGAGGCGTACACCCGCCCGACGATCCCGGTCTTCGGCGGTACGGTCGCGAAGACCTGCCAGGCGCCGGTGGCCGCGACGCAGCGGAGCCGGTCGCGGACCTGGAGCAGCACCGAGATGGTGGCCGGGGTGTGGTGGGCGAGCGTGCTGACGGTCCACTGGCAGGCTTCGAGAGCGGTCGTGGCCGTGGGGAGGCGGACCGTGACGTCACGGAGAACTCGCTGGTGATCCACTCGCACGTCGTTCCGGGTAGGGGTGGGATCGGCTGGCGCCGAGCCGTGCGATCAAGCGTACTCATGACGTGAGCGGTGCTCGTCTGATCAAGATCGCGCACCGGCTTCGTACACATGTGCTATCCACAGGCTGTGGACGCGGCCGGTGGATGGAGCGGGCCCCGCGCGGCGCGGCGCGGCGATAGCGTGGAGGTCCCGCCGCGAGGAGGCGTGCTGATGCTCATCGCCCAACTCAGCGACCCCCACGTCACGACCGGTCCACTCGCCGCCGAACCGGCCAGCGGGCTGCACCGGGCGCTTGGGCGGGTGCTCGGGCTGCGGCCCCGCCCCGACTGCGTGGTGATCACGGGCGATCTGGTCGAGCACGGGCGCCCCGACGAATACCTCGCGCTGCGCGAGGTGATCGGCCGGTTCCCGCTGCCGGTGCACCTCGTGGTCGGCAACCACGACGACCGCGAATCGCTGCTGGACACCTTCGGGGGCACGCCGTGGCTGGGCGGGGGCTTCTCCGCGTACTACCACGTCGACCACCCGACGGCCACGATCATCGTGCTGGACTCGCTGCTGCCCGGTGCCGGGGGAGGGCGGATCGGCGAGGAGCAACTGGGCTGGCTGGACGGGGTGCTGGCCGGGCGACCGGACGTGCCGGCCGTGGTCTGCCTGCACCACCCGCCGGTGACCGTCGGCCTCCCCGCCGCCGACGCGGTCGGGCTGGCCGACGCCGACGCGCTCGCCGAGGTGATCGGGCGGCACCCACACGTGGTCCGGGTCGCGGCGGGCCACCTGCACCGGCCGGTCGCCGCGGCCTTCGCCGGCACCGTGCTCACCGTGGCGCCCAGCACCGTACGCCAGAGCTCGCTCACCATGAGCGCCGACGAGGAGATCGGCTGGGTCGCCGAGCCCACCGCCTTCCTGCTGCACCTCGTCGAGGGCGACGGGTGTGTGACGCACACCGTCCAGGTCAGCCACTCCGCCGGGCACACCTGCGGCTTCTGACCAACCCCGCGGCCACGGGTCCACCGCCGGGTTCGCCCGGCCGCTGCCGCCCGACCTGTGGTGACCTGTCGCGATCCTCCGGCCATATCGGACTCGTCCTCACCCGGCGCTCCGACCGATCGCCGTATTCGCAGGTCTGATGGCCTGCTGCGGTCGACCGGCGGGGGTCGGGATGAGAGGCTGTCCCCGGACGGGGCAGCGACCCCCAACCGCTGCCACCCGGACAGACCCTTCCGACGGTGTCCGTCGGCGCCCGGTCGACGTATCGCCCGGGCACCGCACGCCGAATTCTCACGAGGAGTTCCATGTCCATCCCCGGGATGCGTCGGGCCGCCGTCGGCCTGACCGCGCTCGCGGTGGCCGCCTTCGGCGCGGTCGCCAGCACCCCCGACCAGGCGGACGCGCGGCCCCGGCCGGTCGACGTCACGCTGCTGGCGCTCAACGACTTCCACGGCAACCTCGAACCGCCGAGCGGCTCCAGCGGCACGATCGCCGGGCAGACCGCCGGTGGTGTCGAGTACCTCGCCACGCACCTGGCCGAGCTGCGCAAGACGGCCAAGAAGAAGAACACGATCACGGTGGCCGCCGGTGACCTGATCGGCGCGTCGCCGCTGCTCTCCGCCGCGTTCCACGACGAGCCGACCATCGAGGCGCTGTCGATGGCCGGGCTCGACTACGCGAGCGTCGGCAACCACGAGTTCGACGAGGGCGCCAACGAGCTGCTGCGGATCCAGAACGGCGGCTGTCACCCGGTGGACGGTTGCGCCGACGGCACCCCCTACCGGGGCGCCGGCTTCCAGTACCTGTCGGCCAACGCGTTCAAGACCTCGACCAACCGGCCGCTGCTGCCGCCGTACGCCATCCACAAGGTCGACGGCGTCAAGGTCGGCTTCATCGGGATGACGCTGGAGGGCACCCCGCAGATCGTCAGCCAGGAGGGCGTCGCCGGCCTGAGCTTCACCGACGAGGCGGAGACCGCCAACCAGTACGCCCGTGAGCTGCGCCGCAAGGGCGTGGAGGCGATCGTCGTCCTGCTGCACGAGGGCGGCACGCAGGCCGCCGGTGGCGGCATCAACGACTGCGTCGGCATGACCGGCCCAATCGTGGACATCGCCAACCGGATGGACCCGTCGATCGACGTCGTGGTCAGCGGCCACACCCACCAGGCGTACAACTGCGACATCAACGGCAAGCTGGTCACCAGCGCCAGCTCCTTCGGGCGCCTCGTCACCGACATCGACCTGCAGATCGACAAGCGCACCGGTGACGTGCTCACCGCCAAGGCCGAGAACGTCGTGGTCAGCCGGGACGTCGCGAAGGACGCGGCGCAGACCGCGCTCATCGAGCGCTACCAGACCGTCCTCGGCCCGGTCGCCGACCGCCAGGTCGGCGAGACCAGCGCGGCGATCACCCGGACCCAGGAGACCCTCTTCGGTACGACGATGGGTGAGTCCCCGCTGGGCAACCTGATCGCCGACGCGCAGCTCGCCGCGACCGACACCGAGCAGAACGCGGTCGCCGCGTTCATGAACCCCGGTGGCGTACGGGCCGACCTGGACGCCGGTCCGGTCACCTACGAGGAGGCGTTCACGGTCCAGCCGTTCGCCAACAACCTGGTGACGCTCGATCTCACGGGCGCGCAGCTCTACTGCGTGCTGGAGCAGCAGTTCGTGGTCAACCGGATCCTCTACCCGTCGTCGACGGTGCGCTACGTGGTCGACCCCAACGGCACCACCGCCCCGACCAGCGACCCGTGTGCCGGCACCCGGGTCGTCCGGGGCAGCCTCGCGCTGGGCGGCGTCACCGTCGACCCCGCCGCCACCTACCGGGTGACGGTGAACAACTTCCTGGCCGGTGGCGGCGACGGTTTCAGCGCCCTCACCGCCGGGACGAACCTGGTCACCGGTCTGATCGACCTGGACGCCTTCGTGGCGTACCTGACCGCCGAGTCGCCGGTCTCCGGACCGGCGCTGGACCGGATCCGCACCACCGCCGAGGCCTCGGCCGCCTGACGGCAACCGCATTCCGATCGGGCCCCGGAGCGCCAAGCTCCGGGGCCCGACCCGTCCCAACCCCGTCACCCCGCGCCGTCTCACCGCGCGGGGCGTTGGGTGGGCGGGGCGTTGGGTGAGCGGGGCGAGATCGTGCTCGATCGTGGAAGGAGTGGGGTCCGGCTGGCGTGGAGGGGACTACATCCGGGATCGAGCGTGATCTTGAGTGTCCCGTGCGTCCCGGGCGGGCGCGGGCGGGCGCGAGCGGGGTGTCGGTCAGGCGGCGGTGGGGGCGGGCTCGGGGGAGGTTGGCGCGGTGAGCAGGTGGCGGCCGTCCTGCGTCGGGGTGAGCAGACGGCGCAGGGACAACGCGACCACGGACGCCGTCAGACAGCCGCCGACCACGGCGACCACCCAGATCCGGCCATCGGCCGCGCCGATCAGGGGGCCGGCGGTCACCGGGCCGATCACGCCACTGATGCCGAAGATCATCGAGCTCATCGCGTTGTAGCGGCCGCGCAACTCGTCGGTGGCCAGCGCGTTGGTCAGCGCCGGCATCACCGGCGAGAGCATGGTCTCGCCGAAACCGAAGATGGCCGCGCAGGCCACCACGAGGAGTGCGGCGACCAGGGCGTTCCCCGGGCCGACGGCCCCGGCGGCGCCGAGCACGAGCCAGGCGGCGGCGAACACGGCGCCCACGGCCGCGAGCGCGCGGGTGCGGCTGCGCCCCTCCATCCGCCGGATCACCACCAGTTGGGCGAGCACGATCATCACGGTGTTGCCGGCGAGCGCCCAGGCGACCACGCGCGGGGTCACCTCGGCGACGCGGACCGCGTACGCGGTGAAGCCGACCTCGATCTGCGCGTAGCCGCAGGTCGTCAGGATCAGGCCGAAGATCACCAGCCGTCGGAACGGGCGGTCCCGCAGCACGGTGAGGTAGCCACCGGCGTTCGGCTGCTCGTCGGCCGGGTCGACCACGAGCCGGCGACCGACGGCGGGGAGGGTGAGCAGGATGACGGCCGGCATCAGGTAGCTGACCGCGTCCAGCACGTAGATCATCTCGAAGGTGACCGGGCGGCTGGTGTCGACCACCGCGCCGGAGATCAGGCCACCGATGCCGATGCCCAGGTTGAGCAGGGCGAAGTTGAGCCCGAAGACCCGCTGGCGCTCACCGTCGTCGGTCAGCGAGGCGAGGATCGTGTTCTGCCCGGACCAGATGGCGGAGCTGCCGATCGCGATCAGGGTGATCACCAGGAAGGCCGAGGCGGTCGAGTCGACCAGGGCCAGTGAACCGGTGCCCGCCGCCTCGACCAGCAGGCAGGGCAGCACGACCCGGCGGGCGCCGAACCGGTCGATGAGCGTGCCGCCCAGCGGAGACAGCGCGAGGGTCACCGCTCCGTACCAGCCGATCACCAGGCCGGCGCGGGGGTCGGTGAGCCCTCGGACATCGGTCAGGTAGATGAACAGGAAGGGCAGAGTCAGGCCCCGCCCGATCGCCGAGAGCAAGGTGCCGACGAGGATGCGGCGGGCTTCCGGGCGACGGGGGAGGGCGCGACGTAACATGCCGCGATTCTGGTCAGGGGCTGTGACGAACAGCGACCGGTTTACCGCCGGCCGAGCGCGACCGGCCACCGTGGTGTGAGCAAGGCCACCGACCACGACGGGCGTGCTGGTCACGCTTCACCACAACAGCTCCGCCACCGGGCATTCATCGGGGTGCCTGGACGGCTCGCGGTTTCGGCCGATCGGGGCTGCGCGTGCCAGATCCCGATCGATACGCTCAGCGCGCCGCACACGCGGGTCTGTCACGGGGGCAATCGATGAACATCCGGCGTTGGGCGCGCTTCGCGCTTCACCCGGGCGGCGGGCAGCGGCCCACCGCCTCGAACGTCAACTTCGTCGCGGGAGAGACCGCGTCGAACGCGGCCGTGGTCGCGGTGGGCGACGGCGTCGACCTGTTCCACAACAGCAGCGGTACGTCCCACGTCATCGTCGACCGGTCGGGCTACTTCATCGCCGCCGCGTCCTGATTCACGGGGCGGTGTCCCGGCTGACCGGTGCTCCGCCCGATCGGCGTGGGCCGCCTCGGCCTGTGCGGGACCGGCTCTGACACGTATTGAAGATTCACTTTCATGAGGAATGGTTGATGACACGAACAGTCGTGGCGCGGCTCGCGCTCGTACCGCTGATCGGTGGGGTTGCTCTGGTCGGCCCGGTGGCGTCCGCGGCGGCGGCGCCGGCAGCCGTCGCGCCGCTGCCGGCCGCTGCGGGCACCGAGCTGTACGTCAGCAGGTCCGGCTGCGTGTCCGGTGGTGACGGCAGCGCGGCGGCACCGTTCTGCACCATCGCCGCGGCTGCTGCGGTGGTGGAACCGGGCCAGACGGTGCTGGTCCAGCCCGGCGACTACCGGGAGTCGGTGGTGATCAGTCGGTCGGGGACCGAGAGCGCGCCGATCACTTTCCGGGCGATGAACGGGCCGGGTCTGAGCACCACCGTGGCCCGGGTGGGCAAGCGGCTGGGCGGCAACGGCAAGGAGGGCGCGTTCAGTCTTCGCGGCGTCCACGATGTCGTCCTCGACGGCTTCCTCGCGTACGGCGACGGTACGGCGGAGGCCGTCCTCGTCGACGGTTCCTCCCGGATCACCCTCAACCGGCTGGTCGCCAGCGAGTACGACGCCCCGGGCGCGATCCGGATCACGGGCGCCGCCGAGGACGTCACGGTGAGCCGCACCTCCTTCCGACCCGGCAGCGGACTGGTGGTGGATCCGGGGGTGCGGGGTGCCCTGGTGACCGCCAGCACCTTCACCCAGAGCAGGATCACGGTGCGGGACGCGCCCGGCACGAAGATCGTCGGCAACACCCTGGAGACCGACTGCACCCTGGCGGTGGACGTCACCGGCACCTCGCCGGGCGTGTCGATCCGGAACAACATCCTGGAGACGGCCACCGGCGCGCTCAGTGACGCGGAGGCGTGCGGGGAGCCGTCGGAGGCCACCGCCATCGCCGTCTCCGCCGGCAGCGTCGCGCAGACCGTGGCGGACTACAACCTGATCGAGCCGGCCAGCGGCGGCCCGCTCTACCGATGGGCCGACGTCGAGTACGCCGGCCTGCCGGAGTTCGTCGCCGCCACCGGCCAGGGCGTTCACGACATCGCCGCGGTCCCCTGGCTGCGGGCATCGGACGCCACGGAGCGGCCGTACTACGAGATCGGCCGGAACTCGCCGGCCGTCGACTCCGCCGACGCGACCGCCGAGGGGGTCTCCCGGACGGACCTGCTGGACAACCCGCACACGGACGACCCGGCGAAGCCCAACACGGGCACCGGTTCGGGCTATCACGACCGGGGCGCGGTGGAGGCGCAGGGGCCGACGGCGGTCCACGAGATGCCGGTCCGGCGGAAGGTGGGCGGCGGCCTGCTGGACGTGACCGTCGGGCTCTCCGTCATCACCTCGTGGACCACCGACGGCCCGTTGGGCAAGGTGTCCCGCGGTTGGAGCGACGAGCCGTTCCGCCGGATCGTGCCGATCGGTCCGGAGGATCACCGCTACCGGCGTGCCGGCAAGGCCTGCGAGACCCACCAGGTGACCTTCAACGACTTCCGGAGGATCTACGGGTCTCCCGTGACGACCTGCACGGTGGTGGGGGCGGCCTACACGCCGCTGGCGCCGCAGCGGGTGCTGGACACCCGCGCCGCGATCGGGGTGCCCGGCACCCTGCCGATCCCGGCGAACGGCGAGGTCGTGCTGGCGCTGCCCCAGATCGACGGGGTGCCGGCGGCGGACATCAGCGCCGTCGTGCTGAACGTGACCGCCACCGCGCCGACCACCGCGGGGTTCCTGCGGGTGTACCCGGACGGCACCACCCTGCCGGCCGCGTCGAACGTCAACTTCGTGGCCGGTGAGACCGTGCCGAACCTGGTCACCGTGCCCGTGTCCAACGGCAACCTGCGCATCCGCAACACCGCCGGCGGCACGGTGCACGTCGTCGCCGACCTCCAGGGCTACTACTCGGCCGGCGGGGCCGGCTTCCGGTCGATCGCCCCGCTGCGGGTGCTGGACACCCGCAGCGCGGGCAACTCCGCGTTCGCGCCAAACACCGGCCGAACGCTGGACCTGACCGGTCGGGTACCGGCCGGCACGACGGCCGTCGTGCTCAACGTGACGGTGACCGCGCCGACGACCAGTGGGGTGCTCACCGTCCACCCGCACGGCACGGCGGTGCCGGTGGCGTCCAACCTGAACTTCGTCGCCGGGCAGACCATCCCGAACCTGGTGATGGTGCCGGTGGTGAACGGCAAGGTCGCGATCCAGAACGTCAGCTCCGGCCGTACGCACGTGGTGGCCGACCTCTCCGGCTGGTTCGGCGGCGGCGCCACGGACCTCTTCGTGCCGTACGGCCCGCGCCGCGTCTACGACAGCCGGGGAGAGGCCGGTGAGGGGTGGCCGCACACGCCGTTCACCTCGGCGGGCGTCCCCGTGCCGTTCCTCGACCCGTCGCGCGACGGCACCGCGCCGCGGCCGACGGCGCTGGTGGCGAACCTGACCGTCACCGCCCCGACCCGGGCCGGCGTGCTCACCGCCCACCCGAACGGATCGGACCAGCCGACCGCGTCGAACGTCAACTACGTCGCCGGTGAGACCGCCGCCAACCACGCCATCGTGGGCGTCGGTGAGGACAATGCCATCGTGCTGTTCAACAACAGCTCCGGCTTCACCCACATGATCGTCGACCAGTCCGGCTACTTCATCGCCGAAGCGTCCTGATCCGCGTACCCCCGGAGCCGGCGCTCCCCGCGACCAGCGGGTGGGCGCCGGTTCCGCGTCCTCGCGACGTGCCTCTCAGGGCCCGAACGGGCGAGGGACCGACCGATCGGCCATCGTCGTCGTCCGAGCGGTTCTGCTGCAATCGGCGTGGGGAGATGTACGCTCCCGCCAAGTCATGATCGACTACCAACGGGGATGGTCCATGAGACGACGTCGGCTGGCCGGACTGGCCGCGATACCACTGATCATCGGAGTCGGCGGGCTGGTCGCTCCGCCGCCCGCGCTGGGCGCGGCCCCGGCCGCCAGCCAGGCGTCGGCTGCCGGCACCGAGCTGTACGTCGACCAGAACCGCTGCCGGAACACTGCCGCGACCGGTAGTGAGGAGGCGCCGGTCTGCACCATCTCCGCGGCGGCGGCGATGGTCCAGCCGGGGTCGACGGTGTGGGTCGGGCCCGGCAACTACCAGGAGACGGTGACGATCACCCGCTCCGGCACGGAGCAGGCGCCGATCACCTTCCGTGCCCTGGCCGTCAAAGGTCCGGCGCGAGTCGGCTTCGTGGACGCCCTCGGCAGCACCTTCAACCTGTTCGGTGTGCACGATGTGGTCATCGCGGACTTCGCTCTCGAGAATCGAGGCACCGCCCCGGTCGTGACCGTGGAGAACTCCGAGCGGATCACGTTGGACGGCAACGGTATCTACTCGTCGACTGCGTCGGTTGGTCTGCGGATCACCGGCGGATCCCGGGACGTGCGGGTCACCCGTCAGTGGTTCCGGGTCGATGCCGGTGCGGCTATGGCCGTCGAGGACGGCTCGACGAACACCCTCGTGGCCGGCAGCCAGGGATTCTCCCGCAGTGGCCTCAGCGTCAGCGACGCGCCTCACACGGTGGTCACCGGCAACACGTGGGTGACCCGCTGCCAGCGCGGCATCAGTGTCACCGGCACGTCGACGGGGGCGAGTCTTCGGAACAACATCGTGTCCACCAACGGCTTCGCCACGTCAATCGCTGTCTGCAAGGTGCCGGCGGACGCCGTGGCGATCACGGTGGACGGGTCGTCGACCGAGGGCACGGTCGTCGACTACAACCTGCTCGACCCGTCCAGCCGGGCGCCGCTCTACGTCTGGGACGACACCGTCCACGCGGATCGGGACACCTTCGTCGCGGCAATCGGGCAGGGTGGGCATGACCTGGTCGGCGATCCCCGATTCGACGTGACCGCCATCTCGCAGCGACGCGGCTGGATCGCGCTTCTGCCGGACTCGCCCGCCATCGACTCGGCCGACGGCGCCGCGGCGGGCGCCACCGCCACCGACATCCTGCGCAACCCGTACACCGATGACCCGGCGGTCGCCAACAGCGGAACGGGCAGCGGTTACCGCGACCGGGGCGCCTGGGAGCGGCAGGGCCCGACGCAGAGCGGGCGGGTCGAGTTCCGACGGGTCACCGGTGGTGGCCCGTCGGACACGGTGGCGACCGGTGCCCCCACGTGGGATTGGCCAACCGAGAGCAACCAGGGTGCCTACGCTTTCCGGTTCGGCGACAAGCCCAACGTGGTCCTCACCGAGTCACCTCAGGCCAACCACACGTTCCGCCGGGCCGGCTTGTCCTGCGTCGAGTACCACCGGAGCATCAACGGCTTCCGGGACATCACCACGGGCATCGGTTACGACCGGACCTGCACGGTGACGGGGGCCGCGTACACCGCGGTCACCCCGAAACGGCTCCTGGACACCCGGGCGGCCGTCGGCGTGACCAGCCGGTCCGCCCTCGGTCCGTTCAGCGCGGTCTCGCTGCCCATCCCGGAGATCAACGGGGTGCCGACCGCCGACATCAGCGCCGTGGTCCTGAACGTCACCGTCACCGAGCCCACCGTGCCCGGGTTCCTCCAGATCTACGACGACCCCTACTGGAAGACGACGACGTCCAGCGTCAACTTCGTGGCCCACGAGACGGTCCCGAACCTGGTCACCGTGCCGGTGGACAACGGCCAACTCTGGTTCGGTAACGAGAGCAGCGGGTCGGTTCACGTGGTCGCCGACGTCCAGGGCTTCTACAGCGCCAACGGCTCCGGCTTCCGGCCGTTGTCGCCGACGCGGGTGCTGGACACCCGCTCGGGCGCGGGTACGCCGATGGCGCCGAACGGTGACCTGCGGCTGGACCTTTCGGACCGGCTGCCCGGCGACGCCACCGCCGCGATCCTGAACGTCACCGTCACCCAGCCGACCACCGCCGGGGTGCTGACGCTCTATCCGGACGGCGCCGCGTTGCCGGTGGCGTCCAACCTCAACTTCGTGGCCGGCCAGACCATCCCGAACCTGGTCACCGTGCCGGTCGTCCGAGGGAAGGTCGCCCTGCGAAACTCCAGCTCCGGGACCACCCACGTCGTCGCGGACCTGGCTGGCTACTACGGGTCCGCGGCCTCCGGGGCGACGCAGAGCTACGTGCCGCTCGGGCCGTCGCGTGTCTTCGACAGCCGCACCACCACCGGGTTGAACCCCCGTCCCGCCGGCCCTGTCGGGAAGCAGGGTGTGGTGCATGTGCGGGGCGAGTACTACCTGGCCACCGCCGTCTCGCCCTGCACGTCGAACTGCCCGGCGCCGACGGCGGTGGTGGCCAACCTGACCGTCACCGCTCCGACCACGGCCGGCGTGCTGACCGCGTACCCCTACGGGGAGGCTCGGCCGACCGCGTCGAACGTCAACTTCGTCGCGGGCGAGACGGCGTCCAACCTGGCGGTCGTGAAGACCGGTGACGGACTGTTGTCGCTCTACAACAACAGTTCGGGCAGCAGTCACGTGATCGTCGACCAGGCGGGCTACTTCATCGCCGCCCCGTCCTGACCTTGCGCGAAGCTACGGCCGCCCATCGCACGTCGATGGGCGGCCGTTTCGTTACCCGGCCTCGGGGCGGCGTTGTCCATCGATCGGCGGTCCACGTCTGACGGACCGTCCCGCTAAGCTCCCCTCGGCAAACGTCTATCTCCAGCGGGGGCTGTGGTGAGAAGAAGACTGTGTTCACTGGTCGTCGTGCCGGTGGTCGGTGGTGTCGGCCTGGTCGCGCCCGCGACACCCGCGGGAGCGGCGCCGGCCGCCTCGCAGGCTCCGGTCGCCCAGGCGGCGTCGTCCGAGGTGTACGTCAGCAGGACGTACTGCCCGTACCCGGGCGGTACGGGGGACGGGACGGTCGACCGGCCGTACTGCACGATCTCCGCCGCCGCCGCGGTGGCGCAGCCGGGGCAGACCATCCTGGTGCAGCCCGGTTCGTACACGGAGACGGTGGCCGTCACCCGCTCGGGTGCCAGCGGTGCGCCGATCACCTTCCGGGCGGTGAACGGCCCGGCGGGCCACGTGCAGCTGGGCGGGTCCGCCGGCGGCCACGCGTTCCTCCTCCGAGGGGTGCACGACGTGCGGGTCGAGGGCTTCTCGGTGCGGTCGTCGGGCACCGCCGAGCCGGTCCTGGTCGACGGCTCGACCGCCGTGACCGTGGACACGCTGACGGTCCGCCCGCCGGCCGGCGCGGCCGGCGTACGCGTCACGGGGGCGTCGAGCGACGTGACGGTCAGCCGGGGCTGGTTCGGCGCCTCCGGGACGTCCGGGGTGGCGATCGACGCCGGTGTGGCCGGTGGCGTGATCACCGGCAACCAGTTCCGGGGTGGCCTGACGGTCACCGACGCGCCGGGCACGGCGATCACCGGGAACACGCTGGTGACCGGCTGCACGTCCGGCATCACGGTGGCCGGTGCCTCGCCGGGCGTGGACCTCCGGAACAACATCGTCCAGGCGGCCGACCTGTCCGGCGGCGCACCCGCCGCCTGCGCCGACCCGGCCGCCGCCACGGCGATCGCCCTCTCGCCGGCGTCCGTCGCGCGCAGCGTCGCCGACTACAACCTGATCGACCCGGTGAGCGGCGGCGCGCTCTACGCGTGGGGCGACACCGCGTACACCGACCTCGCGGCCTTCCGCGCGGGGACCGGCCAGGGCGTCCACGACATCGCCGCCGACCCGAAGCTCACGCCGCAGCAGGGCACCGAGCGGCCGTGGATCGCCCTCGACCCCACCTCGCCGGCGGTCGACTCGGCCGACGCGACCGCGGTCGGCTCGGGCCCGGTCGACCTGCTCGGCAAGGCCCGTGCCGACGCACCGGGGGTGCCGAACACGGGCACCGGTTCGGGATACCGCGACCGGGGTGCGGTCGAGGTCGCGAGCCCGCTCACCGGCACCGGCACGCCCACCGTGAGCCGCAAGGTGGGCGGTGACCCGTACGACATCGTGACCCGGCTGTCCTGGGCGCACTCCTGGCCCGCGGAGACGGATGTCGTCAACGCCTTCGCCTTCCGCCTCGGCGGCGACCGCTTCCTTCAGGTCGGCAACGGCACGGTGCACGAGCAGCGGGTGCGCCGGGCGGGCCTTGCCTGCGTCGGGGTCTACTTCAGCGCCGACGGCTTCCGCACCATCTCCGATGTGAACTTCGTGCAGAGTGGCTGCACCGTCGTCGGTGCCCGCTACAACCCGGTCACCCCGACCCGACTGCTGGACACCAGATCCGGCATCGGCGTCGGCACCTCCGTGCCGGTCGGGCCCAACGCCGAGGTGCTGCTGCCGGTCCCGAGCATCGGTGGGGTGCCGGCGACGAACCTCGACGCGGTGGTGTTGAACGTGACGGCGACGCAGCCGACGACTGCCGGCTTCCTCACCGTCTACCCGGACGGCAGTGCGCTGCCGAGCGCGTCGAGCGTCAACTACGTGGCCAATGAGACGGTGCCGAACCTGGTGACCGTGCCGGTGACGAACGGGCGGATCCGCTTCCGCAACAGCAGCAGCGGCACCGTGCACATCGTCGCCGACCTCCAGGGCTGGTACGGCGGCAGCGGCTCCGGGTTCAAGCCCTTGGTGCCGGTGCGGGTGGCTGACAGCCGCGAGGGCACGGGCGGGCCGTACCTGCCGGACACGACGCGGGAGCTGGACCTGTCGTCGAAGGTGCCCGCCGACGCGACGGCCGTGATCCTGAACGTGACGGTCACCGCGTCGACGACCGCAGGCGTGCTGAAGGTGTACCCGGGTAGCTCGCTGGTGCCGGTCGCGTCCAACCTGAACTTCGTGGCGGGGCAGACGATCCCCAACCTGGTGATGGTGCCGGTGGTCAATGGCAGGGTGAACATCTACAACCAGAGCTCCGGCACGGTGCACGTGATCGCCGACCTGGCCGGCTACTTCGGGTCGGCGTCGTCCGGGGCCGACCAGACCTACGTGCCGTTCGGTCCGCGGCGGGTGGCGGACACCCGGGACGGGACCGGCCTGTCGTACCGGCCGGTGGGGCCGATCGCGGCGAACTCGTCGATCACTTTCTCCCCGCAGAACGTGCAGGGCAGACAGCCCTGCGGCAGCCCGGCCCTGCTGTGCCCGACCGCGGTGGTGGCCAACCTGACGGTCACCGGGTCGACCAGGGCCGGCGTGCTCATCGGATACCCGTACAACAAGCCGCGACCGACCGCATCGAACGTCAACTTCATCGCCGGTGAGACGGCCGCCAACATGGCCGTCATCGGAACCGAACTGGGTGCGGTGGCGCTGTACAACGCCAGTTCGGGCGACACTCACGTGATCGTCGACCAGGCCGGCTACTTCATCGCCGCCGCGTCCTGACCCCCCCGCTGCGAACCGGGGCCGACACCGCTCGTTCGGGTGGTGCCGGCCCCGGCCGTTGCAGCGATGGTGACCGATCGTCCGACGTGCCGGCTCAGCGGTGGCGGTAGTCTCCGGATGGACCATGATCGACATTGGACGGGGATGTTTCATGGGCAGGCGTCGCTTCGCCGGATTCGCAGTCGTACCCCTGGTGCTGGCGGTAGCCGGGCCGGCGGCCCCGGTCCGCGCCGCGGCGCCCGCGCCGGTCACCGCTCGCGCCGTCGCGCCGGTCGCCGCCCAGTCGGCCGCTGCTCTGAGCGAGCTGTACGTGGACCAGAAGCGGTGTGCCGCCGCCGGGGGCACCGGGACCAGCGACGACCCGTTCTGCACGGTCTCGGCGGCCGCGGCCGTCGTGCAGCCGGGCCAGACCGTGCTGGTCGAGCCGGGGCACTACGAGGAGGTCCTGCGGCTCACCCGCTCCGGCACCCCCGACGCACCGATCACCTTCCGCGCCTCGGCCGTCAAGGGTGACGTGCGGATAGGCCGGGTCCGCACCATGGAGGGACCGACGACCGGCAGCGTCGTCATCGTCGCCGGCGTGCACGACGTGGCGCTGCGGGACTTCGTCGTCGAAGGTGTGGCCGGTGCGACCGCGGTGACGGTGGAGGGCTCGACCCGGGTGACCATCGACGGCAACGGCGTACGCGGCGCCGAGGCGACCGGCGGCGTACGGATCAGCGGTGGCTCGCGGGACGTGACGGTCAGCCGGCAGTGGTTCCTGATCGGCGGCGGGCCGATGGTGGCTGTGGAGCCCGGCACGGTCGGCGCGGTGGTCGTCGGCAACCAGGGCTACAGCCGGGCCGGGGTGGCCGTCACCGACGCGCCGGGCACGGTGGTCACCGGGAACACCCTCATCACGCTCTGCCAGCCGGGCGTCGCCCTGGCCGGCGCCTCGTCGGGCACGAGCGTCCGCAACAACATCGTCTCGACCGGCACGATCGTTCGGCGGGTCTGCGCCGACCCGGCGGCCGCTCCGGCGATCACCGTGGCCCCCGGGTCCACGGCCGGCACCGTCGTCGACCACAACCTGCTCGACCCGGTCGGCGGCGGGCCCTTCTACGTCTGGGACGGCACCGCCCACCCCACCCGGGACGGTTTCGTCGCGGCGACGGGTCAGGGCGTGCACGACCTGACGACGAACCCCGGGATCGACGTCGTCGACATCAACTACATGCGGGGCTGGATCACGCTCCGGCCCGGTTCACCCGCCATCGACTCGGCCGACGGCTCCGCCCCGGGCGCACTGCCCAGCGACATCCTGGGAAACCCGTACAGCGACGACCCGGCCGTGCCGAACAGCGGCACCGGAAGTGGTTACCGGGACCGGGGTGGCTGGGAACGGCAGGGCCCCGGCGACGCCGGCGAACCCGACATCCGGAGGGCGGCCGGCGGCGGCCCGCTGGACACGGTGGCGAGCAGCACCCCGACCCACGCCTGGCCGGTCGAGCGCGAGCAGGGCGCGTACGCCTTCCGGTTCAGCGAACAGCTCAGCCCGCGCAGCACCGACGCGCCACGGGCCAGCTACACGTTCCGCCGCGCCGGCTCGGTGTGCGTCGAGTACTTCGCCAGCTCGAACGGCTTCCGCTACGTGCACGGCGGCAACGGGTACGTGGGCCGGGCCTGCACGGTGACCGGGGCGCACTACACCGCGGTCGCGCCCACCCGCCTGCTGGACACCCGGGTCGCCCTCGGCGTGCCGACCACGGTGCCGGTGCCCGCCGGCGGCCGGGTGGCGCTCGACCTGCCGCGGATCGACGGGGTGTCGGCCGCCGACGTCAGCGCGATCGTCCTGAACGTCACCGTCACCGGGCCCACCACGGCCGGTTTCGTCAAGGTCTACCCCGACGCCACCCGCGGCACCGACACGTCGAGCGTCAACTTCGTGGCGAACGAGACGGTGCCTAATCTGGTCACCGTGCCGATGGGTGACGGCCGGATCCACCTGGAGAACGCCAGCGGTGGGACCGTCCACCTGGTGGCCGACCTCCAGGGCTACTACAGCGCCCGGGGCTCCGGTTTCGCTCCGGTGGCGCCGGTGCGGGTGCTCGACACCCGGTCGGGAGCGGCCGGGCCGATGGCCTCCAACGCCGATCTGCACCTGGATCTCTCCCAGGTCCTGCCGGCCGACGCGACCGCCGCGATCCTCAACGTCACCGTCACCCAGCCGAGCACGGCCGGTGTGCTCACCGTCTATCCGGACGGCACGCCGGTGCCGGTGGCGTCCAACCTGAACTTCGTGGCCGGTCAGACGATCCCCAACCTGGTGACCGTGCGGGTCGTCGGCGGCCGGGTGGCGATCCGCAACGCCAGTTCCGGCACCACCCACGTCGTCGCCGACCTCGCCGGATACTTCGGGTCCGCGGCCTCCGGCGCGACCCAGAGTTACGTGCCGTTCGGGCCGGCCCGGATCGCCGACAGCCGCACGGGCGCGGGCCTGATCGATCGCACGGCCGGCCCGTTGGATCGGCAGTCGACGGTGAGTGTCAAGGCGTGGTACTTCTCGCCGGTGGAGGGCGGCGCGTGCACCTCGGTGTGCCCGGCGCCGACGGCGGTGGTGGCCAACCTGACCGTCACCGCCCCGACCACGGCCGGCGTCCTCACCGCCCACCCCTACCTGCAGGCGCCGCCCACCGCGTCGAACGTCAACTTCGTCGCCGGTGAGACGGCCTCGAACCTGGCGGTGATCAAGACGCGGGACGCCAAGCTGTCCCTCTACCACAACAGCTCGGGCAGCAGCCACGTGATCGTCGACCAGGCCGGCTACTTCATCCCCGCCGCGTGACCGGACGCCGAGGTTGTCGGTCGCCTCTGCGATGCTGACCCGGTGACCACCGTCTGGCGTCGGCTGCCCGCACCCGCCCGCGAGATCGCGGTGACCGCCACCGAGGCGGTCACCGCGGCGACCCGACAGGACGCCCCGGCCTACGACGAGGCGGTGGCCCGGCTCGGCACGGCCGAGCGGTCCGGTCTCGTCCTCGGCGCGGTGGTCCGGCTGCTGCTGGAGGAGAGCCACCCCGACGGTCTGGACGGCGACGACGTCCGGCAGGTGCTGGAGCGCTGCGTGCGGGGTGCGCTGCCGTGGCGGCCCGACGTCGACCCGCACGTCCTGCTGGTCCTGCTCGCCGGCGCCCTCGGCGTCTACGACCCGGGTGACGACGACGCACCCCCCGACCCGGCGGCGATCGCCCGGCACGCTCCGCTGCTCGTGGCCGACCTGCTCGCGGGCGCCGGGCGGCCGCTCGACGCCTACCTGTCGGCGGCCTTCACGGAGATCGAGCGGGCCGAGCGGCAGGACTAGCCAGGCCGACCGGGCCAGCGGGGCGCGGGTTCTCGGAAGGCGCCGCGCGGCGCGGGACGCCGGCAGCAAGATGGCGGCATGCCCACGTTGCGGTCCCGCTACCTGCGGACCGAGGCGGCTCACCGGACGACGAGCTTCGAGATCTTCTTCGACCTCGTCTTCGTCTTCGCGCTCACCCGGATCGTCGAGTTCATGGCGCGGCAGCCCAGCGGCGTCGCCCTGACCCGGGGGCTGCTGCTGATCCTGCTGCTCTGGTTCTCCTGGTCGGCGTACGCCTGGTTGGGCAACGAGGTCCGGGCGGACGTGGGTCTGATCCGTGCGGGCACCCTCGTGGCCATGGCGGCGATGTTCCTGGCCGCGCTCGTGATCCCCGACGCCTGGGGGGACGAGGAGGCCGGCCCCCGCGTGCCCGCGCCGCTGATCCTGGCGCTCGCGTACGGAGTCGTCCGGGGCCTGCACCTGGTGCTCTACCGGTACGTGTCGTCGAGCCGACAGTTGAGCCGGACGCTGCGGCTGATCGCCGTGCCGGCGTTGCTGGGCTGGTCCGCGCTGGTGGCGGGCGCGCTGCTCGGCGGCGACACCCAGACCCTGCTCTGGGCGCTGGCGTTCGTGATCGACGTTGGTGGCGGTCGTTTCGCCAGCAGGTACAGCCCCTGGCAGTTGCGCAGCGTCAGCCACTTCACCGAGCGGCACCGGCTCGTCATCATCATCGCCATCGGCGAGTCGTTGATCTCGATCGGTGCCGGGGCCGGCACCGAGCTGGCGAACTGGTCGGTGCCGGTGACGGCGCTGCTCGGCCTCGTCGTCGCGGTCTGCCTGTGGCGGCTCTACTTCGACCGGGTCGCGCCGGCCGCCGAGCGCGCGTTCGAGCTGGCCGAGGAGCCGCGGCGGGGCACCATCGCCGGCGACGCGTACAGCCTCATCCACTTCCCGCTGATCGCCGGGATCATGTACGTCGCGCTCGGCATCGAGGAGGTGTTGGCGACGCTGATCCACGAGCCGCCGGACGGGCACGACGCGCTGCGGATGCCCGCGGTCGTCGCGTTGTACGGCGGCTCGGCCGTCTACCTCGGCGGCCGCACGCTGTTCCTGCGGCTCACCACGGGCCGGGCCCCGTGGCTGCCGCTCGTCGGCGCGGGGCTGGCCCTGGTGCTCCTGCCCGTGGCCGGGCTGGTGCCGGCGATGGTGGCGCTGGTGCTGCTCGTGGTGGTGCTGATCGGGCAGTGCGAGGTGGAGCGGCACGCGTCGACCCTGGCGCGGCCCCGCAAACGGGGCCGGCCCGCCACCGGATGACCGCTGCGGCTGGTCAGGAGTTGGTCGCGGGGCCGAACACCGGCGTCCACTCGCGTACCGAGGTCACCTCGACGCCGGGCGCCGTGTAGTACGGGTCGTCCGCCAGGATCTCGTCCAGCCGCTCGCGGGAGACCATGAAGATCAGCAACGCGCCGGAGTCGTCCGGCCAGGGGCCCGAGGCGAGGATCTCGCCCTGCTCGTAGAGGGCACTGAGCCGCTCCCGATGGGCGGGCCGGGCCTCCAGCCGCCGCGGGTCCTCGCTGAAGGTGAGTTCGACACAGAACATGGCGAGGACCCTACGCCGGCCGCCCGCACCGCGCTGTGTCACCAGCCACCGCCGTCCGACCGTGGTACGCGGCGTCAGCGGGACAGCCGTTCCCGTAGCCAGTCCGGCTTCGGGTTCACCACCGCCTCGCCGCCCGCCACCACCGTCGGCACCGTCTCGTCGCCGCCGGTGACCGCCCGCACCGCAGCCGCGCCCGCCGGGTCGCTCCAGATGTTGACCCAGTGCGCCCGGCCGGCCCGCGAGCCGAGCCGGAACCGCAGCCGCAGGCAGTAGCGGCAGCCGGGCCGCCAGTAGACGACCGGCCGGCCGTCCGCCGCGCTGAGCTGCTGCGCCCGGGCCGCCGGAAGCGACCGGGGGAAGAACAGCGGTGACAGGAGGAACGCGACCGCCAGGAAGATCGCGGACCAGATCACGGCCTGCCACGGCCGGTCCTGTCCGGTCGCGACGAGCACACCCCAGGCCAGCGTCAGCACCGCCAGCGACCAGTTCCGCAACATGACGAGGAATGCTAGCCCCGTCCCGGGTCGACCCCGCCGGCGCCGCGGGATCGGACGGGGCCGGGGGCTTCAGCTCTCCGCGGCCTCCGCGAACACCTGGGCCGCGATCTGGTAGCCGTCGAACGCCCGGGCGACGCCGGCGTACGCGGCGACCTGGAGGAAGACCTCGACGATCTCCTCGCGGGTGGCGCCGGAGTGGAGTGCGATGCGGAGCTGGCCGCGCAGCGGCTCCAGGACGCCGAGGGTCGCGGCGATCGTCACGGACACCAGCGCCCGGGTGCGGGTGTCCAGGTGGTCGGTGCGCGGCCAGACGTCGCCGAAGGCGTGGATGGTGGCGATCCGTTTGAAGTCCTCGGCGTTGTCCGGCTCGCCGGGACCGGCGCCGAGGAACCGTTCCAGGCGGAAGCCGAGCAGCCGCTCGGCCGTGTCCAGCGCGGTGGCGTACGCCGGGTCGTCCGCCACCGGATCCTGCGTCGTCATGAGGCCACTGTCCCAGCCGGGCGGGCGAGAGGGACCGTCTTCGGGCAGAAGTAACCGCGCAGGGTGTGACCGTGGTCGCAGGGCGATCGCCGGACGCGCGCCCGCAGCGGCGCCGGAAACGAGTCAAGGCCCCTCCGTGGAGGGGCCTTGACCTACTGTTACCTCTGGTCGGGGTGGCCGGATTCGAACCGACGACCTCTTCGTCCCGAACGAAGCGCGCTACCAAGCTGCGCCACACCCCGAGGCGTGCCGACAAATAGTAGCCCACCCGGTCCGATGGTCAAACTCGGTACCCCGCCCGTCGCCGGGCCGGCCGGATCAGCGCGGAATGAGCGTGAGAACGCTTGCCTCCGGTGGGCAGGCGAACCGGACCGGCGCCGTCGGGTGGGTGCCGAGGCCGGCCGAGACGTGCAGCCACGAGTCGGACCCGGGCCAGCGGTGCAGACCACGGGCCATCGAGCGGGGCAGCCCGCAGTTCGTGACCAACGCGCCGACCCCCGGTACGCAGACCTGCCCGCCGTGGGTGTGCCCGGCCAGGAGCAGGCCGAAGCCGTCCGCGGCCATCTGGTCGAGCAGGCTCGGCTCGGGGGAGTGGGTCAGCGCGATCGACAGGTCCGCCGTCGCGCTCACCCGGCCCGACACCGCCGGGTAGTCGTCGCGCTCGACGTGCGGGTCGTCCACGCCGACCACGTCGATCACCCGCCCGCCGGCCTTGAGCGTCGTACGGACGTTGTTCAGGTCGACCCAGCCGGCGCCCGTGAACACGTCGCGCAGCTCCTCGTGGGGCAGCTCGACGCCCTCCGTGTACTCCCGGTCGGGCAGGAAGTAGGTGAAGGGGTTCTTCCAGACCGGGCCGGTGTAGTCGTTGGAGCCGAAGACGAAGGCGCCCGGGTAGTCGAGGAGCGGTTGGAGCGCACGCAGCACGCCGGGCACGGCGTCGGGGTGGGCCATGTTGTCGCCGGTGACGACGACCAGGTCGGGGTCGAGGGCGGCCAGCGACGCCACCCAGCGCTGCTTGCGTCGCTGGTCGGGCATCATGTGCAGGTCCGAGAGGTGGAGGATGCGCAGCGGCTCCGCGTCGGCCGGCAGCACCGGCACGTCGTACCGCCGGAGGGTGAACATGTTGCGCTCGATGAGCGACGCGTACGCCAGGGCGGCCGCTCCCGCCGCGACGGTTCCGGCCGCGAGCCGGAATAGTGTGCGCTTTCGCATGGCGTTCAGGGTAGTTTGACCGTCCATGAGCACGCTGAAGGACCGCCTGACCGCGGACATGCGCAGTGCCCTGAAGGCCCGCGACGAGTTGACCACCTCCACCCTGCGGATGGCCCTGGCCGCCGTGGGCAACGCCGAGGTCGCCGGGAAGGCCAAGCGCGAACTCACCGACGACGAGGTTCTCGCGGTGCTGACCCGGGAGTCGAAGAAGCGCCGCGAGGCGGCGACCGCCTTCGCCGACGCGGGCCGCACGGAGCAGGCCGCGAAGGAGACCGCGGAGGGTGAGGTGCTCGACCGCTACCTGCCGAAGCAGCTCTCCGACGCCGAGCTGACCGACCTGGTGGCAGGGGCGCTGGCGGCCGGCGGCTTCACGGGCAAGGCGCAGATGGGCCCGGCCATGAAGGCGGCCCAGGGCGCGGTGGCCGGCCGGGCCGAGGGCGGCCGGGTCGCCGCCGAGGTCCGTCGGCAGCTCGGCCTCTGACCCGACGCTCCACCAGCGGCGTACGCGAACCCGACCAACCCGGTACGCGAAGAACGGGCGGGCACCCCTGTCGGGGTGCCCGCCCGTTCGCGTTCTCCGGCGCGGTCGGCGGCCGAGCGACGATCAGCCGCCGGGGCGACCGCCGCCGGGGCGACCGTTGGGCGGCCCACCGGGCTGGTTGCCCGGGCCACCGGGCTGGTCGCCCGGCTCGCTCCCGCCGCCACCGCTGCTGACCTGGATGGTGACCACACCGCCCTTGATGGTCCGGCCGCTCGGGCTGGTGCCGGCGGCGGTGTTCGGCGGGCAGCTGGAGGCGACCTTCGTGTCGGAGACGACGACCTCGAACCCGGCGCCCTTGATCCGGGACTTGGCGTTGTCGACCGGCTGGCACTTCACGTCCGGGATGGACCGCTGGTCACCCTCGGAGATCTTCTTGCCCGGCGGCTCGAAGTTGATCCGGGGCTTGCCCTTCATCGCGTCGCGCAGCGTCTCCCACACCGGCGGGTTGATGCCGTTCGGCTCGTTGTGGCCCATCTTGACGTTGGTCTGCGGCCAGTCGGGGTCGGCCATGATGCCGGCGACCGCGTACTGCTTGGTCATCGCGACCAGGGCGGCGGTCTTCTCGGAGTCGGTGGTGCCCGACTTGCCGGCAACCGGGGCGTTGACGATGCTCTTCACCCGCGCGGCCGTACGGCTGCCGCCGCACTTGCTGGTGGAGGAGTTGTCACCGACCGGGCAGCGGGCGGCGTCGACGGCGGCCCGGGCCACCTCGGTGCTGACCCGCTT
The DNA here is from genome assembly GCF_044466625.1 of Micromonospora sp. NPDC049366. Taxonomy (NCBI): domain Bacteria; kingdom Bacillati; phylum Actinomycetota; class Actinomycetes; order Micromonosporales; family Micromonosporaceae; genus Micromonospora; species Micromonospora sp. NPDC049366. The sequence goes on from NZ_JBITMV010000001.1 coordinate 90,066, forward strand.
CTCGCAGTGCGGGTTGGCGATGTCCAGGCTCTTGCCGTCCGGGCCGGTGATCTTCTGCACCGGGATCGGGTCGCAGTACTTGCCGTCGGCGGCGAGGGTGGCGTACGCGTTGGCGAGCTCCAGCGGGGTGGTCTGCGAGACACCGAGGGTGAACGCGCCCCACTGGTGTGCCGCCTCCTTGGTCCCGCCGAGGTCGATGTCCTCGGTGGTGCGGAACTGGATGCCGAGCCGCTTCGCCACGTCGACCACGTTCTCCGCGCCGACCTGCTGCTGGAGCGGGACGAAGTACGTGTTGATCGACTGCGCGAACGCCGACCACATGTTCTGGACGCCGCCGGCCTTCTTGCCGGAGTTGGTCGGGCAGTAGAAGTGCGTGCCCGGGCAGGCGGCGGGGCTGCTGCTGCTGATGATGTACTCGGACTTGAACTGCTGCGGCGCGTTCATCGAGTAGCTGAGCGGGATGCCCTTCTCCAGCGCCGCCACGATGGTGAAGATCTTGAAGGTCGAGCCGGCCTGGTAGCCGGTGATGCCGTCACCGCCGGTGAGCAGCGGGTTCACCGTGTTGGGATAGTTGCCGTGCTGGCCCTTCTGGCGCCGCTTCGGGTCGCTGTGCGGCTTGTTCGCCGGGCGCTTCGGGTCGTCCAGCTTGAAGTTGCGGTTCACCGAGAGTGCCCGGACCCGGCCGGTGCCGGGCTCGACCACGGCGACCATCGCCGCTTCCTTGCTGTTCACGCTCTTGGCCCGGCGCACCGCCTTGTCCGCGCCTCGCTGGGCCTGCGGGTCAAGGGTGGTGATGATGGTGTAGCCGCCGCTCTTGAGCCGCCGCTCCCGGTCGTACGAGGTGGAGCCGAACGTCTCCTGCTGCAACCACCAACGGTAGAAGTAGTCGCAGAAGAAGCCCCAGTCCTTCTCGTTCGTGGCCACGCAGCCGTTCGGGGTGCGCTTGTCCTTGACGACCAGGTCGGTCGCCTTGGCGGCGTTCGCCTCCTCCTGCGTGATCGCCCCGATCTTGACCATGTTGTCGATGACGTAGTTACGCCGGTCGAGGGCGAGCGGCCTGCCGCTCTTGGTCGTCGGGTCGTTGGTGGTGGGCGCCTTCACCATGCCGGCGAGGAGCGCCGCCTCCTCGATCTTGAGGTTCTTCGGGGCCTTGCCGAAGTAGACCTGGCTGGCGGCGAAGATGCCGTACGCGCCGTTGCCGAAGGCCGCGATGTTCAGGTAGCGCTCGAGGATCTCGTCCTTCGAGAGCTCCTTGTCGATCTGGAGCGCGTAGCGCATCTCGCGGAGCTTGCGGGCGCTGGTGTCCTCGGTCGCGGCGACCACGTCGGCCGGGTGGGTGGCCGAGTAGGCGATGGCGAGCCGGACGTACTGCATCGTCAGCGTCGAGGCGCCCTGCCGGCCGTTCACGCCCTCGTTCTGGTTGTTGACGAACGCGCGGGCGACGCCGTTGAGGTCGACGCCGTTGTGCTTGTAGAAGTCGTGATCTTCGGCCGCGACGATGGCCTTCTGCATGTACGGCGACACATCGGCGAGCTTCACGTCGCGTCGATTCTCGTCGTACATGGTGGCGAGCGGTGTCTTGCCGTCCGCGGCCAGCAGATAGCTGATCTGTGGCGGTCGGGCCACGGTCAGCTCTGTGGGCAGTGCGCCGAAGGTCTCGGCGCCGGCCTTCGCGGCCAGTCCGGACATCGCCACCGCGGGGAAGGCCGCCGCTGCGACCACCACGCCGGCCAACAGGCCACATATGAGCAGCGATGCGGCGTTGGTCAGCACATTGTGGTCACGTTTCCGCATCCAGGTCACCTCGACAGGGTACGCGAACAGATAACGAGGGGCGCTGGGGCGTTCTTTCCCCATTTCCTGCGCGCGCTGCCCTCGTTGTGCTAAACGCACGACCCCTGGTGCGTGGTTGCGTGGGACCCGACGCTGAGTTTCCTCCTGACGAGGTGACGCCGCAGCGTTTTCACGTACTGGGGAGGGGTAAGCGGCGGTCAACGGCCCGGGAAGCCGGGAGTGTCCGGAATGATGGATTTCGCCGACAACGTTGCGTAATCGGGCGACTACAGAGCATGATGATGGCGGCGACAGCGCCACATGTCGTCCGTGCCGCCTTGGGGAAGGCCGGTCGGGCGATCGGGGGGATTGCCGGCTGACGCGTAACGAGGTCGGTAGGTACTGCAAGGGGGGACGTGTACACATGGGCATGATTGCCGACTGGCCGTCGCTGGCGGCGTGTCAGAACGGGGACCCGGACGCCTTGTTCGTCCAGGGCGCCGAACAGAACGTGGCGAAGCGGATCTGCCGGAGCTGCCCAGTGCGGTACGAGTGCCTGGCTGACGCGCTCGACAACCGGATCGAGTTCGGCGTGTGGGGTGGCATGACCGAACGCGAACGTCGGGCGCTGCTGCGCCGTCACCCCCAGGTGACGAGCTGGCGCAAGATGTTCGAGGCCGCGATGAAGAAGAACAGCAAGGACAAGTCCGGCAAGGACAAGATCCTGGTCACGACCGGCTGATCGCCGCGCCGATCGTCCGCAGCCCGTCGACGTCGTGGACGTCGGCGGGCTGTGCCGTCACCGAGACCGTCGGCACCGCCGGGAACGCCTCGGTGAACCGGGCCGCCACCTGCTGCTCGCGTACCGACTGCCGGGCCAGCGCCGCGTGCGCCCGCAGCACGTCGGCGGCGCCCTCGTGTCCACCCAGCTCGGTCAGCCGGTCCGCCGCGGCGCGGCTGCGGGCCGCGTCCAGCTCCGGCACCGCCGGCCGGTGGACCCGGTTGAGCACCAGGCCGGCGAGCGGCATCCGCTCCTCGCGGAGCCGCCCGGCGAAGTAGGCGGCCTCCCGGACCGCGTCCGACTCCGGGGCCGCGACCAGCAGGAACGCCGTCTCCCGGGCCTGCAGGATGCGGTACGTCTGCTCCGCGCGCTGGCGGAAGCCCCCGAACATCGAGTCGAGGGCCGCCACGAACCCGGACAGGTCGGTCAGCAGCTGGGCGCCGAGCACCTTCTGCACGACCTTGGAGAACATCCCGAACGAGGCGGTCACCAGGCTGAACATGCTGCGTCCCCCGCTGCGTGCCGGGGCCAGCAGCAGCCGCAGCATCCGGCCGTCGAGGAACCGGGACAGCCGGGCCGGCGCGTCCAGGAAGTCGAGCGCCGAGCGCGACGGCGGGGTGTCGACGACGATGAGGTCCCACTCGCCCCGGGCGTGCAGCTGCCCGAGCTTCTCCATCGCCATGTATTCCTGCGTGCCGGAGAAGGTGGAGCTCATCGCCTGGTAGAAGGGGTTGGCGAAGATCTCCGCCGCCTTCGCCGGATCGGTGTGCTGGAGCACCACGTCGTCGAAGGTCCGCTTCATGTCGAGCATCATGGCGTGCAGCTCACCGCCGCTGGCCTCGACGTCGATGCCCTTCACCTGCCGGGGCGTGTTGTCCAGCTCGGTCAGGCCCAGCGACTGGGCCAGCCGGCGGGCCGGGTCGATGGTGAGCACCACCGTCCGGCGCCCGTGCCGCTCGGCGGCCCGCAGTGCCAGCGCGGCGGCCGTGGTCGTCTTACCCACCCCGCCGGCCCCGCAGCAGACCACGATCCGTACGCCCGGATCGGCGAGGATCTGGTCGACGTCCAGCTGCGGCGCTGCGTCTTCGGAAGGCACCAATCGAGCGTATCGGGCCGGCTGCGTCCGTGCCCCCGTGCTGACCGCAGGTGTGAGTCAATCCGCCTTGAGCAGCGCCTCGGCGAGGGCGGCGAGCCCCGCCCGGTCCACCCCGTCCGGCAACAGCGGCAACTCCGTGAGCGGCAGCCCCAACTCCACCAGGTCGGCCCGGAGCGAATCCTCCAGCTCACGGCGGACCACCTGGTCGCGGGCCTCGTCGTGCAGACCGGCCACGATCTCGCGGTCGGCGGGCAGCCCGGCGGCGAGCAGCCCGCGCCGCAGCTCGGTGGTCGTGACCACCCGGCCGGCCGGCAGCGGCGGCCGGGTGCCGTTGACGATCACGCGGCCCACCGGGAAGCCGAGCGAGGTCAGTTCCTCGATCGCGTCGACCGTCTCCTGGACCGGCATCTCCTCCAGCAGCGTCACCACGTGCACCGCGGCCATCGGCGAGCGCAGCAACGCCGCCACACCCTCGCTCTGGGTCTTGATCGGGCCGACCTTGGCGAGCCGGGCGGTCTCGGCGGTGACGTTGAGGAACCGGCCGATCCGCCCGGTCGGCGGAGCGTCGAGCACCACCGCGTCGTAGACCCGGCGCTGGCCGACGGTGCGGGTCGTCGCCTCCTTCACCTTGCCGGTGAGCAGCACGTCCCGCAGACCGGGGGCGATGGTGGTGGCGAAGTCGATGGCGCCGAACTTGCGCAGGGCCCGACCGGCGGCGCCCAGCTTGTAGAACATGTCCAGGTACTCGAGGAGCGCCTCCTCGGCGTCCACCGCGAGCGCCCGCACCTCACCGCCGTCGGGCGCGTCGGTGAGGTGGCGCTCCTCGTACGGCAGCGGGTCGGTGCCGAAGAGCTGGGCGATGCCCTGCCGCCCCTCCACCTCGACCAGCAGCGTCCGTCGTCCGCCGCTCGCCAGTGCCAGGGCCAGGGCGGCCGCCACGCTCGTCTTGCCGGTGCCGCCCTTGCCGGTCACCACGTGCAGGCGGGCGGGCCACCCGTTGCCGGCAGGTTCGGCCGGTCGCTCAGCTGCTCGCACCCGTCGAGCCTATCCAGCCGCGGGGGTCAGGCGACCTCGCAGACCCACCAACCCGTCTTCTGCACCACGGTGAAGCGCAGCTCCTGGTCGGCCACCTTCTCGTCGGCGGTGGTCATGGTGACCGTGGCGGAGACGGTGGCCCGTTCCCCGGTCCGGTTGTCCACCGTCGGCGTGGTCCACCGGAAGCGGGGGTTCTGGTAGCCGGCGGCGTACTTCTCCACCTCCGCCACCTTCGCCGCGATCTTGTCGTCGTCCCGGGCCGAGGCGCAGACGAGGCTGGCCGCCTTCGCCGCGTCGCGCTCCTTGTAAACGGCGGTCAGGAACTGGTCGACGGCGACCGCGGGTTCCTTCGCGCCCTCACCGGTCTCCACGTTGCGCAGGGTCAGGAAGGCGATCACGCCGCCGCCGACGCAGAGCACCAGGATCACGACCAGCGCGATGGCGGCGATCAGCACCCCACGCTGCTTCTTCGGCGGAACGGGCGGCCCGAGCGGCGGGAACGCGGACGGGTCGCCGCCGGGCGGCGGACCGACCGGTGGCGGGCTCGCCGGGGTCGCGGCGGGGAGCGCCGGGTCGGCCGGGGCGGCGCCGGGAGCCGGCGGAACGGGCGGGGCCGGCGGGGAGTCGGCCGGCTGCGCGGGAAGGCCCGGCTGCCCGGCGGCGCCGGGTTGGGCCGGCGGGGTGGCCGGCGATCCGGTCGGGTCGCCGCTGGGCGGTTGGGTCATCTCGTCCCCCGGGGGTGCGGCGCTCGCGCCACCCGGCGCCGAGCGTGAAGTCGAGCCCGCGGCCACGCGACGCGTGCCGTCGGAACGGAAGGGTAACGGTCGATCAGTGGCCCGGTGTCGCCCGTGGCGGCGCTCCTCGGATGGGAGCGCGGCCAGGCGGGGGAGCGTACCCGGCATCTGTCACATATGCGACTGGCGATGAATGGGCCGCGCGCGTCCTGTTGGCGGGACTTCGATGCCGGACCTACGGTCGTGCCGGCACGGGGGACCGGGCCGGGCGCGCGGCCCGGGCCGACGCAGCGGGGACTTGACCAGGTACGACGCCCGGAGGCAGTGCATGCGCGACGCGGAGAACATCCCTCGAGCCCAGTTCCCGGCGAACGACCGGGCGCGCCGGGTCGGCGCCGGGGGCGAGGCCGGGGGGCCGGTCGGAAGCCTGCCGGTGAACGAACGGGCGTACCGCCGGATCGCGGAGCCGGTGGAGGTCGTCCGGACCCTCGGCCGGGCCGTCCCGGCCGGTCGGGAGGAGGAGGAACCGGGCTACGTCATCCACCTGCCGATCCGGGTACCCGACCTGGCCGCGGCGACCGTCCTCGCCGGTCGGGTCGCCGTCTCGCTGGGCTTCCTGCCCGAACTGGACGCGGGCGAGACGACCGTCTCGAAGGCCGACGACCAGAACAACCGGCACCGCGTCTTCTGCGACCTGCTGCTGCCCGACCGGTCCCGCTGCCCGCAGAGTTACGAGCACGACGGGCCGTGCGGCGAACTCCCGGCCGCGCCCGAGCAACGTCCCGCACCCCCGCCGTCCGCCGGACCGTAGGCTGTGCCTCGAAGATTCCGCGTCTTGAGGGAGCCCTGCACCGATGCAGAAGTGGGAGTACGCCACGGTCCCCCTGCTGGTCCACGCGACCAAGCAGATCCTCGACAACTGGGGTGAGGACGGGTGGGAGCTCGTCTCCGTGGTGCCCGGTCCTAACCCTGACCAGCTGGTCGCCTACCTGAAGCGGCCCAAGGCATGAGCAACGGTCCGCACGCGAAGCTCGCCGAGCTGGGTCACGAGCTGCCCGAGGTGGTGCCTCCGGTGGCCAGCTACGTGCCGGCGGTGCAGTCCGGCCAGCACGTCTACGTCTCCGGGCAGCTCCCGGTGGCCGAGGGCAAGCTGCTCGCCACCGGCAAGGTCGGCGCCGGCGTCTCCGCCGAGCAGGCCAAGGACCTCGCCCAGCGCTGCGCGCTCAACGCGCTCGCCGCGGTCGACTCGCTGGTCGGCCTGGAGAACGTGGTGAAGATCGTCAAGCTGACCGGCTTCGTGGCGTCCGCGCCCGGCTTCACCGGTCAGCCCGCCGTGATCAACGGCGCCTCCGATCTGTTGGGCGCGGTCTTCGGGGAGGCCGGGCGGCACGCGCGCAGCGCCGTCGGCGTGGCCGAGCTGCCCCTGGACGCCCCGGTCGAGGTCGAGGTCATCGTCGAGGTCGCCTGACCGCCGCTCCCGCTCCCCGCGATCCGGCCTCGTACTCCGGGGTGAAAGCCGTGAACAGGCACAAAGCCCTGCGCGGTAGCCGCAAGATCGTGGGGAGCGGCGGGCGGGGCCGTACGATCGCAGCCATGACGGGGCACGTGACCGCGCCGGCGGCGGCGCTCGCCGACCAGCTGCCGGCCTGGGTGACGCTGCTGCGCGCGCCGAACCCGGGCCCGATGACCCTCGACGGCACCAACACCTGGCTGCTCCGTGCCCCCGGCGCGGAGCACGCGATCGTCGTCGACCCGGGCCCGGCGGACGAGGCGCACCTCGCCGCGATCACCGCCCACGGGCCGGTGGCGCTGGTGTTGATCACTCACGGCCATCCCGACCACACCGCGGGCGCGCCGCGGTTGAGTGAGCTGATCGGGGGTGCGCGCGTCCTCGCCGCCGACCCGGCGCACACCATCGGCGGTGAGCCGCTGACCGCGCCGGGCGAGCACTTCGGCGGCCTCGGCCTGGAGATCCGACTGCTGAACACCCCGGGTCACACCGCCGACTCGGTCTGCTTCCTCGTGGCGCACGGCGACGAGCGGGTGGTGCTCACCGGCGACACGATCCTCGGGCGGGGCACGACCGTCGTCGCCCACCCGGACGGGCACCTCGGCGACTACCTGAGCAGCCTGGAGCTGCTCTCCACGTACCGCGGGATCCCGGCGCTGCCCGGCCACGGCCCGGCGCTGGCCGACTGCGGTGCGGCGGCCGACTTCTACCTGGCCCACCGGCGGGCCCGGCTGGACCAGGTCCGGGCCGCCGTGGCGGCGGGCGCCGGCACCCCGGCCGAGGTCGTCGCGGCGGTCTACGCCGACGTGGACCGGTCCCTCTGGTGGGCCGCCGAATGGTCGGTACGGGCGCAACTGGAACACCTCGGGGTGGAGATCCGGGAATCCGCGCCCGGGGGTACGGAGTTGGATCAGCCGTGACCTGCCCGGTGTGTGGAACCGTCGCCGTCCCCGGCGCGCGGTTCTGCCACAACTGTGGTTCCGCGCTGCCGGCCGCGGCGATGCTGCCGGCCGCCGAACGCCGGGTGGTGACGGTGCTCTTCGGCGACCTCTCCGACTTCACCTCCTGGTCGGAGGACCTGGACCCCGAGCGGGTCGGCGCGGTCACCGACCGGGTGCTCGCCGCCCTCGCGGGCGCGGTGAAGACGTTCGGGGGCCACGTCGACAAGCTGACCGGCGACGGCATCATGGCGGTCTTCGGCGCCCCCGTGGCGCACGAGGACGACGCCGAGCGGGCGGTGCGCGCCGCGCTCTCCATGCAGCGGGCGGTGCGCCGGGTGCTCGACGACGAGCGCGGCGGCGGTGCCCCCCTCGGCCTGCGGGTCGGGCTCAACACCGGCGACGTGATCGCCGGGATCCAGGCCGCGATCGAGTACACGGTCATCGGCGACACGGTCAACACCGCCGCCCGGCTGGCCGACGCCGCCGCCGTCGGCGCCGTGTACGCCGGAGCCAGGACCTCCGCCGCCACCCGGCACGTCGCCTCCTGGCGGGCGCTGCGACCGCTGCGGCTCAAGGGCAAGCGGGAGCCGGTCGAGGCGTACGAACTGCTCGGTCTCCTGGACGCGCCGGGCACCCGGTCCGGTCTCGGTGACGAGGCGCCCTTCGTGGGTCGGGAGACCGAGATCGGGCGGGTCGCCGGTCGCCTCGCCGAGGTCATCGACCGGGGTGAACCGCGGGTGCTGCTGATGACCGCCGAGGCGGGCATCGGCAAGAGCCGCTTCGCCGCGGAGGTGGAGCGCCTCGCCGCCGGCTACGACGTCGGCGCCGGCCGGTACGCCGCGCACACCGGCGCCCGGGTGCTCTCGGTGCGCTGCGCCGCGTTCGGCGAGCGGCGCCGGCTCGCCCCGCTGGCCGACCTGGTCCGGGCCGCGGTCGGCCTGCCCCACGACTCGTCCACCGCGCTCACCCGCCCGGCGGTCGAGGAGCGGCTGCGCCGCCTCGGCCAGCGGCTCGCCCGCGGTGGGAGCGAGCAGGTGCCGATCGCCACCGACCAGCTCCTCGCCCTGCTCGGCTACGCCGAGCTGCCCGCGCACGGCGGCACCGACAACGGCGAGTGGAGCGGCACCGGCGCCCCGCCGGCCGACGCCGAGGCGGTGCCCAACGCGGTCGCCGACCTGCTCAGCGCGCTCGCCGTGGAGGCGCCGCTGGTGATGATCGTCGACGACCTGCACGACGCGACCGCCGAGACCATCCGCGCGCTCGGCACGACCCTGTCCCGGCTCACCGGCCCGGTGCTGGTGCTGCTGCTCGGCCGCCCCGAGCTGGTCCGGACGGCCGGCACCCTGACCCGCGTCGCCGACGCCGAGGTGCACGCGCTGCCGCCGCTGCGCGGCGCCGACGCGTCCCGGCTGCTGACCAGTTACCTCGGCGGCGGCCGGTTGCCCCAGACCGACGGCGACCGGCTGCTCGCCACCGCCCAGGGCAACCCGTTCTACCTGGCCGAGCTGGTCACCCTCTTGATGGAGCGGGGGGCGCTGACCGCCGGACCGGGTCGGGGCGCCGACGTCGGTTGGCGGCTCGCCCCGGGCTCGCTGGGCAGTCGGCTGCTCTCCCGGGACCTCGCCGCCGTCCTCGCCGCCCGCATCGACGCGCTGCCGCCGGACCCCCGGTCCGTGCTGCGCGACGCGGCCGTGGTGGGTGACACCGTGCCGACGGGCGCGCTGGAGGCGCTGCGGGAACAGCGAACCGGGTCGGCCGGCCGGCCGGCGGCGGTCGCCGCGGTCGAGCTGGAACGGGCCGTCGACGAGCTGCTGCAACGGCGCATGCTGCACCGCACCCGCACCGGTTACGCCTTCGCCACCCCGCTCATGCGGGAGGCCGCGTACACCGGGGTCAGCAAGGCCGAGCTGGCCGAACGCCACGCGGCGCTGGCCCGCTGGGCGGCCCCGGAGCCGGCGGAGGGCGACGCGGCGCCCACCACGACCGGCGGGTTCACCGAGGCCGACCGGGACGACTTCGTCGCCGAGCACGTCGAGCGGGCCGCCGCGCTCGCCGACGCGATGAACCTGCGCCCGGACGCGCCCGCCCGTGCCGTCGTCCCGCTCGGCGTCGCCGCGCTCGGCCGGGCCGCCCGCCGGTCCCTCACGGCGGGTGAGCCGGTGCTCGCCGTCGACTACGCCGAACGCGCCGCCGAGCTGACGCCCGACGGCGTGCCCGCCGCCGACCAGGTGGTGCACGCCCGGGCCCTCCTCCAGGTCGGCCGGGTGACCGACGCCCTCGCGTTCGCCGAGAAGATCGCCGCCAACGCGGGCGACGAGTCCACCCGGGCCAGCGCCCTGCTGCTGGCCGGGCAGGCCCACCAGACGACCGGCGACCAGACCCGCGCGGTGGCCGCCTGGCAGGAGGCGTTGCAGGTGGCGAACGCCGGCAACCTGCCCACGCTCGGCGCCACGGCGATGCGCCGGCTCGGCATGGCCGACTTCGTGGCCGGGCGGCTGAGCCAGGCCAGCAGCCGGCTCGCGGGGGCCTACCAGGTCAGTCTCGCCGCGCAGGACCGCCGCGGGCAGGCGTGGTCGTTGCAGAACCTGGCCTGGGTGACCACCACCCGAGGGGACTTCGCCGGCACCGACGCGGTGCTGGGCCGGGCCGCGCGGCTCTTCGCCGAGTCGAAGGACCCGTACGGGCGGGCCTGGCTGCGCGGCACCACGGCCTTCGCCCGGCTGCTCGCCGGTCGGCTGGGCGAGGCGTGCCGGCTGGCGCGGGTCTTCCTGCCCTTCGGTGAGCGGGTCGGCGAGGCGTGGGCGGTGGGCACGCTGCGCGCGGTCGAGGCGTTCGCCGCCGCCGAGCTGGGCGAGCTGGCCGACGCCGACCGGGAGGCGCGCCGCGCGTACCGGGAGTTCGCCGCCGCGTCCGACGACTGGGGACGCGGCTTCGCGCTGGTGGTACGGGCCGTCGTGGCGCGCGGGCTGGGCGAGCCGGAGCACGCCGCCGACCTGCTGGCCGACGCGACGACGTACGTGTGCCGCACCGCCCACCCGCTGCTGACCGGGATGGCCGGCACGTTGCGCGGCTTCGTGGCACTGGACCTGGGCGACGTGGCCGCCGCCGAGCGGGAGGCCCGGGCGGTGCTCACCGCGGTCGAGCCGCACAACCCGCAGGCGCCGGTCCAGGTGGCGCCCCGCGTGCTGCTGGCGACCGCCCGGCTGGCGGCCGGTGACTCGGCGACCGCGGTGGGGCTGCTCGCCCCGGTGGCGACGGCCGCGGCGAACACCTCCTCGCTGCTCTTCTCCCGCCGCCAGACGTGGGCCCGGTACGCGTCGGCGTTGCTCGCCCACGGGCAGCGCGACCAGGCGTTGGACTGGGCCCGGCGGGCGGTGTCCGCCCCGGCGGAGGACGTGCGCAGTCAGGTGATCGCGGCCGGCGTGCTGGCCGAGGCGCTCGCCGCGTGCGGGCACCCGGACGAGGCGCTGGCCAGCGCGGAGGAGGCGGTCCGGCTGGCGTACGCGACCGAGCAGCGCAGCGAGCGGTACGCGGCCGAGGCGCTGCGCAACCGGATCGCCAACCCCTGAACGGTTCTGCCGGTTTCGCCGATGGCATCCCGGTCGATGCGCGGTTAGCGTGTCGGCGTCGATGGGGCCGTCCAGCGAGGGGGGCCTTCGGTGCCTGGGGAGGGCCGAGATGAAGCTGCCGCGTACGGTCGCGGGCTGGACGATGGCGGTCTTCGGCGTGCTCGCGCTGGTCATGGGCGCGGTCGGGCTGCTCTGGCCGGAGGCGATGCTGCGGTCGCTGGGCTTCGAGGTGCCGGCCACCCGCGCGCCGGGCGACCACACCGGCACCTTCCTGCTCGCCTCGTCGATGGCGTCGTTCAACATGGGCGTCTACTACCTGCTGGCCACCGCCACCGAGTGGCGCGCGTTCTACCGCTTCACGGTGGTGTTCCGGCTGGTCACCTTCACGGTCTTCAGCATCGCGGTGCTCGCCGACATCGCGCCGGGCCGGTTCTTCGGCGTCGCCGCGTGGGAGGGCGCGGGTGCCGTGGCCACGGCGCTCGGGCTGTGGTGGGACGCCCGTCGGGCCGGGTCCGATGGTGGCGCCGCGCCGGCCGGGGACGCCGCCTCGGCGGCGGTGGATCGGGGTGCCGGCGACGGCTCCGGGGCCGGTGGCACGGCGCCCACCGTCGATGCGGTGCGCTGAGCCGTCAGCCCGGTTCGGTATTTTCGAGCGGTGACCGACACCCCGTCCGGCGGCCTGCCGGTCCCCATTGTGCCTGGTCTAACCGATTTGCGGGTCTTTGCCCGAGGTGGCTACGCGACCGTCTACCAAGCCACGCAGATCTCGGTGGGCCGCGAGGTCGCGGTCAAGGTGGAGAACCGCACGCTGGACAGCGAGCGCGACCAGGCCCGGTTCCTGCGCGAGGCGCGGGCGGCGGGCCGGATGTCGTCCCACCCGCACGTGGTCGACCTGTTCGACGTCGGGGTGACGGTCGACCAGCACCCCTACCTGATCATGGAGCTCTGCGACGGGTCGTACGCGGAGCGGATGCGGACCTCGCCGCTCGGCGCGGCGGAGGCCCGCGACCTCGGCATCAAGATCGCCGACGCGCTGGCCCACTCGCACGCGGCCGGTGTGCTCCACCGGGACGTGAAGCCGGCCAACATTCTCTACTCGCACTTCAACTCGGCGGTGCTCGCCGACTTCGGGCTCGCCGTGCTGGCCGAGGTGCGCGACGCCTCGGTCACCCTCGAGGTGTTGACGCCGGCCTACGCGCCGCCCGAGATGTTCAGCCACAGCCCGCCGTCGCCCGCGGTCGACGTCTACGCCCTCTGCGCCACGCTCTACGCCGTGATGCACGGCCGGCCGCCGCGCTGGCAGTCCGAGCGCAACCCGAGCCTCGTGACCGTGCTGGAGATGTTCAACCAGCCCATCCCCGGGCTGCCGGGAGTGCCCGACGAGCTGGTCGACGTGCTGCGCGCGGGGATGGCCAACGACCCGGGCGACCGACCCTCCGCCGTCGAGCTGCTCGGGATGCTCTCCGCGTTGCCGATCGAGCCGACCACCGCACCGGTCAGCGGCGCTCCGGTCAGCGGCGGCCCCGCCGGCTCCGGCGGCCCGTACGCCACCGGCCACGCCGTCCGGCCGGCGCCCCGCACCTCGACGGATGACGCCCACCCCACCCTGCCCAGCCCGACCCGCGGCGAGGGCAGCCGGTGGTGGCGTCGGCGCTGGTTCCTCGGCGGCGCCGGGGTGCTCGCGCTGGCCGGGGCGGCCACCGCCGGAGCCTGGGTGGCCGGGGGCAACCCGACGCCCGGCCCGTCCCCTTCGGTGAGTCAGGCGGCCGCCGGCACGGCCGGCGGGATGCTGCCCGGCTGCACCACCGAATCCGGTGCGACCGCCGTCCTGCCCGGCGGCGCCCGGTGCCTCCCCGAACTGGAGTGCTTCGGGCCGGTACGGGTGCGCGGCACACGTGCCGAGGCGGCTCGGGTCTCCTGCGACGGCCGGCACACCTGGGAGACCTACGCCGAAGGTCTGTTGCCGGTCTCCCTTGTCGGTGCCGGCTACGCCGAGGTGAGTGCCGCGCCCGCCGTCCAGCAGGTGTGCGGCGTCGAGACGTTCCGGCTGACCACCGGCATCGACGCCCCGACGGGCTGGCGCCTGGAGGTGCTGCCACCGGTCGAGGGCAACGTCGACCGCACGTTCCGCTGCCTGGCCGGGCGGGGGGTCGACGCGTTGACCGGGCCGACCCTCACCGGTCGCTGAGCCGGTCGCGGTCCTCGAACCGTCCCGTGGTGTGTCGCCGGTCGCGCACCGCGCGGAGCGCGTCGCGGCTGTCCAGGGCGTCCAGAGTGTCCGCGTCGACGGCGAGCGGACCGGCGGCCGGCTGGCCGGGCACCGCGGGGCCGTCCGTCGTCGACTCGTCCGCCTGCCGGGCGGCGGCCACCGAGACTCCGGCGATCGTCGCGAGCAGGACGCACAGCAGAGCCAGCAGCACGCCCAGGAAGTCGTGCCGCCGCCAGACGGCGAGCGTCACCAGCAGTGCGAGGGCGGCCACGGCGGCGACGACCGCCACCGTCCGCGCGTCTGGCCTGGTCAACCGGTTCACCCGTCCAGCATGTCCCCATGGGCGCGGCTGTCAACCGTTCCACGGTAGGCTCGTGGTGGCGTCAGCGACGACGAAATCGTTACATCGGTCAGTGGATTGACCCCGAAACCGGTGTCTTACGGGCCGCGCACATCCCCCTCGATCCCTAGAGTGACGGAAGTCGAACCACGCCGCCGATCCCGGCTCACCCGGGCCGCACCGGCGGCGGCGCACCGTCCGACGAGGACCCCGAGGTGCGGCAGGCGATCGGGCGCCCGCCGCACCTCGGCTCGGCCCGCCCGGTGAGTCCGCCGCGACGATCACCACGGGAATGGACCCGGCTGGTTACGCTCGGTGTCCCGCAGGCTGCATGCGTCAGCGAGGTCGCCGATGAACGCACACCCGTCCCGCGCCCACCTCCGCTCCGTCGTGGCGACCCTCGCCGTCGCGTCGACACTGGCCCTGGCCGCGGCGGCCGGCTGCGACAGTCGGCAGGAGCCGGACCTCCCGTCGGTGCAGGAGAAGTTGCGCGAAACGCACATCTACGGCCAGTCGAAGCTGCGGATCGGCGTGGCCACCAACGAGCCGATGATGGGCGAGCTGCACAACGGCGCTCACGTCGGTTTCGACGTCGAGATCGCCCGCTACATCGCCGCCTCCCTCGGCTACGAGGGCGACCAGCGGCTGGAGTTCGTCTCGGTGTCCACCGAGGACCGCATCCCCGCGCTCCAGGGCGGCACGGTCGACCTGGTCGTCTCCAGCTTCTCGATCACCGAGGAGCGCAAGAAGCTGGTCAGCTTCGCCGGCCCGTACTTCGTGACGACGCAGGAGGTGATGGTGCCGATCCGGCTCAGGGACCGCGTCCGCACCATCGAGGACCTCCGCGACCCGGCCTACAAGATCTGCACCAGCGGAGGTTCGACCACCGAGGCGGAGCTGGAGAAGCACCAGGTGCGGGCGCTCGTGGTGAAGGACGTCGGCGACTGCGTGGCCGGCATCCGCGCCGGCCGCTACGACGCGGTCAGCTCCGACGAGACGATCCTGGCCGGCTTCCTCGCCCGGTTCCCCACCGAGTTCCAGATCGTCGACATGCCCTTCGGCACGAGCGAGCTGCTCGGCGTGGGCGTGCCGATCGGCGACCCGGCCCTGCGGGACCTCGTCGCGTACTTCCTGGACAAGAGCTACCGGCAGGGGCGGGACGGGCAGGCCAGCCCGTGGCAGACCGCGTACAACCGGACCCTCGGCCCGTGGCTGCCCGCCGAGAAGCGGCAGCCGCAGCCGCTGGACGTCCCGAAGCTGGTGGACTTCGACGACAAGGCGCCCCGGCGGTGAGCGCGTCGCCGACCACCGCCGCCGGGGGCCCGGACGCCGCCGGCCCGGTCCGCCCCGGCGCCCCGGTCGGCGCCCCTCCGGCCGCCCGCGCTGCGATCGGGCAGGGCGCGGGCCACGAGCCGATGGCCTGGTACGAACGTGGCCCGTCCCGGCCCGGCGGACGTGACCTCGCCGAGCGGCGGGCGCGGGCCAGCCAGTCCTTCTGGACGGCGGTGGTCGCCGTGCCCGCTCTCTTCTCGGTGCTCCGGCTCGGCGTCGAGGCCGGCGGCGAGTTGCAGACGACCCTGCTGCTGGTGGCGAACGTCGGCCCGGTCAACCTGCTCGCCGGCTTCCTCACCACGGCCGCCCGGCTGCTCTCGACCGGACTGGTGGCGGTCTTCGCGCTCGGGGCGGTGCTCGGGGCCGCCGTGGACCGGCTGCCGCCGCACACCCGGCGCCGCCCCCTCTTCACCCGCTGGGCGGAGATCACCCCCGCCTGGCTGGTCGTGGCGAGCTTCCTGCTCGCCCTGGTCACCTGGCCGCTGCTCTACCTGCCGCTGCTCATCCCGGCGTTCGTCGCCGCCTTCCAACTCAGCCCGCGCCAGTTGCACGAGCGGGTCAGCGCGCGGGTGCTGCTGGTCGTGGTGCTGCTCGGCGCGTACGCGTGGCTGTTGCTGCCCACGCTGCGTGACGCCGCGCGGCAGGGGGAGGTGCTGGCCCTCGTGCTGCTCGCGGCGCCGCCCGTGCTCGCCCTGGGCATCTCCGGGCCGCTGCCCGGTGCGGTGATCCGGCCGCTCGCCTCGGTCACCGAGGTCGCCGTGCTGGCCATGCTGGTGTGGGCCGCGCTGCCGGTGATCAGCACGCCCGTGCTGCCGCTGACCGTCACCACCGTCGGCACGGAGACCGGCCCGACCGAGGACGTACGCGGCCACGTCGTCACCACGGACGACGTGAACATGGTGATTCTTCAGGAGCAGGGCGGCGTGCGGTACGTGCCGGTCGGGCTGGTGCGCGCCCAGGTGCTCTGCCCGAGCGAGCAGGAACTGCCCCGGCACCGGCTGCGGATCCACGACTTCCACGTCGAGGACTCGCTGCTGGAGGGGATGGGCCGGCGGGTCCGGCCGATCCACCGCATCGACGCCGCCTGCCGCTGACACCCGTGCCCCGGGCGCGCGACCCCGGAATCAGTAGGACTTCTCCTGACCAAGCACGTGCTGAGCCACGAAGTTGAGGATCATCTCGCGGCTGACCGGGGCGATCCGGCCGGCGCGGACGGCCCCGAGCAGGGTGGCGACGCCGTACTCGGTGGTCATGCCCGCGCCGCCGAGGGCCTGCACGGCGGTGTCCACGGCCAGCGCGGCGGCCTCACCGGCGGCGTACTTGGCCATGTTGCCGGCCACCCCGGCCTCCAGGTCCCGGCCGGCGTCGTAGAGGGTGGCCGCCTTGTAGATCATCAGGCGGGCCAGCTCGACCTGCACCGCCGCGTGCGCCAGCGGGTGGGAGACGCCCTGGTGGGAGCCGATGGACCGGCCGCCCCACACCGTCCGGGTCGCGGTGTACGACGAGGCGCGCTCGATCGCGTACCGGCCGGTGCCGGCGCCCATCGCGGCGACCGTGATGCGCTCCGGGTTGAGCCCGGCGAAGAGCGCCGGCAGTCCGGCGTCCACCGACTCGCCGACCAGCGCGTCGGCGGGCAGCCGGACGTCGTCGAGGTAGAGCAGGAACTGGTTCTCCGGCGACACGATCTCCATATCCAGCTTGGACCGGGTCAGCCCGGGCGCGTCGGTCGGCACGACGAACAGCGCCGGCTTCAGCTTGCCGGTAGACGAGTCTTCGGTGCGGGCCACCACCAGAACGTGGTCCGCCTCGTCCACGCCCGAGATGTAGCACTTGCGACCGGACACCAACCAGTCGTCGCCGTCGCGGCGGGCCACCGTGCCGAGCCGGTGGAAGTTCGAGCCGGCCTCCGGCTCGGTGATCGCGAAGACGATCTTCTGGGAGCCGTCGGCGAGGCCCGGCAGGTACCGCTTGCGCTGCGCCTCGGTGCCGTGCCGGTTGATGACGGTCGCGGCGATGGCGGGGGAGACCACGAGCAGCAGCAGCGGGCAGCCGGCCGCCGCCAGCTCCTCGCAGACGATGGCCAGGTCGGTGATCCCGCCGCCCCCGCCGCCGTACTCGGTGGGGATGTTGACACCCAGGTAGCCGAGTCGCCCCGCCTCCGACCACAGCTCGGTGGTGTGGCCGCCGGACTTGGCCTTCGCCACGAAGTAGTCGTGCCCGTACCGGCGGCCGAGCGCCCGTACGGCGTCGCGGAGCTGTTCCTGCTCGGGATTGAGGTCGACGTTCATCGCGGGTCCTCCTCGGGGTTGACCACGGCCAGCACGGCTCCGGCGTCGACCTGCCCGCCGGCCGGCATCGGCAGCTCGGCGACCACGCCGTCGATCGGGGCGAGCACCGGGTGCTCCAGTTTCATGGCCTCCAGGGTGAGCAGCAGGTCACCGGCGGCGACCCGCTGCCCGGTGCTCACGTGCAGCCGGGACACCGTCCCGGGCAGCGGAGCCACCAGCGAACCGACGGCCAGCGCGGCGGTGGGCTCGGGGAAGCGCGGCAGCTCGGTCAGGCTCACCGAGCCGTCCGGGCCGTCCACGTGGACGGCCGCGCCCACCCGGTGCACCCGGAACGGCTGGCGTACCCCGTCGACGTCCAGCACCACCCGGTCCGGTGCCGCCGACACCGGCGCCACCGCGCCCGGCCCGCCCGGGTCGGAGCCGTCGGGCGTGGCTGCGGCGGCACCGCGAGGGTCGTCGCCCGTCCAGCCGTCGGCGCACGGCCGCACCGACCACTCGGCGAGCCCGCCGGTCCGGTCCAGCCGGTAGCGGACCTCGACCGCACCGGTCGTGCCGGTGAAGCGGGTGCGCTGCGGGAACGCGGGAACGTTCCGCCAGCCGGACGGCAGACCGGCGAGCACCGTTGCCGCCGACGGGCGGGCCGCCGCCGACGCCAGCGCGGCCGCCAGCGCGAACAGCGGCACCCGGTCGGCCGGCACCAGCGGCTCGAAGACCTCGGGATGTTGGTCCAGGAACCCGGTGTCGATCTCGACGGCGCCGAAGTCGGGGCTGCGCAGCACCCGGACCAGCAGGTCCCGGTTCGTGGCCACCCCGTGCAGCTCGGCCCGAGCCAGCGCGCCGGCGAGGGCGCGGGCCGCCTCGGCGCGGGTCGGCGCCCAGGCGATCAGCTTGGCGAGCATCGAGTCGTAGTGCACGCCGACCACCGACCCGTCCACGACACCGGAGTCGAGCCGCAACCCGGCCCGGGCCAGGTTCCCGAACTCGCGCGCCACGCCGGGCACGGCGAAGCGGTGCAGCGTCCCGGTCGCCGGGCGGAAGCCCTCGGCCGGATCCTCGGCGCAGAGCCGCACCTCGATGGCGTAGCCGCGCACCGGCACCCGGCCGCGCAGGTGCTCCGGCAGCGCCCCGCCCTCGGCGACCAGCAGTTGGAGCCGGACCAGGTCCAGGTCGCCGTCGGCGGTCAGCTCGGTGACCGGGTGCTCGACCTGGAGCCGGGTGTTCATCTCCAGGAAGTGGATCGCCCCGTCGGGCGCGAGCAGGAACTCGACCGTGCCGGCGCCCACATAGTCGACCGCCCGGCCCGCGGCGACCGCCGCCTCGTGCAGCCGCTCCCGCACCCCGGACGGGAGCACGCCGGGCGCCTCCTCGACGATCTTCTGGTGCCGGCGCTGGATCGAGCACTCCCGCACGCCGAGGGCGGCCACCGTGCCCTGCGTGTCACCGATGATCTGCACCTCGACGTGCCGGCCGCGCTCCACGTACCGCTCGATGAAGACGGTTCCGTCGCCGAACGCGGCGGCCGCCTCGCGTCGCGCGGAGGCGACGGCCCCGGCCAGGTCGGCGGGGTCCCGCACCACCCGCATGCCCCGGCCACCGCCGCCGGCTGACGCCTTCACCAGCACCGGGAACCCGGTGATCTCGGAGGGGTCGGTCCAGCTCGGCAGCATCGGCACGCCGGCTTCGGCGAGCAGCGCCTTCGCCGCCATCTTGTCGCCCATCGCGGCGATCGCCTTGGCCGACGGCCCGACCCAGGTCAGCCCGGCATCGGTCACCGCCGTGGCGAACCCGGCGTTCTCGGCGAGGAAACCGTAGCCGGGGTGCACGGCGTCCGCGCCGGTCCGCCGGGCCGCGTCCAGGATCAGGTCCGGTCGCAGGTACGTCTCGCCGGGCGCGTTGCCGGGCAGCCGGACCGCCCGGTCGGCCTCGGCGACGAATGGCGCGTCGGCGTCCGTGTCGGAGTGCACGGCCACCGTCTCGACGCCGAGCGACCGGCAGGTGGCGAAGATCCGCCGGGCGATCTCGCCCCGGTTGGCGACGAGCAGACGAGTGATCATGAGTGCGCTCCCTACCTACATCCGGAAGACGCCGAAGCCGTCGGCGCCCCTCACCGGTGCGTTGTGGATCGCCGACAGGCAGAGACCGAGGACGGTCCGGGTGTCCCGGGGATCGATCACGCCGTCGTCGTAGAGGCGACCGGAGAGGAAGAGCGCGCCGGACTGCGACTCGATCTGCTGCTCGACCATCATCCGCATCGCGGCGTCGGACTCCTCGTCGTAGTCCCGCCCCCGCGCCTTCGCCGCCTGCCGGGCCACGATGGACAGCACCCCGGCCAGCTGGGCGGGGCCCATCACCGCCGACTTGGCGTTCGGCCAGGTGAACAGGAACCTCGGCTCGTACGCCCGGCCGCACATCCCGTAGTTGCCCGCCCCGTACGAGGCGCCGAGGTTGACCGTCAGGTGCGGCACCGTCGAGTTCGACACCGCGTTGATCATCAGGGCGCCGTGCTTGATGATGCCGCGCTGCTCGTACTCGGTGCCGACCATGTAGCCCGTCGTGTTCTGCAGGAACACCAGCGGGGTGTCGGCGGCGTTGGCGAGCTGGATGAACTGCGCCGCCTTCTGCGCCTCCTCGCTGAACAGCACCCCTCGCGCGTTGGCGAGCACGCCGACCGGGTAGCCGTGCAGTTCGCCCCAACCGGTCACCAGGGCACTGCCGTAACCCGGCTTGAATTCGTCGAACTCGCTGCCGTCCAGCACCCGGGCCAGCACCTCACGCGGGTCGAACGGCACCTTCAGGTCGGCGCTGGCGATGCCGAGCAGCTCCTCCGGGTCGTACTTCGGTGGCTGCGGCGCCGGGTTGCGCGGCGGCGGGCCCTGCTTGCGCCAGTTCAACCGGCGTACGCACTGCCGGGCCAGCCGGATCCCGTCCCGTTCGTCGGTCGCCAGGTGGTCGGCGAGCCCCGACGTCGAGGCGTGCATCGCCGCGCCGCCGAGCGACTCGTCGTCGGTGACCTCGCCGGTCGCCATCTTCACCAGCGGCGGACCGGCCAGGTAGACCTGCGACCGCTCCCGGATCATGATCACGTGGTCGGACATGCCCGGCACGTACGCCCCACCCGCCGTGGCGTTGCCGAAGACCACGCTGACCGTGGGGATCTTCGCCGCCGACAGTCGGGTCAGGTCGCGGAAGACCCGCCCGCCGGGGATGAAGATCTCCGCCTGGGTGGGCAGGTCCGCGCCCGCCGACTCGACCAGGTTGACCATGGGGAGCCGGTTCGCGAGCGCGATCTCGCCGGCCCGCCGGGTCTTCGCCAGCGACCACGGGTTCACCGCGCCGCCGCGTACGGTCGGGTCGTTCGCCACGACCAGGCACTCCACGCCCTCGACCACGCCGATGCCGGTCACCACGCTGGCGCCGACCGGGAAGTCCGTGCCGTACGCGGCCACCGGCGACAGCTCCAGGAACGGGCTGTCCGGGTCGAGCAGCAGCTCGATGCGCTCCCGGGGCAGCAGCTTGCCGCGCGCGTGGTGCCGGCCCACGTACTTCCCGCCGCCGCCGGCCCGGGCCTGGTCCAGCGCCGCGTCCAGCTCCGCCAGCCGGTCGAGCAGCGCCGCACGGTTCTCCGCGTACGCCGGGGAGGACGGGTCGAGCGTGCTGTCCAACGTGGTCACAGCCCGATTCCCTTCGCGATGATCTCGTTCATGATCTCCGTGGTGCCGCCGCCGATGCCGAGGATGCGCGAGTCCCGGTAGTGCCGCTCCACCTCGGCGTCGCGCAGGTAGCCGTAGCCGCCGTGCAGTTGGAGCGCCTGGTCGACCACCTCGGCGCAGGCCGCCACCGCGACGTTCTTCGCCATCGCCACCTCGGTCACCACCGGCTCGCCGGCCGCGACCCGGGCCGCCACCTGGTGCACGTACGCCCTGGCCGCCTCGGCGCGCGTGTGCATCTCGGCGAGCCGGTGCCGGATGAGCTGCCGACCGGCCAGCGGACGGCCGAACGTGGACCGGTCCCGGCACCAGCGCACGGCCAGCTCGACGCTGCGCTGCGCGGTCGCGTACGCCTGGGTGGCCAGCGACAGCCGCTCCGCGGCGAAGTTCTGCATGATCGCCAGGAAGCCGGTGTCCTCCTCGCCGATCCGGTTCGTCACCGGGACCCGCACGTCGACGAAGGACAGCTCGGCCGTGTCCGAGCAGTGCCAGCCCAGCTTCTCCAGCCGCCGCCCCACGGTGAAGCCGGGCGTCCCCTTGTCGATCACCAGCAGGCTGAGCGCGCCGCTGCCCGGGAAGTCGGTGCAGACGGCCGTGGTCACGAAGTCGGCCCGGACGCCGCTGGTGATGTACGTCTTCGACCCGTTCACCACGTAGTGGTCGCCGTCGCGGCGGGCGGTGGTGCGGATCCCGGCGACGTCCGAGCCGCCGTCCGGTTCGGTGATCGCCAGCGCGCCGATGAGTGTCCCGGCGAGCGTCGGCCGGACGTACCGCTCGATCAGGTCGCTCCCCCCGGCGGTGGCCGCACCGGCTCGGCCACCGCCCGCCGCCGCCACCATGTGCGGCAGCGCGATGCCGTGGGTGAAGAGCGCGGCGACCAGCCCGGACGAGCCGCCGGAGCGGATGATCTCCTCGGTCACGATGATCGAGTCGAGCAGGTCGCCGCCGCTGCCGCCGACCGACTCGGGGAAGCCGATGCCGAGCAGGCCCACCTTCGCGGCGGTGGCGTGTACCTGCCGGGGCACCTCGCCGGCCCGCTCCCAGTCGTCCAGGTGCGGCAGCACCTCCCGCGTGACGAACGTTCGGGTCAGCTCGCGCAGCTGCCGGCGCTCCGGGGTGTCCACGATCGTCATCGCCCGGCCTCCGTCGTCAGGTCGGCGGGCAGGTCGACGAGGCGCGACCGGAGCAGCTCCCCGAGCGCCTTCGCCTGCGGGTCGAACCGGGTGGACCCGGCCACCCCGGGGCCGAGCAGCCCCTCGATCACGAAGTTCACCGCCCGCAGGTTCGGCAGTTCGTAGCGGCGCACCATCAGCGGCGCCGTCTCCGGCAGCAGCTCGGCGAGCCGCGCGGCGGTCAGCCATCCGCGCAGCCAGTCGTAGCCCGCCTCGGTGCGCGCCCAGACGCCCAGGTTGGCGTCGCCGCCCTTGTCCCCGGAGCGGGCGCCGACCAGCTCACCCAGGGCCCCCCGCCGGGTCGGCCGACCGGCGTCGTCGACCGGCGGCGCCACATCGGCCGAGCCGTCCGACGCGGCGGGTTCGGTGCGGGTCGGTGGGGCGACCGCTACGCGCTCGCCGGAGGGCAGCACCGCCACGTGCGGCACCGCCTCCTGCGGCACCGCCTCGGCCGTGAACACGCCGTACGGCGTGGCGTCGCCCGGCGGCGTGGTCAGCGTGCAGCCGGGGTAGGAGGCCAGCGCCAGCTCCACCGCGGCCGCCGAGAAGGCCCGCCCGGCCCGTGCCCTGTCCCCGTCCCGCAGGTGTACGTGCAGCAGCGCGCTCGCCGCCTCGGTGTCGACCGCGTCGGCGTGGTCGGTGCGGGCCAGGGTGAATTCCAGCCCCTCGGTGCCCACCGCGTCCGTCAGTTGCCGCCGGACCAGCGCCGCCTTGGCGGGGATGTCCAGACCGCAGAGGACGAAGGTCATCGTGTTGCGGAAGCCGCCCAGGTTGGTGACACCGACCTTGAGGGTGGGTGGCGGGGGCGTGCCCCGGACCCCGCTGACGTGGACCCGGTCCGGCCCGTCCGCGCGCAGCGTCACCGTGTCCAGCCGGGTCACCACGTCCGGGCCCAGGTACGCCGGCCCACCCACCTCGTACAGCAGCTGTGCGGTGACGGTCTCCACGGTCACCGCCCCCCCGGTGCCCGGGTGCTTGGTGATCACCGAGGAGCCGTCGGCGTGCACTTCGGCGATGGGGAAGCCGGGACGGTGGCCGCCGTCCGGCAGCTCGGTGAAGAAGCTGAAGTTGCCGCCGGTGACCTGTGCGCCGCACTCGACCAGGTGACCGGCGACGGTCGCCCCGGCGAGCGCGTCGAGGTCGTCGCGCCCCCAGCCGTACCGGGCGATCGCCGGCCCCACCACCAGCGACGCGTCGGTGACCCGGCCGGTGACCACCACGTCGGCCCCGTCGTCGAGGCAGGCGGCGATCCCGAACGCGCCCAGGTAGGCGTTGGCGGTGAGCGCGTCGGGGCGCGGCAGCGCGTCACCCTCGACGTACCCGACCCGGACGGTCAGGCCGAGCCGCTCGGCGAGCGCGCCGATCGCGGCGGCCAGCCCGGCCGGGTTCAGCCCGCCCGCGTTCGTCACGATCCGGACGCCCCGGTTTAGGGCCGTCCCCAGGCAGCCCTCCAGCTGGCGCAGGAACGTCCGCGCGTAGCCCAGCTCCGCGTCGCGCGCCCGGTCCCGACCGAGGATCATCATGGTCAACTCGGCCAGGTAGTCACCGGTCAGCACGTCCAGCTCGCCACCGTCGAGCATCTCCCGCCACGCCGTGAACCGGTCCCCGTAGAAGCCGGAGGCGTTGCCGACGCGGATCATGCCGGCACCCCGTCCGAGGTGGCCCGCGGTGGGCGGCCGGTGCCGGGCGGGCCGGCGAACGCCTGCGCCACGTCCAGCCACTCGTCGGCCACCGGCCCGGTGGCGGTCAGCGTCAGGTCGGCCCGGTGCGCGCGCTGGGTGACCAGCAGGCAGAAGTCCCGCGCCGGGCCGGTGACCCGGTCCGCGGCGTCCGCGGGACCCCAGCTCCAGGTGTCACCGTCGGGCCCGGTGAGGTCGACCCGCACCGGCGCGGTCGGCACGTCGCGGTCGTGGGCGGCGAAGCCGTGGCCGAGCGTACGCACACCGAGGTGCGCGACGTGCCGGAGCCGCCCGCTGTCCGGCCGGCGGACGCCCAGCGCGTCGGCCACGTCCTCGCCGTGCGCCCAGGTCTCCATGAGCCGGGCGGTGGCCATCGAGGCGGGCGACATGCGGGTGCCGTACCAGGGCAGCTTCTCGCCGGCGGGCACGGCGGCGAGGGCCGCGGCGAGCGCCCGGCGGCCGTCGCGCCACCGGGCGAGCAGGTCGGGTGGCGCCGCGAGAAACTCCTCAGCGCCGTGGTCGACCAGCCGCGCCGGGTCGGGCGCGGAGGTGACCGAGGCGAAGAAGGCGGCCGGGTCGGTGGCCGCCAGCAGCGCCACGTGGTCGGTCCAGGCGAGGTGGGCGATCTGGTGGGCGATGCTCCAGCCCGGTGCCGGGGTGGGTCGCGCCCAGTCGGCCGCCGGCAGGGGGCGGACCAGCGCGTCCAGCCCCTCGGACTCGTCGGCCAGATCCGCGAGCAGGTCGGTCAGGTCGACCATGGTGCCTCCGGTCGGGGCGTGCCGGCGCGAGCGGGCCGGTCAGGGGGTGAGGAGCGTGGCGAGCTGGCGCTTCCAGGTGGTCAGCAGGGCGGTGCGGCGTGCCGAGTCGTCGGTGAGCAGGTTGGCGACGCCCAGCCCGCGGAGCAGGTCCAGGGTGGCCTGCACCGCCTCCCGGACGCCGGGGCGGCTCTCGTCGACGCCGAGCAGCGCGACGGTGAGCCGGTGCATCTCCCGGCCGACCCGTGCCTCCAGGGGCACCAGGGCGGCCCGCAGCTCCGGGTCGGTGCGCGCGGCGACCCACAGCTCGATCGCGGCGACGAAGAGCGGCCCGGTGAAGGCCGCCCCGAGCAGGTCCACGACCCGGTCGAGCCGCTGCGGGCCGGCCGGCAACGCCTCCGCCTCCGTACGCAGCTCGGTCGCCCGACGCTCCGCCAGATGGTCGACGGCCGCGGTGACCAGCGCGGCCTTCGTCGGGTAGTGGTGCAGCTGAGCCCCGCGCGAGACGCCGGCCCGCGCGGCGACCAGGGTCGTCGTGGTGCCGGCCCAGCCGTGCTCGATCAGGCACTCGACGGTCGCCTCCAGGAGCCGGGCCTGAGTGGCGCGGCTGCGCTCCTGTTGAGGGACGCGGGTCGATGCGGCGGGCACGGGGACAGCGTGCCGGTGCCGAAACAAACAGTCAAGCCTGACTTTTTCCGCCCGCCGCCCGCCGCCCGCCGCCGGTGCGGCCCGTCATGATCCGCGCAACTTCGGTGATGTTGTTGCTTCCGAGGCGAGTGGATGGGACAACATCAGACATCTTGGTGCCGTGTCCGCCCTGTGGCCGTGTCCGCCCTGTGGCCGTGTCCGCCCTGTGGCCGTGTCCGCCTTGTGGCCGTGTCCCGCGTGCGAGGCGTCTCGTGGCTGCCGCCAGTCCCGTTCCTGCTGACGTGATCAGCAGTGGGGGTGTCCCGGCCTCCGCCCCCCGGCGACCTTCTGGGCCGCCGGCGGGCGCCTCCGCTCATCCACAGCCTGGGGCGCTGTCGAGCTGCCCCAGATCTGGGGCAGCTCGACAGGACGACGAGGGGCATCCTCACGTCGCCTCTCCCCGGCGGCCTCGCCCTGGCCGGCCGACCCGGCTCAGTGTCGGCCGGGCGGCCGGGCGGCCGGGCGGCCGGGCGGCCCGGCGGCCCGGCGGCCCGGTCCATGCGCCGGGCCGGTGGGCCGTGGTGCGGGGTTGGGGTGGGGTCAGCGGCCGTCGCGGGGGGCGAAGACGGCGAGGGCGTCGGTGTCGCTGTGGCGGGAGCGCAGGTACTCGTCCGCGAACCCGGCCGCGTCCGGGAAGGTCGACTCGGCGGTTACCCGGGCGCAGGCCGCGTCCACGTCGAAGTCGGTGCGGCGCAGCTGCACACCGGGGCCGAGCAGCGCCCAGTGTGCGCCCGGGCCGCCGTACGGCATGCCGACGCTGCCGGGATTGACCACCAAGCGCCGGTTGACGAGCCGGGCGAAGGGCATGTGGGTGTGCCCGCAGACGATCGTGCGGACCTCGCCGGGGACATCGGCGAGGACCTCCGCCCAGCGTTCGACCCGTGTGTCGACCAGCACGACCTCCTCGTCGTCGCGCGGGGTGGCGTGGCAGAAGAGCACCGGGCCGAGGCCGTCGACGTCCAGGGTCACCGTCAGCGGCAGTGTCGCGAGCCGGGCCACCTGGTCGTCGCGGAGCTCGCCGGCGGCCCAGTTCGACACCTCGATCGGAGCGGGCTTCCCGGCCCGTGCCTGCACCAGTTCCCGGTCGGCGTTGCCCCGGACCCAGCGGACCCGGTCACCGAGATCGGCGAGCAGGTCCAGCACCTGCACCGGCTGCGGCCCGGCGGCGATGTCGCCGGTGAGCACGATCAGGTCGGCGGCGGCGACCTCCGGTTCGGCCAGGACGGCCTCCAGCGCGGGCAGTACGCCGTGGATGTCGGAGAGGACCGCGACTCGGTTCGGCATCGCTCCACGATCCTGCCCGCGCGGCCTCCCGGTCCAGCGATTCTGCGGACGGCAGACGCCCCGCCGCCCACCACGGGCCGCGTCGAGGTGCTCGGCGGGGCCGGCCGGAACGGCGAACGGCCCGGACCGTGGGACGGTCCGGGCCGGTCAAGCGCCGGGGTCGGGGATCGTGCCCGACGGTCGGCTCAGACGCGGGCGCGGCGGGCGAGGCGCTCCGGGTCGAGGATGATGATGCTCTTGCCGTCCAGGCGCAGCCAACCGCGCGACGCGAAGTCGGCCAGCGCCTTGTTCACGGTCTCCCGAGAGGCGCCGACGAGCTGGGCGATCTCCTCCTGGGTCAGGTCGTGGGTCACCCGCAGGACTCCGCCGTCCCGGGTGCCGAACCGGCCGGCCATCTGGAGCAGGTTCTTCGCCACACGACCGGGCACGTCCGTGAAGATCAGGTCGGCCAGCGAGTCGTTGGTCCGGCGCAGGCGACGGGCGAGCACCCGCAGCAGCTGCTCGGCGATCTCGGGGCGGTTGTTCAGCCACGGGCGGAGCGCCTGCTTGCGCAGCCGGACCAGACGGGTGTCGGTCACCGCGGTGGCGGTCGCCGTCCGCGGGCCGGGGTCGAAGAGCGACAGCTCGCCGACCATGTCCGACGGGCCCATCACCGCGATCAGGTTCTGTCGGCCGTCCGCCGCCCGGCGGCCAACCTTGATCTTGCCGGACAGCAGGATATAGAGACTGTCACCGGGCTCGCCCTCGTTGAAGACGATCTCGCCCTTGCGGACCTCGATCGTCTCCATCTCCTTGGCGAGCGCCTCGGCAGCCTCCGGGTCGACACCCTGGAAGATCCCGCTGCGGGCCAGTACCTCGTCCATCGCGCACCTCCGGTTGCGCGTTGCCGTCCGTCGGCCGGGTCCGCCGTCCGCTGGTCCCTCGCGCGCCGACAAGTCTAGGCGCACGTGAGCGGTAATCAGAGGTGGCCCCTGGAAACGTGATCGTTGGGTGTAACCCGACCGATCCCTACAGTCGGTGACATCGCCGTCCCCGCGGGGGCGGGTGGTGCCCCTGGTGGGGGAGTTTCCGCGGGCCGTAGGGTCACCGGCGTGTTGACGGAGCCCCTGCTGACCAGCCGTCGGGAGGACGGGCTGGACCTGCCCGCGCTGATCTGGCGAGCAACCACACCGCTACGCTCCGTGAGCTCTGGCCCGCTGGGCGGCGGGATCGGTGTACGCCGATGGGTGTTGAACGCGACGGTGCCCATGTCGTACGCCCGGGAGGACCCCACCGACCACCTCGCCGAGATCGCCGGCGGCCTCGGCCTCGACGGACCCGGCGTGGGTCTGCTGACCGGCGTCGACGTCGCCGAGGTGGTGAGCCGGACGGACGCCGGCGTGCGCGTGTGGGCCACCGTCGGCCTCGGCACCCCGGTCCAGGCCGCCGCGCCCGCCGAGCAGGCGCCCGGGCAGCGGGTCGGCACGGTCAACATCGTCGGGTACGTGCCGGCGCGGCTCAGCGACGCCGCCCTGGTCAACGCGGTGGCCACCGCCACGGAGGCGAAGGCCCAGGCGATCGTGGAGCTGGGGTTGGCGGCCACCGGCACCCCGACGGACGCGGTGACCGTGCTCTGCCCCGCCGAGGGGCCGGAGTTCGCCTACGGGGGTCCGCGCTCGGCCTGGGGCGCCCCGCTCGCCCGCGCGGTGCATGCGGCCGTCCTCGCCGGCGGCGCCGGGCCGGTGGTGCCCTGGTCGGAGCGCCTGAACGGCTGAACTTCCAGCCGATCGGCCCTCGTCGCGGCGTTTTCACCCCGGTAGGGTCGCGGGCGATGTACGCTCCCGCCTCTCCTCCGCCGCGCCCGCGCCGTCGAGCCACCGCCCTCGCGCTGGTCGCGCTCTTCGCCCTGCTCGCGGCCGGCTGCGCCGCGCCCGGCGAGGCGCCGGTCTGGCAGCCCGGGGCGGGTGGCGGCGGCACCGGCGCCCCGATCACCGACGCCCCGTCGGAGAGCGCCGCCCCGGAGGCCGGGGGTGACGCGATCACGCTCTCCGCGACCGGCGACATCATCATGGGCAACGCCCCAAGCCGGCTGCCCGCCAACGGCGGCAAGGGCTTCTTCGACTCGGTCAAGAAGGCGCTCGCGGCCGACCTGGTGATGGGCAACCTCGAAGAGCCGCTGACGGTGGACACCGGCACCGGCAAGTGCGGTGCCAACGCCACCCGTTGCTTCCAGTTCCGAGCCCCGCCCGAGTACGCGGCCCACCTGCGCGACGCCGGCTTCGACCTGCTCAACCAGGCCAACAACCACGGCTACGACTACGGCCCGAAGGGCTACGAGAACACCCAGAAGGCCCTGGAGCGCTACGACCTGGCACACACCGGCGCCCCCGACCAGATCACCGTGGTCGAGGTGAAGGGCGTGAAGGTCGCGGTCGCGGGCTTCTCGTCGTACGTCTGGTCCAACAGCCTGGTCGACATCGCGGCGGCCAAGCAGGTGATCGCCAAGGCGGCCACCATGGCGGACCTGGTGGTCGTGCAGGTGCACATGGGCGGCGAGGGGGCGGACAAGACCCGGGTGCGGCCGGGCACCGAGCTGTTTCTCGGTGAGAACCGGGGCGATCCGGTCAAGTTCTCCAAGGCGATGATCGACGCCGGGGCGGACCTGATCGTCGGGCACGGGCCGCACGTGCTGCGCGGGATGGAGTTCTACAAGGGGCGGCTGATCGCGTACAGCCTGGGGAACTTCGCCGGCGGCGGCAACTCACTGAGCAACGACGGCCGCCTCGGCTGGGGCGGGGTGCTCAAGGTGTCGCTGCACCCCGACGGCAGCTGGGCCGGCGGCTCGTTCACCTCGACGTACATGAACAGCGCCGGCAAGCCGACCATGGACGAGGGCGACCGCGGCCTGGGCCTGGTCCGGGAGGTCACCCGCGCCGACTTCCCACAGACCGGGGCCCGCCTCGACGACACCGGGAAGATCAGCCCCGCCTCGGCCGGCTGATCCGCCCGGCAGCGCGCCACAGCCGCCGACGCCGTCGCAGTGGCGACGTAGGCTGGCCCGCGTGACCAGTAGCTCCTCCGACGCCACCGAGACGGCCCTCGGCCTCAAGCGCCGTGCCCGGCGGATCGGTCGGGTGCTGACCGAGACGCACCCCGACGCGCACTGCGAGCTGGACCACTCCAACGCCCTGGAGTTGGCTGTCGCCACGATCCTCTCCGCGCAGAGCACCGACAAGAAGATCAACGAGGTCACCCCGACGCTCTTCGCCCGCTACCGGACGGCGGCCGACTACGCCGGTGCCGACCGGACCGAGCTGGAGACGCTGATCCGGCCGACCGGCTTCTTCCGGAACAAGACCGACTCGTTGATCAAGCTGGGGCGGGCGCTGGTCGAGCGCTACGACGGGCGGGTGCCCGCCAAGCTCGCCGACCTCGTGACGCTGCCCGGCATCGGCCGCAAGACCGCCAACGTCATCCTCGGCAACGCCTTCGACGTCCCCGGGATCACCGTCGACACCCACTTCCAGCGGCTGGTCCACCGCTGGCGGCTGACCGCCGAGACCGACCCGGTCAAGATCGAGCACGCCGTCGGGGCGCTCTACGAGAAGCGCGACTGGACGATGCTCTCGCACCGGGTGATCTTCCACGGCCGGCGGGTCTGCCACGCCCGCAAGCCGGCCTGCGGGGCCTGCACGCTGGCCAAGCTGTGCCCGTCCTACGGCACCGGGCCCACCGATCCGGCGCTCGCCGCCAAGCTCCTCAAGGGGCCCCGCGCCCGTGACCTGGCGGTCGCCGCCGGGGTCGACCCGGAGCTGGTGCCGGCCCAGGCCGTCGCCGCGGAGGTGCCGTGACCCGCCGACTCGCCACGCTCCTGCTCCTGCCGCTGCTGCTCGCCGCCGCGGCGGGCTGCACCACCACCGACCCGGAGGCGCCGGCACCCGCCCGCCCCGGTGCGGCGAGCCGGCCGTCGCCGTTCGACGACTGCGCCGCGCTGACCACCGCGCCGTCGAAGGCCGGACCCACCACCGCGCCGTCGAAGGGCGCCGCCGCCGACCCGCTGCCGGAATTGACGCTCTCCTGCTTCACCGGCGGCGCGCCGGTCGCCCTGCGGGACGTCCGAGGGCCGGCGGTCATCAACCTCTGGGCCTCCTGGTGCCCGCCGTGCCGCAAGGAGCTGCCCGCCTTCCAGCGGCTCCACGAGCGGGCCTCCGGCCGGCTCCAGGTGATCGGGGTGAACACCCGGGACGCCCGCGACTCGGCCCAGTCCATCGGCGAGGACTTCGGCGTCCGTTTCCCGATGCTGATCGACCAGGGCGAGGCGTTGCAGCGGGCCCTCAACCGCAACGCCATCCCGCTCACCGTCTTCGTCGACGGGCAGGGGCGGGTCCGGCACGTCGACACGTCGGGGGCGCTGGACGACGCCCGCCTCGACGCGCTGGTGCGCGAGCACCTCGGGGTGGCGGTGTCGGCGTGACCCGGCAACCACCGGCCTGGATGGCGACCCTGCTGGCGCGGGTCGGCACCGCCCGGGCCGAGGACTTCACCCGACTGACCACGCCCGAGAGCGGAGGCCGGGAGAGCGCCGTCCTCGTGCTCCTCGGCGAGCAGGCCGACACCGGGCCGGACGTGCTGATCCTCCAGCGGGCCGCGACCCTGCGCACCCACGCCGGCCAGCCCGCCTTCCCGGGCGGCGCGGCCGACCCGGAGGATGCCGACGCGTCGGCGACCGCCCTACGGGAGGCGAACGAGGAGGTCGGCCTCGACCCGGGAAGCGTGACCGTGCTGGCCGAGCTGCCGAAGCTCTGGATCCCGGTGAGCGAGTTCGTGGTGACCCCGATTCTCGCCTGGTGGCACGCCCCGCACCCGGTGCGCCCCTGCGAACCGGCCGAGGTGGCGCACGTGGCCCGGCTGCCGATCGAGGAGCTGGTCGATCCGGCGAACCGGGTCCGCGTACGCCATCCGAGCGGTTGGGTCGGCCCGGCCTTCGCCGCCCGCGGGATGCTGGTCTGGGGATTCACCGCCGGCGTGCTCTCCGCGCTGCTCGACATGGGCGGCTGGTCCCGTCCCTGGGCGCCGGGGCGGCTCGTGGACCTGCCGCCGACCGGTGCCTCGCCGGCGCCCTCCGCCGGAACCGACGAGGTCGACGAGGCGCCCGTCCGCTGACCGCACGGTCACCTTCCGCAAGCGATGGTCATCCGGCGAGCCCGCTGCCCGTACGCTTGACCCGTGTCCGCCGTGGATCTCGTCCTACTGCTGCTCATGCTCGTGTTCGCGATCAGCGGATACCGTCAGGGCTTCGTCATCGGAATCCTGTCGTTCTCCGGCTTCTTCCTGGGCGCCCTGATCGGCCTCCAGGTGGGCCCGCTGCTCGCGCGGCAGTTCGTGGACAGCGGCACACGGGTCCTGATCTCCCTGGTGGCCGTGTTCGGGCTCGCGGTGGCGGGGCAGGCGCTCGCCGGTTGGCTCGGCTCCAGCCTGCGCGCGGCGATCACCGGCTCGGCCCTGCGCAAGATCGACGACGTGGGCGGCGCGTTCGTCTCGCTCTTCGCCGTGCTCCTGGTCGCGTGGCTGGTCGCGGTGCCCCTCGGCTCGTCGTCCCTGCCCTGGCTGGCCTCGTCGGTGCGGAACAGCGCGCTGCTCACGGTCGTCGACCGGGTCCTGCCCGACCAGGCCCAGCAGCTCTCCACGGCGCTGCGGGACACGGTCGACACGAACGGCTTCCCGGACGTCTTCGGCGACCTCGCCCCCACCCGGGCCCGGCAGGTGGAGCCGCCGGACCCGGCGCTCGCCGGCTCCCAGGTGGTGGTCAACGGCAAGCGTTCGGTGGTGAAGGTGCTCGGGTCCGCGCCGAGCTGCTCGCGGCGCATCGAGGGCTCCGGCTTCGTGTACGCGGACGACCGGGTGATGACCAACGCGCACGTGGTCGCCGGCACCCGCACGGTGGCGGTGGAGCTGGGCGGTGACCGCTACGACGGTGAGGTGGTCGTCTACGACCCGGACCGCGATCTGGCCGTGCTGTACGTGCCGGGGCTGCCCGGCCCGTCGATGCGCTTCGCCGCCGGCAACGCGGGCAGTGGCGCGGACGCGATCGTGCTCGGTTTTCCATTGGACGGGCCGTACAACGCCCAGTCCGCCCGGGTCCGGGACGTGGACCGCATCACCGGTCCCGACATCTACTCGTCGGGTGACGTCACGCGGGAGATCTACACGATCCGCGCGCTGGTCCGCAGCGGCAACTCCGGCGGCCCCCTGGTCTCCTCGAACGGGCTGGTCCTTGGGGTGATCTTCGCGGCGGCGGCCGACGACCCGAACACCGGCTTCGCGGTCACCGCGGCGGAGGCCCGCCCGGTCGCCCTGGCCGGCGCCGAGCGCACCCGTGGCGTCGGCACCGGCGAGTGCACCTGACCGTCGCCGGGCGGATCACGTCCCCGGCCGGTCCGTCGCCGAGGCCCCTCGCCGGGCAGCGGGCGTCGAAGGCCGGTCCCGGTCCGGGCGGTGCCGCCAGACGGTGAGGGCGGCGGCGGTGGCGGCCACCACGGCCGCCCCCAGCAGCCAGCCGGCGACCACGTCGCTGGTCCAGTGCACCCCCAGGGCCACCCGGCTGAGCCCGGTCAGCCCGGCCAGCAGC
Source organism: Micromonospora sp. NPDC049366 (assembly GCF_044466625.1). Classification (NCBI taxonomy): domain Bacteria; kingdom Bacillati; phylum Actinomycetota; class Actinomycetes; order Micromonosporales; family Micromonosporaceae; genus Micromonospora; species Micromonospora sp. NPDC049366. The sequence goes on from NZ_JBITMV010000001.1 coordinate 123,565, forward strand.
AGCGCGCCCACCCAGAGGGCGGCCCGACGCGCGGGGCCACCCGCGTACGGCAGGAAGACCAGCAGCAGCACCCCGGCGAACAGGGCCGCGTTGAGGGCGTGCCCGGAGGGGAAGGCGTAGCCGGTGGCCCGGGCCACCGGGTCCAGCAGGTCCGGACGGTCCCGGGCCACGAGCAGTTTGAGCAGCGGGCCGAGCAGGCCGCCGACGGTCATGGTGATCGCGACCCAGAGCGCCAGCCGGCGTGCGTCGCGCCCCACCAACCAGATCACCACCACGAGCGCGGCGACCCGCAACGGCATCGGCCCGAACACCTCGGTCCACACGCTCAGACCGCGCGTCCAGGCCGGGTGGGTCAGGGCGTAGCCGTGCAGCGCGTCGGTGACCGCGCTGTCGAGCCGCCGCAGCGGCGGCCAGGTGGTGAGGACCAGCAGAGCGAGCAGCGTGAACGGCACGAGGGCCAGGAACGCGGCGGTCGCGGCGAGGGTGAGGCGCAACCCGCGCGAGTCGTCGGGGTCGAGCCGGCGGCGCCGCCAGGATTCCCGGCCCGGGGGGACGAGGGTACGCGGACCGGGCAGGCTCATGGCGTCAGTTCTACCCCGTCGGGCGCGCGGGCAGACGCCGTCGCGTCAGTGGCCGCGCTGCCGGAGCCGCCGCACCATGAGCGCCGCGCCCGTCAGCAGGGCGACGAAGATGGCCGCGCCGGTCCACAGCTGCTCCGGCGCCGACTCCTCCTGTGCGCCGGCGGGCCGGGCGGTCCACGGGCTGTGCTGGCGGGGCGTGCTGAGGCCGAGCGGGTCGCCGCCGGTGCCGGCGGCCGATTCGTCCTGCTCCAGGCCGGGAGCCGACCCGAAGCCCACGATGCCGGGGGAGGCGTTGTCGTCGAGCGGGTTGCCGGTCACCGGCGGCACGTCGGTGGTGAGCGCGGCGACCGGGTTGACCACGCCGTAGCCGAACCGGTCGTCGCGACCGGTCGGACCGATGTCCCGGGCGGTGACTAGCAGGCGGTTGACCACCTCACCCGCCGACATCTTCGGGTAACGAGAGCGGACCAGCGCCGCGGTCGCGGCCACCAGTGGCGCGGCGAAGCTGGTGCCCTGCACCCGCCAGTAGCCGTCGGGGCGGGCGCCGACGAGCCCGGTGGCCGGTGCGGTGAGCACCGTCGCCCGGCCGGTGATCGACCCGGACCAGAGGTTGTCGCTGCTGCGTTCCAGGCCGGCGACCGCGATGACGCCCGGCTCGCGGGCCGGGTACCAGACCCGGGTGCTGGTGGAGGTGGCGAGATTGCCGGTGCAGGCGACGACGACGACATCCCGCGCGAACGCGTAGTCCAGTGCGGCGGCCAGGGCCGGGCTGTCGCCGCTGCCGCCGAGGGACAGGTTGATCACCCGAGCGCCGTGGTCGACGGCCCAGCGCACACCCTTCGCGACGATCATCGCGTCGTCGTAGCGGTTCTCCTCGTCGAGGACGCGGACCGGGAGGATGCGGGCGTTCGGGGCGAGGCCCACGACGCCCTGGTTGTCGTCGGCGCGCCCGGCGATCAGGCCGGCGACCGTGGTGCCGTGGCCCACCGGGTCGGGTTTGCCGCCGCCGGAGGTGACCAGGTCGATCCCCGGCAGGACCTGACCGACGAGATCGGGGTGGCCGCCGTCCACACCGGAGTCGATGACGGCGACGGTCACGCCGCGGCCGGTGGAGCTGCGCCACGCCGTCCGCGCGTCCAACTCGTCGAGCTGCCACTGCTCGTCGCGGATCTGGTCCGGCCGGCCCTTGGGATCGGTCGGCGCGAACGCCACCGGCGCGCCACCGACCTCGTCCAACGGGGTCGGGGCGGCGACGGCCGGCACGGCCGGACCCGCGAGCGCGACGACGGTCGCCGCGACGCCGAGCAGCGCCCGGCCGGCGATCCGTCGCGTCGCCGTCGGGCAACTGTGCCGAACCTCAGTCACATCCCCAGCCGTTCCATCCGGACAGAACCACGACGAGATTACCGGTTCCCACCCCGCCTTCGGGGCGATCCGTCGACACCGGTCACGATGGCGGCAGGTGGGCCAACTGCACCAGGCGTACGCCCTCCCGTCGGGTGACCAGCCGACCACGGCCGGGCGGCAGCGGTCCCGGTCGGACCGAACCGACGAGGGCACCCTCCTCCGGGTTCCCGGCCATCACCAGCCCGGCGGTGGAGAGCTCCCGGAGCCGCTGCACGATCGGCTCGTACTGGGCGCGGCCGGCGCCGCCCGAGCGTCGCACCAGCACCAGGTGCAGGCCGACGTCCCGGGCCTGGGGCAGGTACTCCTCCAGCGCGCGCAGCGGGTTGGTCGGGCCGGTGGCCACCAGGTCGTAGTCGTCCACCAGCACGAACAGCTCCGGCCCGGACCACCAGGACCGGTCCCGCAGCTGCTGCCCGGTGACCTCGGGCCCGGCGATGCGGCGGGCCAGGTAACCGGCGGCGGACTCCACCAGGTCGGCGGTGTGCGCGGCGGCCGTGCCGTAGCCGATCAGGTGCGGCGATTCGATGGCGCCGAGCAGACTCCGGCGGTAGTCGACCAGGATCACCCGAGCCTGCTCCGGAGTGAACCGGGTGACGATCGTGGTCGCGAGCGCGCGCAGGAAGGAGGACTTGCCGCACTCGGCGTCACCGAAGACCACGAAGTGCGGCTCGCCGGCGAAGTCGAGCGCCACCGGCCGCAGGTCGGCCTCGGCGATGCCCACCGGCAGCCGCAGGCCGGCGGTCGCGGTGAGGTCCAGCTCCGCGTACGGGAGCACCGGCGGGAGCAGCCGTACGCGCGGTGCGGGCCGCCCCGGCCAGGCCTCGGCGACCCGTTTGACCAGACCGGCGGTGTCCGCTGTGGACGCGGCGAGCTGCGGCAGCGCGGTGAGGAAGTGCAGGCTCTCGGCGGTGATACCCCGGCCGGGGACCTTCTCCGGCACGTTCGCCGCCGCCCGGCGGGCCACCAGCGAGTCGCCGGGGTCACCCAGCCGCAGCTCCAGCCGGGAGCCGAACAGGTCCCGGATCGCCGGGCGGAAGTCCAGCCAGCGCAGCGCGGTGGTGACCACGTGGACCCCGTACGACAGCCCCCGGGTGGCCAGGTCGGTGATCAGCGGCTCCAGGTCGTCGTACTCGGCGCGCAGCGTCGTCCAGCCGTCCACCACCAGGAACACGTCACCGAACGGGTCGAGTGTCGGCTGGCCGGTGGCCGTGGCCCGACGCCGCCGGTACGCCGCCATCGACTCCACGCCCAGCTCGGCGAAGCGGCGCTCCCGCTCGGCGAGCAGCGTCGCCACCTCACCGACCGTGCGCCGGACCGCCGTCGGGTCGGCCCGGCCGCTCACCCCGCCCACGTGCGGCAGGTCGCGCAGGGCGGCCAACCCACCACCGCCGAAGTCGAGGCAGTAGACCTGCGCCTCGGCCGGGGTGTGGCTGAGCGCCAGCGCGCAGATCAGCGTGCGCAGCAGCGTCGACTTGCCGCTCTGCGGCGCGCCGACCACGGCGACGTGCCCGGCCGCGCCGTCCAACGCCAGCCAGAGCAGGTCCCGGCGCTGCTCGAACGGCCGGTCGACGACGGCGACGGGCACGCCGAGCGCGCCGTGCAGCTCCGGGTTGGCGGTGGTGAGGCCGCGGGCCGGGTCGACCACGATCGGGCCCAGCAGCTCGTCCAGCGCGGGCGGACGGTCCAGCGGCGGCAGCCACACCGGGTGGGCCGGTGGGCCCTGCCCGGACAGCCGGTCCACCAGCAGGTCGAGCAGGCTGCCCCGGCTGTCCGCGTCCGCCGTCTCCGGCGGGGGCGTGGCGGCGGGCTCGGGCACCGGCACGAAGTGGGTGGTGAAGGTGAGCAGCCGTCGAGCGTCGGCGCCGGGTCCGGCAGCGGGGCCGTGGCGGGGCAGGGCCCCCGAGACGTACGCGGCCCGGAAGCGCACCAGCGGCTCGGTGCCGAAGCGCAGGTAGCCGTGCCCGGGGGTGCGGGGCAGCTCGTGGGCGTCCGGCACCCCCAGCACCGTCCGCGACTCCAGCGCCGAGAAGGTGCGCAACCCGATCCGGTACGACAGGTGGGTGTCCAGCCCGCGCAGCCGCCCCTCCTCCAGGCGCTGCGAGGCGAGCAGCAGGTGCACGCCGAGCGACCGGCCCAGCCGGCCGATCTGCACGAAGAGGTCGATGAAGTCGGGCTTCGCCGACAGCAGCTCGGAGAACTCGTCGCAGATCAGCAGCAGCGACGGCAGCGGCGCGAGCGGGCTGCCGGCGGCCCGGGCCCGCTCGTAGTCCCGTACGCTCGCGAAGTTACCGGCCCGGCGGAGCAGCTCCTGCCGCCGCACCAGCTCCCCGTTGATCGCGTCGACCATGCGGTCGACGAGCGGCAGCGCGTCGGCCAGGTTGGTGATCACCGCGGCGGTGTGCGGCAGCCGGTCGAAGGACGCGAAGGTCGCGCCGCCCTTGAAGTCGACCAGCACGAAGTTGAGCTGCTCGGAGCTGTGCGTGGCGGCCAGCCCGAGGACCAGGGTGCGCAGCAGCTCCGACTTGCCGGAGCCGGTCGCGCCGATCAGCAGGCCGTGCGGTCCCATGCCGTCCTGCGCGGACTCCTTGAGGTCCAGCTCGATGGCGCCCCCGTCGGCGCCCACCCCGATCGGCACCCGCAGCCGCTCCCGAGCCGACCGGGGCGCCCAGCCCTGCTCGACGGTGAAGCGCTCCGGGTCGCCGAGGCCGAGCAGGTCGGGGAGGCCCAGGTCGGTGGCGAGCGGGGCGTCCGCGCCGCGGGCGGCGCCGGCCAGGCGCAGCGGCGCGAGCCGCCGGGCGACCGCCTCGGCGTCCGCCGGATCCAGCTGGTCCGGCACGCCCACCTCGGCGCGTCCCTCCACCGAGTACGAGTGCAGCCGCCCGTCGCGCAGCTCCAGCAGCAGCGCGTACCGGTCGAGCAGTCGGGGCGGCGGGGTGTCCAGGTCGAGGACGGTGACCGCGTCGATGCCGCCGTCACCGGTCAGGTCGGTGGCCCCGGTCAGGTCGCCCCCGTCGAGCACCACCACGACGTGCGGCCCGTCGGTCGCCGCGCCCGTCGGGCTGAACCGGGACCGGTTGCCCAGCACGTCGTCGAGCAGGGGTTCCAGGTCGGTGGCGGAGCTGGTCACCAGGCGGACCGGGCCGAGGGCGTCGGTGCGGGTCGGGTGGTGGACGTGCGGCAGCCACTTCACCCACTCCCAGGCGGCCCGCCGTTCCGGCCCGGCGCAGACGGCGATCAGCAACTCGTCGGGGGCGTGGAAGACCGCGAGCTGGGTGAGCGCCGCGCGCACCAATGCCCGGGCGGCGTGGCCCCGCGCCGGGCCCCCGTCCGCCGCCGGCCGCCCGTCGTCCGTGGCCGCCGCCCCGGCAGCGGGCGCCTCGGCGACGAAGACCCGGGCGAAGCTGCGCAGCGAGAGCGCCACCGGCAGGTCGGGCACCACCGAGTACGCGTCGAGGAAGCGGCGCAGCGCGCCCGCCGTCATCGGCTCCAGCTCCTCCAGCGGTCGGGTGACCGGCGAGACGAGCGGGGTGGCCAGGGTCTGTGGGCCGACGGCGACCCGGACCACCGCGAAATCCGGGTCGGCGGGCCGGCGCTCCCACACCCGATGACTCGCCACGGTCGACCAGAGCCGCCCGGGATCGGGATGCCGGTAGCAGAGCCCGGCGCGCTGCTGCCCGGCGGTCTGCCGGACCCGACGCCGCAGCCCCGCGAGGTGCCGCAGGTACTCCCGCCGGGCGGCCATCATCTCCGACTTGCGGGGGGTGCCGGAGGCGCTGCCCCAGGAGGTGACCAGCATCGCCAGCGAGGAGAGCCCGAACATCCCGCCCACCACGTACGCGTACGCGCCGCCGCCCCGGCCGAACATCATCGCCATCGCGACCGTGCCGCCCAGCATGGGCAGCAGCATGAGCAGTTGCTGCCAGCGCCCACCGGCGCCGACGGGGATCTCTGGCGGGGGCTCGACGGGCAGCTCGCCGACCGGGATCTCCGGCGCCGGCCGCCGGGGCGGGCGCTTGATGACGACTGTGGACACCGACCCTCCCGGAACGCTCGGTAACCCGAAGCTGGCTCATCGTAGGTAAAGTCCTGTCGTCCGCGCAGCCACCTATCGCGCTCGATATGGAGAAGTCTCGATGACAACCGGGCTGGCCCGCGTCACTATCAGCGCACCGCGACGACGGGTGGATGTCGCCCTGCCCGAGCAGGTGCCGCTGGCGGAGCTGCTGCCCGACGTGCTCCGGCACGCCGGCGAGGGGCTGGCCGACGACGGCGAGCGGCACGGCGGGTGGCTGCTCCGCCGCACCGACGGCGCACCGCTGTCGACCGCCCAGGCGCTCCTGCCGCAGGGCGTGCGCGACGGCGAGGTGCTGCACCTGGTGCCGGCCCACGCGCACTGGCCCGAGCTCGAGTACGACGACGTGGTGGAGGCGATCGCCGACGGCGCCCGGCGTCGGGGCGGCGCGTGGACCCCGGCCGCCACCCGTGTCGCCGTCCTGGCCGGCGCGGCGGTGCCGCTCGGCGTGGGGCTGGTCGCCCTGCTCGGCGGCGGTCCACGGGCCGGCGTCGGCTGGCCGGGCGCGCTCGGTGTGGCGGTGCTGCTCGTCGTCGCCGGCACGATCGCCTCCCGGGCGTACGGCGACGGCGTGACGGCCGCGACCGTCGGCGGCTACGCGCTGCCCTACGCGGCCGCGGCCGGTGCCCTCGCCGTCGGTTCGGGCGACCCGGTCGGGCCGTTCGCGCCCCTGCGCTGGGTGGGCGCCCCGGAGTTGCTGGCCGGCGCGGCGTCCCTGCTGCTGGTGGCGGTGCTCGGGCTGCTCGGCGTGGCCAGTCGCCCGCGGGTGTTCGTCGCTGGCGCGACGGTCGGCCTGGTGGGCGTGCCGGCGGCCCTCGGCGGGCTGCTGCTCGGCCCGGCCGGCGCCGCGGCGGTGCTGCTCTGCGGGCTGGTCTTCGCGGTCGGGGTGATCCCGTTGGTGGCGATCCGGCTGGGCAAGCTCCCGCTGCCGCCGATCACCCTGCCGGCCCCGCCCGACGGCGGGACGCCCGTACGCGACCTGCCGGACCGTGGGCGGGTCCACGCGGCGGTGGCCCGCACCGAGGAGACGCTCACCGGGATGCTGCTCGGTCACGCGGTGCTGGGCGCCGTCGCGGCGGCCGTGCTCGCGGTCACCGGCGGGACGGCGGGGCGGGTCCTGGTCGCGGTCACCGCCGGGGTGCTGCTGCTCCGGTCCCGGCTCTTCGTGGCGGTGCGGCACCGGGTGCCCCCGGTGGTCGCCGGCCTCGCCGGGTTCGCCGTCCTCGGGGCGGTGCTGGCCGGGCAGGCGGGTGATGTCGGGCGGCTCGTACTCGTCGGGGCGGGCGTGTCGGTGGCCCTGCTGGCCGTGGCCGCCGGCACCACGTACGCCCACCGGCCGGTCTCCCCGTACCTCGGTCGGGTCGCCGACCTGACCGACATGGCCCTCGTGGTGGCGGTCGTGCCGGTGGCCTGCGCGGTGCTCGACCTGTACGAACGGGCCCGGGGGCTGCTCGGCTGAGCGGCCCCGGGCCCGTTCCGCGAAAGTCGTGGCGCGGTCAGTGCGCGGTCTCGCCGCGCTCCTCCGCCTCCTTGGCGCGCCGGTACGACGCCAGGATCTCGGCCTCGGCCTCGGTCCGCCCCACCCAGGTGGCGCCCTCGACCGACTTGCCCGGCTCCAGGTCCTTGTAGACCTCGAAGAAGTGCTGGATCTCCAGGCGGTCGAACTCACCGAGGTGGTGGATGTCGCGCAGGTGCTCCTGGCGCGGGTCCTCGTAGGGGACGCAGAGGACCTTGTCGTCGCCGCCCTTCTCGTCCGTCATCCGGAACATGCCGATGGTGCGGCACCGGATCAGGCAGCCCGGGAAGGTGGGCTCGGGAACCAGCACGAGGGCGTCCAGCGGGTCGCCGTCCTCACCCAGGGTGCCCTCGATGAACCCGTAGTCCGCGGGGTACTGGGTCGACGTGAAGAGGGTGCGGTCAAGCCGGATCCGGCCGGTCTTGTGGTCGACCTCGTACTTGTTGCGGTGACCCTTGGGGATCTCAACCGTGACGTCGAAATCCATCTGCACGCTCCCTCGTTTGCCCACGCTGGCCAACGGAACCACCGACTGCCGCCCGGACAGGTGAAAGCCACCCGCCGGCTCCGGCCGCCGCATAGTGTTCGGACCGAAGTAGTGTCACCCAGGCCGGTTTTCACACGGGGAGGAGGGGGCCGTGGGGAGGGAAGATTCACACTACCGCCCGGACGCGGGGTCTGGACGCGGTACGGGACGATCTGGTTCTGGCGGTGCCAGCGGTCGCGTATCGGTCCCCGGAGCCCATCCACCCCGTGCAAACGAGGGTAATCCACCCCCGAACTGGCAACCGCCGCGGGACACGCCGCCGGCCCGTCCGGGTCAGGGTCGATTCCCCGTCCTCGGGTCCGATCGGCCGATGACGCCGCCCGCCTATCCGCCGGGAACGCACACCTCGGGGCCGGCGCCGACCTCCGGGATCCCGACCAGCCCCGCACCCGCCGGCCCGAACCCGATCCACCGTCCGGTCGACCGCGGCTACGCGCCGGCCGGTGCCGGTGGACCGCAGGCCACCGGCCGCGCCACGGTCGGCCCGCCCCCATCCGGCCCGCCCCCATCCGGCCCGCCCTTGTCTGGCCCGACGCCCGGTAACTGGGGTGGTGGCCCGGTGAGCACCCCGCCGACCGGGCCCGACCCGGCCGGCGGTTCACCCCGGCGACGGCGCCTGCCCGTGGTGCTCGCCGTGGTCCTGCTGCTCGTGCTGGCCGGCGCCGGCGTCGCCGTGGTCCGCCCCGGCCCGGTCGCCGGTTGGCTGGGCGGCGACCAGGAGAGCCCGCAGGCCGCAGGCGTGCGGCCCGACCCGTCGCCGTCGCCCGTGCTCGCCGGAGCCGATCCGAACGCGCCGCTGCCCACCTCCGACGGCGTACGCGCCGCCCTGGACCCGCTGGTCGAGGCCGCCGTCCTCGGCGACCGGGTGAACGTGTCGGTAGCCGACGTCGCCACCGGTGAGTCGCTCTTCGCCAAGGGCGCCGACGACGGCACCGTCCCCGCCTCGGTGACGAAGCTGGTGACCGGTGTGACCGTGCTGGCCGCGCGCGGACCCGGCTACCGGATCCCCACCAGGGCGGTGGCCGGGGCGAACCCGGGTGAGGTGGTGATCGTCGGCGGCGGCGACCCGACGCTGGCGGTCGACCAGAAGGGCTTCTACCCCGGTGCGGCTCGCCTCGACGACCTGGCCGCCCAGGTCAAGCAGGCCCTCGGCGGCACCGCCCCGACCAAGGTCATCGTCGACTCCTCGCTCTACTCCGGCCCGACCCTCGAACCGGGCTGGGACGAGGACATCCCGGTCGGCGGCTACGGCGCGCACATCACCGCCCTGATGACCGACGGGGCGCGCAGCGACGTGCCGAAGGCGAAGAAGGACCACGAGAACGGCGAACACGCCGCCGAGCGGGTGTCCCAGCCCGCCCTGGTCGCCGGCCGCGCGTTCGCCCGGCTGCTCGGTGTGCCCGCCGGTGCCGTCAGCACGGGACGGGCGCCCGCCGGGGAGGGGGCCGCGGCCGGCGCTCCCGGCGCGGAACTGGGCAAGGTCGAGTCGCTGCCGATGGTCCGCCTGGTCGACATCATGATCACCGACAGCGACAACATCATCGCCGAGGCGCTGGCCCGGCAGGTCGCGCTGGCCCGCAACCAGCCCGCCTCGTTCACCGGCGCCGCCGCCGCGATGGACGCGGTCGCCGGTGAGCTGGGTCTGCCCGCCGACGAGTTGGCTCTCGCCGACGGCAGCGGGCTCTCGCGTACCAATCGGATCAGCCCGTCGCTGCTCACCGACCTGATCACCCTCGCCGCCAGCGGCAAGCACCCCGAACTGGCCGCCATCTTCGGCGGCCTGCCGGTCGGCGGATGGTCGGGCACCCTGGGCGAGCGGTACGCGACGGCGGGCACGAAGCCCGGCGCCGGCGTGGTCCGCGCGAAGACCGGGACGCTGTCCGGAGTGAACGCGATCGCGGGCCTGGTCACCACCGCCGACGGGCGACTGCTCACGTTCGCCGTGCTCACCGACAGAGCGGGCAGCACCGACCCGGCCCGGATCGCGCTGGACCGGATCGCCGCCGCGCTCGCCGGCTGCGGCTGCCGCTGACCGCTCCGGGACGACTCGGCCGTCGACCGCTGACCTGGCGTTCTCGACGGCCGGGAGCGACGGCCGGGCCGCACGGGATCGGTGGGGATCGGTGTCGATCGCCCGCCGCGAGGCCCGGCCGGTGTGTTCCCACGCGGGTACGGTGGGTGCATGGCGCAGTTCGTGGACTGGGATCTGGCCGCCGCGACCGCGGGGGCGCTGGGCAAGTCGGGCCCCAAGGTGACGTACGCGGAGGCCACCAACGTGGTCGGCGACCTGCGTCGGCTCACCGACGAGGCGGCCGGGCACGTGGCCGACTACACCGGCCTGCGGGCCCAGGTCACCCACCCGCCGGTGCGGGTGGTCGACCGGCGCGACTGGGCGGCCGCCAACATCGAGGGCCTGCGCGAGGTGATCAGCCCGCTGGTCAGCCGCCTCACCGGCGACAAGCAGCCCAGCGCGATCACCGAGGCGATCGGCTCACGGCTCACCGGGGTGCAGGCCGGCACGGTGCTCGCCTACCTGTCCGGCCGGGTGCTCGGCCAGTACGAGGTCTTCTCCGCCGACCCCGGTCAGCTGCTGCTGGTGGCGCCGAACATCGTCGAGGTGGAGCGAAAGCTCGGCGCCGACCCGCGTGACTTCCGGCTCTGGGTGTGCCTGCACGAGGTGACCCACCGGACCCAGTTCACCGCCGTGCCGTGGATGCGGGCGTACTTCCTCGGCGAGGTGCAGGCCTTCGTCGACGCCTCGTCCGGCAACGAGCACGTGCTGGAGCGGCTGCGGCGCGGCGTCGCCACCCTCTCCGACGTGATCCGCGACCCGGAGAGCCGCACCAGCGTGCTGGACATCGTCCAGACCCCGGCCCAGCGGGCCGTGCTCGACCGGCTCACCGCGCTGATGACGCTGCTCGAAGGGCACGCCGAGTTCGTGATGGACGGGGTGGGCCCGGAGGTCATCCCGAGCGTCGATCGGATCCGGGCGGCCTTCAACCGCCGCCGCGAGGCCGGCAACCCGCTGGAGAAGGCGATCCGCCGGCTACTCGGCGTGGACATCAAGATGCGCCAGTACGCCGAGGGCCGCAAGTTCGTGCACGGCGTGGTCGAGCGCGTCGGCATGGAGGGCTTCAACAAGATCTTCGGCTCGCCGCTGACCCTGCCCCGGCTGGAGGAGCTCGGTGACCCGGACGCCTGGGTCGCGCGGGTTCACGGGCCGGTCGGCCCGGTCCAGGCCACCGGCTGACCGCACCCGTGGCCGCACTCGCCCCGCCGGTCGCCGCCGTCCGGACGGCGGTCCGCCGCGCGCTGACCGGCCTGCCCGGCGACGGGCCGGTGCTGGTCGCCTGCTCCGGAGGCGCGGACTCGCTCGCGCTGGCCGTCGCCACCGCCTTCGTCGCCCCTCGGCTCGGCCGGCGGGCCGGTTTGGTGACCGTCGACCACGGCCTTCAGGAGGGCTCCGCCGAGCGGGCCGCCGCCGTGGCGGCCTGGGCGGACGACGTGGGCCTGGCCCCGGTCGAGTCGGTCCGGGTGGCGGTGGCCGGGCGGCCGGGCGGGCCGGAGGCGGCGGCCCGGGAGGCGCGTTACGAGGCTCTGGTGGACGCTGCCGTGCGTCATCGGGCGGCCGCGCTGCTCACCGGGCACACCCGCGACGACCAGGCCGAGACGGTACTGCTCGCGCTGGCCCGAGGCTCCGGCCCGCGTGGCCTGGCCGGCATGCCCGCCCGGCGTGAGCTCTCCGGGGTGCCGCTGCTGCGCCCACTGCTGGCGGTGACCCGCGAGCAGACCCGGGCGGCGTGTGCCGCGCTCGGGCTCGACCCGTGGCAGGACCCGCACAACAGCGACCCCGCGTACGCCCGGGCCCGGGTGCGTGCCGACGTGCTGCCGGTGCTGGTCGACGCGCTCGGGCCGGGTGTCCTGGACGGGCTGGCCCGCACCGCGGCCCTGGCCGCCGCCGACGCCGCCGCTCTCGACGACCTGGCCGACGCCGCGCTGGCGGGGGCCCGGCATCCGGACGGCGGGCTCGCCGTGCCGGCGCTGGTCGCCCTCGTGCCGGCCGTGCGGGGCCGGGTGCTGCACGCCTGGGCGCGCGAGTTGGGCGCCACGCCCGGCGCGCTCTCGCACCGGCACGTCGCCGCGCTGGAGGCGCTGGTCAGCGACTGGCGGGGGCAGGGTGCCGCGTACCTGCCCGGGGGTCGGCGGGTGCTCCGCCGCGCCGACCGACTGTTCGACCCCGACCCGGCCTGACACCGGGCCGGTTGGTCCGGCCCCGTGCCGGCCTGACACCGGGCCGGTTGGTCCGGCCCCGAGTCGGTGTGACACCGGGGGCCGGCTGGTTCGGCCGACCGTGCGCCCCGGCGGGCGCCGCCCGCGAGCGGTCCGTGCGCCGCTCGGGCCGTCAGACGGCGTGGCTGCGGTCGCGGAAGGTCGTCCGGTAGGTGTGCGGGGTGGCACCGACCCGGCGGGTGAAGTGGTGCCGCAGAGCGGCGGCGTCGCCGAAGCCCACCTGGTCGGCGACTGCCTCCACGCTGAGCCGGGTCTCCTCCAGCAGCCGTCGGGCCAGCAGCACCCGCTGGTTGGTCAGCCAGTCGTGCGGGGTGGTGCCGGTCTCGGCCCGGAACCGGCGGGCGAAGGTGCGCGGCGCCATGCCGGCCCGGGCGGCCAGGTCGTCCACGGTCACCGGCCGGTCCAGGTGTCCCATGAGCCACTCAAGCACCGGCTCCAGCGTCGGCGCCTCGGGTGCCCTGGGGATGGGCGCCTCGACGTACTGGGACTGGCCGCCGTCGCGGTGCGGCGGAACGACCATCCGGCGGGCCAGCCGGGTGGCGGTGGCCGAGCCGTGTTCCTGACGGACCAGGTGCAGGCAGGCGTCGATGCCGGCGGCGGTGCCGGCGCTGGTCAGCAGCCGGCCGTCGGCGACGTAGAGCGAGTTGCACTGCACCCGGGCCCGCGGGTGCAACCGCTGCAGGTCGTCCACGTGCCGCCAGTGGGTGGTGCAGTCACGGTCGTCGAGCAGGCCGGCCGCGCCGAGCAGGAAGGCGCCGGAGCAGACGCTGAGCACGTGTGCGCCGCGCGCGTCCGCCCGACGCAGCGCGTCGAGGACGGCGTCGGGGGCGTCGCGCTGGTTGTGGGCGGGCACCGCGACCAGGTCGGCGTCCTCCAGCGGGGCGAGGTCGGCGTGCGGGACCAGTTGAAAGCCGGACGCGGTGCGGACCGGGTCGCCGTTCGGGCTGCACACGTGGAAGCGGTAGCCGGGGAAGCCGTCGGCCGTCCGGTCGGTGCCGAAGACCTCGGCGAGCACGCCGAGCTCGAACGCGGCGACCTGGTCGAGGGCGAGGATGGCGACCGAGCGGAGCATGTGACGAGGGTAACCCATCGAATGGCAGGAAATCGATGGGTGATGGCATTACTGCCACTGTCCGGCAGGGTCGGATTGGCGCAGACTTGGGTCAAGTCCGGTGCGCACCGGCGGCGAAATGGTCATCAACCATGCGAAAGCGAGCGCCGCCATGGAGTCTCTGTTCCTTCTCCTGTTCCTCGTCCTCCTCGCCGCAGCCTCGGCGTCCGGCCTCACCGCCGACAGCCGCGACTCGGCCGACTGGAAGCCGACCGACGACGGTCACCGCTGGCAGTCACGTACCTGCTGATGTTGTTGGTCCGGATTTGCGGCAAAAATTCGTGGCGGGACCGCGCCAAAAGGGGCGGCCCCGCCGACGGAGGTCGGGGGACGTACGGCAGGCTAGGAGTCATGGCTGACGGCTCCTGGTACGACGCCGACATCGACCACGTGATCATTTCCGAGGCGCAGATCCGCGAGAAGACGGCCGAACTGGCCAAGCAGGTCTCGGCGGACTACGCCCACGTCGAGGACGGGCTCCTCCTGGTGTGCGTCCTCAAGGGCGCGGTCATGTTCATGGCCGACTTCGCTCGGGCGCTCGGCCGCAGCGGGCCCCCCGCCGAGCTGGAGTTCATGGCGGTCTCCTCGTACGGCCAGGGCACCAGCTCCTCCGGCGTGGTCCGCATTCTCAAGGACCTGGACCGGGACATCGCCGGCCGGCACGTGGTGGTGGTCGAGGACATCGTCGACTCCGGCCTCACCCTCTCCTGGCTGCTGCGGTACCTGGAGTCGCGCTCGGCGGCGAGCGTCGAGGTGGTCGCGCTGTTCCGCAAGCCGGACGCGATCAAGGTCCAGGTCCCGGTGAAGTACGTCGGCTTCGACATCCCGACCGAGTTCGTCGTCGGCTACGGGCTGGACTTCGCCGAGCGTTACCGGGAGCTGCCCTACGTCGGGGTGCTCAAGCCGGACGTCTACGCCCGCTCCTGAGCGATTCTCGTATCGGCGTTCATCAAGCCGACGTTCAGCGGACTCTCAGCTCTTCCGACTACCGTGTAGGACGGTGGCGCGGAGGCTCTTCCGCGTCCGGCCCCTCGACCGCTTGACCGGGTGTTCGCAGGTGGCCGGGCCGGATTCCCCGCCACGCCGGTCCCGCCCGGTCCCGCCGTACGCATCGGCGCGGCTGGCGGGCCCCGCGACCGGTACGCACCGTCGATGCACGAGGTGCGCCGAGTGCGGGGCTCGCAAGCTCACTCCGCGCGCACACGGTGTACCGTCGAATGACCGCAGCGCGGCACTTGTCGCGCTTCGGGGTCGAGGCCGGCCCGCACGGCGGCTCCGGCGGCCGCCGCAGGCGGCGACACCAATCAGACGGTCAGGACGTCGATCAGGAGGATGCGGGCACCCCGGTGCCCGACAACAGCATGGAACGTACGCGTTTCTTCCGCCGACCGGTGGTCTGGATCATCCTGGTCATCCTCGGCGCCGTTGTGCTCAGTCAGTTGTTCACCTCGGGTCCCAGTTACCACCGGGTGGACACTTCCGTTGCGCTTGACCAGCTTCACACCGCCAAGATCAACAAGGTCGTCTTCCAGGACAAGGAGCAGACGCTCCAGCTCGACCTGGCGCAGAAGACCAAGTTCGGCGACACCACGACCGACAAGATCCAGGCCCAGTTCCCCTTCGAGGTGGGCGACGAGGTCTGGAACGAGGTCCTCGCGGCCAAGGCGGCCAACCGGGTCACCGGTCCCGCCGACACCAAGGTGTCGTCCGACAGCATCTGGGTGAGCCTGCTGGTCAACCTGCTCCCCATCGTGCTGCTCGTGCTGCTGCTGCTGTTCTTCATGTCGCAGATGCAGGGCGGCGGCTCCCGGGTGCTCAACTTCGGCAAGTCCAAGGCCAAGATGATCACCAAGGACACGCCGAAGACGACCTTCGCGGACGTCGCGGGTGCCGAGGAGGCGGTGGAGGAGCTCCACGAGATCAAGGACTTCCTTCAGAACCCGGCCAAGTACCAGGCCCTGGGCGCCAAGATCCCGAAGGGCGTGCTGCTCTTCGGTCCGCCCGGAACCGGTAAGACGCTGCTGGCCCGCGCGGTCGCCGGCGAGGCCGGGGTGCCCTTCTACTCCATCTCCGGCTCCGACTTCGTCGAGATGTTCGTCGGTGTCGGCGCCAGCCGGGTCCGCGACCTGTTCGAGCAGGCCAAGGCCAACGCGCCGGCCATCGTCTTCGTCGACGAGATCGACGCCGTCGGTCGGCACCGCGGCGCCGGCATGGGCGGCGGCCACGACGAGCGCGAGCAGACCCTCAACCAGCTGCTCGTCGAGATGGACGGCTTCGACACCAAGGGCGGCGTCATCCTGATCGCCGCCACCAACCGGCCGGACATCCTCGACCCGGCGCTGCTGCGTCCGGGCCGGTTCGACCGGCAGATCCCGGTGGACGCCCCCGACATGGAGGGCCGCAAGGCCATCCTGCGGGTGCACGCCAAGGGCAAGCCGTTCACGCCGGACGTCGACCTCGACGCGGTGGCCCGGCGCACCCCGGGCTTCAGCGGCGCCGACCTGGCCAATGTGATCAACGAGTCCGCGCTGCTCACCGCCCGCAAGAGCCAGCGGGCGATCACCAACGACTCCCTGGAGGAGTCGATCGACCGGGTGATCGCCGGTCCGCAGCGCCGGACCCGGGTGATGAGCGACCAGGAGAAGAAGATCACCGCGTACCACGAGGGTGGGCACGCGCTGGTCGCCTGGGCGCTGCCGCACGCCGCGCCGGTGCACAAGGTGACGATCCTGTCCCGCGGCCGCTCGCTGGGCCACACCCTGGTGCTGCCCACGGAGGACAAGTACACCCAGACCCGCGCCGAGATGATCGACACCCTGGCGTACGCGCTGGGCGGCCGGGCCGCGGAGGAGCTGGTCTTCCACGAGCCGACCACCGGTGCCGGCAACGACATCGAGAAGGCCACGCAGCTGGCCCGGGCCATGATCACGCAGTACGGCATGAGCTCGAAGCTCGGTGCGATCAAGTACGGCACCAGCGGGGACGAGCCGTTCCTCGGCCGCAACATGGGCCACGAGCGGGACTACTCCGACGCGGTGGCCGCCGAGATCGACGGCGAGATGCGGGCCCTGATCGAGCTGGCCCACGACGAGGCCTGGGAGATCCTGGTGGAATACCGGGACGTCCTGGACAACATCGTGCTCGAGCTGATGGAGAAGGAGACCCTCTCCACCGCCGACATGGCCCGGATCTGCGCCCGGGTGGCCAAGCGGCCGCCGATGGCGCCGTACAACGGCTTCGGCAAGCGTCAGCCCTCCACCGAGCCGCCGGTGCTCACCCCGGCGGAGAAGGAGGCGCTCAAGGCGCAGGCCCAGGCCGACGGTGCCCAGGCGGGCGTCGGCGGCGGCACCTCGTCCAACAACTCGGACGGCACGCACTGAGTACGAACCCGGCGGCCAGCTCCCTCGACGGGGGGCTGGCCGCCTCCGCGACCGAACCGGGCGACGACGCGCTGGACTACATCGCCGCCCGGCTGATCAACGGCAAGCTCACCGGTGGCCCGGTCGAGGACAGCGTCGACCTGCCCCGGATCGAGAAGGCCGTCCGCGAGATCCTCATCGCCGTCGGCGAGGACCCGGACCGCGACGGCCTCCGGCAGACCCCGGCCCGGGTCGCCCGCGCGTACGCCGAGCTCTTCGCCGGCCTGCGCGTCGACCCGGCCCAGGTGCTCAGCACCACCTTCGAGGCCAACCACCAGGAGCTGGTGCTCGTCCGGGACATCGACGTGATGAGCCTCTGCGAGCACCACCTGCTCCCGTTCCGGGGCAGCGCCCACATCGGCTACATCCCGGGCCCGGACGGCCGGATCACCGGGCTGTCCAAGCTCGCCCGGCTGGTCGAGGTGTACGCCCGCCGGCCCCAGGTGCAGGAGCGGCTCACCTCGCAGATCGCGGACCTGCTGATGAACAAGCTCGCGCCGCGCGGTGTGATCGTCGTACTGGAGTGCGAGCACATGTGCATGGCGATGCGCGGCATCCAGAAGTCGGGCGCGCAGACGATCACCTCGGCCGTCCGCGGCACCCTGCAGAACGACGCGAAGTCGCGGGCCGAGGCGATGGCCCTGATCCTGCCCCGCTGACCGTCAGCTTGAGAGCAGGGCGAGCAGCAGCCCGGCGGTGACCAGAACCGCCGGCAACAGGCAGACCAGTGCCCCGAACCGGGAGGTCCGGTCCGGGCGTCCACCGGGCCGGGCCCGGAACAGACGCCCCACACCGATCCAGCCGGCGACGAAGGCCGCCGCCGGCATCGGCAGCCCGCAGATCAGCGCGGCGACGCTCGCCGGTCCGGGGCCGGTCGCCGTGTACACCAGCACCTGGATCACCGGTACGACCAGCGCGAGCGGCCCGTACACCAGCAGGTTGCGTGGGCGTGCGGCCCAGCTCGCCGGGCGGAGCGGGTGCCGGGCGGCCAGCGCGGCGTCCGCGGCGTCGGCGCGACCCCGGGCGGCCCGTAGCGCGGCCAGCACGGTCGCCGGCCCACCGGCCATCGACCGGGTCGCCTCGGTCAACTCCGGCGGGGACGGCACCAACGAGATCGCCGGTACGCCCCGCTCCCGCAGCCGGGCCTGCTGGACCGCGAGCTGGGTGCGTACCTCCGTCAGCTCCTCCCGGGCCGCCTGCACCGATCGCGCCTGCTCGCCGGCGGCGGACGCGGCGGCCCGGCGTACCCCGTCGAGTTGCCGCGCGGCGGTCAGGTAGTCCTGCCAGGCGGCCAGGGCCGCCTCGGGCGTCGCGGCCGGCGGCGGCACCGACTCCCGGCTCCCGGACGTCCGCTGGCGGCCGGGACCGCTGGGCCCGGGGCGGCCGTCCCGGGCGGCCGCACCGGCCGTCGACGTACGCGTGTCGCCACTCATGCCGTCGTCCCCTCGTCGCGGCTCACGCCGTGGTCCCCTCCTCCGCGAACGGCACCAGGACTACACCGTGCTCGTCCGGACCGTCCCACAGCACCACCCGGCCCGGGCGGGGCCGCCACTCGACGGGGCGGTGGAAGACCGCGGCCAGCTGGGCACCCGGCACGTCCACGGCGGCGACGGCGGCGAGCTTGTCCACCGCGTCCTCCGGGCCCAGCAGCGCCGCGAACGGCGGCACCACCCGCCACCAGCCGAGCAGGTGCCGGCCGGCGGACGGGCCCTCGTGCAGCAGCGTCCGCAGCCGCTCGGTCGGCAGCTCCTCCGCGCCGGCCCGGTCCAGCCCGAACGCCACCAGGTAGGTCGGCTCGTCGCCGTCGCCGGCGTCCAACAGGTCGCCGTGGTCGACCATCGTCGCCGGGTGCCGTGCGCCCAGCTCGACGGTCAACTCCTCGGCCAGCGCCCCGTACGCGGGGTCCGGTGCGCTGACCACGAACCGGGCTGCGCCCGCCGGATGGTGCGCGGCGGTGCTCCGCGCCGCCGTCGCCAACAGCCGCGCCGCCTCCGGGCCGGGACCCAGGACCGCCAGGTTGCGGCCCGCCGCCGGCCCCAACGGGACGGCCACCGTCGACCGGGCCACGTCCACCGCCCGCCCCAACAGGGCGGCCGGCGCGAGCGCCTGCCCGGCGACCGCGGCCCGGTAGCGCGGGTCGTTGCGCAGCAGCGGCCGGGCCCAGCCGGCGAACACCACCGGCGGCGAGGAGCCCTCCGGCCGCGCCGACCACAGCTCGTGCCGCAGCCGCTCCACCGTCTCCGGCTCGTCGTGCGGGTCCGGGTGGCGGACCAGCCGCTCGTGACCCCGGACCGCCCCGCGCGGCCCACCCAGGCCGCCTGCGGTGTTCACCACCGCGCTGCCCACCGGCAGGCCGGCGGCCGAATCGTTCGTCGGTTCCAGCACCGCGCCGCCGCCCGGCAGCGCCACCCGGACCGGGAACTGGCCGAGCAACGAGTCCCGGTGCCCGGCCTCGGAGCGCCCGGCCAGCCCCAACTCGCCCGCGCCGGCCAACACCAGGTGTACGCCGTACGCCCGGCCCGCTCGGGCCAGCCCGTCCAGGCGGGCGGCGATGTCGCCGGCCAGCCGGTCGCGCTCGGCGAACACCAGCGGCAGGTTGTCGACCACGCACACGATCCGGGGCAGGCCGCAGTGCTGACGCAGCTCGGCGAAGCGCTGCCCACCGGCCCGCCGGCCGGCGTCCTCCCGGCGGCGGACCTCCGCCGTGAGCTGGTCGAAGAGGTCCCGCACGTACTCCCGGTCGGCGGTCATCGCGGCGGCCCGCACGTGCGGCACCCACGAACGGTCCCGCTCCGTCTGAAGGAACTCCACGAAGGACTCGCCCTCCGCCAGGTCCACCAGGTACAGCGCCAGCTCGTCCGGGCCGTACCGGGCGGTCAGGCCGAGGAGCGCGGTGGTGAGGAAGGCCGATCGCCCGGCGTCCGACCGGCCGCTCACCAACCAGTGCGGCGTCAGCTCCGTGAACCCGAGCGACACCGGCCGCCCGCCCGCGTCACCGACCGTCGTGGTCAACCCGTTCGTCGAGTCACCCGACCACCGCTCGTCACCCGTCGTCGGCAGCAGGTCGGTCAGAGACAGCCGGGAACCCGCCTCGATCTGCGCGGCGAGCCGCCGGCACACCGTGTCGACCAGCTCGGCCGGCGGATCCGCCTCGACGAACACCGGCGAGTTCAGCCCACCCGGCGGGTCCGCGCCCGGACCGCAGAACGAGGTGCCGGGCGGGTCGCCCAGCAGCGCGTACGCGTTGCGCATCGACAGCGTGGTGGCCCGCGGCAGCGGCGCCCGACCGGCGCCCGCCCCGCCGGCGTGTGGCCCGGCGCCCGCCCCGCCGGCGTGTGGCCCGGCGCCCGCCCCGCCGGCGTGTGGCCCGGCGCCCGCCCAACCCGCGACCACCAGGTGCAGCCCCGCCGACGGACCCTGCTCGGCCAGCGCCTCGATCCGCGCCAGGTCGGTCGGACCCGTCTGCTCGGGCAGCGCGGCGACCACCAACAGCAACGTCCGGTCGTGCCGGCGACGGCCCGCCGCGCCCGGCGTCACCCACTGCTCCGCCTCCGTCAGCACGGCACGCAGGCCGGGAACATCCATCGCGGGCGGTGGCAGCAGACCCGCGTCGGCCAGAGCGGCGAACGGGGCGAACGTCGTGCCGCCGGAGTCGACCGCCCGGACCAGCAGCGTGCCCGCCGGCGACGCCCCCAGCGACCGCAGCAGCACGGCCCGCAGCAGCCCGGCCACCCGCGGATCGCGGGCGTCCATGTCGATGCCGAGGTGACCGGTGCCGATCAGGGGGACCAGGGCTGGGAAGCGGGCGTCGTCCAGCGGACCCGCCGTGCCGACCCGGACGAACGGCGGCGGCCCCTCACCGGGAGCGGTATCGGCGGCGAGTGTCTCCAGAGGAGCACCCGACCAACCCGGAGCCACCAACGCCGCCACCGACCGCAGCCGGTCGGCCAACTCGTACTGCCGGCGCTGGTCCGCCGGGGCCGGTCGGGTCTCGTCCAGGATGTCGGCGGCGGCCGTCGCGGCGGCCGCGGCACGACGGTGCAGAGCGGCGGCCCGGTTGGTACGTCCCTTCGGACCGGCCACCGCGTCCACCCCCTCAGTCCGAGGCTGGCAACCCCTCCCCGAGGAGAGACGGTATCCCAGGTCGGGCCGCACCTTCGGGAGGTGGGGCGGCGCTGCGCGGAAGTCGTCGGAGATCTCACACGGTGACAGCGGCCCGTCACGATCCGCCGCAACTGACCCATTGGGTACGGGGCGGTGGACCGCTAGCCTCAGGACGTGGAATCAGTGCAGCCCCCCGCCGGTTCCCAGGTGTCCCGCGGGCAGCCCGCAACCCCCGGCGTCCCCACGCCGGCACCGGCGCCGGCGCCCGCGCAGGTCCCGGCGCAGCGGCCCCCCTCGGAGCAGCTGCCGCCGCCCCCGGCCCCCCCGACACCGGCGCGTCCGCGCCGCCGCGTCCGCACCGTGCTGACCGTGGTCGCCGGTGTGCTCGCGCTGCTCTGCCTCGGCGGCGGGATCGCCGGTTACGTGCTGTACGACCGCGCCACCGCCCCCGACCGCAGCGCCCCCGACGTGGTGGTGGACAACTATCTCCGAGCGTTCCTCGTCGACCGCAACGACGTTAAGGCGGAGCAGTTCACCTGCGGCAGACCGCTCGATCAGCTCCGTGAGTTGCGTGATGATCTCTTGGTGCGGGAAGAGCGCTTCGGCGTCCCCCTCAGCGTGAGTTGGGGCCGGCTAGACGTTCAGAGACAGGGCGACAGGGCCGATGTGCAGGTCGACCTAATTATCTCTGCGATGGTGGACGGCATTACCCAGAGCGATCGGCAGCCTTGGCGTTTTAGCGCCGAGTTGGGCAGCGACTGGCGAGTCTGCGAGGGCAGCAGGTCCGGCTGAGGTCACTCGATCCATAAGAGATGAATGGGCACTTCAAGGGTGGTCGGTGCCTGCCCGCGCCACGCCCAGCGATACCACTCCTCCTCCGGTGTGACTCGCACGCAGATGTCGCCTTCGGCACCCGAGTAGGTCTCGGTCACCGCGCGCAGGTCGCGGCGTTCCACCGAGTCCACGACGTGCACGACCCGGCGGCCGGTCACCGAGTCGGCCTCGATGATCGGCGTGGGCGCCGGATGCGTGGGGCCGTCCAGCGACACCAACCGGAACTTGGGATCACCACCGGGCGTGGGGCTTGCGTGAGAGCGGTCAGCGACCGTCTCGACCCAGACCCGCTCCACCGGAATCAGCGGTGCGAAGACCTCGACCTGCTCGGCTTCGGCGCGATACCACTCGTGCTCCGGGATGATCGGGACGTAGGTGCGACTGCCCTGGACCACGCGGTCGTCGGCCCGCAGGTCGCCCCGCCAACCGAGGCCGGGGAGCCCCACCAGGACCCGCCGTCCGCGAAGGTCGACCCGGCTGGTGGCCGGCACGATCTCGATGGGGCGCGGCGGTCGCGGCGCCCAGTCCGGATGGTCCGCGAAGGGATCCGGGAGCGGCTCGTTCACGGCAGCCCGCGCCTCATCCCGCACGCCGCAGCGGCGCCCCGCGCGACTGCATGAACGGCACCGGGTCGACGGCGCCGGCACTGCTCCGGTCACCGTCGCGGTGCACCTCGAAGTGCAGGTGCGGGCCGGAGGAGTTGCCGCTGCTGCCGACCTCCCCGATCACCTCGCCGGCGTTGACGTACTGACCGACGCTGACCCTGGGCTTCTCCACCATGTGGCAGTAGCGCGTGATCAGATCGTCGGCGTGGAGGATGTCGACGAACCACCCGCAACCGCCCTTGCCCGGGTAGCCGTCGACGTCGCAGCTCAGCCGTCCGCCGTTGTCAGGATCGCAGTGTGCCACCAGCACCCGGCCGGACGCGGCGGCGTGGATCGGGGTTCCCTTGCCGGCGCCGATGTCGACGCCGTTGTGCCCCGGGCGGCTGGCGGTACGGAAGCCGGAGCCGACGCCGCCGGTGATCGGAGCGGTCCAACCGGAGGCGGCGATCTCCCGCCCCGACGCCGCATCACACGTCTGCCGACCGGCGACCAGCGCGGTGCGGGCGGCCCCACCGGCGAGCGCGTCGACGATCTGGGCGGCGAGGGTCTCGTGCTTCGCGTACGCGTCGGGGAAGGCGCTCACCTGCACCTTCTGCGCGGCGATGGTGAGCGGCAGCCGCTCCCACCCATCGATGGTGAGCAGCTTCTCGTAGAACTTGCGGGCGGCGTACTCCGGGTTCATCCGCTGGGCGACGCTGCCCCAGGAGGCGCGCTGTTGGAAGAGGCCGACCGAGTCGTGGTCTGCTCCCACGCCCTCATTGGGCAGGTCCTCCGACTCTCCGACGGTGCGGTTCGCCAGGTTGCGCAGCCCCGATTCCTGCATCGCGGTCGCCACGGCGACGACCCAACCGCGGGGCGGGACCTTCATGTCCTGCCCGACCTTGATGATCCGGGCGGCGTTGCGGAGCTGGCTGTCCCCGTACTGGCTCAGTCGGGGCATCCGGCCGGTCACGTTGACCTGGAAGTCGCCGGTGCACTCGACGCTCATCTGTGTCATCTGCTCGGCCGAGTCGCCACCCAGCTCGGTGAGGAAGTAGGCGGCCGTGCCTCCGGTGCAGCAGAGCAGCGCCAGGGTGGCGGTGAGCGCGCCGGACAGGGCGCCGAGCCGGAGGCGCCGACGAGGGCGGCCCGTGTCGCCGTTCATTCCTGCTCCCAGTCCACCGCGTCGACCAACCATTGCCCATTCGGCGCGACCAGCTCCAGGCGGAGCCGGCCGGTGTCGAGGGGCACCAGCACCTCCACGAACGTCGCGCTGCGGGGCCGGAGCGTGACCTTGTCGGTCACCTGCCCGCCGGGAACCTCGGCCGGCACCGCATCCGCCAGCTTCGCGGTGAGTTCGGGTGTGGACAGCGGACGCATCCCGTCGTGCCACTGCGCGGCCGTGGCGCCCGGCTTGCCCAGCCACGCGGCGACGAACCGGTCCGCCGTCTGCTCGGGGGTCAACTCCCCGGGCCGGGTCACCGGAGTGGGCTCGCTCGCACCGCCCACCAGGCCGTCGTCACCGGCGCCCGGCTCGACGGTGGTGATCGGCTCGCTCGGCCGGTTGGTGAGGCCGAGCGTGGGGTCGCCGGGACCGGCGACGAGTCGCGCGGCGCCGATGATGCCGAAGACCACCACCGCGAGAGCCAGGGCGATGCCGAGTCGGGATCGCAGCACCCGGGTGACCAGGAACTCCACTGCCCGTCGCAACGCACTCACCGTGCCTCGGAGCGGATCCGCGGGGTGGGTCTATCCGGATCCCGGTCCACAGAGCCGGGCCGGTAGATGACGAAGGACGGCTTCTCCTCCGGCACGTCCGGCTCCGTCCAGGTGGCGGGCTGCCGGCGGCGCGGTCGGGGAGCGGTGGGGCGGGACGATTCCGGGCGGTCGGCGGGCTGCTCCTTGGCGCCTTCCCGACCGTCCGGGCGCTGGCGATCCGTGCCAGCGGGCTTCGTGTGCACCGGGTCCTCGTGCCGTGCCTCGGGCCGCAGCCGGGGCTGCTCCGCCACGACGGCCTTGCGGCGACCCAGGGTCGGCTCGGCGGTCCCGCCCGGCTCGGCCACGTCGAGACGGGCTGCGGCCCGCATGTCACGGAAGAAGCGCCGATGCCAGGATCCCGCGGAGCTGACCGCCTCGCTGCTGTCCTTGCCGCCGAGTTGGGTGATCCGGCGATAAGGCCGCAGCAGCAGCCAGCCGACCACCCCGCACAGCCACACCAGCACCACCTGGAGCCAGCCGGGCAGGGTCGGCGTGCTCATGATGAGGTCGACCGCGAACAGGTAGATGGCGGCGCCGGTGCCGAAGATGGCGATGTTGAAGACGGCAGCGACCACAGCGTTCGCCAGGCGCCGCAGGCCGGCGCTCGCCGGTCTGAGCAACCCCACCGTGCCGAGGATCGGCGCCGCGATCACGGCCCATCGGAAGATCAGGAAGCCGAGCAGCACCAGCAGCGACGCGGTGAGGTCGAACATCGCGAAGAGCACCGACGCGAGCACCGCGATGAACCCGGCGCCGACCCGGTCCATGTCCCGGACCCCCTGGAGGTACTCGTACGCCTCCGGATCCTCGCGCTCGATCTGCGCGGCCACCGTCATCCACTGCTGCTGCTTCGCGCGGATGGTTGCGTCGCGGGTGCTCGGGTTGGCCCGGAGCTTCTCCGCCTCCTCCCACGACAGCGACTTCGCGTCGTAGAGCGCGGCGCCATACTTCTTGGCCGTCTCGCTGTCCGCAGAGCCAAGGGCACCCCGCAACCAGTTGCGGTAGAGCATTGCCTCGGTCGCCGTATCACTCGCTCGCACTGCTGGCGGGCGCTTGTCGACGCAGGCGTCCGGGTTCGGAACAACGCACTTCTCAGGCGGGATGTCCTTTGAAGCTGGGCCGACGGCATCGTGCACCACCCCGAGGGTGGTCACGAGTGTGCCGTCCGCGACGTTGGCAGACTTGACCGGCCACGCGGCCAACGCGGTGACTGCCACCATGACGAGCAGGGCCCAGCCGGCCGTGGTCATGGCATTGCTCATGTCCGACTGGCGGGAGCGCCACAGGAGGTAGAGGCCGACCACGCAGAGCGTGATGATGCCGAAGACGCTGAACACCTTCTGGTAGACGGCCTTCGTTGCCTGCTCCACCAGGGGATCGGCCCATTTCCACATGGTGCTGGGATCCCACGCCCGCTCGCGGAGTGCGTTCGAGGCACCGACGATCGCCGTCGCGACCATGAACTCGCCGTTGGCGACCGTGTTGCTGAATTTGTAGTCCGGATGCAGCACCGAGGACGCGCATCCACCGTCGACCCGGTAGGTGGTGTAGCCGTAGCCGGCGTACCCGTAGTCCGTGTAGTAGCCCTTCGGCCCCGGCTGCTTCGAGGATTCCGGACGCGACGCGAACCAGCCCGCAAGCCCGGAATCCGGTGCGGTCGGAGTCGGCGGCTTCCAGCAGTTCGCCTCGGACTCGGCGACCTGCTGAAGCTTCTTGACGCAGGCGCGGAAGTCGGCCTGCCATTCGGCGGTCGTGCACAGCTCGGCCCGGGCCTGTGCGGTGACCGGAGGTGCTGCCGCGGCCGGTGTCGCGCCGAGCAGCGGCCAGGGAACTGTGGCCCCGGCCAGTACGCCGAGGGCGAGCAGGAACGCCGTGATCCGTGCTCGGGCCCTCGCCATGTCACGCCTCCAGATCCGGCAGGGGGACGTTCGGCAGCACCCCGGCCGCCGCGGCGATCGCGGCGGGCGTGGTGTCAAGGTGTTCCAGCAGCCCGTCGACGTACGACACGTCCACCCGGACCTTCTGCACCCGCCCGTCGACGTCCCGCATCACGAACTCGCGGAAGCCGAGTCGGGCGGCCGACGAGGTGTCGGCCGTCGACAGCGAGGCCAGGGTGGCCTCGTAGCCGTCGTTGACGGGGACGCGTAGCAGCCGTAGGGCCTCGGAGGCGATCTCGGTGTCCTCCGCGATCCGCCCGACGAAGACGGTGGAGACGAGGTTCTGCACGTCGAGGCCGAGGATGTCGCGGGGGTTCTGCGAGGCGACCAGCGCGGCGAGGTTCCACTTGCGGGAGTCCCGGGCGAGGCGGACCAGGAAGGAACGCCCGGAGCGCCAGCCCTCCATGAAGTGGGCCTCGTCCAGGCCGACGAGCTTGCGCGACGACATGGACCCGCCGTAGCAGCGGCGCACGGCGAGCCGGTGCGCGGTGTGCAGCATCGGCAGGGCGAGGGCCTCCTCGGCGGACCAGTATTCGCGCTCGATCTTGAGGTCAGGAAGCCGGAGGCCGGCCATGGTGATCACGGTGAGCGCGGCGTCGGGGCCGAGCAGCCCCTCGGGTGGGCGCCCGAAGAAGAGCATCGCCAAGGGCATCTCGGCGGTGTCGAGCAGCAGGTTCGCCAACTCCTTGCCGCTGTCGTCGTCGAGTTGGCCCAGCGTGGTGACCACGTCGTCCAGGGTGGACGTCTCCTCGGCGGGCACCTGGCGGACGGCGTGCCGAAACAGGGTTGCGGTGGACGCCTCGCGGGCCACCTGCGGCGGCACGAGCATCATGCAGATGTCCTGCACCAGCATCCGCCGCTCGGCCCGGGCGTTGGAGACCGCGATCTCGAACTCCCGGTCACCGGCGGCGCCGGGGGCGAACTCGGTGCGCAGCGGCGTCGGGATCAGCGCGTACGGGGCGAGCGTCCCGTGCTCGGAACCGGTCAGGTTGAGCACCCGGGAGTAGGGGCGCAGCTCGGGCATCGCGCAGAGCCGGGCCAGCGGGCCGGACGGGTCGAGGAGGGTCACCTGGACGCCTCGTCGGGCGGCGAGGTAGCCCAGGGCGCCCAGCAGGGTGGACTTGCCACCGCCCGGCTCGGCGACGAACACGGCGAGGCCGGAGCGTTCGCGGACCTCCATCGGGTAGTGCAGGTCGAGGAAGACGGGCCGGCGGCAGGTGCCGGCCGTACGCCCGATCAGGTCGCCGCGTCGGTCGCCGACGGTGGAGGCGGCCTGCGGCAGCGCGGCGGCCAGCAGCGGCACCGGCATCCGGCGGACGTAGCCGGTGTTGGCGATGGGCTCGCCCGGGATGAACTCGCGGGCCAGCCAGTCCTGGTTCTTCGGGTGCTGCAGGGAGATGCGCAGCTCGCGGGAGTAGAGCTGGATGAGCCGGCGGGCCCGCTCCATGCACTCCTCGCGGGTGCGGCCGCCGACCGCGATCCGGTGCCAGCCGTGCGCGCGGGCCGAGTCGACGGGGAGGCCGGTGGTCATCTCGTCGCCGATGACCAACGCGCGCTTGGCGAGCCGCTCCAGCTCCGGCGGGGCGTCGATGCCGTGCTCGGCGTAGTCGAGCTGCTGGGAGCGGATCATGCGGAGCCGGTGTTCGAGGTTGCGGAACGAATCGCCCGAACCGAGGATGTCGACCCGGGTCGACAGCTCCATCGGCCAGGGCAGGCGCTCGTGGAAGTGCAGCCAGGGCTCGTGCCGCTCGGGGATCTCCAACGGTTCCATCCGACCCACGGCCAGTACGGCGACGTGCCGCTCCTCGCCGGTCATCCGGTTGACCAGCTTGACCGTCGAGCCGTAGGGGGTGCGGTAGCGCTCCACCTGCTCGGTGAGGGCGAGCAGGTCGCCCCGCTCCCAGCGTCCGTTGGTCACCGGCGACAGCGCGCCGGGGGGTGACATGCAGAGCGCCACCGAGCGGTAGAGCAGCCACTCCAGCTCCTGCGCGGTGACCCGTCGCCCGCGCATGCCGAACGCGCCGAGCACCTCGTCGAACTGTTCCACGGTCCGGCCGAGCCGGCGGCGCTCGCCCTCGGCGACGCCCCGGCCGAAGGTGCGGAGCATGCGCTCGGTGAGCGAGTCGCCGAGCGACCGGCGGGCGAAGGTGACCCCGAGGTAGGTCTGGCCCTCGGCGTGGTTGATCGACATCAGGTGCCGCTGGGCGGCGACCAGGTGGTCGCCCCAGCCGGGCGTGCCGGGCACGTCGGGCAGCGGGGCGACGGTGTGGGCGTCGATGGTCCGGGCCCACTCGTCGGCCGGGAAGGGGCGGGTGGTGCGGCGCAGGTGCAGGCGGAAGCCGGCGAGGCCGGCGTACTGCTCGGAGATCGCCGCGAGCAGCGCCTCGCGTTCGGCGTCGGGGCGGAAGGCCCAGCGCACCTCGGGTAGCCAGTACCAGGCGGTGACCGTGTTGGGGGTGAAGGTGAGGTGGCCGGCGATCTCGGTGATCGCCAGCTCCACCGAGGGGTCCCGGTCGCCGAATTTGATCTTCGGGGCGCGGACCCGGACCGGCTTGGTCGGCTGGTTGCGCCGCCCGGTCGCGCGCTCCCGCGGCGTCGCCACCTCACGACCGGTCGACGGCGCTGCCGTGCGCTCCGGCCGGTCGCCCCGCGACCGCCGGGACGTCGGCTCCGGCTCGGGTGGGCGCGGCGTCTCGGTGGGCCGGTCCGGCAGTGGCTCCGCGTCGGCCGGCGGCCGGACCACCGGCAACCGGTCGCCCGCCTGGTGGGGCACCCGCGACCGGGCCGGCGCGGCCGGCACCGGCTCGTCGCCGGCGGACGGCCGGATCGACGGCACTGCCGGGCCGCGATCCACCCGGCGGTCGACCGCCGGGTTGTGGTCCGTCGGTGCGCGATCCGTCGAGTCGCGATGCGCTGGCGTGGCGGGGAGTCGCGGTGTCGGGTGCGCGACGGGGGCGGGTGCCGGCTCCACCGCGGCGGGTTGCTGGGGGATCGGCGCGTGCTCGCGGCCCGGGCCGCGCGGCGGGGCGACCGGGCGGGCCGGTCGCGTGCCGCCGAAGAGGTCGAGGAACGGGGAGTCGATGTCCGGGCTCTCCGGGACCGGCGGCGGCTCGCCCGCCGGGCTCCGCCGGGAGACCGGCCGGGGGGCCTGGAAGACGCCCACTCCGCCGTGCCCGGGGGAGGTGGCGTACGCCGGATCCAGCGCGGCCTCGTCCACCTCCCGGCTCTCCGGGTAATCGAATGAACGCGCACGGTGACTGTCCGGCACGGCTGGACGTCCGGCCGGGGAACCCGGCGTGGAAGAGCGGCTCATGCGATCGCCTCACCCGCGTCGTGCGACCGCCCGATCGGCGTACGCCCGGTCATGCCAGCTCCTCCCGGATCCTGATCCCGCTGCCGACCAGGCGCGGATCGCGCTGCTCGGCGGCCGGCTCCCGGGTGCGCCGCCAGTCGGTCAGCGCGGTGCGGATCACCATGCGCGCCGGCCGGTCCGGATCGACGTACCGGAAGATGAACGACGTGGTCACGATGGCGAGCGCGATCTCCCAGGCGGGGAAGAGCTCCACCTTCAGCGTGAACAGCCAATGGATGAACATGTAGAGGGGGACGAGCAGCATGAAGAGCCCGTACTGGGCGTAGGGCAGGTGGACGGGAAGGGTGTAGCCGGGCGGCCCGAGGTAGACCAGGCGTGCCCGGTAGATGTCGTCGTCGGTGCGCAGCCGCATGTCGAGCTCGCGCCTACTCGAAGATCAGGTCGATCAGGTAGTCGCCGATGAAGAACAGTGTCGCGGCGCCGGCGATGAAGGCGAGGCCGACGATCGCGATGGCCGAGCTGGTCAGCACCTTGGAGATCTCGCCGCGGCTGGCCCGGCCGATGAAGATGACGCCGAGGACGGCGAGGAGGATCGGCGCGATCTTGCTGGCGAAGAAGGTGACGACACCCTCGGTGTCGATGCCCTTCGGCGCCGGCTCGGCGAGTGGAGTCGACGCCAGGGTCGAGAGCGCGTGGGCGGCGCTGGACGACGCCGTCTCCAGGAGCTCGATGGCGATCACTGAAACCTCCCCAAATCGCGGCCGGCGACGCCGCGGCGGTGCAGTAGACAAGCCTGGCGGGAAATGTGCTCACTGGGCGCAGCGGAGCTGACCCTGCGTTCGTTACTCACCACGGAGAGTGGTGAGCTTTGGCCGGATTTCTCCCGCTTCGGCCCTCCCTCCAGGCTTCGCCATCTCGATGCTGGGCAATTCCAAAGCGTACGGGCCGCCCCTGAATGCGACAAGCCGCGAAGAGGCTGCCCGATTCGGCCCGGACGACCGATCGTACACCTGTTCCAATTCGCATGTCAGGTGTGCTCCCGGAGGCTCCCCCGGGCCGGCGGGGGTCGCCACGGCGACCGGTACCGTCTAGTCGTGACCGATCTGGTACGGGCCCCGGCCCCGGTGGTGATGGGCGTCCTCAACGTCACGCCGGACTCCTTCTCCGACGGCGGACGGTACGCCGACCTCGATGCGGCCGTCGGACACGGCGTCCGACTACGCGCGGACGGCGCGCACCTGGTCGACGTGGGTGGCGAGTCCACCCGCCCGGGTGCCGACCGGGTCGACGCCGAGACCGAGGCGGCCCGGGTCGTCCCGGTCATCCGCGAGCTGTCCGCCGCCGGTGTGCCGATCAGCATCGACACCACCCGGGCGCTGGTCGCCGAGGCGGCGCTGGCCGCCGGGGCGGTGGTGGTGAACGACGTCTCCGGCGGACTGGCCGACCCCGACATGGCCCGCGTGGTGCGCGACGCCGGCTGCCCCTGGGTGCTGATGCACTGGCGTGGGCACTCACGCGGCATGCGCGAACTGGCGACCTACACCGACGTCGTCGCCGACGTCCGGGCCGAGCTGGGCCGACGCGTCGACGAGGCGCTGCACGCCGGTGTCGCCGCCGACCGGATCATCGTCGACCCGGGGCTCGGCTTCGCCAAGACCGCCGCACACAACTGGCAGCTCAGCACCCGCCTGCCCGAGCTGCTCGACCTCGGTTACCCGCTGCTCTTCGGCGCCAGCCGCAAGTCGTACCTGGGTGCGCTGCTGGCCGGCCCGGACGGCACGCCGCGCCCGACCGCGCAGCGGGAGGCGGCCACCGTCGCCACCAGCCTGCTCGCGGTGGCGGCGGGCGCCTGGGGCGTACGCGTGCACGACGTCCGCGCCACGGCGGACGCGCTCGCCGTCTGGCGCGCGACCGGCGGCCCGCGCCTGCTGCCAGGCGTCGCCGCGGGCGGCGGAGGCGGCCCGCGCCCCGGCCGGGAGGGGGCGCGATGACCGACCGGATCGTGCTGACCGGCCTGCGTGCGCACGGCCGGCACGGGGTGTACGACTTCGAACGCGTCCAGGGACAGGCCTTCGTCGTCGACGCGGTGCTCGAACTCGACCTCGGCCCGGCCGCCCGCTCCGACGACGTGGCGGACACCGTCCACTACGGGGAGCTGGCCGAGCGCCTGGTGGCGGTGATCACGGGGGAACCGGTCAACCTGATCGAGACGCTCGCCGACCGGCTGCTCACGGTCTGCCTGGCCGACCCACGGGTGGCGACCGCGACGGTGACCGTGCACAAGCCGGAGGCGCCGGTGCCGCACACCTTCACCGACGTCGCCGTCACCATCTCCCGGGCGCGCACCCGATGACCCGGGCCGTCCTCTCCCTCGGCAGCAACCTCGGCGACCGGCTCGCCCACCTGCGCTCCGCGGTGACCGCACTCGGCGACACGGTGCGGGTCGTCTCCGGGGTGTACGAGACTCCACCGTGGGGGGACGCGGACCAGCCCGCGTACCTCAACGCCGTGCTGCTCGCCGAGGATCCCACCGCGAGCGCTCGCGACTGGCTGGAGCGGGCACGGGCCGCGGAGCGCGCGGCCGGCCGGGTCCGGGACCCGGAGCGACGGTTCGGGCCGCGCACCCTGGACGTGGACGTCATCGCGGTCTGGGACGGCGACGAGCCGGTGCTCAGCGACGACCCGGAGCTGACCCTCCCGCACCCCCGCGCCCACCTGCGGGCGTTCGTGCTGCGGCCGTGGATCGACATCCAGCCGTACGGCCGGCTGCCCGGCCACGGGTGGCTCACCGACCTGCTGACCGACGGCCCGGTCGCCGCCGACGCCCTGGAACTGCGTCCCCGCCCGGAACTGGCGATAGAGTCGACGGCATGACCCAGCGGAGGCGGCCGGCATGACGCAGGCGAAGTCCCCACCGCCGGGCGGGACGGGGCCGGACGACTCGCGGATGGGCCCGACCCGGGTCTCCACCCTGGTGGTCGCCGCTCTGGCGGCCGCCGCGGTGGCCTGGCTGCTGATCAGCACCTACTACTACAGCGGCATCCCCCGGCTGCCCTGGCTGCCGGTGGTCACCCTGGCCGGGCTCGCCGTGCTGGAGGGCTACGCGGCGATCAACACCCGCGGTCGGATCGAACGCCGGCCCGGCCGTGACCCGGTCAACCCGTTGCTGGTCGCCCGGTTCGTGGTGCTCGCCAAGGCGTCGTCGCTGGTCGGCGCGATCTTCGCCGGCTTCTACGCCGGGCTCACCGGCTGGCTCTTCGTCGAGTCCACCCGGGCCGCCACCGAGGACCGGGCTCCCGCCGGCGGCGGTCTGCTCGCCTCGCTGGCCCTCGTGGCGGCCGCGCTCTGGCTCGAGCGGTCCTGCCGGGTGCCAAGGCGTCCGGAGGACGAGCGCGAGCCCGACGATCGGGAGAGCCGCCCGGGTCAGCGCTGATCGATGCTCCCGCCGGAGGCGGCGCAGCCAGGGGGTTACGTGCGGCTCCCGGCGCGGGTACGGTGCCTGCGATCGGGGAGCGACGGCCGCGCCGGTCCATCCGCACTGCGGAGCTGGACGACCGGCCGAGGGGAGGCGGCGTCATGGCGTACGAGCAACCGGGCCGCGACGGGACGGTCGAGCCCTCGTCCGGGGTGCCCGCCGCCGTCCTGGAGAACGTCTTCGACGACCCCGCGCACGGCGAGCCGGGCCGGGACCGGGTCGGGGTGCACATCGGCTGGGAGGTCGTGCTGCTGCTCGGGGCTGCCGCCGTGGCCTGGCTGCTGTGGCGGGAGGACCCGGACGTGCTGCGCGACGCGGCCCTGCGGTCGCTGCTGGTCGACGTCGTCGCCCTCGGCCTACTGGCCCTCGCCGCCGGGCTGAGCCTGCGCACCGCCGCGCCCAACCTGGCGATCGGCCCGGTGGCGGTCGCCGCGGGCCTGCACTTCGCCGAGCAGAGCGACCGTGGGGTGGTCGCCGCGGTGCTGCCCGCCGCCATCGTGGCGGCGGTCGGCGGGCTGCTGCTGGGGCTGGTCGTGGTGGTCCTGCACGTGCCCGGGTGGGCGGCCAGCCTGGGCGCCGCGGCGGCCGTGATCGTGTACATCGAACGCCGCTCCGCCCCCGTGCTGGTGCAGGGCGAGTTCGACCCGCGCCGGCACGCCGTCTACCTCGCCGCCGGCTTCGCCGCGGTCGCGGTCCTCGGCGGGCTGTTCGGCGCCATCCGGGCCATCCGCCGGCTGGTCGGCCGGTTCCGGCCGGTCGCCGACCCGGCCCTGCGCCGGGGCGGGGTGGCCGGCGTGGTCACGGCGGGCGCGCTGGTCGGCTCGATGGCGCTGGCCATGCTGGCCGGCGTGCTCCTCGCCGCGAACGGCACCGGCCCGGTGGCGCCCACCACCGGCCTGGACTGGACGGCGCTCGCCGTGGGCGTGGCGCTGCTCGCCGGGACCAGCGCGTACGGCCGGCGGGGCGGCGTCCTGGGCACCCTGCTCGCGGTGGCGCTGGTGTCGGCCTTCCTCGCGTACGCGCAGGCGCGCGACTGGACGGTCAGCCGCTGGGCGGTCGGCGCGGTCGCACTCGCCGTCGGGCTGTTCGTCACCCGGCTCGTCGAGCGTTACGGACGACCGGGCACGGCGACCGCCACCACCGAACCCGCCGAGCCGGCCGGCGACGGCGCGATCAGCACGGGCTGGGCGATGCCGAGACCACGACCGATGGACGACTGGCCGGCCCTGTCGACGCCGTCCACGGAGAGCCCCGTCGACCCCTGGCACACCCCCCGTTGGCAGGCCGAGCCGCGTCGGTGGGACGACGACGAGCGCTGACCCGGGCCGCGTCCAGCGGGCCGGCGGTGATCTCGACGGCTAGGCTCGGCGACATGACCGAGACACCTGCCAACCCCACCGGCGGCCACTCGTTCGAGGAGTTGGACGCGCTGTCCACGGAGGAACTGCGGGAGCGGGCGTTCGCGCTCGCCCGGGAACGCCGCGACGTCGGCTTCTTCTGGTCGGTGCTGCAGCGTCTGCCGAACGCGGACGAGGCCGCCGCGTTGGACGGCGCGTTGAACTCGGTCGGACCGACCGTCGACGAGGCGGCCGCGCTCTGGCGGGAGCTGACCGGGCACGGCTACGAGGAGTCCGCGCCGCTGCTGCGGGCCGCCTTCATCGACTACCTGATGAAGCACTGAGTGGCCGGCGCGCGCTGGTCCGGTAGCCGTACCGGCTCGGGGGCGGGACGCGGCCGATCGGGTGCCGCCCGGTCGGGACTGGGGCGGATCACGGCGCTGACCAACCGGACCGGCCGGGTCAGCCGCTACGGCACGGCGGCCGGCACCGGCACGCTCGCCGTGCTCGTCCTCGTCGCCGTGTCGGGCAGCCCGGCGTACGTCGGCTGGGTCGAGAACCACACCGACCCGAACGCGGCCGGCGGCTGGTATCTGCGGCTGCTCGCCTGGCCGGCCTGGCGGCTCGACGCCGACGGCCAGCCGGGCGGGGTCCTCGCCGCCGACCTGCGGGCGATCCTGCTGGTCGTCCTCGCGGCGGCGCTGCTCTACGTGCTGCCCGCCGCCCAGGTGGCGCGCGTGCCCGGCCCGGTCAGCCAGTTCTTCTCCGGCTGGGCCGCGTACGTGCTGGCCGCCGGCCTCGCCGCGGTGCTCGCGGTGCTGCTCGGGCCCGACCCGTCCCTGCTCGGCGCGCTGCAGGCCGCGAACGCGGGCGCCGGTTACGGCTTCCTCACCGGCTGGGTCATCGGCACCGCCAGCCTAGGCGGCCGGGCCTGACGGTCCG
This sequence comes from Micromonospora sp. NPDC049366, assembly GCF_044466625.1. Taxonomy (NCBI): domain Bacteria; kingdom Bacillati; phylum Actinomycetota; class Actinomycetes; order Micromonosporales; family Micromonosporaceae; genus Micromonospora; species Micromonospora sp. NPDC049366. The sequence continues at coordinate 158,792 of NZ_JBITMV010000001.1, forward strand.
GCGTGCGCCCGACCCGGCCGGGTGCGGGTCGTCCGGTCAGTCCGCCCGGCCGAGGTCCAGCAGGCGCTGCCGACCGAGCACCCCGACCGGTCGCCCCCCGTCGGTGACGACCACCCGGTCGGCCGCCGAGGTCAACATCACCGCCAACGCGTCGTACGCCGAGCCACCCAGCGCCACGGTCGGCGCGTCCGGGGCGCCGTCGGCCGGCACCGGCTCCAGCGTCTCCGCCCGGACCGGGGTGACCACCAGCCGGCGGATGCCCCGGTCGGCGCCGACGAACTCCCGGACGAACGGGGTGGCCGGCGCGCCGAGCAGCGCCGCCGGCGGGGCGTACTGCTCCAGGTGACCGCCCTCGGAGAGCACCGCGATCCGGTCGCCGAGCCGGACCGCCTCGTCGAGGTCGTGGGTGACCAGCACGATCGTCTTGCGCACCTCGGCCTGCAACCGCAGGAACTCCTCCTGCAACCGGGTCCGGACGATCGGGTCGACGGCCGAGAACGGCTCGTCCATCAGCAGCACCACCGGGTCGGCGGCGAGTGCGCGGGCGACACCGACCCGCTGCCGCTGGCCGCCGGAGAGCTCGTGCGGGTAGCGCTGCCCGAACTGCCCCGGGTCGAGACCGACCAGCTCCAGCAGCTCGTCGACCCGGTTCCGGGTGCGGTCCCGGGACCAGCCGAGCAGCCGGGGGACCGTCGCGACGTTGGCCCGCACCGTCTGGTGGGGGAAGAGCCCGACGTTCTGGATCACGTAGCCGATCCGGCGACGCAGCCGCACCGGGTCGGCCCGGGTCACGTCCTCGTCGCCGAGCAGGATCCGGCCCGTCGTCGGCTCGATCAGCCGGTTGATCATCCGGAGCACGGTCGACTTGCCGCAGCCGGACGGCCCGATCAGCACCACCAGCTCACCGGCGCCGACCTCGAGGCTCAGCCCGCGTACGGCCTCGGTGCCGTCCGGGTAACGCTTGCCGATCCCCTCCAGGGTGATCGATGCGGCGTGCGGGGCCGCCCCCGCGCGCCCGGTGGCGCCGGAGCTCTCCGGGGTAACGTCCACGTATGTCCTTCCGCCTGAGCTACCTGGCCGACCCGGGTAACCCGTGGTTCTCCTGGCAGTACGTGCGGGACAACTCTGACACGATCCTCGCGGCACTGCGCGAGCACGCCTCGCTCACCGCCCGGGCCGTGCTGATCGCGGCGGTGATCGCGGTGCCGCTCGCCGTGGCGGCGACCTGGTACCGGGCCCTCGCCGGCCCGATCGTCGCGGTCACCGGGGTGCTCTACACGATCCCGTCGCTGGCCCTCTTCGCCTTCCTCGCGCCCTACCTGGGCATCGGCGCCGTCACGGTGCTGAGCGTGGTGGTGCTCTACGCGCTGCTGGTGATCGTCCGCAACACCCTCGCCGGCCTCAACCAGGTGCCACCCGAGGTGCGCGAGGCCGCCGAGGGCATGGGATACGGCCGCTGGGGCCGGCTCCTCCGGATCGAGCTGCCACTCGCCGTACCCGGCATCCTCACCGGCCTGCGGCTCGCCACCGTCTCCACCGTGGCGCTCGTCACCGTCGGGGTGGTCGTGGGCCGGGGCGGGCTCGGGCAACTGATCTTCGCCGGGTTCCAGAACAACTTCTACAAGGCTGAGATCATGACCGGGACCCTGCTCTGCGTCGTGCTCGCCCTGCTGCTGGACCTGATCCTGGCCGGCGTCGGCCGGCTGCTCACCCCCTGGCTGGCCCGGAGAGCGTCATGAACGCGATCGAGCAGGCCGTCCGCTGGCTGAACGACCCGCTGAACTGGACGAACCCGGGCGGTGTGCTGGACCGGCTCGGTGAGCACCTGGTGCTGTCCGCCGCCGCCGTGGCGCTCGGCTGCCTCGTGGCCTGGCCGATCGGGCTCTGGCTCGGGCACAGCGGCCGGGGCGGCGGCGCGGTGGTGCTGGTGTCGAACGTCACGCTCGCCGTGCCGACGCTCGCCCTGCTGACCATCCTGCCGCTGACCTTCCTCGGCTTCGGTCGCCCCTCGGTGATCGTCGCGCTGGCGGTCTTCGCGGTGCCGCCGCTGCTGGCCAACGCGTACACCGGGGTGCGGCAGGCCGACCCGGAGGCCCGGGACGCCGCCCGTGGGATGGGGCTCTCCGGCTGGCAGGTGCTCCGCCGGGTGGAGCTGCCGCTGGCGGTGCCCTACCTGGCGGCCGGCTTCCGGACAGCGGCCGTGCAGGTGGTGGCCACCGCTGCGCTCGCCTCGTTCGTCAACGGCGGCGGCCTCGGCCAGATCATCCGGGCGGGTTTCGGGTTGGACATCGCCGCCGGTGGCGGGCAGATCCTGGCCGGTGGTGTGCTGGTGGCCGGGCTCGCCGTGCTCGTCGAGATCGTCCTGGCGGTGGTCGAGCGGATCGTCACGCCCCGTCCGCTGCGGGCCGCCCGCCGAGGCGCGAACCGTAGGGCCGCCGACGCGGTGACCGGCGGCTGACCGCTTTCACCCGTCGCGTCCGCACCCATGACGATCCGGTGACGAAGTTCGCCTCAGGTTGTCGTACGCCGAGGGCAGGATGTTGGCTGGGATATCGCGGGCGAGCCGAAGCGGGATCGCCCGTCGGACACGCGGCCGGCCCGGGACGGGTCGCGCCGGGACACGGAAGGCGGGCATCATGCGCGCACGTACACGGCTGGCCGTCGGCGCGGCGGCCGCCCTCGCCACCGCCGGGCTGCTGAGCGGCTGCGGCGACGCCGGCTCCTCCGGCACCGAGGCTCCCCAGCAGGCCGCGAGCGGTGCGGGTTGCGCACCGGTCGCCGGCGACCAGCTGGTGGTCCTCGACGACGACAAGAAGCTGCAGAACACCGACAACGTCATCCCGGCCGTGAACGCCGACGTGGCGAAGCCGGAGCTGGTCGCGGCCCTCGACAAGGTCTCGGCCGCGCTGGACACGCCCAAGCTGATCCAGCTCAACAAGGCAGTCGACGTCGACCGCAAGACCCCGAAGGTGGCCGCCGAGGAGTTCGCGACGGCCAACAACCTGACAGCCGGGATCGCGAAGGGCCCGGGCGGACAGATCGTGGTCGGCGCCGGAAACTTCAGCGAGAGCCAGACCATCGCCGAGCTCTACCGGATCGCGCTCACCACGGCCGGCTACCAGGTCCGCGTGCAGCAGATCGGCAGCCGCGAGCTCTACGAGCCGGCCCTGGAGAAGGGCGAGATCCAGGTCGTCCCGGAGTACGCGGCGACCATGGCCGAGTTCCTCAACACCAAGGCCAACGGGCAGAACGCCCAGCCGGTCTCCTCCCCGGATCTCGACAAGACCGTCACCGCGTTGCGTGCCAGCGGCGACAAGGTGGGCATCACGTTCGGGAAGCCGTCCGCCGCGCAGGACCAGAACGCCTTCGCGGTCACCAAGGCGTTCGCCGACAAATACTCGGTGCGTACCCTCTCGGACCTGGCCGGCAAGTGCTCCGGGCAGGCCACCGTGCTGGCCGGCCCGCCGGAGTGCCCGCAGCGGCCGAAGTGCCAGGCCGGCCTCGTCGAGGTCTACGACTTCAAGGCCGGCTCGTTCAGCTCGCTGGACGCCGGCGGCCCGCAGACCAAGAACGCGCTGAAGACCGGCAGCGCCAGCGTCGGCCTGGTCTTCTCCTCGGACGGCGCTCTCGCCAGCAGCTGATCCGTCACGGGCGGTGACGCCCGACTCCTCGATGCCGGCCGGGGGGGGGGGGGGGGGGCGCGCCCCCCCCCCGCCCGCCCCGGGGGGGGGGCGGGGCCCCCCCCCCCCCCCCCCCCCCCGCGCCCCCCCCCCCCCCCCCGCCCCCCCCCCCCCCCCCCCCCCCCCCCCCCGCTTCGTGGGCCCGTTCCCACGGGCCGCAACTCTCGGTAGGCTGCACAGCCATGCCCGCCTCGGTCGACTCCGACGCCAAGCGCAGTCCGACGCTACTGACCGTGCTCTTCTGGAGCGGGGTCGGGCTGGCCCCGCTGGCGGCGTTGATCCTGCTGATAGCGGACGGCAACGGCCCGCTGCGCTTCGCCGCGGTGCTCGCCATCGTGGCCGTGGTCCTGATCGGCCTGTCGATCGCGTTGCGGCCCGGCGGTGACGGCGGTCAGGCGCGCGAGGAGTTGCTGGACGAGTTGGACCAGCTTCGCCAGGAGTTGCGCGGTGAGATCGTGGCTGCCGCCCAGCGCGGGAACCAGGCGCTCGACCAGGCCCAGCGCGCCCAGGAGGCGATCGTCGCGGTGCGCCGGCGGCTCGACGCGACCGGTGCCGCCCTCGCCGGCACCGAAGAACCGGCCGGTGCGGGCCGGGCGCGGGTGCCCGTCGCGGAGCCGGCCGAGGACGTGCCGCAGGGCCGGGGCCGTGCGGCCGCTCCGGAGGACGTGGCGCCCCGGCGCGGACGGGCCGACTGGGCGGACGACGAGGACACGGGCCGGCGGGTGCAGCCCGGCCGGTACGCCGCCGACCGCTCACCGGCCGGCCAGTACGGCACGGCACGTCCGCCTGCCGGCGAGTACGGGGCAGAGCGGTCCTCGGCCGGCGGGTACGGGGCGGAACGCTCCCCGGCCGGCGGTTACGGCGGCGGTGATCGACCCGCGCCGGCCCAGTCCGGCACCTACGGGGGTGCCGCCCAGCCCGGCGCGTACGGCGCTCCGGCCCAGCCGGGTGTCTACGGTGCCGCGGCCCGTCCGGCTGAGCACGAGGCCCGGCCGGAGCCGGGGCATCGCGGCGGCGTGGTTCGGCACACCGAGACCGTGCATGTGACGACCCGCCACACGATCGTGGACGGGGGACCGGCCGAGCCGGTCGGCGGCCGCTACGGCGGCGGGTACTCCGGCTCGTGGTCGCCCACCTCGGAGGACCGGCAGTGGACGGCCGGGCACCAGGACGAGCCCTCCTGGTCGGGCCCGGGTGCCGGGCCGGAGGAGCGGTCGTGGTCCGGGTACGCCGGGTCGGACGAGCGGGTCCGGCCGGGGGACGAGCGCCAGTGGGCGGGTCAGCCACGCCGACGCGACGAGGTCGACTGGGAGGGGCAGCGCGACGACCGGGCCTGGGACGGGCGTCGGGACGAACGGGCGTGGTCCGGGTCCGACGACCAGCCGAGCTGGACGGACCAGGCCGGGGCGGGTGAAGCCGGCTGGGCCGGGCCCGTCGAGCGGGGCGGCCAGGACCGGCCGCAACGGCCCGACGACACCGGGGCGTACTGGGCGCAGCTGCGCTCCGGTGACCGGTGGGCGGCGGTCCGGGACGACGAGAACGGCCGCGAACTACGGATCGGCGAGCGCCGCGCCGAGGTGCACGCCGACGCCACGGGCACCGAGTACCGGATGGCCGACCGGTGGGCGTCGGTCCGCCGCGAGGAGCCGCGCCAGGAACGGGACGAGCCACGCCGGGACTACGACCGTGGTGGCGACGAGGGCTGGCGCGGCGGCTGGTCCGAGCCGGAGGAGCGTGCGGCGCTGCCCGCGGGCGGCGTGCCGGTGCCGGACGAGTGGCGGCCTCCGCGCCAGCGCGGCTACCAGCCACCGGCCGACGTCGAGCCGGAGCGGGTGGGCCGCCGGGCGCGGCACGAGGATGAGCGTTACGGCTACCCGCCGCAGGACGACGCACCCCGCGCCGGGGGCGCCCGCTGGCGCTGACGCGCCGCCCGCCCGCTGACGCGCCGCCCGCCCGCCGACGCGCTGGTGACGCGCGGGTTACCGCCGTGTCCCTCCGCCGGTCCTGTCGAGCTGCCCCATATCTGGGGCGCCCCAGATATGGGGCAGCTCGACAGGCGCTGACTGACCTTTAATGTCCGGCGACGCAGGGCGCGGACCGACCCTGGGGAGCCGGCGGCACAGGCGCCGACCGACCCCGGGGCTCTGGACGGCGAGCCGGTGGCCGCGTGGGGGCGACCCGGATGGCCACCCCGAGAGGCGTGACCGGCCAGCCGCTACTTGTCGATGTCGCCGACCACGAAGAACATCGAGCCGAGGATGGCGATCAGGTCCGGCACCAAACAGCCCGGCAGGAGGGTGGCCAGGGCCTGCACGTTCGCGTACGACGCGGTGCGCAGCTTCAACCGCCACGGCGTCTTCTCGCCGCGCGAGACGAGGTAGTAGCCGTTGATGCCGAGCGGGTTCTCGGTCCAGGCGTACGTGTGCCCCTCGGGTGCCTTGACCACCTTCGGCAGCCGGGTGTTCACCGGTCCGGTGAGCCGGTCGACCCGTTCCAGGCAGCGCTCGGCGAGGTCGAGTGAGACGTACACCTGGTCGAGCAGCACCTCGAACCGGGCGTGGCAGTCGCCGGCGGTGCGGGTGACCACCGGCACGTCCAGCTCGTCGTACGCCAGGTAGGGCTCGTCGCGACGCAGGTCCAGATCGAGTCCGGAGGCCCGGGCGACGGGCCCGGACGCGCCGAACGCGGCGGCGTCGGCGGCCGGGAGCACGCCCACGCCGACGGTCCGGGCGAGGAAGATGTCGTTGCGCCGGATCAGGTCGTCGAGGTCGGGCATCCGCCGACGCACCTCGCCGATCGCCGCCCGGGCCCGGCCGGTCCACCCGGACGGGACCTCCTCCTTCAGGCCACCGACCCGGTTGAACATGTAGTGGATCCGGCCGCCGGAGACCTCCTCCATGACGGCCTGGAGCGTCTCCCGTTCCCGGAAGGCGTAGAACATCGGGGTGATCGCGCCGATCTCCAGCGGGTACGAGCCGAGGAACATCAGGTGGTTGAGCACCCGGTTCAGCTCGGCGAGCGCCATCCGTAGCCAGGTCGCCCGCTCCGGCACCTCCAGGCCCATCAGCCGCTCCACGGCGAGCACCACGCCCAGCTCGTTGGAGAACGCCGACAGCCAGTCGTGCCGGTTGGCCAGCACGATGATCTGCCGGTAGTCGCGGACCTCGAAGAGCTTCTCCGCGCCCCGGTGCATGTAGCCGACGATCGGCTCGGCGGAGACCACCCGCTCGCCGTCGAGGACGAGCTTCAGCCGGAGCACGCCGTGCGTGGACGGGTGCTGCGGACCGATGTTGAGCACCATGTCCGTGCCGAGCTGCTGCCCACCGGTGCCCGCCACCAGGCCCGCCCCGGTGCCGACGGTCAGCTCGCGGAGGTCCCCGGCGTCGGTGGTCATGCCCGTCATCGTGCCACGAGCCGGTCGGGCTCGACGCCGACCGGTTGTCGCAGCCACCAGTGCCCGCCGAGCCCGGCCGGGTCGGTCAGCTCGGCCACCGCCGACGCCGCAGCCAGTGCCCGCACATACCCCGCCGGGTCGCTGGCGGCCAGGCTCAGCGGCGGTCGCCCGCCGTCGGCCCCGAGCGCCCGCAGCGCCTCCCGCTGCGACCCGAGGGCGTACGCGCACCGGGCGACCCGCTCACCGGCGGAGGCGACCGAGTCGACGGCGACGTGGGCTGTCACGTCGCACGTCCCGTCCGGCACGGGTGGGACCTGACGACCGCTTCGGTACCCGGTCAGCGTCCCGTCGACCGGGCGGCCGTCCCGCAGGTGCCCGTAGTCGACGGCCAGCGCCAGCCCTCGCTCGATCCGGCCGATCGCCCCGGCCCAGGCGAGGTCCCGGCTGCGACCGATCTCGGCGCGTACGCCGTCCGCCCGGTCGGGCGGTGACCACCACGTCGCCAGCCAGCCGGCGTCCTCGTCGTCGACCGGTCCACCGACGGTCTCGGCGCCGGTCGCCGGGTCCACCAGCAGGTAGTGCCAGCCGTGCGGGCCGGGTACGGCGACGTCGAGGGGCACGTTGTCGAGCCACTCGGTGGCCAGGAGCAGACCGGTGATCCGGTCCGGGATCTCCTCCGCCCAGACGATCCGGGCGGGCAGGCCGTCCGGTCGGGGTGCCCGCTCCACGGCGGTGAACCGCAGCCGGCCGGCGAGCGGTTCGCCGGCGGCCAGGGCCAACGTGCTCAGCAGCTCCGCCCGCCCGGCGCCGACGTCCACCACGTCCAACCGGTCGGGTCGGCCGAGGGCCGCGTCGACGTGCCCGATCAGGCGCAGCAGCGCGTCGGCGAAGGTGGGGGAGGCGTGCACGCTGGTGCGGAAGTGGTCGGCCGGCCCGGCGCCGGAGACGAAGAAGCCCCCCGGCCCGTAGAGCGCCCGGTCCATCGCGTCCCGCCAGCGCACCGGCGTCGGCTCATCCGTCGGGGGAACCCTCACCGTGCCGACCCTACGGTCAGCCGGGTTCCGGGCTGCTCCCCGCGCCGGGCGGTGAAGGTTTTCACATCAGTGTTTCGATCGGGTGGCCCGGGCGCATACTTGCCATCGACCGGTACCCCTTCTCGAGGACTGGATCGTTGCCATGAGCGCACCGTTGCGCCCGCGCCCGGCCGCCGCCCCTCGGCGGGCCGCCGCCACCGCGGGCCGTGCCCTTCCCGGCGTGCCGGCTGCCGTCTTTCCCCGCACCCTGACCGTCGGCGTCATCGGCGCCGGGCGGGTCGGCGCCGTGCTGGGTGCCGCGCTCGCCGCCGCCGGTCACCGGGTGGTGGCCGTCACCGGCGGCTCCGGTGCGAGCCGTGCCCGTACCGCCCTGCTGCTCCCCGCCGTTCCACGACGCTCCGTGACCGTGGTGGCCCGGGCCGCGGCGGATCTGCTGCTGATCGCCGTGCCGGACGACGCGCTCGCGGGCGTGGTGACCGCCCTGGCCGACAGCGGCGTTCTGCGCCCCGGCCAGGTGGTCGCGCACACCTCCGGCGCCCACGGCCTCGACGTGCTGGCCCCGGCCGCCGCGGTCGGTGCCCACCCGCTGGCCCTGCACCCGGCGATGACCTTCACCGGTACGCCGGACGACCTCGGCCGGCTCGCCGGCATCTCGTTCGGGGTGACCGCCCCGGCCGAGCTGCGTCCGCTGGCCGCCCGGCTGGTCGCCGACCTCGGCGGCGTGCCGGAGTGGATCGGTGAGGCGGACCGTCCGCTGTACCACGCGGCGCTGGCGCATGGCGCGAACCACCTGGTGACCCTCGTCAACGAGGCGGCCGACCGGCTGCGCGACGCCGGGGTGGCCCAGCCGGAGAAGGTGCTCGCACCGCTGCTGCGGGCCGCGCTGGAGAACGCCCTGCGGCTCGGGGACGACGCCCTGACCGGCCCGGTCTCCCGGGGCGACGCCGGCACTGTCGAGCGGCACTTGGCCCACCTGGCCGCGACCGCGCCCGAGTCGGTCGCCCCCTATCTGGCGCTGGCCCGGCGCACCGCCGACCGGGCGATCTCCGCCGGCCGGCTGCGCCCGGCCGACGCCGCGTCGCTGCTCGGTGTGCTCGCCGACAGCCAGCGGGAGGTGGCGGCGTGACCGGTCGGGGAATGGCCGACGGTCGGGTCACGCTGATCTATCGGGAGGTGGGGGCCGCATGCAACTGGTGACGACCCGCGAGGAGTTGGCCAAGGCCCGCGGGGCGCTGACCGGCACGGTCGGCGTGGTGATGACCATGGGCGCCCTGCACGAGGGGCACGAGACGCTGCTGCGGGCCGCTCGCGAGCAGGCCGACCACGTCCTGGTGACCATCTTCGTGAATCCGCTGCAGTTCGGGCCGAACGAGGACTTCGACCGCTACCCGCGAACCCTCGCTGACGATCTTGAGGTGTGCCGACGGGCCGGCGCCGACGTGGTCTTCGCGCCGGGCCGGGAGGAGATGTACCCGGGCGGTGAGCCGCTGGTCCGGGTGAACCCGGGTCCGCACGGCGAGGAGCTGGAGGGGCAGAGCCGGCCGGGCTTCTTCCACGGAGTGCTCACCGTGGTGCTGAAGCTGTTCCAGCTCACCCGTGCCGACCTCGCCTTCTTCGGCGAGAAGGACTACCAGCAGCTGACGTTGGTCCGGCGGATGGCCCGTGACCTCGACGTACCGGTCCGGGTGATCGGCGTACCGACGGTCCGCGAGCCGGACGGTCTGGCGCTGTCCAGCCGCAACCGCTACCTGTCGGAGTCCGAGCGGACCACGGCGCTGAGCCTGTCGGCAGCGCTGCGTGCCGGCGTCGAGGCCGCCGAGCAGGGGCAGGACGCCGGCGGGGTGCTGGCCGCCGCGCACCGGGCCTTCGGTGCCGGTACGCCGGGCGCCGAGCTGGACTACCTGGTGCTCACCGACCCGGACCTGGAGCCGGGACCCGTCAGCGGGCCGGCCCGGCTGCTCGTCGCGGCCTGGGTCGGCGCCACCCGTCTGATCGACAACACGGCGATCGTGCTCGCCCCCCGATCCTGACCTCCGCACGACCCCCCGAAAGGCACAATCCGATGCTCCGAACCATGCTCAAGTCGAAGATCCACCGCGCCACCGTGACCCAGGCCGACCTGCACTACGTCGGCTCGGTGACGGTGGACCAGGACCTGCTCGACGCCGCCGACCTGCTCCCCGGCGAGATGGTGGCGATCGTGGACATCACCAACGGGGCGCGGCTGGAGACGTACGTGATCCCGGGCGAGCGCGGCAGCGGCGTGATCGGCATCAACGGCGCCGCGGCCCACCTCGTGCACCCCGGCGACCTGGTCATCCTGATCTCGTACGGGCAGATGGACGACGCCGAGGCGCGGGCGTACCGACCGCGGGTGGTGCACGTGGACGCGGGCAACCGCGTCGTCGAGCTGAACTCCGACCCCGCGAACGCGGCCCCCGGCACCGCCGGCGCCCCCATCCCCAACCCGTACGCCGCCACCCACTGACCTCCCGCCCGGGCTGGGCGTGCGGTCTGTCAGGGGATGGTCATTCTTCGTTACCCTTGTCACACCCGTCGGCAGGCGGGCGGTGGCTGGGGGAGGCCGCGATGCGCCGTTCGTCGATCGTGTTGCTCGTGGTCGCCACCGCGGGGGCCCTCCTCGCCGGCTGCGCGGCGGACGACGGTGACGGCGACCTGACCGACGACTGGCCCGCCCTGCCGGTCGCGGCGGCGTTCACGCCGGCCGCCGGGGTGTGCCACGCGGGCGACTTCGCCGAGGTGGTGACGCCGGCCGCGTACCAGCCGGTGGACTGTGCCGGGCCGCACCGGGTGGAGACGGTCCACGTGGGGGCCTTCCCGCTGGAGTCGGCCACGCCACCCGCCGGCGGCTCCGCCCCGATGCGTGGGGCGTTCGCCGAGTGCGACGCGCGGGCCAGCGGGTACGTCGGCGACGACTGGCGCGCGGGCCGGCTGCGGCTCTCCGTCGCCCTGCCGTCCGGCGCGGGCTGGTCGGCCGGCTCCCGCTGGTACCGGTGCGACGTGTCGGAGCTGAACACGGTCGAGGCGGCCGCCACCGTGGTGACCCGCACCGGCAGCCTGCGCGACGCGTTGAAGGGCCCGTCCCCGCTGCGGCTGGGCTGCCAGCAGACCCGCTCCGGCCGGGGCGGCGGGGTGCAGACGCTGCTGCCGGTGGAGTGCGCGACCCGGCACGACGCCGAGTTCGTCGGCGTGTGGGCGGCACCGGACCGCCCCTACCCGACCCGGGACGCGGACTGGCTGCCGCTCTACACCGGTTGCCGGACGGTGCTGGGCCGCTACGTCGGCGTACCTGACGACACCGACCTGCGCTACCGCAGCGGCGTCGTGGTGCGCCCGCCCGGCGCCGGCCGGTGGCAGGCCGGTGACCGGGGAGTGCGCTGCTACCTGTGGCTCAGCGACCGGACGGTGACCGTCTCGCTCAAGGGCGCCGGCCCGGCCGGCCTGCCCGTACGCACGCGCTGACGCCGGCGGCCCCGCCGTCCGTCGCGGCCTGCGTCCGCCGGGCGGGCCACCCGAACGGGTGCGGGACGAGGTAGCCGAAACCACTCGTCGCGCCCCCGATGCCTCTCCTGAGCGTCGTTCACGGTTGACTGTGTTCATGGACCTACCGACCGTCGACCTGCCGGCCCTGCCCGGTCTGCTGGCCGCGCCCGCGCCCGGTTGGGTGGAGACCACCGACGTCATCGTGGTCGGCTCCGGCGTGGCCGGGCTCACCGCGGCGCTGCACCTGCGCGAGGCGGGCCTGCACGTCACCGTCGTCACCAAGGTCAACATCGATGACGGCTCGACCCGGTGGGCGCAGGGCGGCATCGCCGCGGTGCTCGACCCCCTGGACACGCCGGCGGCGCACGCGTCGGACACCGAGATCGCGGGCGTGGGGCTCTGCGACCCGGAGGCGGTCCGGGTGCTGGTGGAGGAGGGGCCGACCCGGCTGCGCGAGCTGATGCGTCTCGGCGCCGAGTTCGACCGAAACCCGGACGGTTCGCTGATGCTGACGCGGGAGGGCGGCCACCGGGCCGACCGGATCGTGCACGCCGGCGGTGACGCCACCGGGGCGGAGGTCCAGCGCGCGCTGCACGAGGCGGTCCACCGTGATCCCTGGATCCGGCTGATCGAGCACGCCCTGGTGCTGGACCTGCTGCGGGCTCCCGGTGACGGTCCGGGCGGGCTCGGCCCGGCCTGCGGGCTCACGCTGCACGTGCTCGGCGAGGGCAGCGAGGACGGCGTCGGCGCGCTGCTGGCGCGGGCGGTCGTGCTGGCCACCGGAGGTATGGGCCAGGTCTTCGCGGCCACCACCAACCCCGCCGTCTCCACCGGCGACGGGGTGGCGCTGGCGATGCGGGCCGGCGCGGCGGTGACCGACGTGGAGTTCGTCCAGTTCCACCCCACCGCGCTGATCGTGCCGCAACACGCCCGGGTGCCGGGCGTGGCCCACGCCCAGCAGCCGCTGGTCTCCGAGGCGCTGCGCGGCGAGGGCGCCCACCTGGTCGACGCCGACGGCAAGCGGTTCATGATCGGGCAGCACGAGCTGGCCGAGCTGGCGCCCCGGGACGTGGTGGCCAAGGGCATCCACCGGGTGCTGCTCGCGACCGGCGCGGACCACGTCTACCTCGACGCCCGGCACCTGGGTGGGAGTTTCCTGGCCGGGCGCTTCCCGACGATCGTGGCGTCCTGCCTGGCCATCGGGGTCGATCCGGCCACCGACCTGATCCCGGTGGCCCCGGCCGCCCACTACGCCTCCGGCGGTGTCCGCACCGACCTGTACGGCCGTACGTCGATCCCCGGCCTGTACGCCTGCGGCGAGGTCGCCTGCACGGGCGTGCACGGCGCCAACCGCCTGGCCAGCAACTCGCTGCTGGAGGGGCTGGTCTTCTCCCGCCGGATCGCCGAGGACATCGCCGCCGGCCTGCCCGAGCAGGCCCGCCCGGCGGAGACCGGTGCCTGGGTCGGCGGCACCGGATGGGTCGTGCCCGCGGACGGCGTCCCGGCGCTGCAACGGGCGATGACCCGGGGTGCCGGGGTGCTGCGGTCGGCGCAGACGCTCACCGCGACGGCCGGCACGCTGACGGAGCTGGGCGCCGGCCGGGGTCGCCCCCGGATGGCGGACTGGGAGGCGACGAACCTGCTCACCGTGGCGTCGACGCTGGTCGCCGCCGCGTACGCCCGGCAGGAGACCCGCGGGTGCCACTGGCGGGAGGACTTCCCGACGGCCGACGACCGGTGGCTGGGCCACCTCGTGGAGGCGGTCGGCGCAGACGATCGGTTGACGCAGCAGTGGGAGGGGAAGCCGTGAGCGCGAGGAGTGAGCCGGGTTTGCGAGCCCCGCAGTCGCGAGGAGAGGGAGTCCGGTGAGGGAGTCGACGGAGCAGGCGTTGCGGGCGGGTGGCCTGGACCCGGCCGAGGTGCGCGTGGTGGTCGCCAACGCGTTGAGCGAGGACCTGGGCCCGGACTTCCTCGACGTCACCAGCGTCGCCACCATCCCGGCCGAGCAGACCGACACCGCCGACCTGGTGGCCCGTGCCGACGGTGTGGTGGCCGGGCTGGCCGTGGCCGCCGCGGTCTTCGAGCTGGTGGGTGAGGTGACCGGCACGGAACGTACCGTCGAGGTTTCGGTGGTGGCCGCCGACGGGGAGCGGGTGGCCCGCGGTGACGTGCTGGCGACGGTGACCGGGCCGACCCGGCTGCTGCTCACCGCCGAGCGGACGGCGCTGAACCTGCTGTGCCGCATGTCCGGGGTGGCGACGCACACCCGGGCGTGGGCCGACGCGTTGTCCGGCACGAAGGCGATGGTGCTGGACACCCGGAAGACGACGCCCGGCCTGCGGGCGTTGGAGAAGTACGCGGTGCGGGCCGGCGGCGGCACCAACAAGCGGCTCGGCCTCTACGACGTCGCGATGATCAAGGACAACCACAAGCTCGCGGCGGGCGGCATCACCGCGGCGTACCGGCGGGTGCGGCAGGCGTTCCCGGCGGTGCCGGTGCAGGTCGAGGTGACCACCGTCGCCGAGGCGGTGGAGGCGGTGGAGGCCGGTGCGGACTTCCTGCTCTGCGACAACATGACGCCGGAGGAGCTGGTCGAGGTGGTGGCCGCGGTGGGCGACCGGGCCGAGTTGGAGGCGACCGGTGGGCTGACCCTGGCGGTGGCCGCCCGGTACGCGGCGACCGGCGTCGACTACCTGTCGGTGGGCGCGCTGACCCACTCGTCGCCCATCCTCGACATCGCGCTGGACCTGCGTACCGAATGAGCCGGCCGGCACGGGCGGGCCGGGCCGGCCGGTCCGTGCCCGCCCGCACGGTCGTTGTCTAGGCTTCGAGCGTGCTGCTCTGCATCGACATCGGAAACACCAACACCGTGCTGGCGACCTTCGACGGCGACAAGCTGGTGCACTCATGGCGGATCAAGACCGACGCCCGGTCGACCGCCGACGAGCTGGGGCTCATGTTCCGGGGCCTGCTCGCCGGGGACGCTGTGGAGATCACCGGTGTGGCCGCCTGTTCGACGGTGCCGGCGGCGCTGCGTTCCCTCCGGACGATGCTCGCCCGCTACTACGGCGAGCTGCCCAGCGTGATCGTCGAGCCCGGGGTCCGCACCGGCGTGCAGCTGGCGATCGACAACCCGAAGGAGGTGGGCGCCGACCGGGTGGTGAACACCCTGGCGGCCTACACCCTCTACGGCGGGCCGTCGATCGTCGTGGACTTCGGTACGACGACCAACTTCGACGTGATCAGCGGCCGGGGTGAGTTCCTCGGCGGCGCGTTCGCGCCGGGCATCGAGATCTCCTTCGACGCGCTCGCCGCCCGCGCGGCCCAGCTGCGCAAGGTCGAGGCGACCCGGCCGCGTTCGGTGATCGGCAAGAACACCGTCGAGTGCCTCCAGGCCGGCCTCTACTTCGGCTTCGCCGGTCAGGTGGACCGCATCGTGGAGCGGATGAGCGAGGAGCTGGGCGAGGTGAAGGCGGTGATCGCCACGGGTGGGCTCGCCTCCCTGGTGATCAACGAGTGCCGCACGATCACCCACCACGAGCCGATGATCACGCTGATCGGGCTGCGGATGGTCTACGAGCGCAACGTCTGAGAACACCCGGCGTCGCCGGGTGTCCCGCGCCGCGCGGGCCTCTCAGCGCCGCCGGGCCCGCAGCACGACCGTCCGGTACGGCAGTTCGACGGTCGTCCGCCCGGCCAGGTCGGGGTGCGTGGCCAGCAGGTCGCGCAGCTCCCGGTCGACCGTCTCCCGCTCCTGTTCCGAGGCGGTCAGGTAGTACGAGCGGGTGCCGATCATTCCCAGGATCTCGTCCGGCGTGAGCGTGGTCGTGTGCCGGAACTCGCCCACCTCGACCGCGCCGAACGCGGGGCCGAAGTCCGCGTACCGCTCTATCACGTTCCCCGAACTGGTACCCATGTGCGCGATGCGGCCCAGCTCCGCCACCCAGCCGACCGTCTCGTCGCGCGTGTTCCAGATCGGGGCGAAGGTGCCGCCGGGGCGCAGCACGCGGGCGATCTCGGCGTGTGCCGGCTCCCGGTCGAACCAGTGGTACGCCTGGCCGACCAGCACCGCGTCGGCCGACCCGTCCGGCAGGGGCACGGCCTCGGCGCTGCCGGCCAGCGGCGTGCTGCCCGGGGTGGCCGCCGCGAGCTGCGCCCGCATGCCGTCGTCCGGCTCCACCGGCACCACCTGGTGGCCGAGGGCCAGGACGGCGCGGCTCAGGATTCCGGTGCCCGCACCGAGGTCGACGACCCGGGCGGGCGCGTCGCCGGTGGCCACGCCGTCCAGCGCCCAGCGCACGGCGTCCTCGGGATAACGCGGTCGGAACCGGTCGTAGTCTGCTGCGGCGACACCGAAGGACAGAGCCTGAGTGTGATCAACCATGACGGGCAGGTTATCCGGTAACGGCCCGGTGGGGCCTTGAGTACGCTCGGGCCTGACCCCCCGTATCTCCGTGACGAGGAAGCGTGCCGTGACCGAGCAGAACGCCCTGCCAGTGGACCCCGCCGACGACCTTCCCGAGCAGATGAAGGTCCGCCGGGAGAAGCGGGACCGGATGCTCGCCGAGGGCGTGGAGCCCTACCCGGTCGGTTTTCCGCGTACGGACACGCTCGCCGAGATCCGCGCGCGTTACGCGGACCTGCCGACCGACACCGCCACCGGCGACCGGGTCTCGGTCACCGGGCGGGTGATCTTCGTACGCAACACCGGGAAGCTCTGCTTCGCCACTCTCCGGGACGGCGACGGCACCGAGCTGCAGGCGATGCTGTCGCTCGACCGGGTCGGCGCGCAGCGGCTGGAGGACTGGAAGCGCCTGGTCGACCTCGGCGACCACGTCGGTGTCACCGGCGAGGTGATCACCAGCCGCCGCGGCGAGCTGTCGGTGCTGGCCGACGAGTGGGCGGTCACCGCCAAGTCCCTGCGCCCGCTGCCGGTCGCCCACAAGCCGCTCTCCGAGGAGGCCCGGGTCCGCCAGCGCTACGTCGACCTGGTCGTCCGTCCGCAGGCCCGGCAGATGGTCCGCACCCGGGCGGCGGCCGTCCGCAGCCTGCGCGATTCGCTGCACGCGCGGGACTTCATCGAGGTGGAGACCCCGATGCTGCAGTTGCTGCACGGTGGCGCGGCGGCTCGCCCATTCGTGACCCACAGCAATGCGTTGAACACCGATCTGTATCTGCGAATCGCGCCGGAACTGTTTCTGAAGCGGGCCGTGGTCGGTGGTGTCGACCGGGTCTTCGAGATCAACCGCAACTTCCGGAATGAGGGCGTCGACTCGTCGCACTCACCGGAGTTCGCGATGCTGGAGGCTTACCAGGCGTACGGCGACTACGACACGATGGCCGAGCTGACCCGCAATCTCGTCCAGCAGGCGGCGATCGCGGTGAGCGGCTCGACGGTGGTCACGCACGCCGACGGACAGGAGTTCGACCTGGGCGGCGAGTGGCGTTCGGTCACCCTGTTCGGTGTGCTTTCCGAAGCTCTCGGTGAAGAGGTCACGGTCCGCACCGAGCGCGCCCGCCTCGTCGAGTACGCCGACAAGGTCGGTCTCGCCGTCGACCCGAAGTGGGGTCCGGGCAAGCTTGCCGAGGAACTGTTCGAGGAACTGGTGGTGCCAGGTCTTCAGGCGCCCACCTTCGTCCGCGACTACCCGGAGGAGACGAGCCCGCTGACCCGGGCGCACCGCAGCGAGCCGGGGCTGGCCGAGAAGTGGGACCTCTACGTTCTCGGTTTCGAGCTCGGTACCGCGTACTCGGAGCTGGTCGACCCGGTCGTGCAGCGGGAGCGGCTGGTCGCCCAGGCGCAGCTGGCCGCCCGTGGCGACGACGAGGCGATGCGCCTCGACGAGGACTTCCTCCGGGCCATGGAGTACGGAATGCCGCCGGCCGGTGGTATGGGAATGGGAATCGACCGGCTCCTGATGGCGCTGACCGGGCTGGGAATTCGGGAAACGATCCTGTTCCCGTTGGTCCGGCCCGAGTAGTCCACGGCCGCTGCCGGGCCATCTATACCGCATCCTATTGACGCGGCGAGCGTCGCGCGGGTTATTGTGCTTGCGAGTTAGCAGGAGCACCCTGCTCGAAAGGAATGTGGGACGTGGCCAAGCAGATCATTCACAAGCTGGTCGATGACCTGGACGGCGGGGACGCGGACGAGACCGTCAAGTTCGCCCTCGACGGCGTTCAGTACGAGATCGACCTGTCGAGTGCGAACGCCGAGAAATTGCGTGACGTATTCGCGCCGTACGTGGGTGCCGGCACCAAGGTGGGCCGCGGCGGCGTGGTGGTCGGCGGTCGGGCGGCACGCGGCCGGGGCGGCGCCACCGCCGACCGGGAGCAGAACAAGGCGATCCGCGAGTGGGCCAAGAAGGCCGGCAAGGACATCTCCGACCGGGGCCGGATCCCGCAGGAGATCGTCGACGAGTTCCACGCCCGGCGCTGACCGAGGCGAAATCGCACAGGCGACCCCGACGCCGGGCCGGAGATCTCCTCCGGGCCGGCGTCGCCGCATTCCCGGCCCGGCCGGCGTGCCGCTTCCGGGGCGGTCTGGTGTGCTCATCCCCCTCTGGGGTCTCTGTCCCCTATGCGATGATCCGGGACGGGGAAGAAACCCCCGGCCGGCGACGTTGTCCACAACCGGTGGAGATTCCGTCCACAGCCTGTGGACAACTCCCGGGTGGCCCGACAGCGGGCCCCGTTGACGCGGAACCGACCCTGCCGGGCGCGAACGGCCCCGTCCACGAGTGGGTCGAATTTCGCTCTGCGCGTAGCGCCGGAGGCCCCGGAACACCTCCTGAGCGCGCACGGTTGTGCAAAACGACGCGAACCAGGCTCCCGCCGGAGACACACGACCTCAGCTGAGTCGGTCCGCGGCGATAGAGTAATGAGGCACGGACGCCCGTCCCGGACGTCCGCGCACCGGCCCCGCCAAGATCTTGACCATCAAGGCGCACGGCACGTGAGGAGCACGAGGGCATGTTCGAGCGGTTCACCGACCGAGCGCGACGGGTTGTCGTCCTGGCCCAGGAAGAGGCCCGGATGCTCAACCACAACTACATCGGTACGGAACACATCCTGCTGGGCCTGATCCACGAGGGTGAGGGCGTCGCCGCCAAGGCTCTGGAGAGCCTCGGCATCTCCCTGGAGGGCGTCCGGCAGCAGGTCGAGGAGATCATCGGCCAGGGCCAGCAGGCGCCGAGCGGGCACATCCCGTTCACGCCGCGGGCCAAGAAGGTGCTGGAGCTGTCGCTGCGCGAGGCGCTGCAGCTCGGCCACAACTACATCGGCACGGAGCACATCCTGCTCGGTCTGATCCGCGAGGGTGAGGGCGTCGCCGCCCAGGTGCTGGTCAAGCTCGGCGCCGACCTCAATCGGGTGCGCCAGCAGGTGATCCAGCTGCTCTCCGGCTACCAGGGCAAGGAGCCGGCCGCGGCGGGCGCCGCGGCGGGTGAGGCCGCGCCGTCGACCAGCCTCGTGCTGGACCAGTTCGGCCGCAACCTGACCCAGGCCGCCCGTGAGGGCAAGCTCGACCCGGTCATCGGGCGCGAGAAGGAAATCGAGCGGGTCATGCAGGTGCTCTCCCGCCGTACCAAGAACAACCCGGTCCTGATCGGTGAGCCCGGTGTCGGTAAGACCGCCGTGGTGGAGGGGCTGTCCCAGAAGATCATCAAGGGCGAGGTGCCCGAGACGCTGAAGGACAAGCAGCTCTACACCCTCGACCTCGGTGCGCTGGTCGCCGGTTCCCGCTACCGCGGTGACTTCGAGGAGCGCCTCAAGAAGGTGCTCAAGGAGATCCGCACCCGCGGCGACATCATCCTGTTCATCGACGAGATCCACACCCTGGTCGGTGCGGGTGCCGCCGAGGGCGCGATCGACGCGGCGAGCATCCTCAAGCCGATGCTGGCCCGTGGTGAGCTGCAGACCATCGGCGCCACGACCCTCGACGAATACCGCAAGCACCTGGAGAAGGACGCCGCTCTCGAGCGCCGCTTCCAGCCGATCCAGGTGGGTGAGCCCTCGCTGGCCCACACCATCGAGATCCTCAAGGGCCTGCGCGACCGCTACGAGGCGCACCACCGGGTGAGCATCACCGACGCCGCTCTCGTCGCCGCCGCGACCCTGGCCGACCGCTACATCTCCGACCGCTTCCTGCCGGACAAGGCGATCGACCTGATCGACGAGGCCGGTGCCCGGATGCGGATCCGGCGGATGACCGCGCCGCCAGACCTGCGCGACTTCGACGAGCGGATCGCCCAGGTCCGGCGCGACAAGGAGTCCGCGATCGACGCGCAGGACTTCGAGCGCGCCGCCCAGCTGCGGGACAAGGAGAAGCAGCTCCTCGGCCAGAAGGCGCAGCGGGAGAAGGAGTGGAAGGCCGGTGACCTGGACGTCGTCAGCGAGGTCGACGACGAGCAGATCGCCGAGGTGCTCGGCAACTGGACCGGCATCCCGGTCTACAAGCTGACCGAGGAGGAGACCTCGCGTCTGCTGCGCATGGAGGACGAGCTGCACAAGCGCGTCATCGGCCAGGAGGACGCGGTCAAGGCGGTTTCGAAGGCGATCCGGCGTACCCGCGCCGGCCTGAAGGACCCGAAGCGTCCGTCGGGCTCGTTCATCTTCGCCGGCCCGTCCGGTGTCGGTAAGACCGAGCTGTCGAAGGCGCTGGCCGAGTTCCTGTTCGGCAGCGAGGACGCCCTCATCCAGCTGGACATGTCCGAGTTCCACGACCGCTACACGGTCTCCCGGCTGGTGGGTGCCCCTCCCGGCTACGTCGGCTACGACGAGGGCGGGCAGCTGACCGAGAAGGTGCGGCGTCGGCCGTTCTCGGTGGTCCTCTTCGACGAGATCGAGAAGGCCCACCCGGACGTGTTCAACACGCTGCTCCAGATCCTGGAGGACGGTCGGCTCACCGACGGTCAGGGTCGGATCGTGGACTTCAAGAACACGGTCATCATCCTGACCACCAACCTCGGCACGCGTGACGTGGCCAAGGCGGTGTCGCTCGGCTTCCAGGCGTCGGAGGACTCCGAGTCCAACTACGACCGGATGAAGCAGAAGGTCAACGACGAGCTCAAGCAGCACTTCCGGCCTGAGTTCCTCAACCGGATCGACGACACCATCGTCTTCCACCAGCTGCGTCAGCAGGAGATCCTGTCGATCGTCGACATCATGATCGCCCGGATCGAGACCCAGCTGAAGAACAAGGACATGGGTCTGGAGCTGACCGAGAACGCCAAGAAGTACCTGGCGACCAAGGGCTTCGACCCGGTTCTCGGTGCGCGTCCGCTGCGTCGCACGATCCAGCGCGACATCGAGGACAACCTGTCCGAGCGGATCCTCTTCAACGAGCTGACCCCGGGTCAGATCGTGGTGGTGGACTGCGAGGGCGACCCGAACAACATCGACAAGTCCAAGCTCGTCTTCCGGGGTGCGGACAAGCCGGTCACCGTGCCGGACGCCGTTCCCGCCGACCTGGGCGGCACCGCCGCCCCGGCCGGTGCGGACGAGTAAGGCCAACAGGTAGCAGGGGTGGGGCCCCGGTGGCGAAAGCCGCCGGGGCCCCACCCTTTTGCGCCCGACCTGGCTCGGCCCCGCAACGGGCGTTGATCAACTCGGCTTCCCTGAAGTCGGGCGGTCCGCCCGGCGCGGAAACCCCGACGTCCTTGATCCCGAGCGGATCCCCCCCCGGGCCCACCCCCGGCCCCGGCCTCGGTCCCACCCGGGGTCCGGGCCGATCAGCCGGCGGGCCCTGCGAGCCGACGAGCGCCGACGGGGCGGGTCAGCGGGCGAGGTCGGGCAGGGGCAGGGACGGACCGTCGCCGACGAGGCGGAACGCTTCGGCGCCGACCGGTTCGACCAGGCCGTCCTCGACCAAGCCGGCGAGCGCCCGGGCGCGTTGGACGTCGTCGGCCCACACCTGGTCGAGGCGCTGGTGGGGCACCGGGCCGGTCGCCTCGCGCAGCACCCCCAGCAGCAGGCCACGGACCTGTCGGTCGGTGCCCGCGTACCGCTGGGGTCGTCGCGTGGGGCCGGCCGGCGCCTCCTGCCCGGAGGCGCGCCACGCGCAGGTCGATTCCACGGGGCACTGGCCGCAGCGGGGGGTCCGGGCCGTGCAGATCAGTGCACCCAGTTCCATGAACGCCGCGCTGGCCAGCGCCGCCGCGGCCGGCTCCTCGGGGAGCAGCTCCTCGGTGGCGACGAGGTCGGCAGGCCGGGTCGTGGGGCCGGCGTCGGGCTCACCGGCGATGGCCCGGCAGACGACCCGGCGGACGTTCGTGTCGACGACGGGGTGCCGCTGCCCGTACGCGAAGGCGGCGACCGCCCGCGCCGTGTATGTGCCGACGCCGGGCAGGGCCAGCAGCTGGTCCAGTCGGTCCGGGACCGAGCCGCCGTGCCGTTCCACGATCGCCACCGCGCATTCGCGCAACCGCAGCGCCCGGCGCGGGTAGCCGAGCCGCCCCCACATCCGGATCGCCTCGGCGGGGCTGTCGGCGGCCAGCGCGGCCGGCACGGGCCACCGGGCCAGCCA
Source organism: Micromonospora sp. NPDC049366 (assembly GCF_044466625.1). NCBI lineage: Bacteria > Bacillati > Actinomycetota > Actinomycetes > Micromonosporales > Micromonosporaceae > Micromonospora > Micromonospora sp. NPDC049366. Next base: position 180,929 of record NZ_JBITMV010000001.1, read on the forward strand.
CGCCTCCCAGGCGGGCAGCACCCGCACCACCGGCGTCTGCTGGAGCATCACCTCGCTGACCAGGATCGCCCACGCGCCGACGTCCGGTTTGCGCCACGGCAGGTCGCGGGCGTTCTCCTCGTACCAGCGGCTGACCAGGTCGGCGAACGTCGGTTCAGTCATGGTGCCGCCGATGATGTCACGCGTGCCGGTCCCGGAGGGTGGGCGGGCCGGCCGGGTGGCCGGGACAGCGCCGCCGGATCGGGCAGAATGCCCTGATGAACGAGCTCGCGATCACCGTCATCGGCCGGGACCGGCCGGGCATCGTCGCCGACGTCGCGGAGGTGCTCGCCCGGCTGGGCGCGAACCTCACCGACAGCACGATGACCCGGCTGCGGGGACACTTCGCGATGACCCTGGTCTGCGTGGGCCCGGCCGCCGCCGATGTCGAGGCCGCGCTCGCCCCGCTCGCCGCCGACGGGCAGCTGCTGGCGACCGTACGCGCGGTCACGCCGGACGGCGAGGCGGCGCCGGGCGGCGAGCCGTACGTGATGGCGGTGCACGGAGCGGACCGGATGGGCATCGTCGCGGCGATGACCCGGGTCCTCGCCGAGGGCGGGGGAAACGTGACCGACCTGAGTACGCGGCTCACCGGATCGCTGTACGTCGTGGTCGCCGAGGTGGACCTGCCGCCGGGCGTCGCCGACGCGCTGGCGGCCCGGCTCGCGTCGACGGCCGCCGAACTGGGCGTCGAGGTCAGCCTTCGGCCGGCGGATCCGGACCTGCTGTGACGGGCGAGCGGAGCGGGCCGGACGCCGCCCGCGGCGACGAGGAGTACGTCGGCCTCGGCGACTGGACACCGGAGACGCTGGACGCCTCTGGTGAGGTACGTACGGTGGTGGCCGCCCCACACCCGGTGCTCAGCCGGGCCGGCGTCGAGGTGGACCCGACCTCGGCCGAGACGGTGCGGCTGGCGGCGGACCTGATCGCCACGATGCGGGTCTCGCCGGGCTGTGTCGGTCTGGCGGCGCCGCAGGTCGGCGTGGGTGCGCAGGTGTTCGCGGTCGACGTGACCGGGCACCCGAAGACCGTCACCGTGCACGGCACGTTCGTGCTGTGCAACGCCCGGGTGGTCGAGGCGAGCCGGTGGAAGCCGGGACGGGAGGGCTGCATGTCGGTGCCCGACCTCACCGGTGACGTGAAGCGGGCCAGCCGGCTGGTGGTCGAGGGGGATCTGCCGGGCACGGGCAAGCCGGTGCGGCTGGTCACTGACGGCTTCGAGGCGCGGGCCCTGCAACACGAGATCGATCACTGCGCCGGCCTGCTCTTCCTCGACCGGGTTGCCGGCGCTCACGCCGTCTACCAGCGCAAGGTCTACCTCTGACCGCGCCGCCCGAGCCCGACGCGGCGGCGCCCGATAACCGGGCCACGCCGTCGACAGTGGACTGATCCGTTGCGCGGTCTGGTGACGCTCCGGCGCGTCGCGATGGTTGCCGGGGCATGCGCCACTACGGTGGGGGCATCATGCGTCTGACGGTCGGCCCCCTGCCACCCGCCGTTTACTGGCGGCGTCGCGCCGTCGTACTCGGAGCGGGGCTTCTCTTCCTGATTGTCCTGCTCTACTCGTGCACCGGGTCGGGTAACGGCGACGACAACCCTCGCGCGGGCTCGACCTCCTCGGCCAGCCCGGGGCCGACGGGCTCGGTGCTCACGCCACAGACGGGGGCACCGCCGTCCGCTGAGCCGTCGGACGCGCCGGAGGTGCAGACGAGGCCCAGCAATGCGCCCACGTCACCCCCCGAGGCTCCGCCGGTGGCGCCGGCGGCCGGGGGAAGTGACGACGGCAGCTGCACGGACGCCGAGATCAGTGTGATCCCGGTGGCGAAGCCGGCCACGGTTCAGCGCGGCGCGCCGGTCGACCTGCAACTCAAGATCAAGAACATCTCCGACCGTACGTGCAGCCGCGATGTGGGCGCCGACCTCCAGGAGCTGTTCATCAAGTCGGGGGCGGAGAAGATCTGGTCCTCCGACACCTGCGGCACCGGCAAGGGCTCCGACGTCCAGTCGTTCACGCCGAACTTCGAGCGTTCCTACCAGATCGCCTGGAACGGCCAGGACAGCACCCGCTGCGCCGACGGGGTGGCCAACGGGCCTAACCCGCCCGCCGGCACCTACCAGGTCTTCGCGCGGGTGGGCACCAAGCTCAGCGAGCCGGTCAAGCTGACCATCACCGGCTGAGCCGGGCCCGACGGGCGCGCCCGGGCAGCGGGCGGTCAGTCACCAACCCCGGCGTCTCAGGCCCGGGCTGGGCGCGCGACCCGTCGGAAGCGGTCAGACGTACCGTTCGAGGATGGACGCCTCGGCGAGCCGGGACAGGCCCTCGCGGACGCCTCGCGCCCGGGCGTCGCCGACGCCTTCGACGGCTTGGAGGTCCTCCACCGTGGCGCCCAGCAGCCGCTGGAGGCTGCCGAAGTGCACCACCAGCCGGTCGACCACCGGCACCGGTAGCCGGGGCACCTTGGCGAGCAGCCGGAAGCCGCGCGGGCTGACCGCCGCGTCGAGGGCGTCGGAGGCGGCCGGGTAGCCGATCGCCTTGGCGACCGAGACCAGGTCGATCAGCTCGGTGGCACCGAGCAGGTCCAGCTCGACCAGCGCCTCGTCGAGGGTGCGGGACTTGCGGCCGGCCGGCAGGTAGTCGCGGATGACCAGGGTGCGGTCGGCGTCGACGCCCGCCATCAGCTCGTCGAGCTGGAGCGCGAGCAGGCGCCCGTCGGTGCCCAGCTCGACCACGTAGCCGGCGATCTCGTCGGCGATCCGGCGGACCATCTCCAGCCGCTGCACCACCGCCACCGCGTCGCGCACGGTGACCAGGTCTTCGATCTCCAACGCGGACAGCGTGCCGGAGACCTCGTCGAGCCGGAGCTTGTAGCGCTCCAGGGTCGCCAGGGCCTGGTTGGCCCGGGACAGGATGGCCGCCGAGTCGTCCAGCACGTGCCGCTGGCCGTTGACGTAGAGGCTGATGATCCGCATGGACTGGCTGACGGAGATGACGGGGTAGCCGGTCTGGCGGGCCACCCGCTCGGCCGTCCGGTGCCGGGTGCCGGATTCCTCCGTCGGGATGGACGGGTCGGGCATCAGGTGCACGGCGGCCCGGACGATGCGGGTGCCGTCGCTGGAGAGCACCACGGCGCCGTCCATCTTGCACAGCTCGCGCACCCGCGTCGCGGAGAACTCGACGTCGAGCGGGAAGCCGCCGGTGCAGAGGCCCTCGACCACCTTGTCGTAGCCGAGGACGATCAGGGCGCCGGTGCGCCCCCGCAGGATCCGCTCGAGGCCGTCGCGCAGAGCGGTGCCCGGCGCCATCAACGCCAGGTTGGCCCGCAGCGGGTCGCCGCCCGCGCCGACGGTGCCTCCGGTCACGCTCATGCTGATGGGACGGGCCGGCGAACCCACGGCGCCGGTGCGGGCGTGGGGCGTCGTGCCGGCAGGCTTGGTGGTGTCGCGGTCGATCGGCACGGGCACAGTCTACGGACTGCCGTGCGGTGGGTGCTGTCGTGGTTACTGTGATGTGTCACGATGCCCCCTGCCCGACCCCGGGTCGGCTGTCCGTTATCGCCCCCGCGCTCCCGTGCGGCGGCCACCGTCGGTCACTCGGCCGACGCGCGGGCGGCATGCTGCAGCGCCGAGCGGACATCGGTGACCTCCATCACCTTCATCTGCTCCGGCCCGGCGCCGGTGGACTGCGGGCCGCAGCCGGGCGGGACGAGCGCGACGCGGAAACCAAGCCGGGCGGCCTCGGCGAGCCGCCGCGGCACCGCGCCCACCCGGCGGACCTCGCCGGTCAGGCCGACCTCGCCGATCGCCACCAGGTGCGGCGCGATGGCCAGGTTGAGCCCGCCGGAGGCGACCGCGAGGGCGACCGCGAGGTCGGCGGCCGGCTCGACCACCCGGATGCCGCCCACGGTGGCCGCGAAGACCTCCCGGTCGTGGAGGGTGAGCCGCTCGGTGCGTCGCTGGAGCACCGCCAGCACCATCGCGAGCCGGGCCGAGTCGAGCCCGGAGACCGTGCGCCGGGGCGAGCCGGCCACCGTCGCGCCGATCAGCGCCTGCACCTCGGTGACCAGGGCCCGACGCCCCTCCATCGCCACTGTGACGCAGGTGCCCGGCACCGGCTCGGAGTAGCGGGTGAGGAAGAGCCCGGAGGGGTCGGCCAGGCTGGTGATGCCCCCCTCGTGCATCTCGAAGCAGCCGACCTCGTCGGCGGCGCCGAAGCGGTTCTTGACCCCGCGCACCATCCGCAGCGAGGAGTGCTTGTCGCCCTCGAAGTGCAGCACCACGTCGACCAGGTGCTCCAGCACCCGGGGACCGGCCACCTGCCCGTCCTTGGTGACGTGACCGACCAGCACGGTGGCGATGCCGCGCTCCTTGGCGACCGACACGAGAGCGGCGGTGACCGCGCGGACCTGGGTCACCCCACCGGGCACCCCTTCGGTGCCGGTGGTGGAGATGGTCTGCACCGAGTCGAGCACCAGCAGCCCCGGCTTGACCGCGTCGAGGTGGCCGAGGACGGCGGCCAGGTCGCTCTCGGCGGCCAGGTAGAGCTGGTCGTGCAGGGTGCCCATCCGCTCGGCCCGCAGGCGGACCTGGCTGACCGACTCCTCACCGCTGACCACGAGCGAGGGGCTGCCGGCTCCGGCGGCCCACTGCTGGGCCACGTCGAGCAGCAGGGTGGACTTGCCGACGCCCGGCTCGCCGGCGAGCAGCACCACCGCGCCCGGCACGAGGCCGCCGCCGAGGACTCGGTCGAGCTCGCTCACGCCGGTCGGGCGGGCCCGGGCCGGCGCGGCGCTGATCGTGGCGATCGGTCGGGCCGGCTCGGCCGGCATCCGCGAGCTGACCACCCGGCCGGAGACCGTCGGGCCGGTGATCGTCGACTCGACCACCGAGCCCCACTCGCCGCATTCCGGGCAGCGCCCCACCCACTTGGGCGGTTGGTGCCCGCAGGCGTCGCATTCGTAGGCAGGCCGGGGCTCGCGGGCGGAGGCACGGCCCCGCGAACCGGTCGCCGCGCCGCCGCGCGGGGAGGTGGATCGGGAGGTGGTCACAACCGGACGCTAGCCGTGTCGTACGACGAAAACGAAGACACCGCCGGCGTGGTGGTCGCCACGCCGGCGGTGTCGTCGAGATCGGGGTGGGTCAGCCGCCGTGGCCGGCGCCGCCCTCGTCGGTGTCCTCGTGGCCGCCCTCGCGCTCGATGATCGGGGTGGGACGGGGGCCCGGGGTGAACGGCACCGCGATCGGGGCCGGCCCGGTGACCGTGTTGCCGTCGCCGAAGTCGAAGGTCACGAAGACGTTCTGGCCGGAGAGCAGCGCCTCGTTCAGGCCGACCAGCTCGAGCACGCGGCCGGACTGCTCGTTCAGCTGGATGTAGCTGAGCGGCGCGATCTCGAACCGGGCCGGCTTGCCGGCGGGGGCCGACGCCGACGGGCTGGCCGAGGCGCTCGGCGAGGCCGAGCCGCTGGGGGACGCCGACCCGCTCGGGGTCGCCGACTCGGAGTCGGACGGGCTGGCGGACGCCGACTCCGACGGGCTCGCGGACGCGGACGGGCTGGCCGAGGCGCCGGTGCTGGTGAGGACGACCGAGCGGGCGTCCTGGGTGGTGACGGTGACCGTGACCGGGTTGCGCGTGTCGTTGTAGATCACCGCGTTGAGCTTGGCGTTCTCGCCCGCCCGGTAACCCTCCACGCCGGGGAAGTCCACCAGCAGGCCACGCACCGCGAGCAGGCCGTTCGCGGTCGAGAGGTTGACGCCCTGGACCGACGGCTCCTTGCCGGCGGTCTCGGAGATCTGCCCCGCGCCGCACCCGGACAGCAGCAGGCTGGTCGCCGCCGCCACCCCGGACAGCAGCAGGGCCGCCCGCCGGGAACCCCTGATCGAGCGCGTCACGTCGGTCCTCCTCGTCACGATCACACCCGGTTGCGTACGCCGGGCACGGTGGCCATGCCCGCGCAGACCGCGCTCCAGGGTAGTTGGGGCTGATCGAGGCCCGCACGCCGACCCGGGGATGCCACCTCGGGGGGTGACGCTCAGACCACCCGACCGCTCGTGACCAGCAGGACCACGTCGATGAGCGCCACCAGCATCACGGCACGGAAGGCGCTCACCGGCCGCCGTCCGGCCCGGACCGCGGCGCGGCCGCCGTACCAGCCGACGAGGGGCGCCACGACGGCGGCCAGCACCGCGGTGAGCCCCACCCCCGACGGCGGCCCCGGCGGGCCGAAGACCAGGGTGCCGGTCGCCGCCAGCAGCAGCCCGGCGGCGGCGACCCGGCTGCCGGTCGCGCCCAGCCGGTGCGGCAGGCCGCGGACCCCGGTCCGGGCGTCGTCGGCGAGGTCCGGCAGGACGTTGGCGAAGTGTGCCCCGGCGCCGAGGAGGGCGCCGGCGGCGATCAGCCAGACCGGCGGCGCCGGCGCGCCGGGGAGGGCCAGCACCACGAAGGCGGGCAGCGCGCCGAAGGAGACGGCGTAGGGCAGCACCGACAGCGGGGTGGACTTCAGCGGCCAGTCGTAGAGCAGCGCGGAGGCCAGCGCGAGCGTCAGGGCGGCCGCCGCCCACGGGTTCGTGAGCAGGGCCAGCGCCGGGGTGGCGAGCGCGGCCACCGCCGCCGACCAGGCCACCGTGCGGCGGCCGACCGCGCCGCCCGGGATCGGTTTCTCGGTACGCCCCACCGCGGCGTCCCGCCCGGCGTCGACCGCGTCGTTGGTCCAGCCCGTGGCGAGCTGGCTGGCCAGCACCGACAGCGCCACGGCGGCGGTCCCGGCGGGCCGGTGACCGACGCCGACGGCCAGCAGACCGGCCACCGTGGTCACTGCTGCGGTCGGTTCGGGATGGCTCGCCCTGACCAGCCCTAACACCGTTGTCGACATAAGGGAAGTCTGGTCGTTACCGGGGAGTCATGCCACGCTCAGTCCCATGCGAGACGTGGCTCCGGCGCCCACCCGGGGGCGGGTGCTGCCGCGCAACGATCCGCGGCAGTACGACGACCTGGCCGGCGAGTGGTGGCGGCCGGACGGTGTGTTCGCGATGCTGCACTGGCTCGCCGAGGCGCGGGCCGCCCTGGTGCCGCCCGCCGACCGTCCCGACGCGCTGCTGGTGGACCTCGGCTGCGGCGCCGGCCTGCTCGCGCCGCACCTGGCGGGCCGGGGCTACCGGCACGTCGGTGTCGACCTGACCCGTTCGGCGTTGGTCCAGGCCGCCGAGCACGGCGTCAAGCCGGTCAACGGCGACGCCACGGCGGTGCCGCTCGCCGACGGCTGCGCGGACGTGGTGGCCGCGGGCGAGCTGCTGGAGCACGTGCCCGACTGGCGGCGGGTGGTGGCCGAGGCGTGTCGGCTGCTCCGCCCGGGTGGCCTGCTGGTGCTGGACACCCTCAACGACACCCTGCTGAGCCGGATCGTCGCGGTCCACCTCGGTGAGCGGCTGCCGACGGTGCCGAAGGGCATCCACGACCCACGGTTGTTCGTGGACGACCGTGAGCTGATCGCCGAGTGCGCCCGCCACGGTGTCGCGCTGCGGGTGCGCGGCGTACGTCCCGAGGTGGGCGGTCTGCTCGGCTGGTTGCTGCGGCGGGTCCGTGGGGCGCAGGCCCCGGCCGGCCGTGCGCCGCGCATCGTGCCGACCCGCTCGGCCGCGGTGCTGTACCAGGGCTGGGGGGTCCGGAAAGGATAGTCACGACCGGCGGGGGTATGGGGACGCCGAGAAGGGGGCGGATATGACGGTGCACGCGCTGGAGGCGGCCCGCCGGTTGGCGCCGCGTTTCGCCGCCCGGGCGGCGGAGCACGACCGGGACGGCTCCTTCCCGGTCGAGGATTTCCAGGATCTGCGGGAGGCCGGCCTGTTCGGCCTGATGGTCCCCCGCGAACGGGGCGGTTTGGGTGCGACCTTCGCCGAGTACGCGGCGGTCGCCACCGAGCTGGCCCGGGGCAATGGCGCGACCGCGCTGGTGTTCAACATGCACGCCTCGGTCACCGGCGCCCTGGGCGCGGTCACCGAGGAGTTGGCGGAGGCGCTGGGCGTGCCGGACGAGTCCCTGGCCGCCCGCGACCGGCTGCTCACCGCCGCCGCTCAGGGCTCCTGGTACGCGGTGGCGATGAGCGAGCGGGGCGCGGGCGCCCGGCTGTCCCAGCTCAGCACGGTCTACGAGCCGGTCGACGGCGGCTGGCACCTCAAGGGCAGCAAGACGTTCTGCTCCGGCGCCGGGCACGCCGACGGCTACCTGGTGGCGGCGCGCAGCGCCGGTGACCAGTCGGTGGTCTCGCAGTTCCTGGTGCCGGCCGGCGCCGGCCTCACCGTCGAGCCGACCTGGGACTCGCTCGGCATGCGGGCGACCGCGTCACACGACCTGCACCTGGACGTGACGGTTCCGGGTGACCGTCTGCTCGGCGGGGTGGAGGGCCTGGCCCTGGTGGTCGCCCAGCTCATGCCGCACTGGCTGGTGGCGAGCTACGCCGCGGTCTACGTGGGCGTGGCGCGGGCGGCGATCGACGCGGCCGCCGAGCACCTGAACGCGCGCAACCTGGCCGGCCTGCCGGCGGTCCGGGCCCGGCTGGGCCGCGCCGACGCGGCGGTGGCCGCGGCCGACCTGGCGGTCCGCGAGGCGGCCCGGCGGGTGGACGAGGCGCCGGGCGACGCGGAGACGAACCGCTGGGTGTGGCGCGCCAAGCTGCTCGCCGGCACCACCGCCGCCGAGGTGGCCGCGTCGGTGCTGGAGGCGGCGGGCACTTCGGCCACCCGCCGCGGGCACCCGCTGGAGCGGCTCTACCGCGACGCCCGGTGCGGCTCGCTGCACCCGGCCACCTCGGACGTGTGCGCCGACTGGCTCGGAATCGCGGCGCTGGGCGGTGACCCGGACCGGGACGGGTCGGCGCCTCGTTGGTGAGCGTGGGGCCGCCCGGGTTCGTCCCGGGGTCGGGGAGGGGCTCCGGTAAAGGGCAGCGTTCGGACGAGAGGTGGGATCGTGTCCGTACCGGTGATCGCGGGCCTGGGGACGGCGCAGCCGCCCTCCGCCGCGCAGGACGAGTTGTGGGCCGGCTACTTCTCCCGGCATTTCTCCGGCACCACCCGGTCGCTGGCGGAGCGCATCTTCGCCAACTCGGGGGTCAGCCGTCGGCAGGCGGCGGTCAACCCTCTGTTGGAGGACGTCTCCGACTGGCCGACGGAGCGGCGGATGCGGCGCTATCTCGTCGAGGCGTTGCCGCTGGGCAAGGAGGCGGTCGGCCGGGCGCTGACGGCGGCCGGTCTGGACGCCGCCGACATCGGTCTGTTCGTCGTCTGTTCGTGCACCGGGTACGCCACCCCGGGGCTGGACATCCTGCTCGCCCGGGACCTCGGCATGGCCCCGGACACCCAGCGGATGTTCGTCGGGCACATGGGCTGCTACGCCGCGCTGCCCGGGCTCGGCGCGGTCAGCGACTTCGTGACCGCCCGGGGCCGCCCGGCTCTGCTGCTCTGCGCCGAGTTGACCAGCCTGCACATCCAGCCGGCGACGGCCCGGGTGGACACGCAACAGATCGTCTCGCACGCGCTCTTCTCGGACGCGGCGGTCGCGGCCGTGGTGCTCCCCGACGGCCCGGGTTACGCGCTGCGCGAGGTCACCTCGGTCACCGACACCTCCACGGCCGACCACATGACCTGGGACGTCACCGACGCGGGTTTCCGGATGGGCCTGTCGCCGAAGGTGCCCCAGGTGCTCTCCACCCATGTCCGGGGTCTGGTCGACGACCTCCTCGCCCGGCACGGCAGCACGGTGGCCGACGTGGACGGTTGGGCCGTCCACCCGGGCGGTCCGCGGATCCTCAACGTGGTGGAGCGGGAGCTGGCGTTACCACCCGAGGCGTTGGCGGCGTCCCGGGCGACGCTCGACGAGCACGGCAACTGCTCGTCCCCGACGGTGCTGCTGATCCTGGACCGGCTGCGCCGGGCCGCCACCGCGCCGGAGCGGATCCTCATGCTCGCCTTCGGGCCGGGTCTCACCCTCTACGCCGTACTGCTCGATCGACAGGGGTGATCGGGCGGGCGTCCGACGATTAGGCTGATGTCCGTGAGCGGCGGGCGCGACGCGAGCGGCGAGGCGGGTGACCGGCCGAGGGCCGCGATCCTGGCCGGCGCGACCGTGCTCGCCCTGGTCATGGGTGGCTGGTGGTGGCAGGCGAGCGCGCCGGTGACCGGCCCGGGCGTGCCCGAGTCGTCGGTGGAGCGGTCCGCGCGGCTCGTGCCGACCGACCCCGACGGCGGTGCGGTGTTCCACGTCGACCCCTCCACCGGCACGGCCTCGCGGGTCGATCGGGGGCCGGTCGGAGCCCCGGGCGAGGTGGGCGGGCGCCGGCGGGGCGCGGATGCTGTCGAGGCCGAGCTGCCCCACCTGCCGAAGACCCACTGGCGTGAGCGGACGGCGCTCAGCCCGCAGCGGGGTGTGACCCGGCAGGCCCACACCTCGGCCGGCGCCAGCTACGAGCTCCAGTACTTCTGCGTCGGCCCGGGTGAGTTGCGGATCACGGTCTACGGATCACGGTCCGGTGGCCAGGACCAGTTCCAGGTGGCCTGTGACGGCTCGTTCAACGGGGTCACCCTGGTGGGCTCCGGCGATCCGCTCCGGATCTCGCTGACGACGGCCGACGACCGGTCGGTCCGGGTCGAGGCGCAGCTCGTCGCGCTCGCCTGACCGCCACGGCCGGGGCGGCAGGGCGCGAAAGCGGATCCCGGCGCGGCCGGCTCAGGCGGCGAGGCGGGTCAGGTCGGCGCGGTACGTCTCGACCGGGCCGAGATCCGGCACCACGCTCACCACCACACCGGCGCGGTCGACCAGCACCGCGGCGAGGCGGTTCGGGCGTGCCGGCAGCCGCAGGAAGGTGCGCAGGCCGTCGGTGGGGTCGCCGAGCGCGCGTACGGCCTTCGCGCCGGGCGGCACGGTGACGGGTGCGGTGGGCCCATGGGCGACGGTGACCACGGTGACGCTCGCCGGTGCGGCGCCGGCCGCCTCGGCCACCCGCCCGGGGCAGCCGCAGCCGTCGACGAGAAGGATCATGGCGGGCAGCAGGCCGCGCAGCGGGACCGGTGACTGCCCTCCGTCGACCAGGTCCAGCGCGGGCAGGGGCCGGCCGATCACGGTGGCCGGCGGGTTGTGGGGGGCCGGGGCGGGGCGGTCGGCCGAGCGGGTCGTGCGGGGCCAGGTCACGGCCACCAGGCCGGCGAGCGTGGTGAGCACCGCCACCAGGAGGACGACCAGCGGCAGCCCGAGGGTCGGGCGTCCGGCGCCGCGGCGGGCGGCCCGGCGCAGCTCCCGGCGCACCTGTGCGGCCTCTCCGGCGAGCGCGGAGGGGTCGTCGGGTATGACCACCCGACCCCACTCCGGCGGCAGGTCGGGCAGGCCCTCGGGCGGCCCGTGGCCCTCTGCGTCCGGCGTGCCCATCGGACCCCCTGGAAGCGCCTCGAAGAGCGGACAGCGGCTCGCGTTCAAGCCTCCCGTACTGGGGGCTGCTCCCGCTACACCTGGGCGCGTGAGCTGCCAACGGGATACCATGGGGGGAGCGCGTAGCCCTTGATCTCGGCGCTCCGTTCACCCGTATCGGGATGTCATCCCGACGTCACGGAGCGTGTTCGACTCATCGGTTTGGCTGCCTGTCAAGTCGAAGAAATACCTCTCACAGGGCCCCTGAGCTGCGCCAACGGTCAGGACAGCGGTGAGACATCGGTGCCTGAGCGTGTTACCCTAGACACAGCGAAAGGGGTTTCGAACCTATGGTTTTCAGTGTCGGCGAGACCGTTGTTTACCCCCACCACGGGGCCGCACTCATCGAGGCAATCGAGACTCGGGTCATCAAGGGCGAGGAGAAGCAGTATCTCGTCCTGAGGGTCGCGCAGGGTGACCTGACGGTCCGGGTGCCTGCTGAGAACGCCGAGATCGTGGGTGTGCGCGAGGTGGTCGGCGAGGAGGGCCTGGGCAAGGTCTTCGACGTTCTCCGGGCTCCGCACACCGAGGAGCCGACCAACTGGTCGCGGCGTTACAAGGCAAATCTGGAGAAGCTGGCCTCCGGTAACCCGCTGAAGGTGGCCGAGGTCGTGCGTGACCTGTGGCGGCGGGAGCGGGAGCGGGGTCTCTCCGCGGGCGAGAAGCGGATGCTCGCCAAGGCCCGTGACATCCTCGTCGGCGAGGTCGCGCTGGCGGAGAAGAGCACCAAGGACGAGGCGGAGACGCTGCTCGACAAGGTCCTGACCGAGGCCTAGCCCGCACGGCACCGACGTACCCAATTCGTAGCGAACAGATCCGAGGACCGCGACGTGACCGCGCAGCTCAATCCGCGCGGTGACGTCGCGGTCCTCGTGCCTGCGGCGGGTGCGGGCGTACGGCTCGGCCCCGGCCGGCCGAAGGCCCTGCGCCTGCTCGGCGGCGAACCCCTGCTCGTGCACGCGGTGCGCCGGCTGGCCGCCGCCGGGTCGGTGCACACGATCGTGGTGGCCGCGCCGGCCGCCGAGGTGGCGGGGGTCCGGGAGTTGCTGACCCCGGTCGCCCCGGTGACGGTCGTGGCCGGTGGGGCGGAGCGGCAGGCGTCCGTGGCCCTCGCGTTGGCTGCGGTGCCGCCCGGTCCGGAGATCATCCTGGTGCACGACGCCGCCCGGGCGCTGACCCCACCGGAGCTGGTCGAGTCCGTCGCGGCGGCGGTCCGCGAGGGCCGGCACGCGGTGATCCCGGTGCTTCCGGTGGTCGACACGATCAAGGAGGTCGGCGCCGAGGAGATGGTGCTCGGCACCGTCGACCGTTCCGCCCTGCGGGCGGTGCAGACCCCGCAGGGGTTCCGCCGCTCGGTGCTCGCCGCCGCGCACGCCGCCGCCGGTGACGCCCTCACCGACGACGCCGGCCTGGTGGAGAAGCAGGGCGTTCCGGTCTTCTGCGTGCCCGGTTCGGAGTATGCACTCAAGATCACGCGCCCGTTCGACCTGGCCCTGGCCGAGCATCTGCTGGCCGCCGCCGACCGAGGCCGTACCCTCTGATCATGATCGTTCCCCGCGTCGCCATCGGCACCGACGTGCACGCGTTCGAGGCCGGCCGCCCCTGCTGGGTCGCCGGCCTGCTCTGGCCCGACCAGGACGGCCTGGCCGGGCACTCCGACGCCGACGTGGCCGCCCACGCGGCCTGCAACGCGCTGCTCTCCGCCGCCGGGCTCGGCGACCTCGGCGCCAACTTCGGTGTCGACCAGCCGGAGTGGGCGGGCGCCTCCGGGGTGGCGCTGCTCGGTGAGAGCGCCCGGCGGGTGCGCGCCGCCGGCCTGGTGATCGGCAACGTCTCCGTGCAGGTGGTCGGCAACCGGCCCAAGATCGGGCCGCGCCGCGAGGAGGCGCAGCGGGTGCTGAGTGAGGCCGTGGGCGCGCCGGTCACGGTCACCGCCGCCACCACCGACGGGCTCGGCTTCACCGGCCGCGGTGAAGGGCTCGCGGGCATCGCCGTGGCTCTGGTGTACGAGGCTCCGGCCGGCGGGCCCACCACCGGCTAATCCACGTCGGTGCAGACGTTGTGCGTCGTACCGTGCAGCATCGTGATGGTCTTGTCGAACGTCGGGGTGAACCTGACGATGAACTGACCGTCGACGATCCACAGCCCGCGAGGCAGGGATCCCGCGTTCTCGCGGAAGCCGAGCAGCACCGGGCCGGTGACGTACCAGGTCATCGAGCCGTCCGTGGCGTACTCGACCAGTGAGGTGCCGCTGGCGTCCGCCGTGCTGGTCGCCCCGGTCTCGAGGTTCGTCACCCTGTTGATCAGCGCCCCGGTGTACAGCTCCCGTCGGGGTGAACCGTCCGGATACTCGGCCAGCACCAGCTTGCGTACCTCGTCGACGATCGGCTCGACCCGCGCGGCGAAGTCGCAGCGCGTCCCGGCGGCCACCTCGAACGGGGGCTGTGGCGCCGGCACCCATCCGCCGTGCCCGGCCCCACCGCCCGTCGCGGCGGTGGCGGGCGTCGCCACACCCGCCACGAGCACGGCCGTCAGGGCCGCTCCGACCTTCAGTCGCCAGCTCATAGGCACTCCGCCTCCTCGATGATCAGGTCTGACCGGACCAGGATCGTCGTCCCCGCTCACCACGTCCTGACCGCTCGGCGGCGGCAGCGCGCGCCGGACCGGGCCGGTCAGCTCCTCCCCGGACCGGAACCTCACCGCACGGTCACCGGGCCGCCGTGACCGTGCGGCGGACCCGAGCCGGCGGAGTCCCCCGTGGGCAGACTGTCGGGCATGGACTTCCGACTGCTCGGGACCTTCGAAGCGCGCCACGACGGCCAGCCCGTCGAGATCGACAGTCGCCGCCAGGAGCGGTGCATCCTCGCCGTCCTCCTGCTCGACGCCGGTCGCCTGGTCAGCACCGACCGCCTCATCGAGCTGCTGTGGAGTGGACGACCGCCCGGCTCGGCCCGGAGCGTCGTGCACACCTACGTCGGCCGGTTGCGGCCGTCCCTGGCCCCGTACGGGGTCCGGATCATCACCAGGGGAGACGGTTACCTGGTGGAGCCGGACGGACACCACGTCGACGTGCAGGAGTTCCGGCGTCTCGCCCTGGCGGCGGGCACGACCACGGATCCCGCCGAGCGGGTCCGGCTGCTCGACCGGGCTCTGGCTCTCTGGCGCGGGCCGCTGCTCGCCGACACCGCCGACGATCAGCTACGGGAACGGCTGCAGGGGCCGATCGAGGAGCTGCGGCTCACCGGCCTCGAACTGCGGGCGGAGGCCCAGTTGGCGCTGGGGCGTCACGCCCTGGTCGTCAGCGAGCTCACCCCGCTGGTGGACCGCTACCCGACCCGGGAACAGCTCGTCGCCATCCTGATGACCGCCCTGTACCGGGCGTCCCGTCAGGCGGACGCGCTGCTGCTGTACCGGACGACCCGGCGGCTGCTCGTCGACGAACTCGGGATCGAGCCGGGACCGAAGCTGCGCGAGGTGCACCGGGGCATCCTCCGGGACGACCATCGGCTGGACCGGCCCGGCCGGCCGGTCCACGAGGTGCGGCTGCACGGTGAGGAGCTGCCGTGGACCGTCGGTGGGCATCCGGCGCTGGACTTCTGCAACACCTTCGCCGGCTGGGGCCATGAGCCGCCGCTGCCCGGATCGGAGTGGCTGCGCGGTTACCGCACCCTGGCGGTGTGGACCGGGTACGTCGGGCTGACCGACGACTCGGCGGTGCACCGACTGATCGACCTGGCCCGGCACGACCCGGGAACGGCCGAGGCGGTCCTTGACGCGGTCCGCGGACTGCGCAGCCGGCTCTACGCCTGTCTGACCGACCCCGATGACCGGTCGGCGTTCGACGCGGTCGCCCGGTCCGCACGGGACGCCGCGAAGGCGCACGTGCTGCGCCGGGAGCCGGACGGGCGGGGACGGTGGTGGCCGGACCTCGCGGCCGGGTTGTGGCTGCCGCTGCACGCCGTGGCGTGGCGCGCCGCCGAGCTGCTGGTCGATCCGCGCCGGCTGACCGTCCGGGCTTGCCGGGACGAGCGCTGCGGCTGGCTCTTCCTCGACGACAACGGCCTGCGTCGCTGGTGCAGCCTCGCAACCTGTGGCCGATCGGTCGGCGCCGTCGCGTGTGGAACCGGCTAGGCTCGCCGCGATGTCCAGCGACGCCGCCCCCGAGCAGTCCTCCGCCGACGGCTACCTCCAGCGCGCCCAGCTCCTCGCCGAACTCGGCCGGTACGACGAGGCCGCCGCCGAGGTCGCGTACGCGGTCGCCCTGGAACCGGGCAACGCGGCCGCGCTCACCCTGCTGGCCCGGGTCCACCTGGCCGCGGGTCGGGCGACCGAGGCGCTCACCGCCACCGACGGCGCCCTGGCCGCGGCCCCGGGCAGCGTGCCGGCCCTGGTCGTGCGCGGCATGGCCCTGGCCGACCTGGAGCGTTACGCCGAGTCGGCCCGCGCCGCCGACGAGATCCTGGCGCTCGGCCCGAACGACGCGTACGCGCAGAGCAGCGCCGCGGCGATCCTGGCCGGCTCCCGCAACGGCCAGACCGCGCTCAACGCGGCCTGGCGGGGGGTGGAGCTGGCGCCGGAGGAGCCGCAGGCGCACCTGGTCCTCGGGCTGGTCGCCGCCAACATGCAGATGTTCGACCTCGCCGAGCGGGCCTACCGGGAGGCGCTGCGGCTCGATCCGCAGCTCGCCGAGGCGCAGCACGACATCGGTGTGATCCGGCTGGAGCAGCGCCGCTGGAGCGAGGCGCTGGAGCATCTCGCCGACGCCGCCACGGTGGCACCCGGCCGGGTGGACTCCGGTCGGACGATCTCCGCCGCCGTCCGGCAGCTCGTCGTCTACGCGGCGGGCTGGTCGATGATCACGGCGGTGCTGATCGCCTGCCTCGCGGCGGGCAACGGCGCTCTGTCCCGCTTCGTGGCGGTCTTCGCGGCCGCGGGTGGGGCGCTGGTGGCCTGGCGGTTCGCCGCGAGGCTGCCCGGGCCGTCCCGCACCGTCCTGCCCAGCCTGCTCCGCGCCGACCGTTCGTTGGCGCTGGCGGTCTACGCGGCAGCCGCCGCGCCGGTGCTCATCCTGCTGTACGCGCTGGTCGGCAGCCCGTGGCCGCTGGTGCTCGCCATCGCCGCGGCGGCCGCCGCGGAGCTGGTCGTCTGGTCCCGCACCCCGGTCTGAGCGCATGACCGGGGTGCCGGCGGAGCGCGGCCCGGGGGAGCGCGGTGGTCAGGGGCGGCGGGCCCAGGTCCAGGCGTAGCCCGGGTCCTCGCAGGCGGTGGCGGCGTCGCAGAGGTCGAGCGGACGGAAGGTGTCGACCATGACCGCCAGCTCGTCGAAGAAGTCGACACCGATCGCGCGCTCGGCCGCGCCGGGCTGGGGGCCGTGGGTGAAGCCGGACGGGTGCAGCGAGATGGAGCCCTGCTCGATCCCCGAGCCGCGCCGGGCCTCGTAGTTGCCGCCGGTGTAGAAGAGCATCTCGTCGGAGTCGACGTTGTGGTGGTTGTAGGGCACCGGGATCGCGTCGGGGTGGTAGTCCACCTTGCGCGGCACGAACGAGCAGATCACGAAGTTCGGGCCCTGGAAGGTCTGGTGCACGGGCGGCGGCTGGTGGATGCGACCGGTGATCGGCTCGAAGTCGTGGATGGAGAAGGCCCACGGGTAGAGGTGGCCGTCCCAGCCCACCACGTCGAAGGGGTGGTTGGCGTACACGTGTCGGGTCCAGCCGCGACGGTGCCGGACCAGCACCTCCACGTCCTCCCCGTCGACGAGCAGCGGCGCGTCCGGTCCGCGGACGTCCCGCTCGCAGTAGGGGGAGTGCTCCAGGAACTGGCCGCGCACGGAGAGGTAGCGCTTGGGCGGGCCGATGTGGCCGGACGCCTCGATGGTCAGCAGGCGTACCGGCTGGTCGCCGGTCGGCACCAGGCGGTGGATGGTCGACGTGGGCACGATGACGTAGTCACCGGCGACCGCGTCGAGCACGCCGAAGGTCGACTCGACGCGCAGACTGCCGGCCTCGACGTAGAGGCAGTGGTCGCCGGTGGCGTCGCGGAACAGCGGCGACGGCCGGTCGGCGAGCACGTACGCGATCCGCACGTCGTCGTTGGCGAGCAGGTACTGCCGGCCGAGCACCGGGTCGGCGCCGGCGCCGTCGAGCTTGTGGGTGCGCAGGTGGCGGGGCTTGAGCGGCAGGTTCGGCACCCGGGCGTACGCGGGCGGCGCGAACTCCTCGGCGGCGACGATCGCGGTGGGGGCGTGGCGGTGGTAGAGCAGCGACGAGTCGGACGAGAAGCCCTCCTGGCCCATCAGCTCCTCGGCGTAGAGGCTGCCGTCGGGCTGGCGGAACTGGGTGTGACGCTTGCGCGGCACCTCGCCGACGCTGCGGTAGTACGGCATCTCGCCTCCCGATAGGACCCGGCACCCGGTCAACGCGTCCGATAATCGGACGCTGTTGTCCGTTCCTTGTAGCGTCCCGTACATTCTTGTTCCGTGTCAACGCAGGTGCCCGCGCTCCTCGACGGCCTCGTGGACGACGCCGCCGTCTTCCCGCCCGGCAGCGCCGCGCTGCCCGACGCGGTGGCCGCGCATCGCCGGCACCGCGCCGCGTGGTACGCCGACCTCGTCGGCCCCCTGCTGATCCCCGCCTCGAAGCTGCCCGACCTGGCCACCCTGCTCGACGACGGCGAGCGGTTCGCGGTCGGCGTCATCGCCGACGAGCCCATCGGGCGACTCGACGCGGCGTGCGCCGAGGCCGACCCGCGCATCCGGATCCGCCAGGTGGAGGCGGCCGTCGCCAAGCGCGGCGAGGACCCGCAGCCCGGCCTGCACGAGCTGATCGAGCTGGCCAAGCGCACCCGGGGCACCGGCCACGACCGCCCCGCCCTCGACGTCTACGCCGAGCTGCCGCTCACCTTCGGCCTGATGGCCGCGCTGGACACCCTCGCCGCCGCCCGCGCCGACGGGCTGCCGATCGCGGCGAAGTTCCGCACCGGCGGGCTCGCCGCCGAACTCTTCCCCACCCCGGTCGAGTTGGCCGCGGTGATCTGCGCCTGCCGGGACCGTGACCTGCCGTTCAAGCTGACCGCCGGGCTGCACCGCGCCGTCCGGCACCTCGAACCGGCGACCGGGTTCACCCACCACGGGTTCGCCAACCTGCTGGCCGCGACGGTGGCCGCCGCCGACGGCGCCGGTCCGGACACGGTCGCCGGGCTCCTGGTCAAGGCCAGCCGGGGCCCGCTGGTCGAGCGCATCGCGGTCGCCCGGGACCGGGCGCGTCCGCTGTGGATCGGGTTCGGCTCGTGCAGCATCGAGGAACCACTGACCGATCTGACCCGGCTGGGGCTGTTGAACGGGGGCGAAGGCGCATGACCTGGGTGACCGGTGTCGAAGGCTCGGCGTACGGGGTGACCAACCTGCCGTACGGGGTGTTCAGCCGTGACGGCGAGGAGCCGCGCGTCGGCGTACGCATCGGAGACCTCGTGCTCGACCTGGCCGGCGCCGAGGCGGCCGGGCTGGTGCTGGCGGCAGGCGCCTTCCGCGCGCCCACCCTCAACCCGTTCATGGCGCTCGGGCGACCGCAGTGGACGGCCGCCCGGCAGCGGATCACCGAGCTGCTCACCGACCCCGCGCACCGGTCGGCGGTCGAGCCGCTGCTGGTGCCGCTGGACGCGGTACGGCTGCACCTGCCGTTCGAGGTCGCCGACTACGTCGACTTCTACTCGTCCGAGCACCACGCCGGCAACGTCGGGCAGATCTTCCGGCCGGGCCAGCCGCCGCTGCTGCCGAACTGGAAGCACCTGCCGATCGGCTACCACGGCCGGGCCGGCACGGTGGTCGTCTCGGGCACCCCGGTGGTCCGCCCCAGCGGGCAGCGGGCCTCGTCTGCCGGCCCGGTCTACGGCGCGTCCGTACGCCTCGACATCGAGGCCGAGGTGGGCTTCGTGGTCGGCGTGCCCAGCCCGCTGGGCGCGCGGGTCTCCGCCGACGACTTCGCCGACCACGTCTTCGGCGTGGTGCTGGTCAACGACTGGTCCGCCCGGGACATCCAGGCCTGGGAGTACCAGCCGCTCGGCCCGTTCCTGGGCAAGTCGTTTGCCACCTCGATCTCCGCCTGGGTGACGCCGCTGGACGCCCTCGCCGACGCGTTCGTGCCGGCGCCCGAGCAGGATCCGCCGGTCGCCGACTACCTGCGCGACGTGCCGCACCTCGGGCTGGACCTGCGCCTGGCGGTCGAGTGGAACGGGGAACGGGTCAGCGAGCCGCCGTTCGACACCATGTACTGGACCCCCGCCCAGCAGTTGGCCCACCTGACCGTCAACGGCGCCTCCCTGCGCACCGGGGACCTCTACGCCTCCGGCACCGTGTCCGGCCCCGAGCGCGGGCAGGTCGGCTCGTTCCTGGAGCTGACCTGGGGCGGCGCCGAACCGGTGAAGTTCGCCGACGGCGCCACCCGGACCTTCCTGGAGGACGGCGACACCGTCACCATCACCGCGACGGCGCCCGGCCCGGACGGCACGACGATCGCCCTCGGCGAGGTCGGCGGCACCATCCTGCCCGCCCGCTGACCTCGGTCGCACCGAGTGTGCGATCAAGGCCGTCACCTCCCCCGTTGATCGCTCCGGATTCCGACGCCCCGTCGCGCCGGTCCGGGCCCGATCCACGGTCCCCCCGGCCGGGGCGCGGGGCGTCCCACCGGACAGGGAGGTAGTCACGATGAACGATCTGGCGGGCGCCGTCTGGCGCACCAGCAGCCGCTCCAACGACCAGGGACTCTGCGTGGAGGTGGCGGACAACCTGGTCGACGTCGTCGGCGTCGTCGGCGTACGCGACTCGAAGGACCAGACCGGCCCCACACTCGCGGTCAGCCCGCCGGGATGGACGGCGTTCGTGGAGGCGATCCGGGGCGGCCAGTTCGACCGCTGACCGTCCTCCCCCCGGCACGCCGCCGCCGGGCGTACCGACCTGGTCTCCCGGCGGTGGAATTTCCGGGTGGTGGGCCCCGCGCCGAGTGCACGCCGCGTACCGTCGACGCCACGGGAGGTGGCATGTCGACGGTGGCGGTTACCCGACTGATCGAGGCGCACGCCGTCGACGTCTGGCGCCTCCTGACCGACCTGCCCGACCGGGCCGGGCGACACCTCGCCGGCCCGGTCGAGCTGCTCACCCCCGGCGCCTTCGGCCCCGGCACGGTCTGGCGGGAGCCCCGCGCCCAGCCCGGCGGCGCGATCCTGGTCGAGGAGTTCTGTGTCGTGGAGGCCGTCCCACCGCGACGGCTGGTGCTGACCTCCCCCGGGGTCGGGGTCGACTACCGCATCACCTGGACACTGCGTGCCGCCCGGCGCGGGCGCCGCGGCGGCACCGCCGTCCGGGTCACCCAGGAGGCTCTGCTCAGCGACCCGTACGGCCGGATGGTCGCACTGCTGCTCGGGGGTCTGGCCGCCCGCGCCGTGGAGCACTCCCTCCGCCGCGACCTCGCCGACCTCGCCCTCGCCGCCGAGCAACCCGCCGGAGCGGTCGAGGCCGCCTGACGCCGCCACCACCGCCCCTGCACCCCGCGGACACCTGGCAGGGAACGGGCGGGCTCCGCTGGGTAGGGTGCCGGGCGGAGGTGCGCATGGGGTTCCCGAAGGGCCGGCGACGGATCGTGCTGGTGGTAGCGGCACTGCTCGTCACCGCCGCGGTCGGGGCGACGGTCTACCGGGTGCTCGCCCCCGCCGAGGTCAGCACCGTCGCGCAGGCGGCGTACCCGGCGGCACCCCAGCCCCCGGTCGGCGTCATCGGCCGACTGCCCGCCGCCCCGCTGATCGTGGACGGGCGGCTGCGCGTGTACGCCGCCCACCGCCAGGTCTACGCCGACCGCCCGGTCGACTTTCGGCACCGGACCACCCCGTACTGGTCGTACCGGCGTTGGCCGGCCGAGCTGGTCGGTGTCGTGGCGAGCGGCACGACGGTGGTGAGCCGCTGGTCGGACGGTCGGCTGGTGGCGCTGGACGCGCGTACCGGCGCGGTGGCGTGGCGCGCCGACGGACCGCGCCCGACGGAACAACCGAACGCCCGGCGCACCGGCGCGGCGATCGTGTGGAGTCCGCCCGGCCTCTACCTGACCCGTGTCGCCGACGGTCGCGACGTGGTGGTGGCGACGGGCTCCGGAGCCGCGCGTGGCGTCGCGCTCGCCGACGGGCGCGAGCTGTGGCGTACGGACCTGACGAGCGGGTGCCGCACCGACGTGGGCACCACCCCGACGGGCCGGTTGGTCGGTGTGGACGCCTGCTCCGGGCCGGCGGCGGTGGAGTTCCGGGACGCGGCCACCGGTGCGGTGACCGGGCGGTGGCGACCGCCGGGTGCCGGCGACGAGCTGGTCGTCACGCCGGTGGGCTGTCGGACCGGGCGGTCGGAGTGTCCGGCCCTGCGTACGGCCGGACCGGGTGACGCGGCGGGTCGCGGCTGGCTGCTCGGCCCGGGCGACCCGCTGGCGGCGCCGGCGCTGAACGGCCGTGACGTCGAGCTGGCCGGCGACCAGGCGGTGACCGTGGTGAACGGGGTGCTGGTCGGCCGGTCCGCCCGGACCGGCGAGGAGCTGTGGCGTCGCCCCGATCTGGGGTCGGGGCGGGTGATCGCCGTGCAGCCCGGCCGGGTGCACCTGCTGACCGACGCGCGGGACCTGGTCACGATCGATCCGGCGACCGGCGCGGAGCGGTCCCGGTTCACTCTGACGGTCGGTCAGGACGGCACCGGGTACGTGCCGGGTGCGGCGTACGCGGCGGACGGTTATCTGGTCGTCGAGCGCCTCCGTGAGCCGGTCGATCCGGACGCGGACGACCAGGGTTACTTCCTCACGTCGGAGCCGCTCGTCCTCGCGGCCACCTGATCAGGTAACGGTGACGCGGAAGGATCGGAACCACCGTCACGTTCTGCCCGAAAAGGTATGTTTCTCCTGATTCATGTTCTCGGTCGGGAGGCAGCGGATGGGTACCAGGGCGGCTGGATGGTTTCTCGGAGCGGGGCTCGCCGCGACGGCGGGAGTCGCCCTGGCGATCTCGCCGGTGTCCGTCCCCCAACCCACGTCGCCGGACGCCCGGGCCGCCGGGCAGGTCGAGCCGTCCGGGAACGTCACCTTCCGGGTCGTGCCGGCCTCCCCGCAGCCGCCGACGCCCCGGCCGACTCCGCCCACCCCGCAGCCCACCCCGCCGACGCCCCAGCCCTCGCCGAGCGGGCACCTGCCGGTCACCGGAGAGCGCGGGTCGCCGGGTCCGCTGCTGCTCGGGCTGGGTGCGACTCTGTTGCTCGTCGGTTGGCTCGCCGTCCGCGCCGTCCGCCGTGACCCGCGCCCCTCGCGTCGGGGTGCGGCCTGACCGTGGCCGCCCACCGCGCCACCGCCCGGCGTGACCCGGGTGGCGCGGTCACGCCGGGCGGTGCGGCCCTGACGGGCTCAGTGCCGGACGGGAATCCGACCGGCGGGCGGTCGCCGCGACGGCTGCCGGGAGCGGCGGGCCAGTACGACCAGCCCGGCCACCAGCAGCAGCCCCACCACGGACGCGCCGACGGTCCAGACGGTGAGCACCCGGGACAGGCCCGAGGCGGGCTTCCCGACCCGACCCGCTTCGGGAAACTCGATCCGTCCGCTCGCGGTCTTCTTGATCCGCCCGCTCTCCAGCGCGACTTCGACCTTCCAGGGGCCGTTCGGCAGCTCCGCGGGCAGCCGGGCGGAGACCTGGCCGGACTCGCCCGGTGCCAGCGTCGTGCCCCGCGTGACCGCGAACGGGCCCGCTCGGCTGCCCGCCGGGCCCTCGGACAGAGTGACCTGGCCGGACAGGTCGAGGGCCCGACCGCCGGTGTTCGTCACCTGGGCGCTGATCGACGGCTCACCTCCGGGATCGCGCGCGGGGCGCAGTTCGCCGATGGCGAAGTCGGACGCGGGCTCGCCGCCGGGGCCGACGTCGAGATACATCCGTACGCCCACCCGGTGGATCTGGGTGACGGAGTCACCGGGCCGGGGTGTGGAGGCGGCGGACGCCCAGATCACGCCGTACCGCTCGCCGGCCGAGGCGGCCCGGGGCACCGCCACGGTCGCCCGGACCCGGGTCTCCGCCCAGGGCTCCAGCTCGACCGACGTGCGGTCGAGCGTGACCCACGAGGTGAGCTCGTTGTCCGCCCGGCCCTCGCCGAAGACGAACCGCTGATTCTCCAGGGTCGCCGCCGCCGGGTAGAGGTCGATGCGGCGATGCTCGGGAGTGCGGTTCACGATCAGGAGCTGCCGGTTGATCCTGCTGCCCGGCGGCAGGTGGTCGACGACGTAGCGCAGGGCGCGGGGATCGTCGCGTCGATTGGTCGGCGCCTCCACCAGCCGGATCCCGATGCTGCCCTCGTCGGGGTCCGGCTCGGCCGCGCCGGCCCGGGTCGGCAGACCCGGACCGGCGAGGCAGGCGAGCGCGATCGCAGCCGCGACGATCGACCGCTCCCGGCGGCTATGCCACCGAATGCGTCACCGTGCCGGCGTACTCGCCCGCGATGCTGTCGAGCGGGACGTTGACGACCAGGGTCGGGTTCCAGGTCGCGGAGTTGTTGCCGGTGCCGCCGCCGTGGCCGAAGGCGGTGAGCGGCGTGCCGCTGCTCAGCGGGGCCGCGTCGCCGGAGGTGAGCTGCCCCGGCGTGAACGTGCCGGTGCCGGTGGTCGCGGTGGCCGGGCCGGACCAGTAGTCGATCTCTTCGGGCAGGACGGTCTCCGGCGGGCTGCCGCCACCGGTCTGGAAGACGGTGGCGGTCACGCTGGCGGTCCAGCTGGCGTCGTCGGAGGCGCGGGTGTCAGCGACCGTGACGTCGCCGAGCTGGCCGACGATGGCGGTGCCGGACCCGCCCGAGCCCAGGTCGGCGGTGGCCGGCGCGGTCACGTCCAGGGTGCCGGCCGTCACCTCGAAGGTGGCGTCCGTTTCGATGGTGGGTGCCGCGGCGGCGGGCCCGGCGAGAGCCGCCACCAGGGCGGCGGCTGCCGCCCCGGTGAGACAGATCTTGGCAGTACGCACTGGTTGCTTCCCCGTTTCTCGAAGTGGACCGGCACCGCGCCTGGAACGGCGGTGCCCGGTAGCTCCGAAGATAAGGGAGTTCCAGGGATTAAACGGATAAAAAGGATTTATCGCCAAGCCGGGCCGGTCAGGCCAGCGCCGCCTCGGCGGCGGCGAGGAACGCGTCGTTCTCCGCCGGGGTGCCGATGGTCACCCGGACACCGTCCCCGGCGAACGGGCGCACGATCACCCCGCGCGCCTCGCAGGACTTGGCGAAGGGCACCGCCCGGTCGCCGAGCGGCAGCCACACGAAGTTGGCCTGGCTGCCCGGCACCTCGGGGACGAACTTGCGCAGCGCCTCGGTGACCCGCTCCCGCTCGGCCACCACCAGGGCGCACCGCCGCTCCACCTCGTCGGCCTGGGCGAGCGCGGCGAGCGCGCCGGCCTGCGCCGCCAGGCTGGTGGAGAACGGGGTGACCACCTTGCGTACCGCGCCGGCCACTTCCGGGGCGGCGGCCAGCCAGCCGATCCGCAGCCCGGCCAGACCCCACGCCTTCGACAGGGTGCGCAGCACCGCCACGTTGGGCCGGTCCAGGTAGGTCAGGCCGTCCGGCACCTCGGGGTCGGTGACGAACTCCCGGTATGCCTCGTCGATCACCACGAGCACGTCGTCCGGCACCGCGTCCAGGAAGCGGTCCAGCTCCGCCCGGCGGACCGACGTGCCGGTCGGGTTGTTCGGGTTGCAGACCACCACCATCCGGGTCCGCTCGGTCACCGCCGCCGCCATGGCCGCCAGGTCGTGGCCGTGGCCGGCGTCGTTGGGCACCCGCACGCTGGTCGCCCCGCTGGTCGCCGCGATGATCGGGTACGCCTCGAAGGAGCGCCACGAGTAGACGACCTCGTCGCCGGGGAGGCAGGTGGCCCGCACCAGGTGCTCGGCGAGCGCCACCGACCCGCAGCCGGTGGCGATGCGGTCGGCGTCCACCCCGTACCGCTCGGCCAGCGCGTCGCGGAGCGCCACCACACCCATGTCCGGGTAGCGGTGCGCGCCCGCGGCGGCCTCGGCGACGGCCTCGACGACGCCCGGCAGCGGACCGTACGGGACCTCGTTGCTGGCCAGCTTGATCGCCTCCGGCAGGCCCAGCTCCCGGGCCAGGTCGGCCGGGCTGCGGCCGGGTACGTAGCTGGGCAGCGCGTCCAGGTCGGCGCGGGTCAGCCGCAGCGCCGGCTGGGGACGTCCGGTGTCGCTCATGGGGTGTCTCCCGGGAGGTTGGTGCGGTCGGGGGTAGCGGGGGCGGCGGCGCCGTGGGGAATCCGCACGACGACGGTCTGCGCCCGCTTGTCGTGCAGTGCCTGCCGCATCGGATGGTCGAAGAGCGGGGACAGCGCGTCGATGAGATAGAGCAGCAGGCCCAGGCCGAAGCAGCAGCACAGCAGGGTCGGCATGCCGCCCAGCAGGTTCCACCGGCTCAGCGAACGGGCGAAGCCGAGCGTCTGGCCACCGACGAGCGGCACCGCCCTGATCCGCATCAGCCGCTTGCCGATCGTCTGGCCGCCCGACGCCATGGCGGGCACCTCGTAGGCGAGCCAGAGCCCGAAGGCGATGGCCACGATCGCCAACTGGAACCCGCCGGCCTGTTCACCGATCGACGGCAACCCCTCCGCGGAGGTGTCGCCCGCCTCGGCCCGGCGGAACACCTCCCGCCAGTACGGTCCCATCTCCTGCGCGAGCTGCCAGATGAACCAGCCGTTCACGGCTGCGTTCAACAGGAGGAGGATGCCGAAGTCGATCAGTCGGGCGACCAGCCGCTGGCCGTATCCGGCCAGCGCCATGCCGTGCGGCCGTGGCGGCGCCTGCCCGGGCCAGCCCGGAGGCGCCCAGCCGGGCGGCGGCCCGGCCTGCTGGCCGTACGCCGGCGGGGGCTGCCAGCCCGGCGGCGGCTGCGTGCCCGGCGGCGGCTGCGTGCCCGGCGGCGGCTGCCACCCGGACGGGGGCGGGGTGCCCGGTGCGGGCTGCCAGCCCGGCGGTGGCTGCCACCCCGGTGGCGGCTGCCATCCCGACGAGGGCTGGTCGCCCGGCGGGGACTGCCAGCCCGGCGGGGGGCCGGCGGCCGGCGGCGCGGACGTGGGCCAGCCGGGTGGGGTGGTGCCCGCGACCGGGCCGGGTGCGACCGGCTCCGGGGTCGGGGCGGGCGGGGGCTCGACCGGGGGCGGACCCTCGGGCGGGGTCGCGTCGACGGGGATGGGCGCGCCGATCCAGCCCTCGCCGTCCCAGTACCGTCGGGTCTCGGGATCGGCGGGGTCGACGTACCAGCCGGGTTGCACGCTCACGCAGACACCTTAACGACGACCGTTGCGAGGCAGCTGTCGTGGCGGCGCGGCCGTCCACGCCCGGCCCGGCCCCGCACCTGCGGTGCGGGAACCGGACCGGTGGACGGTCCGAAGCCGCCGGCGGCGGGTGGGGGCCCACCGGCCGACGGCACCGGGTACCACGGGGGTTGCGTCACGCTCGCAAGTGTTACAGGTTGCCGCGGGCTTCCTGCTCCCGCTCAATCGCCTCGAAGAGCGCCTTGAAGTTGCCCTTGCCGAAGCCGAGCGACCCGTGCCGCTCGATCAGCTCGAAGAAGACCGTCGGCCGGTCCTGGACGGGCTTGGTGAAGATCTGCAGCAGGTAGCCGTCCTCGTCCCGGTCGACCAGGATCTTGCGGGCCTTCAGCTCCTCGATCGGGGCCCGCACCTCGCCGATCCGGGCCCGCAGCTCCGGGTCGTCGTAGTACGAGTCCGGGGTGTCCAGGAACTCCACGCCCGCCGCCCGCATCGCGTCGACGCTGGCCAGGATGTCGTTCGTGGCCACGGCGACGTGCTGGGCGCCCGGGCCCTGGTAGAACTCCAGGTACTCGTCGATCTGCGACTTCTTGCGCGCGATCGCCGGCTCGTTGAGCGGGAACTTCACCTTGCGGGTGCCGTTCGCGACGACCTTGCTCATCAGCGCGGAGTAGTCGGTGGCGATGTCGTCACCGATGAACTCGGCCATGTTGCTGAAGCCCATGACGCGCTTGTAGAACTCCACCCACTCGTCCATCCGGCCGAGCTCGACGTTGCCGACCACGTGGTCGACCGCCTGGAAGAAACGCTTCGGCTGAATGCCGGCTTCGATCATCGGCTGCCGGTCCACGATCGGGCCGCGGGCCACGAAGCCGGGGAGGAAGGGGCCGGTGTAGCGGGACCGGTCGACCAGCGTGTGCCGGGTGTCGCCGTACGCCGCGATGGACGCCATCCGCACGGTGCCGTGCTCGTCGCTGACGTCGTGCGGCTCGACGACGCCGGTCGCGCCCTGCGCGGTCGCGTGGGCGTACGCGGCGTCGACGTCCGGCACCTCCAGCGCGATGTCGCTGATGCCGTCGCTGTGCTTCGCCACGTGCTCGGCGCCCTCGGCGTCCGGCCGGACGGTGCCGGTCAGCACGAACCGGGCGGAACCGCTGGTCAGCACGTACTGGGCGTGGTCCCGGTAGCCCTGCTCCGGCCCCCGGTACGCGACGCAGGTCATGCCGAACGCCGTGGAGTAGTAGTGCGCCGCCTGCTTCGCGTTGCCGACCAGGAAGTGCAGGTGGTCGAGTCCCTTGACCGGGAACGGGTCGCGGCTGATGTCGTGGTCGACGGCACCGACGAGCCGGTCGACGTCGACCTCTTCGGTCGACTGGGGTCGGTCGATCGCCTGGGTCATCGCGGCCTCCCTCGCGTGCCGGCCGGCCTGGTGGGCCCGCCGGGATGGTCTGTGTGGCGAGGATCGCTGGCCCGGGGTGGAGTGGGCAACAGTTGACGTAAATGCTGGTCAGGTTGCGCATTCGGTATGGTCTTCACCCGTGAGGGGTGTGCAGGATGTACAGCTCGACGAGCTCGATGCTCGCTTGATCGAACTGCTCGCCGAGGAGCCGCGGATCGGCGTGCTGGAGTGCTCGCGCCGGCTCCGCGTGGCTCGGGGCACCGTCCAGGCCCGGCTCGACAAGTTGGTCGACCGGGGGGTGATCGCCGGCTTCGGGCCCGAGATCGTGCCGGCGGCGATCGGCTTCGGCGTCACCAGCTTCGTCACCCTGGAGATCAGCCAGCGGCACGGGCACGACCCGGTCACCGCCCACCTGGCCGCGATCCCCGAGGTGCTGGAGGCGCACACCATCACCGGCTCCAGCGACCTGCTCTGCCGGATCGTGGCCCGGTCGAACACCGACCTCCAGCGGGTGATCGACCAGATCGTGTCGTCCGAGGGGATCACCCGGGCGTCCACCATCATCGCCCTGGCCGAACAGATCCCGTACCGCACGCTCCCGCTGATCCGCTCGGCCGCCGTGCGCTGAACGGCCCGACCCCCGCTGCCGCGCGCGGCACCCCCGGTGCCGGTTATCGCCCCCTTCTAACACCTTCGACGGCAGAAAGCGCGGCGACACGGCGGCGCGGCGCGACGGCCGGTCGGTGATCGTGGCTACCGTGTGCGTGTGGCGAAGGGGAGCGGCCTCGGCGTGCGTGGCGTGTTGCTGCTCGCGTTGATCGCCGTCGTGGTCCTCGCCGCGACGGGAGTGTGGAACCCGTTCCCCGGCCTGTGGGACTGGGTCGACCGCAGCGAACCGATCTCCGAACCCGACGTGGTCTGGCAGCAGCGGGTCGGCGGCACGCCGAAGAGCGTCACGTTCGCCGGTGACGCCGTCGTGGTCGAACAGCGCACCCGGGTCGAGGCCCGCGCCCTGAGCACCGGCAGCCAGCTCTGGGAGCGCAAGGCCGACTGGGCGGCGGTCGCCGGCGCCGACCGGGAATCGGTCGTCGTCGTGGGCAAGCTGCTGGTCAAGGGGTACGAGGTGCTCGACCCCACCACCGGGGTGACCCGGCGGCGCGACGACGACGCGGTGGCCGTCTGGACCTACCGCAACCTGCTGCTGGACGCCCGCTGCACCCAGCCCACCGACTGCACCCTCAGCGCCTGGGACCCGCGCGGAACGGCACCGCTGTGGACGGCGTTCCTGCCCGGCGTCGGCAGTGGCCTGTTCGCCGACAACCCGGGGCTGCGCGGCACCCGGCGGCTCACCGCCAACCGGATCGAGGACGGGGTCGCCGGCCCCGAGTCGGTGCCGCCGCTGCTCGGCTTCCCGGTCGACGGCCGCGTACACGTCGTGGACACCGCCACCGGCGCCGTCCTCCAGAACGTCGAGCCCGGCCGTGAGGAGCGCCTCTCCGTGGTCGGTGGCCGGCTGCTCCGGATCACCGCCCGCTCCCAGGACGACAGCTGCTACTTCACCATCTCCGGGCGCGACCCGGCGACCGGTCAGGAGGCGTGGCACCGCGCCGGGATCAACGTGCGGACCGCCGACAAGGCCGGCTGTGTGCAGCGGGAGGACCCGCAGGGCGCGCGGAACGTACTGATCGGGGTCGCGCCGGACGCGCGGGAGGCCGTGCTCGACGGGTACGACGGGCGACTGCTCTGGGTCGGCGCCGAGCGGGAACGCCTGATCGCCGTCGACGACCGCTACGCGCTGGTCCGCGCGGGCGATCAGCGGTCCGTCGTGGCCCGGGGGCTGGGCACCGACCGGGTGCTGTGGAGCCGGCCGGCCAGCGGCAAGGCGGGCGCGTCGCTCACCCCGTACGCGGCCGTCATCGCGGACGAGAAGCCGAACCGGCTGGTCGCCCTCGACCCGCGCAGCGGCCGGGAGTTGGCGGTGCTGCGCACCTCGGCGAACGCGCTGGCCGTCGGCCCGACCGGCATGATCGTCGGGGAGGGACGGGAGATCGGCTACATCCCCTTCTCCGGCGCCGCCGGGGCCCCCGCGCCCACCGGCGGCCGACCCGGCTCCGGCCCGGGTCCCGGCACCGCCCCGACCTCCGGCACCGGCCCCGGCAGTGACGACGACAAGTGCGGGCCCAAGCGCGAACTCTGCCCCGACCCCGCCAACGGAAGCTGACGTCGGACGGGCGACGGTGAGAGCGGTGTCCCAGCGGGGCACCGGCGGGTGGGAGTGATCGACCGGTCTGCCCTAGGCTTTCCGTTCATGAGCAGTGCCGCCGCCTTCTCGTACGCCCCCCTGCTGCCGACCGGCCCCGACCAGACGGAGTACCGCCTGGTCACCGACGAGGGCGTCGACGTCGTGCACGGTCCCGGGGGCCGCCGGTTCCTCACCGTGGAGCCGTCCGCGCTCACCGCGCTGACCGCCGAGGCGATGCACGACATCGCGCACTTCCTGCGCCCCGCGCACCTGGCCCAGCTGCGGTCGATCATCGACGACCCGGCCGCCTCGCCGAACGACCGCTTCGTCGCCCTCGACCTGCTGCGCAACGCGAACATCGCGGCCGGCGGGGTGCTGCCGATGTGCCAGGACACCGGCACCGCGATCGTCATGGGCAAGCGCGGCCGGCATGTCCTGACCGACGGCTCCGACGCCGAGGCCATCTCCAAGGGCGTCTGGCAGGCCTACACCCGGCTGAACCTGCGCTACTCGCAGCTCGCCCCACTGACCATGTGGGAGGAGCGCAACACCGGGAGCAACCTGCCCGCGCAGGTGGAGCTCTACGCCGAGGACCCCGACGGTCACCCCGACGCGTACAAGTTCCTGTTCATGGCCAAGGGCGGCGGGTCGGCCAACAAGTCGTACCTGTACCAGGAGACCAAGGCGCTGCTCAATCCGACGCGGATGATGCAGTTCCTGGAGGAGAAGCTGCGGCTGATCGGCACGTCCGCCTGCCCGCCGTACCACCTGGCCATCGTCATCGGCGGCACGTCGGCCGAGTACGCCCTGAAGACCGCGAAGTACGCCAGCGCGAAGTACCTCGACGCGCTGCCCACCACCGGGTCGATGACCGCCCACGGCTTCCGCGACCTGGAGCTGGAGGCCGAGGTGCTGGAGTTGACCCGCAACTTCGGCATCGGGGCGCAGTTCGGCGGGCGCTACTTCTGCCACGACGTACGCGTGGTCCGCCTGCCCCGCCACGGTGCCTCCTGCCCGGTGGCGATCGCCGTCTCCTGCTCCGCCGACCGGCAGGCCGTCGCGAAGATCACCCCGTCGGGCGTGTGGCTGGAGCGGCTCGAAACCGACCCGGCCCGCTACCTGCCGGAGGTCACCGACTCCCAACTGGACACGTCCGAGGTCGTGCGCGTCGACCTGAACCGGCCGATGGACGAGATCCGCGCCGAGCTGTCCAAGTACCCGGTCAAGACCCGGCTGTCCCTGACCGGCCCGCTGGTGGTGGCCCGCGACATCGCCCACGCGAAGATCGCCGAGCGGTTGGACGCCGGCGAGCCGATGCCGCAGTACCTCCGCGACCACGCGGTCTACTACGCCGGCCCGGCGAAGACCCCCGAGGGCTACGCCTCCGGCTCGTTCGGCCCGACCACCGCCGGGCGGATGGACGCGTACGTCGAGAAGTTCCAGGCCGCCGGCGGCTCGCAGGTCATGCTGGCCAAGGGCAACCGCTCGGCCCAGGTGACCCGCTCCTGCGAACAGCACGGGGGGTTCTACCTCGGCTCGATCGGCGGCCCCGCCGCCCGACTCGCCCAGGACTGCATCAAGCACGTCGAGGTGCTCGAATACCCGGAGTTGGGCATGGAGGCGGTCTGGAAGATCGAGGTGGAGGACTTCCCGGCCTTCATCGTCGTCGACGACAAGGGCAACGACTTCTTCGCCGAGGTCACCAAGCCGGTGCTCACCATCGGCCGCCGCTGACCCGTTGCACGGCACGCCCCCGGGGCGTCGGGCCTCGGCCCGGCGCCCCTCGTCGTGTCCGCGTCCGACCGGGCGTCGACGTCGGTGCGCCCGTCCTTCCCTGGGGGTGAGGAACGGGCGCACCGCCCCCGTCGAGCGCCGTCCAGGACGCCCCGTACGAGTCTGAGCCGCACGTCTGCCGATCCGCTCTCACATCGCTATCAGCCGGGCGCGGCACTGGGTCACGGTCGGGCTACTCTCCACAGAAGTTGCACCTGAAGTGGGAGAGCAGATGCGGTTCGGGATCCTGGGGCCCCTGCGGGTCGGCGATGGCGAGGCCACCGTCACCGCGGGCCGCGACCGGACCGTGCTCGCCGTCCTGCTGCTGCGCCCCAACCGCATCGTGCCGGCGGAGGAACTGGTCGACGCGGTGTGGGACGAGCACCCACCGGCCACCGCCCGGGCGCAGCTGCAGACCTGCGTGTCCCGGCTCCGCCGCCGGTTCGCGCAGCTCGGGGTGCCGCCGGAGGTCATCGTCACCGACCCCGTCGGCTACGGGGTCCGGACCGGACCGGACGACCTGGACGCCGAGATCTTCGACCGGCGGGTGAACGCCGCCCGGGCCGCCCTCGCCGCCGGTCGGCTGGCCGAGGCGCGTGGGCATTTCCGCGCCGCGCTGGCCCTATGGCGTGGGCCGGCGCTCGGTGGCATCCCGAGCCGGACCGTGCGTCGCCGCGCCCAGGCCCTCGACGAGCACTGGCTCGCCGCGTTCGAGGAGTGCGTGGACGTCGAGCTGCGCCTCGGCCGTCCCGCGGAGCTGCTGGACGAGTTGACCGAGGCCATCGACCGGCATCCGCTGCGCGAGCGGCTCCGCGGCCAGCTGATGCTCGCCCTCTCCGCGGTCGGCCGGCAGGCCGACGCCCTCGCCGTCTACCGGGACGGACGACGGCTCTACGCCGAGGAGCTGGGCATCGAGCCGGGCACCGCGTTGCAGGAGCTGCACCAGCGGGTGCTCGTCGGCGACCTGGCGTTGGCCGGCCGGGAACGGCAACCGGTGACCGCGGTGCACTGCCTGCCGCGGGCGATCCCCGACTTCACCGGCCGCGAGGACACCCTGACCCGGCTGACCAAGGAGATCCAGGAGGACGGCACCCGGGTCCAGCTCATCGACGGAATGGCGGGCAGCGGCAAGACCACCCTCGCGATCCATCTCGCCACCGCGCTGGGCGACCGGTATCCCGACGCGCAGCTCTTCATCGACCTGCACGGGCACAGCGAGCGGGAGCCGGTGACTCCGGCGGCGGCGCTCGCCGGCCTCCTGCGGCAGCTCGGCGTGCCCGGCGAGCGCATCCCCGCCGACGAGGACGAGCGGGCGGCCCTGTGGCGCGGCGAGCTCGCCGACCGGCGGGCCGTGGTGGTGCTGGACAACGCCGCCTCCGCCGCCCAGGTGGCGCCGCTGCTGCCCAGCGGTCGGCACACCCTCACGCTCATCACCAGCCGGCGCCGCCTGACCGGGCTGGACGAGGGCAGGCCGTCGTCGCTCGCCGTCCTCGACCAGGACGAGGGGGTCGAGCTGCTCGCCCGGGTCGTCGGCCCGGAGCGGGTGGCGGCCGAGCCGGAGGCCGCCGCCGAGGTCGTCCGCAGGTGCGGTCACCTGCCCCTGGCCATCCGACTGGCCGGCGCGCGCCTCGCCCACCGACCCCGCTGGCGTATCGCCGACCTGGCTGCGCGCCTCGCGGACGGGCCGGGTGTGCTGACCGAGGTCGGTGCCGGGCAGCGGACCGTCGTGGACGCCTTCGCCCTGTCGTACGAGCAGGTCGGCGCGTCGGCGCAACGGATGTACCGGATGCTGGGGCTGCATCCGGGCGAGTCCTTCGACGCTCCGGTGGCCGCCGCGCTCACCGGCCTGTCGCTGACGGAGGCGCGGCACCTGGTCGACGAGCTGGTGGACGCGCACCTCGTCGACGAGCCGGAGCCGGGCCGATACCGCTTCCACGACCTGATGCGGGAGTACGCGCGGCTCCTGGCGGCGAGCCGGGACAGCGAGGAGGAACGGCGGGGCGCGCTGGTGGCCCTGTTCGATCACCACCTGCACACGGCCTGGGCGGTGTCCGCGCCCGTCGAGCCCGCCACGAGCCGGATCGGAACGGACTTTCCGGACCCGCTCCGGCCGGACCTGGTCGAGGCGGCCCTGCCGGAGGGCCTCACCTGGTTGACGGCCAACCGGGTCTCGCTGCGGGCGCTGGTCCTGCTGGCGGAGCAGACCGGCGAGCTGCGGTATTGCTGGCAGCTCGCCCGGGCCGGCTGGTACTTCGGGTTCTACGGCGGGCACCTCGACGAGCTGATCGACACGCACACCGTGGGTCTGCGTGCCGCCGAGCGGTTGGGCGACGAAGCGGCGATGGCCACGATGCGCAACTACCTCGCGTCCGCCTACTACCGGCTGGGCCGGTTCCCGGAGGCGATCGAGCTGATGGAGGTGGCGCTGCGGCTCCGGCAGCGACTCGGTGATCGCCGCGGCGTGGCCACGATCCACCGCAACCTGGCACTGGCGTACGCCATGGACCGGCGTTTCGCCGAGTCCATGCGGCATTCGGCGGCGGCACTGCCCCTGTTGCGCGAGACCGGCCAACCCAGCGAGATCGTGGCGATGCTGAACAACGAGGCGGTCGCTCTCCTGGCGTGGGGCCGGTACGAGGAGGCGCAGACGATCTCCCGGCAGCAACTGCTGCTCGCTCGGGAGTCGGGTCAGCAGGACCTGCTGAGCCACGCGGTCGGGCATCTCGGTGCGGTTCGGGCTCGGCTGGGCGACTACGACGGCGCGCTGCGCCGACTGCACCTCGCCCTGCGGTTGAAGCGGCGGCTCGCCAACCGGATGGGCGCGGGGGAGGTGCTCAACGACATCGGCGTGATCGAGCGGATCCTCGGGCGTCCGGAGGCCGCCGCGGCGCGGCACCGAGAAGCGTTCGTGCTCTTCACGCAGGTAGGGGACAGGATCGCCGCGTTCGCCGCGCGGAACCTGCTGGGCTACGCGCTGCTCGCGCAGGGCGACGCGACGAGTGCGCTGGACCTGCACCGGCGGGTGCTGGCCGACGCCACCCGGTTGAACGCCCGCTACGAGCAGGGCCGGGCGCTCGACGGCATCGCCCGCTGCCTGCGCCCGTCGGATCCGGCCGCCGCGCGTACCCATTGGACCCGGGCGCTGGCGTTGTTCCGCCAGGCCGAGGCGCCGGAGCGGCACGAGGTCGAGCGGCTCCTCGCCGAGCTGGGCTGACGGGTGTGTGCGCGATCATCTGCACGCCCCGGCGCGGCGCGGCAGGATGGTACGCGTGACGACTCCAGAGGCGACGGGTTACCGGATCGAACGCGACTCGATGGGCGAGGTGGAGGTGCCCGCCGAGGCGCTGTGGCGGGCGCAGACGCAGCGCGCGGTGCAGAACTTCCCGATCTCGGGTCGGGGCATCGAGCCCGCCCAGATCCGGGCGCTGGCCCAGATCAAGGGCGCGGCGGCCGAGGTCAACGGTGAGCTGGGTGTGATCGACGCGAACGTGGCCGCGGCGATCACCGCGGCGGCGGCCCACGTGGCCGACGGGGGCTACGACGACCAGTTCCCGATCGATGTCTTCCAGACCGGCTCCGGCACCTCCTCCAACATGAACACCAACGAGGTGATCGCCACCCTGGCCGGTCGGGAGCTGGGCCGGGACGTCCACCCGAACGACGACGTCAACGCCTCGCAGTCCAGCAATGACGTCTTCCCGTCCTCGATCCACCTGGCCGCCACCCAGGCCGTCGCGCAGGACCTGCTGCCGGCGCTCGCCCACCTGGCCGAGGCGTTGGAGGGCAAGGCCGCGGAGTTCGAGACCGTGGTCAAGGCGGGCCGTACGCACCTGATGGACGCCACCCCGGTGACCCTGGGCCAGGAGTTCGGCGGGTACGCCGCGCAGGTCCGTTACGGGATCGAGCGCCTGGAGGGGGTGCTGCCCCGACTGGCGGAGCTGCCGCTGGGCGGCACGGCGGTGGGCACCGGCATCAACACCCCGCTCGGTTTCGCCGCGGCCGTGATCGCGAAGCTGCGTGAGTCGACCGGCCTGCCGCTGACCGAGGCGCGCAACCACTTCGAGGCGCAGGGCGCGCGGGACGCGCTGGTCGAGGCGTCCGGGCAGCTGCGCACCATCGCGGTCGGCCTTTACAAGATCGCCAACGACGTACGCTGGATGGGGTCCGGACCTCGGGCGGGCCTGCGGGAGCTGCGTATCCCCGACCTCCAGCCCGGCTCGTCGATCATGCCGGGCAAGGTGAACCCGGTCGTCGCCGAGGCCATGCGGCAGGTCTGCGCGCAGGTGATCGGCAACGACGCGACGGTCGCCTTCGCCGGCTCGCAGGGCGACTTCGAGCTGAACGTCATGCTCCCGGTGATGGGCCGCAACATCCTGGAGTCCATCCGGCTGCTGGCCGCGTCCAGCCGACTGTTCGCGGACCGCCTGGTGGTCGGCCTGGTCGCGGATGCCGAGGTCTGCCTGGCGTACGCCGAGGGCTCGCCGTCGATCGTCACGCCGCTCAACCGCTACGTGGGCTACGACGAGGCCGCCTCGATCGCCAAGGAGGCGCTGGCCAAGCAGACGTCGATCCGGGAGGTGGTCATCGCCCGGGGCCACGTGGACAGCGGCAAGCTCTCCGAGACCCAACTGGACGAGGCGCTGGACCTCCTGCGCATGACCCACCCCTGACCTCGCCCTCCCAGGCCCGCTGGGGTCACCGCTGGGCGGCTGCCTTGCGGGCCCGGTACGCGCTGACGGCGGCCCGGTTGCCGCAGCCCGCCTCACAGAACCGGCGGGACCGGTTGCGGGACAGGTCGACCAGCACGTTGTCGCAGTCGGGGTGGTCGCAGATCCGCAGGCGGCTCAGCTCTCCACCGCGTACGAGGTCGGCGACCGCCATCGCCGCCTCGACCGCGATCCGGGTGGCCAGCGGGGCGTCCCGGGGCACGGCGTGGAAGTGGTACGGCTCGTCGTCGTGCGTGATCAGCTGGGGCAGGGCGTCGTTCTCCCGCAGCAGGCCGTTGACGATGACGACCACCTCGTCGACGTCCACGTCCCAGATGCGGCGCAGTCGGGGCCGGAGCGCGCGTACGGCCTCCAGTTCGGCCTGGGTGTGCTCGTGGCGGCCGCTGTAGGCGTGTGTGACGTAGTACTCGTCGAGGGCCGCGACGTCCGGCAGCCCTTCGCCGTCGCTGCCACCGGTGTTGACCAGGGCGGCTGTGGCGATGAGCGAGCACTCAGTGTCATGAGCGAAAAGCAACTTGACTCCTGTCGGGGTGGCCGCATAGCGTCATCGGTATAGCCATAGTTTGCCCATTACCACCCCGTCGTGCCAAGGAGCGCCCGATGCAGCAACCCCCCGCCGTCGGCGTCGGCCTCGGTCTTGCCCTGCTCTCGGCGGTCACGTTCGCCACCTCCGGCACCTTCGCCCGCTCACTGATCGAGGGCGGGTGGTCGGCCCCGTCGGCGGTGATCGCCCGGGTCGGGATCGCCGCCCTCGTGGTGGCGGTGCCGGCGGTGCTCTCGCTGCGCGGCCGGTGGCACGTGCTGCGACGCAACCTGGGCACCATCGGGGTCTTCGGCCTGCTGGGCGTGGCGCTCGCCCA
The DNA here is from genome assembly GCF_044466625.1 of Micromonospora sp. NPDC049366. Lineage (NCBI taxonomy): Bacteria > Bacillati > Actinomycetota > Actinomycetes > Micromonosporales > Micromonosporaceae > Micromonospora > Micromonospora sp. NPDC049366. Next base: position 218,724 of record NZ_JBITMV010000001.1, read on the forward strand.
GGTCTGCTTCTTCAACGCCGTCCGCTACCTCCCGGTCGGTGTCGCGCTGCTGCTGGAGTACCTCGGCATCATTCTCGTCGTGGCCTGGACGTGGCTGGTCCACGGGCAGCGCCCCCGGCGACTGACCGTGGCCGGCTCCGCCGCCGCCCTCGCCGGGCTGGTGTTCGTCCTCGACCTCACCGGCGCCGGGCGGCTCGACCCGCTGGGCCTGCTCTGGGGCCTCGGCGCCGCGGTCGGCCTGGCCGGCTACTTCGTGCTCGCCGGCCGGGTCGACGCCGAACTGCCGTCCGTGGTGCTGGCCAGCGGCGGGATGGCCGTCGGCGCCGCCGCGCTGGCCGCGCTCGGGCTGGTCGGGGTGCTGCCCCTGAACGCCACCTTCGGCGCGGTCGAATTCGCCGGGCAGCACACCAGCTGGCTGGTCCCGATCGCCGGGCTGTCGCTGGTCGCGGCCGTCGTCGCATACCTGACCGGGATCGCCGGAGCGCGGATCCTCGGCCCACGCCTGTCGTCCTTCGTGGGGCTGACCGAGGTGATGTTCGCGGTCCTGATCGCCTGGCTGGTGCTGGGGGAGCTGCCGACCGTCGTGCAGCTGCTCGGCGGTGCGCTGATCATCGCCGGTGTCGCGCTGGTGCGCGTCGACGAGCTGCGCGGCTCGCGGCCACCGGTCGACGCCACCCCGGAGCCCGCCCTCGCCGGCGAGCGGTAGGTCCTGGTCGGCGTGCTGACCACCGTCGTCTTCGACGCCGACGAGACCCTGCTCGACCTGCGCCCGGCGGTGACCGGCGGGCTGGTGGCCGTACCTGAGGAGATGCGCCCTGGACGATCTCGCGGCGCTCTTCTTCGCCCGGCGGTTCGCGCTGACCCGACCCTTCGCCGACGTGCTGCCGGTCCTGCCGACGCTGCGGGAGCGGTGGACGCTGGGCTACGCCACCAACGGCAACAGCCGCGCCGAACGCTGCGGGCTCGCCGGCGAGTTCGCCTTCGAGGTGTACGCGCACGAGAACGGCCTGCCGACCTGCCCTCCGTGTTGGCGCGCCTCTCCGAATGACGGAGAGATTTCCCGGCGATCACCGTGGTCGCCCGAAAGAAATACGCGCCCATCGCTGTGATGGCCGGCACTTCTTCGCTTGGGATTCTCGGGTGGCGGAATTCCCGTAGGTGCGATGTGATGGCTGGCACGTTCCGCAACGGAAGGACTCGATGTGGTGAGCAAACGCTTCACCGCCGGTGCCGTCGCCACCGCGGCAGCCCTGGCACTCACGGTGACCGGGCTGGAGGTGCCCGCCGGCGCCGCTCCGACCAGCTCCCGGACCTTCACCGTGGTCGCGGAGGACGGCGTCGCCGCGGACTCGGCCATCGCCGCCATCCGCGCCGCAGGCGGCACCGTGGTCTCCCGGACCGACGAGGTCGGCATGTTCCAGGTGACCAGTGACCGGGCCGACTTCGCCGCGAAGGCGACCGCCGCGACCGCCCTGGTCGGCGCCGCCGAGCAGAAGGCCATCGGCCGCAAGCCCAAGCTCGACCGGGTCGAGCAGGAGCACCTGCTGGCCACGGCCGCCAAGAAGGCCGCCGCCAAGCCGCGGGGCAAGAAGCTCGACCCGCTGGACGACCGGCTCTGGGGCCTGGACATGATCCGCGCCGACGACGCCCGCAAGGTCGAGCCGGGCGACCGCCGGGTGACCGTCGGCGTCCTGGACACCGGTGTCGACGCCAGCAACCCCGACATCGCCCCCAACTTCAGCTGGTCGCTGTCGCGCAACTTCGCCCGGGACATCGTCGACGTCGACGGCCCGTGCGAGGTGCCCAGCTGCCTCGACCCGGTCGGCACCGACGACGGCGGCCACGGCACGCACGTCGCCGGCACCATCGGCGCCGCCGCCAACGGCTTCGGCCTCTCCGGCGTCGCCCCGAACGTCACGCTGGTCGAGCTGAAGGGCGGCCAGGACTCCGGGTACTTCTTCCTCGACCCGGTCGTCAACGCCCTGCTCTACGCCGGCAAGGCCGGCCTCGACGTGGTCAACATGTCGTTCTACGTCGACCCGTGGCTCTACAACTGCACCGCCAACCCGGCCGACTCGCCGGAGGCCCAGGCCGAGCAGCGGGCCATCATCAAGGCGGTCAAGCGGGCGCTGACCTACGCCCACGACCGGGGCGTCACGCTGGTCGCCGCGCTCGGCAACGAGAACGACGACCTCGGCAGCCCCCGGACCGACGTCACCAGCCCGGACTACGGCGCGACCCCGTACCCGCGGCCCATCGACAACGAGAGCTGCTGGAACCTGCCCACCGAGGGCCCGAACGTCATCGCCGTGTCCTCGGTCGGCCCGTCCGGCAAGAAGGCCGACTACTCCAACTACGGCACCGAGCAGATCTCCATCGCCGCCCCCGGTGGCTGGTACCGGGACGGCTTCGGCACCGACACGTTCCGCACCGACGCCAACATGATCCTCTCCACGTACCCGAAGAAGGTGCTCCAGGAGGAGGGCTCGGTCGACGCCGACGGCAACATCGTCGCCGGCTTCGAGGAGTCGGTCTTCAAGCAGTGCGAGCGCAACGGTGAGTGCGGCTACTACACGTACCTCCAGGGCACCTCGATGGCGTCCCCACACGCCGCCGGCGTCGCCGCGCTGATCGTCAGCAAGTACGGCAAGGCCGAGCGCCGTGGCGGCTTCGGCATGTCGCCCGACCTGGTCGAACAGCACCTCTACCGGACCGCCGCCGAGCACGCCTGCCCGGAGCCGCGGCTCCAGCAGTACCGCAACGAGGGCCGGGACGAGACGTTCGACGCGTACTGCGCCGGCGGTCTCAACTTCAACGGCTTCTACGGCTACGGGATCGTGGACGCGTACGCGGCTGTGAAGACCCCGCTCAAGCCCAACGCCCGCCCGTAACGCACCTCTCTGCCGGGCCCGGTCGACCCGTTCGACCGGGCCCCGCGCCGTGGTCCACTCGATGTCGGTGATCCGGCGGTATCGAGGTGCCGTGGATACCGCCATATCGCGGAACCGGTGTCGATCATGGATGCCGCCAGCCGCGTGCGAACAGCGCGGACCTGACCTCCCTCGCCACACCGAGGAAGTCCCGGTGGAGACGACGGCTTGTCACGTGCAACACGAGCCAGCCGGCGGCAACCAGCTGGTTGAGCCGGTACCGGTCGCGGTGCAACTGCTCGGCGTCGGCGTGCCACTGCCCGTCGTACTCCACCGCAACCCGGTAATCCGGCCAGGCCAGGTCGGGATGCAGGATGAGCCCGCCCGGCAACCGCACCGGGTGTTGGGCCACCGGCCGGGGCAGCCCGGCCAGCACCAGCCGCACCCGCAGGTGGGACTCGGGCGGTGACTGCGCACCGGGATCGGCGAGGTCGAAGACCCACCGTGCCCGTCGCCCGCCGGACCGATCGGCGTGCTCGTCGGCGACCACCGCGAGAGCATCTCTGCTGGTCAGGCCTTCCCTCAACAACGTGTCGACGATGCCGACGGCCCGGACCGGCTCCAGCCAGACAGCGGTCTCCCAGGCCGCCCGGGCCGGATCCGACGTCGGTATCGGGCCTCCGCCCCCGGCTCGACATCCGGCCCCGGACGCCGGCCGGATGACCGTCGACCTGCCACCACGGCCGGACGCACCGGAAGCCGCGCGGGCGGCGGTCGGGCCGACGGAGGCCGTGGTCGGGTTAGGGCTGGCGGTGGTCGGGCTGATGGTGGCAGCGGTCGGACTGACGGTGGCAGTGGTCGTGTCCGGGGTGGCGGTCGCGGCGGCTCGGCCGGGAACCGGTCTCCGGCCGAGTCCGACCGGGACGGGTCTCAATCCGGCTCCGACGGTTGCGGATGCCGGGCTGGCTCCGATGGGGACGGGTGCCGGGCCGGCTTCCACGGGGTCGGCCGAATGAACCCGGATGCCGGTGTGAGAGCCGACCCGGCCCTCTCTCGGCACGAGGACGTGCACCTCGTCGGTGAAGGACGCCGCGTGCTCGACGCCGTGCAGGTAGGCGGCGGACGGGCCGGCGATGACCGCCGTCGGCGGCAGTCTCAGCAGCGCGGCCTGGCAGGTGAGCCGGTGGTCACGGTCGAGGCGGGCGTCCGCGTAGACGTCGTGGAGCAGGCGGATCCAGGAGGCGCCGCGGAGTTGGTGCCGGGTGAGAAGCCCTCGCCGGACGGCGTCCGACCCTCGGAAGACCTGCCAGGCGAGGGTTGCCGGTCGGTGCGGTTGGGGTGGCATGTCCACCAGCGTGCGGGCGGCCGGGCGGCCCCCGACACCCCTGTGGACAGCGGCCTACCCCGGCTCGGATCGTCCTGTGGACAACCCGAACGACCCGCCGGAGCCGTGGTATGCGTGATCGACCGCAGGGGGCCCGCACGGCGGCGTGCACGGCTCGGGGACCACAGCACATGGCCCAGCTGAAGTTGATCAAGCCGGACGGACGGTGCGCCGATCGGCCGGCCGCGCGTTCCCGGGCGGTCAGCCCAGGGCGGCGGCGATGTCGATGGCGGCCACGCGGACCTGGGCGCCGACCGTCCCCACGTCCAGCGGGGCGAGGGCGACCACGCCGACGCTCGCCTCCAGCCCGGGTACGCCGAGCACCGGTGCCGCCACCCCGTACGCCCCGGCCTGCAACTCCCCGCTGCTGCTCACCGGGTCGGCGAAGCCCTCCCGGCCGGCCAGGATGGCCCGGCCGGCGGCCCCCCGGTGCAGCGGGTGCCGCGCGCCCGTCCGGTACGCCACGTGGAACGACGTCCAGGTCGGTTCCACCACCACCAGCGCGACCCCCTCGGCGCCCTCCACGACGGTGAGGTGCGCGGTGGCGCCGGCCTGCTCGGCGAGTCGGCGCAGTGCGGGCAGGGCTCCCTCCGCGAGCAGCGGCTGGGCCCGCCGGGCCAGGTGCAGCACACCCGCGCCGAGCCGGAGTCTGCCGTTCTCGTCGCGGCGGAGCATCCCGTGCGCGGTGAGCGGACCGGCCAGTCGGTAGACGGCGGCTCGGCCGATGCCGAGCCGGTTGGCGGCCTCGGTGACGGTCAGCCCGCCGGGCTCGTCCGCGACCAGGTGCAGCAGGCGTAACCCGCGGTCCAGGGTCTGCGCCGTCTCACCGGCCCGACCGGCGCCCTCGACCGCGTCGATCCCGGCGACACCATCACCGTGGGTCGTCACCTCGGCCGAGCCGTGGGGCGTACGTCGGCTCGGCCGAGCCTCGCCGCGGGCTCGATGAGCCACCCCGTCGGCCCGACCCGCCCCGGTCGTCGCGCCGGGGCCCTGCCGGCCCGTCGGGTCGCCGCCGGCACGGGGTGCCGGGCCGCCGCCGGGGCGTGCCGCCGTATCCATGACAGGCAGCGTACGACGTGACACCGGCCGCCCCGGAAAAGCGCGGACGGCTACCCTTGTACGGTGACGCTACGCCTGTATGACACCGCCACCCGATCGGTGCGGGACTTCGTCCCGCGGGAAACCGGCAAGGTGGGGGTCTACCTGTGTGGTCTCACCCTTCAGGCGCCGCCGCACATCGGCCATCTTCGGTCCGGCGTCAACTATGACATCCTGCGTCGCTGGCTGCTGGCCACCGGCTACCAGGTCACCTTCATCCGCAACCTGACCGACATCGACGACAAGATCCTGGTCAAGGCGAACGAGCAGGGGCGGCCGTACTGGTCGATCGCGTACGCCAACGAGCAGATCCTGGCCTCGGCCTACCGCGCGCTCAACGTGCTGCCGCCGACGTACGAGCCGCGGGCCACCGGGCACATCCCGGAGATGCACGAGCTGATCGGCAAGCTGATCGCCGACGGGCACGCCTACCCGGCCCTCGACGGCTCCGGCGACGTCTACTTCGACGTGGCCTCCTGGCCCGCGTACGGGTCGTTGTCGAACCAGTCCCCGGAGGACATGCAGTCCGCCGGTGACGCACCGGACCGGGGCAAGCGCGACCCGCGCGACTTCGCGCTCTGGAAGGGCGCCAAGCCCGACGAGCCGTCCGACGCCTACTGGCCGTCGCCGTGGGGGCGGGGCCGGCCGGGCTGGCACATCGAGTGCTCGGCGATGTGCTGGCGCTACCTGGGCCCCGAGTTCGACATCCACGGCGGCGGGCTCGACCTGACCTTCCCGCACCACGAGAACGAGATCGCCCAGTCGCAGGCCGCCGGCCTGCCGTTCGCCCGCTACTGGGTGCACCACGGGCTGCTCAGCATCGGCGGCGCCAAGATGGGCAAGTCGCTGGGCAACACCCTGGACCTGGCGTACGTCGACTCGCTCGGGGTGCGCCCGGTGGAGCTGCGCTACTACTACGCGGCCGCGCACTACCGGTCCCGCATCGACTACTCCGAGGACGCGCTCCGCGAGGCGGCGATCGCCTACCGCCGGATCGAGGGGTTCGTGCAGCGGGCCGTGGAACGGGTCGGTGCCGGGCAGTTCGGTGAGCTGCCGGCGGGGTTCGTCGCCGCGATGGAGGACGACCTCAACACGTCCGCCGCGCTGGCCGTGCTGCACGAGGTCGTGCGGGACGGCAACACCGCGCTGACCGGCGGCGACGATGTGACGGTCCGCACCGCCCTGGCCGCTGTCCGCGCGATGCTGGATATCCTCGGTGTCGACCCCCTCGACCCGGTGTGGACCGGTGGCGGCCGGGTGGACGACCTGCGCGGCGTGGTGGACTCGCTCATCGCCCTGGCCCTGGAACAGCGCGCGCAGGCCCGCACCCGTAAGGACTGGGCCGCTGCGGACGCCGTACGGGACCAGCTCAAGCAGGCCGGCGTGGTGGTCGAGGACACCCCCCAGGGCCCCCGTTGGACTATTGGAGAGCAGGACTGATGGCCGGCAACTCGCAGCGCCGTGGCCGACGGCTGACGCCGAAGGCGGGCGCCCCGAAGGGCTCCGGCGGCAAGGGCCGGGACGCCCTCGCCGGGCGGGGGAAGACCCTCCCGGCCGACGAGCGGCCCTGGCACAAGGCGTACTCGGGCACCGAGAAGCTGCCGCAGCGCACCGCCTGGAAGCAGGAGAAGGAGCGCCGCGCGGCGGCCGAGGAGGGGCGTGCCCCGAAGATCGGCCAGCCGGGCACCAAGGACACCACCTGGGGCAAGGGCGGCGGTCGGGCCACGGCGGGCGGTCGCGCCGCGGCCGGCCGCGGTGGCGGCAAGCCGGCCGGCCGGACGGGCCCGCGGGTCGCGCCGGGCCGCAAGTCGAACCCGTCGCGGGACGCGCCGGAGCTGCTGGTGGGCCGCAACCCGGTGGTGGAGTCGCTGCGCGCCGGTGTGCCGGCGACCGCGCTCTACACCGCCCAGGGCATCGACATCGACGACCGCATCAACGAGATCGTCCGGACGGCCGCCGACCGGGGCATCGCGATCCTGGAGATCAGCCGTGCCGAGCTGGACCGGATGACCGGTGGGGTGCTGCACCAGGGCGTCGGCCTGCAGGTGCCGCCGTTCGCGTACCAGCCGTTCGAGGACATGCTCGCCGCCGCGGTGGAGCAGCCCGCCCCGCTGCTGGTGGCGCTGGACGGGGTCACCGATCCGCGCAACCTCGGCGCGGTCATCCGGTCGGCCGCCGCGTTCGGCGCGCAGGGCGTCTTCGTACCGGAGCGGCGGGCCGCCGGGATCACCGCGACCGCCTGGCGGACCAGCGCCGGCGCGGCCGCCCGCGTCCCGGTCGCCCAGGTCACCAACCTGACCCGGTCGCTCAAGGCCGCCCGCGACGCCGGCTTCATGGTCGTGGGCCTGGACGCCGACGGCGAGACCGACCTCTACGACCTGGAGGCCGCCGTCGGCCCGCTGGTCGTGGTGGTCGGCTCGGAGGGTCGTGGGCTGTCCCGGCTGGTCGGGGAGACCTGCGACCTGACCGTGAGCATCCCGATGATCTCCGAGGTCGAGTCACTCAACGCCAGTGTCGCCGCCGCGGTCACCCTGGCCGAGGTGGCCCGCCGCCGGTCCGTCGAGGGCTGAGCAGCCGACTCCGCACAGACGAAAGGGGCGGCCCGCCGGATGGCGGGCCGCCCCTTTTTCGCGTACGTCAGATGCGCTTGCCGGTGGCGGCGTGGAAGACGTGGCTGCGGCCGGTGCGCGGCTTGACGAACACGGTGTCGCCCATGTTCGGCATGCTGCGCCGGTCGGTCCGGACCACGAACCGCTCCGAGTTGCCGCCCAGCGCGGCGTGGCCGTAGACGTTGGCGTCGGAGCCCAGGTCCTCGACCAGCTCGACCACGACCGGCATACCACCCTCGGTCGGGCTGACCAGGTCGCAGTCCTCCGGACGGAAGCCGACGGTGACCTTGCCGTCGCCGCCCTCGGCCTTGGCCGCCTCGACCTGCTCACGGGTCAGCGGCACCAGCAGCTCGGCGAACTCGGCGCCCTTCTCGTTCAGCGGCACCGTCTTGATGTTCATGGCCGGCGAGCCCATGAAGCCGGCGACGAAGACGTTGGCCGGGGTGTCGTAGAGCGCCCGCGGGGTGTCGACCTGCTGGAGCTCACCGTCGAGGAGCACGGCGACCCGGTGACCCATGGTCATGGCCTCGACCTGGTCGTGGGTGACGTAGACGGTGGTGACGCCGAGCTTGGCCTGCAGCGACGCGATCTGCGTACGGGTCTGCACCCGCAGCTTGGCGTCGAGGTTCGACAGCGGCTCGTCCATGAGGAAGACCTGCGGCTCGCGGACGATCGCCCGGCCCATCGCCACACGCTGGCGCTGACCACCGGAGAGCGCCTTCGGCTTGCGGTTGAGGAACTCCTCCAGCTGGAGCAGCCCGGCCGCCTCCTTGACCCGCCGGTCGATCTCCGACTTGGAGGTCTTGCGGAGCTTGAGCGCGAACGCCATGTTCTCGTAGACCGTCATGTGCGGGTAGAGGGCGTAGTTCTGGAAGACCATCGCGATGTCGCGGGCCTTCGGGGGGAGGTGGGTGACGTCGCGCTGGTCGATGTAGATCGAACCCTGGTCGACGTCCTCCAGGCCGGCGAGCATGCGCAGGCTGGTGGACTTACCGCAACCGGAGGGGCCGACCAGGACCAGGAACTCGCCGTCGCCGATCTCGAGGTCCAGCTGGTTGACGGCGGGGCGCTCGGTGCCCGGGTAGATCCGGGACGCCTTCGCATAAGTGACCGTGGCCATGATGGCGCGCTTCCTTTCACCGGCAGGAACGTGCCGGACGATCCGAGTGAAGGAGCGACCGGCGCGCGTCGCGCCGGCCAACGGGCGGCGGGGCCGGCCGCGGGGGCGGCCGGACACGACGTCCGTGTCACTGCACGGTAAACGGGATTTGCAGTGCTGCCAAGGCGTGGCGATCTCGGGTTCGGCCCACGGCATACACATTCCGGTCAACCGGGCACGGGCGGACAGCAATCGGCCGCGGTATCCGTGCGACCGGACGCGCGGAACGTCGGGATGTTGACGTTTCCCGTGCTCGGGAGCCCTGCGACGCGGGAAATCCCGACGTCAGTCGCTATGCTGGCCACGAAACACGCGCCCCTGTAGCTCAGCTGGCCAGAGCACTCGCCTTGTAAGCGAGATGTCGCCGGTTCGATCCCGGCCGGGGGCTCCAATTTCCACCAGGCGACGTCGGCGGCGTTCGCCTCGGGCCGTCAGGCCGGGTAGGGGATCGACTCCCGTGCCGCACGCAGGGCGGCTGCCCACCAGGCGAGCTGATCCAGCATGGCCTTGGCGTAGCCGGGAGCCTCCTGGTCCTGCGGCCTCCCGTCCTCCCAGGACCGGTAGTAATACGGGAACGCCAGTCCGTCACGAATGGTGACGGCGTGCAGTTCGGTGAACACGTTCTCCAGGTGCAGGACGGCGTGGCGGCCACCGGCGGCGCCGCCGTAGCTGACGAAGGCGACGGGCTTGGCCTTCCACTGGGAGAAGTGCCAGTCGATGGCGGCCTTCAGGGACGCGGGATAGCTGTGGTTGTACTCCGGCGTGACGACGACGAACGCGTCCGCCTCTTCCAGATGCGACGTCAGGGACGCCATTGCCTCGGGCCGGGGGTACGAGTCACCGGCGAGCACCGGTGAGACCTCCGGCAGCGCCAGCGGGATGTCGGCGTCCGCGAGGTCGACGATGTCGATGTCGAAACCGCCGTGCTCGCGCGCCCGGTCGGCGACCCAGGACGCGACGACCGGCCCGAAACGGCCCTCGCGGACGCTGCCGACGATGATGACCAACTTGTGCGTGTCGTTCATGCACTCCACGGTCGGTGGTTCCGGCGGCGGCAACCAGGCCGGGTTCAGGCTGGCCCTGGTAGGGCCACCCTGGTGGGCCGGGGTGCCGGGAAGCCCGACCTAGACTTCGACCATGGGCACGCCGCTGGGCGACTTCATCCGAGCGAAGCGCGACACCACCCAGCCGGATTCGTTGGGGCTGCCAGGTCGCAGCCGCCGCCGGTCGCCGGGCCTGCGGCGCTCGGACCTCGCCACGCGCGCCGGGATAAGCGTCGAGTACCTCACCCGCATCGAGCAGGGGCGGGACCGCAACCCGTCGCCTGCTGTGATCAAGGCATTCGCGGATGCCCTGGACCTCGACGCCGCCGAGCGCGGCCACCTGCGCTACCTGGCCAAGATCACGGCCGGTGGGTGCCCGGGACGTGCGCAACCGGTGCCGCCGAGCCGCCACGTCCGTCCCGCCGTGGTGGAGATCCTCCGCCTCCTCGAGCCCGGCGTCGCCTTCGTCACCAACCGCCTCGGAGACGTGCTCGCCCACACGAGCGAGTTCGAGCTGCTGATGCGGGACACCGGGCTGATCGAGGGCCCCACGCCCAACCTGACACGCTACGTGTTCACCGACCCGCGTGCCCGGATGATCTTCCCCGACTGGGACCAGGTGGCCGATGAACGGGTCTTTGAGCTGTGGCTCGGGCCGTCGGCGGAGACCTCCGAGTGGTTCCGGGCGGAACTCGCCCCCGTGGCCGGAGTGGAGTTCACCCGCCGGCTCAACCGCCATCTGCCTCCGCCGCTCGTCCCCCTCAGGCTTCACCACCCCGTCTGGAACGAGCTCCGTTGGCACCGGGAGAAGCTCGAGCTGCCGAGCACGGACGCCCAGGAGTTGGTCGTGCTCCTGCCCGCCGACGACGCGACGGCGCGGTGCATGGAGCGGCTGCGCCGCCAGTCTGACCGTGTCCTCCGCGCGGTCGGTTAGCTGACCCCGCCGGCCGCCGTCGGGGCCGGCCGGTGACATCGCCCGGCACCCGGCCACGGCCACCCGGGGAAACGACGAACCGGTGGCGTGACAGAACGCGGATCTCGCGCAGGTGACCCTCCACGCGTACGACGATGGCATTCGGGGACGGGCGCGTTGTCGGAGGTGAGGGTGCGCGGCCTTCGAGGTGTGCCGCGGGGCAGCGTGCGGCGGGAGGGCCACGACGTCGTCGAGCGGCTCCGCACGTACCTCATCGTGGCGGCCCAGGCGGGCGTGGCCGCCGGCCTGGCGTGGTTCGTCGCGAGCGGGGTGCTGCACAACCCGCAGCCGATGTTCGCGCCCGCCGCGGCGGTGGGCACGATCGCGGCGGCCGTCGGCAACCGGGTCCGCCGGACGTTGGAGCTCATCGCCGGGGTGATCGTCGGGGCGCTCGCCGGCAACGGGATCGTCGAGGTGATCGGCGTGGGCCCGGTGCAGACCGGGCTGGTCGTGACGCTGGCCATCATGGCGGCGGTCCTGGTCCGGGGTTCCGGCGCGGTGATGACGCAGGCCGGCAGCACGGCCGTGCTGCTGGGTACGGTCTCCGCGAAGGCGCCGGACCTGGCGGTGCCGCGTACGGCGAACGCGCTCGTCGGCGCCGGGGTGGCGCTCGTCGTGGTGTTGCTGATCCTGCCGCTCAACCCGGTGCGGACGGTCCACCGCACCGCCGGTCCCACGCTGCGCGAGCTGGCCGACGGGTTGAGCGGATGTGCCCGGGCGCTGACCGACCGCGACGCCCGGCAGGCCGATGACGCCCTGGGCCGGCTGTGTGATCTGGAGCCGCAGGAACAGGGCACCCTCGGCCTGATCGGCGCGGCGCGGGAGGTGGCGGTGCTGTCGCCGTGGCGTCGGCGCCGGCTGGGCATCATGCGCCGGTACGAGCAGACCGCCGCGCACCTGGACCGGGCCTACACGAACAGTCGCGAGATGGCGCACTGGTCGGTGTCGGCGATCCGCGCCGGTGAGCGGGTGCCGCCCAGCCTGCCCGCGTCGATCGAACACCTCGGCGAGGCGATCCGGTGCCTGCACCGCGAGTTCCTCGTCGGGAAGGAGCCGGAACACAGCCGGTCCCTGCTGCTCCGAGCCGCCCGTGAGCTGGACGAGGCCTGCGACGCGGGGGTCGACTTCGCGATGGAGGTCGTGGTCTCCAAGCTGCGGGTCATCGTCACCGAGGTCCTGCAGGGCTGCGGTGTGCCGCAGGAGGAGGCGAACCGGCAGGCGGGCCTGGTCACCGAGATCTGACCCGGCGACCCGGCCCGCCTGTCGTCAGCGGGGGCCGCCTCGCCGGGCAGCCGCTCCCGACGTCACGCCGTGCTGGACACCGCCCAGAGGTCGATGCCGGACTCGGTGGCGTACCGGTCGATCTCGGTGAGCTCCTCGTCGGTGAACGCGGTGTTCCCCAGGGCCGCGACGTTCGCCTCCAGTTGGGCGACGCTGCTGGCGCCGAGCACCGTCGAGGTCATCCGCGGGTCCCGCAGCACCCAGGCGATGGCCAGTTGGGCGAGGCTCTGGCCACGCCGCGCGGCGATCTCGTTCAACGCGCGGATCTTGGTCTGGTTCTCCTCGGTCAGCCACTCGGGCGTCAACGAGCTTCCGGCCGTGGCGCGCGACCCCTCCGGTACGCCGCCCAGGTAGCGGTCGGTCAGCATGCCCTGCGCGAGTGGGGAGAAGCCGATGCACCCGACACCCTCACGCTCCAGCACGTCCAGCAGGCCGCCCTCGATCCAGCGGTTCAACATCGAGTAGGACGGCTGGTGGATCAGCAGCGGCGTACCGAGGTCGCGGAGGATGGCGGCGGCCTGGGCCGTCCGCTCCGGCGAGTAGGACGAGATGCCGACGTACTGCGCCTTGCCGGCGCGGACGGCGGCGTCCAGGGCGCCCATGGTCTCTTCGAGCGGGGTGTCCGGGTCGAAGCGGTGCGAGTAGAAGATGTCGACGTAGTCCAGGCCCATCCGCCGCAGCGACTGGTCCAGCGACGCGGTCAGGTACTTGCGGGAGCCGCCGAAGCCGTACGGGCCGGGCCACATGTCCCAGCCGGCCTTCGTGGAGATGATCAGCTCGTCACGGTGGGACCGCAGGTCGGTGGCGAGGATCCGGCCGAAGTTCTCCTCGGCGGAGCCGTAGGGCGGGCCGTAGTTGTTGGCGAGGTCGAAGTGGGTGATGCCCAGGTCGAAGGCCCGCCGGATGATGGCGCGCTGGGTCTCGAACGGGCGGTCGCCGCCGAAGTTGTGCCACAGGCCGAGCGAGACGGCGGGCAGTTTCAGGCCGCTGCGGCCGGTCCGGCGGTACTCCATCGTGCGGTACCGGTCGGGATCGGCGACGTAGCTGGTGGTCACGGGACTCCTCGGGTGGACGTGGCCGGTGGCGGCGGGTACCCGCCGCCACCGGCGGACATGCGCGTCGGACCGGGCTGATCAGCCGAGGCTGGCCAGCTCCTCGTCGCTGAGGACGAGCTCGGCGGCCTGGGCCGAGTCGATGATCGTCTCCGGTCGGCTGGCGCCGGGGATCGGGATCACCACCGGGGACTTGGCCAGGTGCCAGGCGAGGCAGACCCGCTGCGGGCTGACGCCGTGCCGTTCGGCGACCGCGGCGAAGGCGGCGGCGTGGCCGCCCAACTGGTCGGCGCGGCCGATGCCGCCCAGCGGCGACCACGGCAGGAAGGCGATGCCCAGCTCGTCGCAGAGCTCCAGCTCCGGCTCGGACGAGCGGAAGGCCGGCGAGTACTGGTTCTGCACCGAGACCAGCCGGCCGCCGAGGATCTCCTGGGCCTGCCGGATCTGCTCCGGGTTGGCGTTGGAGATGCCGGCCATCCGGATCTTGCCGGCGTCGAGCAGGTCACGGACGGCGCCGACGGAGTCGGCGTACGGGACCCTCGGGTCGGGGCGGTGGTGCTGGTAGAGGCCGATGGCCTCCACGCCGAGGCGCTTCAGGGACGCCTCGCACGCCTGCCGGATGTACTCGGGCGAGCCGTTGATCGTCCAGCTGCCGTCGCCGGGCCGCAGGTGCCCGCCCTTGGTGGCGACCAGCACATCCGACGTGTCACCGGCGTAGGTGGCCAGCGCCCGGGCGATCAGCGACTCGTTGTGTCCGACCTCGTCGGCGTGCAGGTGGTAGGCGTCGGCCGTGTCGATCAGGCTGATGCCGGCGTCCAGCGCGGCGTGGATCGTACGGACGGAGCGCTCCTCGTCCGGTCGGCCCTCGATCGACATCGGCATGCCGCCCAGACCGATCGCGCTCACCGACACGTCGCCGATGCGGCGGCTCTGCATCACAGACCTCCTCGTCACGGGTCCCGCGCTCGTGCCGGACCCGGTGTGCCGGCCCTGCGCTCGCAGGGCCCGGTTGCCAAGCCTTGCTCGGCCCCGGCCGACCGTCCAACAGAAGAAAGCGCTCAGAATCAGCACCTAGACTGCTCAATCATGGAGTTGCGGCACCTGGAGTACTTCGTGGCGGTCGCCGAGGAGCGCCACTTCACCCGCGCGGCGGAGCGGATGCGGGTGGCCCAGTCCGGGCTGTCCGCGGCCATCCGGACGCTGGAGCGGGACCTGGACGCCGAACTCTTCGTCCGCAGCACCCGCCGGGTGGAGCTGACCGACGCGGGGCGGGCGCTGCTGGTCGAGGCCCACCGGACGCTGGCCAGCGCCATGGCGGCCCGTGACGCGGTGGCCGCCGTACGCGGACTGCTGCGGGGTAGCCTCGCGGTCGGCTCGGAGCAGTGCCTGGGTGTGATCGACCTGCCGCCGCTGCTGGCCTCGTTCCGCCGGGCCCACCCCGGCGTGGAGATCCGGTTGCGCTACGCCGGGTCCGGCCAGGTCACCGAGCTGATCCGCCAGGGCCGGCTCAACGTGGGCTTCGTCGCCCTGCCCGGTCCGCCGCCGGACGGCGTACGTCTGCTGCCGGTGGCCGCCCAGGACATGGTGCTGCTCTGCCACCCCGCCCACCGGCTGGCAGAGCGGGACACCGTCGACGTCGAGGCGCTGCGCGGGGAGGACTTCGTCGACTTCAGCACCGACTGGGGAGCCCGCCGGGTCAACGACCTCACGTTCGCCCGCGCCGACGCCGAGCGCCGGGTGTCGGTCGAGGTCAACGACGTGCACACGCTGCTCGACTTCGTCCACCAGGGGTTGGGCGTGGCGCTGGTGCCGGCCCCGGTGACCCGCAAGGCGCAGGCGAAGGGCCTGCACTCGGCCACGCTCGCCGCGCCGGACGGCCCGACCTGGCAGGTGTCGATCGCGGTGGCGGCCGGCGCGCCGCCCGGCCCGGCCACCGAGGAACTGCTCCGGATGGCCCTGCCGGGTGCCGCCGACCCCGCCGACTGAGGGGGCTGGGGAACGCCGCAGTCGCACCGATCGGGAGGCGTGACTATGATCGCGCCTCCCGATCCCGGTGCGAGGTGACGACGATGGCGACCCGGCTGCTCTGGCTGGCCCGGCACGGCGAGCAGGACCGGCCGGCGGAGACGCCGCCCGGTGTCGACCCGCCGGAGACGGGGCTCTCCGACCGGGGGCGCCAGCAGGCCGTACTGCTCGGTGAGCGGCTGCGTGACGTGCCCGTCGACGCGATCCACCACGGCCCGCTGCGCCGGGCCGCCGAGACCGCCGCGTTGGTCGCGGCGGCGTTGCCCGGCGTACCCGTGGCGAGCTCGGACATGGTCGGCGACCACCTTCCGGAGGACACCGACCCGGCCGGGCTGCCGCCGGCGTACGCCCGGTTCCTCGACGGCTTCGACGCGGCCGAACGCGTCGACGGGCCGCGGCTGACCGCGGCGGCCGTACGTCGGTTCGCCGCGCCGCCGGACGAGGGTGACCGGCACGACGTGATCGTCACCCACACGTTCCTCATCGCGTGGTTCATCCGGGATGCGCTGGGCGCGCCCGGCGCACGCTGGATCGGCCTGAACCATCACAACGCCGGTCTGACCGTCATCCGCTACCGGGCCGGCGCGCCGCCCACACTGATCGCGGTCAACGACGTGGCCCACCTTCCCCCGGCCCTGCGTGGCACCGGTCTACCCCCCGAGTACCGGCTCTGAGGCACCGGTCGCACACCCCTCGGCGGAGCCGGCGGGCCTGCGCCGTTAGGGTCGGCGGACCGGGCGGGAGAGGGGTCAGGATGGCGGACGCGGAACTCGTCGTCGAGGTGAGCGGGCCGGTGGCGACCGTGGTCATCCACAACCCGCCACGCCGCAACGCGATGACCCCGGCCATGTGGCGGCAGTTGCCGCCGCTGCTGGACGAGGTGGAGGCCGACCCGTCGGTCCGCGCGCTGGTGCTCACCGGCGCGGGCGACACCTTCTGCGCCGGCGCCGACCTCACCGACCTGGACGAGTTGCTGGCGGCGGGCGACGGAAGCATCGCGGTGGCCGCCGAGGAGCGGCTGGCCCGGTTCGCCAAGCCGACCATCGCTGCCGTCCGCGGAGCCTGCGTGGGTGGCGGCTGCCAACTCGCCGTCGCCTGCGACCTGCGGATCGCCGCCGACGACGCCCGGTTCGGCGTGCCACCGGCCCGGCTCGGCCTGGTCTATCCCGCGCCGACCACCCGTCGGCTGGCCCGGCTGGTCGGCCCGTCCGCCGCGAAACACCTGCTCTTCACGGCCGAGCTGATCGACGCCGAGCGCGCCCTGCGCATCGGCCTGGCCGACGAGGTGCTGCCCGGGGAAGGGCTCGCGGCTCGGGTCGCGGAGATCACCGCGTCGATCGCGCAGCGCTCGCCGCTCAGCGTCGCCGCCGCGAAGGAGATCATCGACGACCGCGCGGCGCCGTCACGGATCGCCTGGTGGCATCGGAAGGTCGCGGAGACGGGCGAGGCCCGGGAGGGGATCACGGCCGTGCGGGAACGCCGGGCACCCGGCTTCGCCTGGACGCCGCCGACCCCCTGACCGTCGACCGCCGAGCGGGTGAGCGCCGACCGCCTGACCGCCGAGCGGGTGACCGGCGGGCGCCGCGCCGGAGGCGTACCCCCGACGCGACCCCCTGTGCCCGCCGGCCGGCCGGTCACCGCCCGGCCAGCGCGGCCCAGCTCGGAACGACCGGCTCGCGGCGCAGCGGCATGCCCGCCTCGGCCGGCGTCCGGTCGCCCTTGCGCTGATTGCACGCGTAGCAGGCGGCGGTGGTGTTCCGCCACGTGTTCCGGCCGCCGCGCGAGCGGGGCAGGATGTGGTCGATGGTGCTGGCCGGCGCGTCGCAGTACGCGCAGCACCGGCCGTCGCGCCGTAACACGCCCGCGCGGGACCACGCCGGGCCGGCACTGAACCGCCAGCGGGTGACGACGTACCGGACGAGTCGGACCACCCGGGGCATCGGGAAGACCCCGATCACCTGGTCGGGCTCGGCCTCGTGGATCTCGGCGACCCGGCGGCAGAGCATCCGGATGGCGTGCTGGACGGTGACCCGGTGCAACGGGCCGAGGTCGGCGTTGACGACGAGGACGGCATCCACCGGAATCTCCCTCCACAGTGGTCGGACGGGGGTGCTCGGACGTGCCGGACCGGGCAGCGAAAGAGCCGCCCGGTCCGGCGTTGGGACGGGGCGGCTCGGCGCGGGTGGGCGCGCGTCAGTCGGGCCGGTCGTCCCCGGGACCTTCAGCTCGGCAATCGCCGTCGGGCAGCCACGACGGCACGAGAGTGACGTGCGACATCGACATGGACGGCTCCCGGAGCGGTGGTTGACCTTGCGGCATCACGGTAGGTCCGCCGGGGAGAGACGGGCAACGGAATTCGATCGAGGCGCGGTCGATGGCGGTCGCCCGGGCCCGCCCACGCCGGTTCAGCGTCGCTTCGCCAGGAGGCCGCGTGGCCGGATCGAGCGGACCGGCTCGGCCGCGCCGCCGCACGCGCGGAGGACGTGGTTGGCCGCGATGATGCCGGTCGCCGCCGCGCGTTCCATCAGCGCGCTGGGGAAGTCCGTGGCGATGCCGTCACCGGCCAGCCAGAGGCCGTCGGCGTCGGTGCGTACGCCGGGCCGCCAGGCGTGACCGCCGGGTGTGAAGGCGGGTGCCTGCGCCGCCACCCGGGCCCGCAGCTCACGGACCGTCAGGCCGGCCGACTCCGGCCACAGTGTCGCCAGCTCCGCGCGCATCCGCTCGGCCAGCTCCGTCGCGGGCACCCCCGGCTCGCAGGCGTACGCGTGCAGCTCGATCACGCTGCCGCCGGTGCGCTCCGCCCAGCTGCGGGGTTCGCGTTCCAGCCGGTGGTAGAGCGTCACCGAGTCCAGGGTGGGTTGCCGGGACACCCCGCTGAAGACGGCCCGGTCGGGGCGTACGTCCCCGTCGAACCAGTAGCGGGCCACCGCGTACGGCGGGCCGGGCCGGCCGAAGTCGGGCATCCGCGCCACCAGCCGGGGCGCGCGCTCCGCCAGGTCGGGCGAGGCGCCGACCAGGGCGGCGAGCGCCGGTGGGTCGAGCGCGAGCACGACGTGTCGGGCATCGTGCTCGCCCCCGTCGGCGGTGCGCACCCGCCAGCCGTCGCCGTGGCGGTGCAGCGCGGTGGCCGTCGCGCCCGTCGTCACCCGTCCGCCGTGCCGCTCGACGTGCCGGGCCAGCGGCCCCCAGATGGCCGTCCCGTGGTCCTCGTCGGGCGCGTCGAAGGCCAGCCCCTCACCGTTGCCGAGCAGGTAGAAGTGGAACTGGGCGACCATCTCGGCGGCCGACATCTCCGCCTCGTGGTTGAAGAACGAGTGCGAGAAGACCTCGAAGAGCATCGCCCGCGCCCGGTCCGGCAGGCGCAGCGAGTCGAGCAGCTCGTCGGCGGTGGTGTCGTCCAGAGCGGCGTACGTGCGCACCGGGTCGTAGCTGAGCAGCGGCAGCGCGGCGTCGCGGTCCATTCCCCGCAGGTCGCGCAGGCGCAGGCTGGGGCTGCGCAGCAGGAGCGTGAGCAGGTTCAGCGGCGGCGCGGCCGGCAGGTCGCCGAACTCCTCCGCGGGCCAGCGGGCGGACAGCACCGGATAGCCCGGCACCGGCCGCAGGAAACCGAGGTCGGGGTCGATCCGGCGCAGGATCGCCCGCCAGTTGTAGTACTGCCGGAAGAACGCGTGGAAGCCGTGCTCCACCTGCTGCTCGCCGTCGGCCAGTGACTCCGGCCAGGCCGCCAGCCGGCCGCCCAGTGTCGGCGCGGCCTCCAGCACGGTGACGTCCACGCCGCGTTCGGCGAGCACCACCGCTGCGGACATGCCGGCGATGCCGCCACCCACCACCACCGCCGGGACCGGGTGCGGGACACGGTCGGCACCACCGCCGCCGGGGTCCACCAGCCGCGGGCGTACGCCGAGAAGCCCGCCGACCACTCGCGACAGTCCCATCGCCACCTCCCGCCCCCGGGCGCGTCTCCAGTCTGCCCGCTGGCGGGCGTCGGCGCGTGGAGCCGCGCGTACGGGTCACGGGGGCGGCGTGAGGCAACGACGTTCCCGGTCGGAGGCCGGCCAGACGTACTCCAGGTCGTCCGGGACGTCGCCGAAGATCGGTCGGTAGTGCGCCGGGTCCTTGCGGACCAGCGACGACCGGTGACTGAGGTGCAGGTCCTCCCGGCCCAGCCAGGGTGGCAGCTCGCCGGCGGCGGCCAGCTCTTCCTGGGTGCGGACGGTCTCGACGCCGCACGCGGTGGCGAGGTCGAGGGCCATGGTGGTGGCGCAGGTGTCGGCCCGGCCCGGCTCGACCCACACCGCGCACATGTCCAGCCCGTAACGGGTCAGCGCCTCCTCGTACCCGGCCCACATCTTCACCGCGGGGTGGTTGCGCCACCCGTACGTCGGCCAGGTCAACCCGCGAAGCACCTGGATCGTCTCCACCCGCTGCTTGCCCAGCCGCTTCTGGTCCAGCGTCCGGGCGCTCGCCAGAAAGTCCGGGTACGGGAGGAACGTCTGCATGCCCGCTGCTCTACCCGCCCGCACCGTCGACATGCCTGGCGGGGCAGGAATCGGACGGGGTCGCCCAGCGTGGTCGTGCTGACTACGATCCGGGCATGGGGGAGCCGTGGCGGGATCGCGCGCGGCGGGCGGTCGAGTGGAACTGGCGGCTCCGGTCCGTCGGTGACCCCCGCCCGCACTACGTCGTCTGTGGGCGGGACGCGCTGGCCTACTACGTGGCCAAGGGGCTGTTGGAGACGGAGCTGCCGGCCGGTGGTGCCCGGGTCACGGTGGTCGTGCCGGAGCGGCACCGGGCAAACGGGCCGGACGCGGCCACGCTGCGCGGTGTGCGGGTGATCCGCTCCGACCGGCTCGACGAGGCGACGTTCCGCGCGGCCGGCCTGGTCGGGGCGGCGGGGCTGGCCCTGCTGCACCAGGACGACGTCGGCAACCTGCACGCGGCGCTCTGCGCCCAGGCGGTCGACCAGCAGGTCCGACAGGTGCTCCGGATGTTCAACGGCACCCTGGCCGACGGCGTGCGTACGCTGCTCAAGGCCCGGGTCGAGGTGCTCTCCGACGCCGAGATGGCCGCGCCGGCGTTCGTCGCGGCGGCGCTCGGTGAGGTCGACCCGAGCCACTTCCAGCACCGGGACCGCACGCTACGGGTCGCCCGTCGGGCCGACGTGCGCGAGCAGGACGTGGTCTGCGGTCTGGCCGACCTGACCGATCCGCACCGGGTGGTGCTGCTGCCGGCCGACCAGGCGACGGCTGACCTGGTGCTCGCCGAGGCGACCGGGCAGCCCCCGGGGACCGAGGTCGCGGCGCGTCGGCTGGTGCGGGCGCGGCGGCGGCGCCGGCCGGTCACGGTGGTGATGCGAGCGGTCCGGGGCTTCGCCACCCGCAAGATCGGCATCGCGGTGATGCTGGTGCTGGGCCTGATCGCCGTGCTGGGGGCGTTGATCTCCCGGGCGGAGGGGGTCTCGCCGGCCGAGGCGCTCTACCTCACCCTGGTCACCACGCTCAGCGGTGCCGACCCCGACACGACCAAGCCCCCGGACGCCCAGGTCATGCAGGTGGTGCTCAACCTCGCCGGGCTGGCCCTGATCCCGCTGATCACCGCCGTCGTCGTCGACGGCATCGTCAACGCCCGGCTGGCCCTGCACACCGGCCGGATGCAGCCGGCCCGCTCCGGGCACGTGGTGGTGGTCGGTCTCGGCAACGTGGGCACGCGGGTCATGGCCCAGCTACGCGAGTACGACGTCGAGGTCGTCGCGATCGACAAGGACCCGGAGCCCCGCGGTGGCGCTCTGGCCCGGCAGTTGGAGGTGCCGCTGATCACCGGCGACGCCGCGCTGCCGGAGACGCTGGAGTCCGCCTCGGTCGCCGACTGCCAGGCCCTGGTGGTGGTCTCCACGGACGACGTGGCCAACCTGGAGTCGGCCCTGGCCGCCCGCGACCTCCGCCGGGACCTGCGGGTGGTGCTCCGGCTCTTCGACGGCGACTTCGCCGGGCGGGTCGAGGAGGCGTTCGGCCTCGGCGTGTCCCGCTCGGTCTCCTACCTGGCCGCGCCCGCCTTCATCGGTGCGCTGACCGAGCGCGCGGTCATCGCGACGATCCCGGTCGGCCGGCACGCGCTTCCGGTCGCCGAGGTGCCGGTGGCCGTGGGGTCCGAGTTGGACGGCCGCCCGCTGAGCGCGGTGTTCCGGGCCGGCCAGGTGCGGGTCATCGCGCGTACGCCGGCCGGCGGGGCCCGGACGATCTGGTGGCGTGACCTGGACCCTCGGCAGGTCATCTTCGCGGGCGACCGGCTGACGGTGGTGGCCCGCCGGGCCGGGCTGGACTGGTTGACCCGGCAGTGCGCCCCGCCCGCACCACCCACGCCGGGCGGCGTGCCGGCGGCCCGGGCCGGCGCCCTCCCCCGGGACACGCTGCCGGTGGCCGCCGCGCCGCCGCAGACCACACCCCAAGGGCCGGGCGCGTCGGTCGGCGCCGGACCGGCATCGACCGGCGCCCCGCCCAACGGGGCGCCGATCCCGGGCCCGGTCACGCCGTCGCCGAATACTGCCGACAAGAGCCAGGTCGACGGGCCCGCCGACGACGACCCGACGGCGGAGCCCGCCCGGCACTCGGGCTGACCGGCCGCTTCGGGCCTGCCGAGGAGGCGTACGGCCGAGTAGGGTGCGGCCGTGCTTGGTGGTGGGGTGGGCCGGCGGGCCCGGGACGCGCGACGGACCCGGCGGGGCGACGCGGTGGTCCGCTGGCTGCGGACCCGACCGCTGTGGTGGCCGGTGGCGGCCGCGGCCCTCGTGGCGGCGGTCGTGGTGGGCTGGGCGCTGTGGCCCGAGGACGAGCCTGCGCCGCGTCAGCGGGAGTACCGGGCGGAGACGGCCTGCCTGCTCACCGGGGCGCAGGGCGTCACCGCGCCCGAGTCGCGCCCGGTGTGGGCCGGCATGCAGGAGGCGTCGCTCGCCACGCGCGTGAAGGTGCAGTTCCTCGAAGTGGACGGTCCGCAGACGGCGGAGAACGCCCAGACCTTCCTCGCCAGCCTCGTGCAGGGCCGCTGCGACGTGATCCTGCTGGTCGGTGAGGCGCCGGTGGGCGCGGTGGCCGCCACGGCGGCACGGTTCCCGGCCGCGCGGTTCGTCGCCTTCGGCGCCGCGTCCCCGGGCCCCAACGTGTCCGTGGTGGACGTCACCGACCCGGCGGTGGTGCAGCGGGAGGCCCGCGACCGGGTGACCGCGCTGGCCTCCGCAAAGGACTGACGGCTCCAAGGTTTCTCACAGGATTGGCCGTTCGGCCATCTTGTGCCAGAGATCGATGGACCCCCAAACTCCGCGATGACATTTTCATCTCACGGGGGAGGGGACCGGCCATGCGCCGATCCGTCACTGGCGCGCGCCGTTCGGCGTTCGTGGTCGCGGTGGTCTTCGCGCTGACCATCGCCGTGCCGCCGGAGGCCGTACGGCCCGGTGGCGAGTTCCCCCTCACCTGGCTCACCTGGCTCGCGCAGCGCCCGGCCTGGTCGGCGTCGGCGGCGTTCCTGGGCCTGCCCGTGCAGCAGAAGGGGCGGCCGGTCACGACCGACCCGCACGTGCCGGCGTCGGCGACGGACGCCGGTCGCGGGGCGGGGCGCGCGCCCGAGCCGGCGCCCGGCACCCTGGAGGCGTACCAGCCGCACCAGGTCCCGATCACGCCGGAGGTGACGGACGCCGCGGAGCTCGGCTTCGACGCCCGCACCAGCCGCCGGGACGCCAAGAAGTCGAGCGCCCGCTCGGACGTCTTCGCGAACGCCGACGGCTCGTTCACGAAGCGCACGTACAACCGCCCGGTCAACTACCGCGCCGCGGACGGCAGCTGGCAGAAGATCGACTCGAACCTCACCCGCCGATCGGATGGTCGACTGCACGTCACCGCGAACCGGCTCGGCGTCTCGGTGGCCGGCGGGGCGTCGGCCGGTCGTGCCGCGAACGCGTCCGCGTCGGGCGCCGCCGGCACGGACGCCGACCTCGCGCAGTTGACCCTGCCCGGCGGGGAGAGCGTCGGCTACCGACTCCAGGGCGGCACCGTCGGCACGCCCGAGGTGACCGGCCCGACCGCGCGCTACCGGGACGTCCTGCCGCACACCGACCTGGAGCTGACCACCTTCGACGCCGGTGTCAAGGAGACCCTGGTGCTGCGCTCGCCGGAGGCGGCGTCGAGCTGGATCTTCCCGCTGCGGCTCAGCGGCCTGACTCCTCGGCTCACCGCGAGCGGATCGGTCGAGCTGCTGAACGCCGACGGCAAGGCGGTGGCCTGGTTCCCGCACGGCTCGATGCAGGACTCGTTGGTCGACCCGCGCTCCGGTGCGCCGGCCGAGTCCGACGCCGTCACGTTCGAGATCATCACCGTGGACGGCGCGCCCGCGCTGAAGGTCGTCGCCGACCCGGCCTGGCTCCGTGACCCGGCCCGGCAGTATCCGGTGCGGGTCGACCCGACCGCCACCACCGGCACCACCGGCGACGTGTACGTGGACAGCGACACCGAGACGACCAACCACAACGGCGACAACCTGCCCGTCGGCACGTACGACGGCGGTGGGGTGAAGGCGCGGTCGTTCATCCACTTCGACGAGTTCGCCAGCGACGGCCTCGCCGGTAAGCGGTTCAGCGCGGCGAAGCTGTTCCTCTACCACACCTGGTCGTACGACTGCACCTCGCACAAGGCGTTCAACGTGCACCGGGTGACGCAGGCGTGGACGGTCGACAACCTCTCCACCGCCAACTACCCGGGCCCGTCGATCTCCTCGTCGATCGGCTCCCTGACCATCGGTGACAACTACCCGGCCTGCACCAACACCGGGGCGAACCGCAGCACCGGCCGGTGGGTCAGCGTCGGGCTGAACGTCGACACGTTCAACGACTGGTCGACCGGCGGCATGAACGAGGGCCTCGCGCTGACCGCCTCGGAGACCGACTCGACGGCCTGGAAGCGGTTCACCGCCGCCAACTACTCCGCCGGCTCCTACAAGCCGTACCTGGAGCTGACCTACACCAACAACGTCGCGCCGCAGGTCAACGTCCGCTACCCGGCCAACAACGCGGTGGTGCCGACGCTGACACCGGAGCTGCACTCCCGGGCGGTCGACCCGGACAACTGGCCGAACAAGGGCTTCACCTACAACTACGTGGTCGGTGACGCCGCGACGGGCGCGATCGTCGCCAACTCGGGTTGGGTGTCCACGGCGAGCTGGACCGTCCCGGCCGGCAAGCTGACCTGGAACAAGAGCTACCTCTACACCGTCCAGGTCAACGACAAGGCCGGCCCCAGCGCGGTCTACCCGGCGTACGCGTTCACCACCTCGGTGCCGCAGCCGCTGTTGACCGGGAACCTCGCGCAGAACGCGGGCAAGGGGTACGACGCCGGCATCGGCAACTACACGACCTCGGCCACCGACGCCAGCGTCGCCACGGTCGGCCCGTCGCTGTCGATCACGCGCAGCTACAACAGCCTCGACACCCGCCGCGCGAACGCGTTCGGCGTCGGCTGGTCCAGCATGCTCGACACCAAGGCCACCCAGGTGCGGGACACCGCGGGCCAGGTGCAGTCGGTGCTGATCACGTACCCGACCGGCCAGGACGTGGCGCTGGGTCGCAACGCCGACGGCAGCTTCACGTCGGCCTCCGGCCGCTTCTCCATCCTGCGCGAGAACAAGGACGTGAGCGGCGCGGTCACCGGCTACACGCTGACCGACAAGGACGCCTCGGTCTACGTCTTCGGCCAGCCGGCCGGCACCGGCGTCTTCAAGATCACCAGCATCACGGACGCCAACGCGCGCGCGATGACCTTCTCGTACGACGCCACGGCGAACGCGACGAAGGTGACCTCGGCCTCGGGTCGGTCCCTCTACGTCACCTGGTCCACGCCGGCCGGCTCGGCGCACCCCCACCCGGCGACCGTCTACACCGACCCGGTGACGCCCGGCGACTGGAGCACCTCGACCACCTGGCAGTACGGCTACGGCGCCAACGACCAGTTGGCGAAGGTCTGCCCGCCGACCAACTGGGCGGCCTGCACCACCTACCAGTACGACACCACCTCCCAGTACGCCAACGCGACGCTGAACGCCGGGCCGTACTCGTACTGGCGGTTCGCGGAGGGGGCCGGCGCCACCACGGCGGCCAGCGCCGTGCTCGGCAACGCGGGTGTCGACAACGCGCGCTACACCAACGTCGCCCTCGGTCAGCCGGCGCTGCTGCCCGGCTCCACCGCGACCTCCGCCGGCTTCAACGGCACCAGCTCGCACGTCCAGCTGCCCGGCAATCTGATCAGCGACGGCCAGTACCAGTCGGTCAGCCTCTGGTTCAAGACCACCACGCCGAACGGGGTGCTGTTCAGCTACCAGGCCGACCCGATCAGCAAGGGCACGACACCGGGCAACTACACGCCGTCGCTCTACATCGGCAGCGACGGCAAGCTGCGGGGCGGGTTCTGGAAGGGCGCGCCGACGCCCATGATCACCGATGTGGCGGTCACCGACGGTGTCTGGCACCACGTGGTGCTGGCCGGTGCCGGCGACACCCAGAAGCTCTACCTGGACGGGGTCGAGAAGGGCAGCCTGGACGGGACCATCGCGCAGATCGCCGGTGGTTCGGCGAACGTGCTGGTCGGTGCGGGCTTCGTCGGCGGTGGCTGGCCGAACCACGTGAACACGGGTGCCAACCCGGCGAAGGCCACCTACTTCACCGGCTCCATCGCCGAGGTGGCCTTCTTCAACCAGGCGCTCACCGGCACCACCGTGGCGGCGTTGACCAGCGCGGGCCGCGGTGCCCACCCGGTGCTGACCAAGGTCGTCCGTCCCTCCGGGGGCGTCACCGCCCAGGTCGGCTACGACAAGGCCACCGGCCGGGTGTCCACCGTCACCGACGAGAACGGTGGCGTCTGGACCATGGGCACGCCGACCGTCTCGGGCAGCAGCGACGTCTACGCCGCCTCGGTCCTCGGCGCGAAGCCCGCCGACTACTGGCGGCTCGGTGACGTCGCCGCCACCGACGCGGCCAACGAGGTGCAGGGCGGCACCGCCACCTACAGCTCCGCGACCCTGGGGGTCGCCGGTCCCTTCAGTGACAGCCGGGCCGCGTCCTTCAACGGGACGAGCTCCTACCTCCAACTCCCGCCGGAGGACATGCCGACCACCGGGCCGAACACGGTCGAGTTGTGGTTCAAGATGCCGTCCGGCAACACCGCCGGCGGTGTCCTCTACGGCTACCAGGCCAGCCCCGTCTCGGACCCGAGCGTGGCCGGAATGTGGACCCCCGCGCTGTACGTCGGCACCGACGGCAAGCTGCGCGGCGGCTTCTGGACCGGCAGCGCCACCCGGGTCATCACCAGCGCCGGCCTCGTCAACGACAACAAGTGGCACCACGTCGTGCTGTCGGCGGCGACCAACACCCAGTCGCTCTACCTGGACGGCAACCCGGTCGGCAAGCTGGACAACCTCCTGGTCGCGACGGACGCGGTGAACGCGTACGTCGGCGCGGGCAAGTGGGCCGGTGCCTGGCCGATGCACGGCACCCGCGACGTCGGCTACTTCCCCGGCTCGATCGCCGAGGTCGCCTTCTACCGGTCGCAGCTCTCCGCCGACCAGGTCACCGCGCACTACAAGGCGTCGACGCAGACCGCGCCGGTCGCCGTCACCATGGTCAACGGCGTGGCCACCGCCATCCCGATGCCGGTCTCCACCGTCTCGGTCACCGGGCCGACGGGTGAGAAGGTCTCCTACAGCTACGACCTGGTCAACGGCAACCGGATGGTCGCCCAGACCGACGGGCTGGGCAACACCACCAAGTTCGGCTACGACGTCGGCGGCTACGGCAACCTCACGTACGACCCGCGCGGCGTGTGGACGCAGGAGCTCCAGGACGCCCGCGGCAACACGAAGCAGGTCATCACCTGCCAGGACCAGTCGGCCAACAAGTGCTCGTCGGTGTACTACACCTACTACGCCAACTCGGCGGAGCCGCTGAACTGGGCGAGCGCGGCGCTGCCGATGATGTTCGAGGACTTCAACGGCGACGGCGCCCCCGACATCGTCTACCGCGAGGCCGACAACACGATCCAGATGGTGTCGGGCAACGGCACCGGCGGCTGGCTCACCAGCCTGCCGACCCAGATCGGCACCAGCCTGGCCTCGGCCAACCTGGCGGTGGCCGCCAAGGACTTCACCGGCGACGGCAACCCGGACCTGATCTGGCGCAGCGCCTCCGACAGCAACCTGTACGTCCTGGCCGGCAACGGCCGGGGTGGTTGGGTCAGCGGCACGTCGACGAAGATCGGCCCGAGCGTCGGCGCCGCCGACCTGATGACCTTCTCGAAGGACTTCAGCGGTGACGGCAAGCCGGACGTCATCTTCCGCAGCTCGGTGGACAAGAATCTCTACCTGCTGAAGGGCAACGGCACGGGTGGCTGGCTGAGCACCACCGCGACCCTGATCGGGCCGAACGTCAGCGCCGCGAACCTGCTCGTCTCACCCGGCGACTTCGACGGCGACGGCAAGAACGACGTCGTCTACCGCAGCGGTGCCGACAACAACCTGTACCTGTTGAAGGGCAACGGCACGGGCGGCTGGCTGAGCACCGTCGCCACCCGGATCGGCACGGGGTGGGGCAGCGCCAAGGCCCTGCTCTCCGCCGGCGACTTCGACGGCGACAAGAAGGCCGACCTCGTCTACCTCAAGTCGACCGACAACGACATGTACCTCGTGTCGGGCAACGGGACCGGCGGGTGGATGACGGGCACCTCCGTCAAGATCGGAGGTACGCCGGATCCGCGCAACGACGTCATCCTGACGATGCGGGACGGGCGGTCCTCCTCCGCGACCGACAACCGCTACCTGACCAGCTACGGCTACGACGGCAAGGGCAACCAGACCAGCATCACGGATCCGCTGGGCCGGGTCACCCGCACCGTCTACACCGACGGCACCACCGTGGCGGCGAAGGACGGCGGGTTCGCCCCCGCCGGCCTGCCGGCGAGCGTCACCACCGCGGGCGGCCAGACCCAGACGATCACCTACTACGCCAGCGGCGACGTCGCCGAGGTGGTCGAGCCGGGCGGCAAGGTCAACCGCTTCACGTACGACGGGCTCGGCCGGGTGCTCACCGAGACCGAGGTCACCGGCAGCTTCCCGCAGGGCCTGACCACGAGCCACGAGTACGACAAGCTGGGCCGTGAGGTCACGGAGACCGAGCCCGGGGTGACCAACCGCGTCACCGGCGCGGTGCACACCGCCCGCACCACGACGGTCTACGACGACGACGGCAACATCACCGAGGTCACGGTCAGCGACCTGACCGGCGGCGACGCGCCCCGCACGGAACGGCACGCGTACAACGCGTACGGGCAGGAGACGTCGAGCACCAACGCCGCCGGTCAGACGACCACCCTGGAGTACGACAGGTACGGGCGGGTGGCCAAGGAGACCGACGCCGACGGCGGGGTCACCACCAGCACGTACGACGTCGAGGGCAACCTGCTCACGACGACGGTGAAGGACTGGACCGGCGACCCGAACAACCCGTCGGCGCCCCGCGACCTGGTGACCACGAGCCGGGCGTACGACCCGGCGGGTCGGCTGGCCAGCGAGACCGACGCGATGGGTTGGACCACCAGCTACACCTACACGGACAACGGCCTGGAGGCGAAGGTCACCCGGACCGACGGCACCCGGACGTTCGTGGTGGAGGAGAACGTCTACGACGCGGCCGGCAACGTGGTCAGCGAGGTGACCAACAACGGCCACTCGGTCACCACCAGTGAGTACGACGCGGCCGGCCGGACGACCGCCTCGGTGGTCGACCCGAACGGCCTGAAGCGGCGGACGGCGCTCACCTACAACGTGGACGACAATGTCGTCTCGACCGTCTCCTCCGCGGCCGACGGCACGGTCACCAGCATCTCCGAGGCGCTCTACGACAGGGCCGGCCGGGCGGTCGCCGAGATCGACTACCCGTCGGCGGCGCTGACCCCGGTGGCGCGCTGGAAGCTCGACGAGACCAGCGGTACCAAGGCCGCCGACTCCACGGGCAACAGCCCGGCCACCGCGGCCGGCAACGTCACCTGGTCCACCGACCGGGGCGGCTCGGCCGTGTTCGACGGCAGCACCACCAAGTTGCAGACCGCGGGTCCCGTGGTGGACACCACGCGGAGCCTGACGTTCGCCGCCTGGGTCAAACTCGCCGGCACCGGGGTCAAGGGTCGCATCCTCGGCCAGGACGGCGATCGGCAGAACGCGTTCGAGCTGCGCTACCACGAGACGAACCACTGGAAGTTCGTCCTCAAATCCGCGGACATGAACGACCCGCCCAACGACCAGGTCGCCACGGCCACGTCCGTGCCCGTGGTCGACACCTGGACCCACCTGGCCGGCGTCTTCGACGCCGCCGCCGGCACCATGACCATCTACGTCAACGGTGTCGCCGGGGGGACGGCGACGGGGGTCAAGCCATGGCTGGCCGACGGGCCGTTCACGATCGGTTGCGGCAAGTACAACGCTGTCTGCGACAACTACTTCAACGGCAAGATCAGCGACGTCCAGGTCTACCAGAAGGCGCTCTCGGCCACGGAGATCTCGCAGCTCAAGGCCGGGACCGCGCCGGCGGCGGACGCGCAGGTCATCCGTACCTCGCAGGTGCTGGACTCCGACGGCCTGCCGACCTCGGTCACCGACCCCAACGGCAACACCACCTTCTACGGGTACGACGAGGAGGGCCGGGCGGCGAAGACCACCGCCCCGGCGGCGACGGTCGAGCAGCCCGGTCAGCTGCCCGCGCAGGCCAACGCGGTCACCTGGGTCGGCTACAACACCTTCGACGAGCCGACCGACACCCGCGACGCCAACGGCAACTGGTCCGTGGTGGAGTACGACGCGGTGGGCCGGGTGGTGTCGGAGAAGGCGCCGGCGTACACCCCGCCGGGCGCGGCGGAGCCGATCGTGCCGGAGACCCGCCAGACCTACGACGCGACCGGGCAACTGTCGGCCGTCACGGACCCGCTCGGGAAGGTCACCCGCTACGAGTACGACCAGCTCGGCCGGGTGTCGAAGGAGATCGCACCGAACGACGGGGCGACCACCTACACCTACGACGAAGCGGGCAACGTGCTGTCGTCGACGGACCCGACCGGCGCCGTCACCACCGCCACGTACGACTTCCTGGGCCGCACGCTGACCTCGACGGAGGTGGTGCGGCAGGAGGGGAGGAACCACACCACCCGCTACACGTACAACGAGCAGGGTTGGCCGTCGCTGGTCACCTCGGCGGCCGGCGTCACCAGTTCGACGACGTACAACTCGGTCGGTGACCCGGTCACGGTGACCGACGGCGCCAACAACGTGTCGCGGTTCGAGTACGACGGCGAGGGCCGGACCACGAAGACGATCCGCCCGGACGGGTCGTACTCCACGGTCACCTACGACCTGGCGGACCGGCCCACCCGCACGGCGGAGTACGGCCCGACCGGGACGCTGCTCTCCGAGCAGTCGGCCCGCTACGACCGGGCGGGCAACCTGGTGGCGAGCACCGACGCCCGGGGCACCACGGTGACCTACGAGTACGACGCGACCGGCGTGGTCACGAAGGAGACCCAGCCGATCTCCGCGTCGGACTCCATCGTCACCACGTTCGGCTACGACCTGGAGGGCAACCGCACCCGGTTCACCGACGGCCGGGGCAACGCCTTCCACACCACGTACAACTCGTGGGGGTTGCCGGAGTCGATGATCGAGCCGGCGACGGCGGCGCACCCCGACCCGGCGGACCGCACGTTCACGCTGGAGTACGACCGCGCGGGCCGGCCGGTGAAGCAGACCATGCCGGGCGGGGTGACCGTCACCAACGCGTACGACGACCTGGGCCAGCTGGTCCGCCAGTCGGGCGCGGGCGCGGAGGCGGCCACCGCGGACCGGTCCTTCGGCTACGACGTGGCCGGCCGGATGACGTCGTTCTCGGGCGCCAGTGGGACGAACACCATCGACTACGACGACCGGGGCCTGCCGAGGTCGGTGACCGGCTCGTCCGGGAACTCGACGTTCGGCTACGACCCGGACGGCCGGCTGGCCTCCCGGCAGGACGCGGCCGGCACCACCTCGTACACGTACGACGGCGCGGGTCGGCTCTCGACGCTGGCCAACCCGTCGGCCGGCGTGCAGATGGCCTACACCTACAACACGCTCTCCCAGGTCACCAAGATCACCTACGGGTCGAACGGCAACACCCGCAACTTCACCTTCGACCCGCTGCGGCGGCTCAAGGACGACGAGTTGAAGTCGGCCGCCGGGGCGTCGCTCGCGAAGATCACCTACGGCTGGGACGCGAACAACAACATCACGTCGAAGACGACGAGCGGCTTCGCCGGCTCGGCGAGCAACAGCTACACGTACGACCTCGCGGACCGGTTGACGTCGTGGAACAACGGCGCCACCACCACCGTGTACGCGTACGACAAGTCCGGCAACCGGGTGCAGAACGGCAACAAGCTGTTCACGTACGACCAGCGGAACCGGCTGCTCACCGCGGACGGGGCCAGCTACACGTACACGGCCCGGGGCACGCTGGCCGAGGCCGGCGGCAACATCACCCGCACCGACGCGTTCGGGCAGGTGTTGTCGCAGCAGTCGGCGGGCGGCACCCAGACCTACGAGTACGACGCGCTGGGGCGGGCGATCCGGCCCGGCCACGCGTACGCCGGTCTGGGCAACGACCTGGCCGCCGACGCGGGCGCGACCTACGTGCGGGGCACTGCCGGTGAGGTGGTCGGCACCACCGCCGGCGGCACCCAGCGGATGGTCTGGACGGACCTGCACTCCGACGTGGTCGGGCAGTTCGCGGCGACCGGGACGGCGCTGTCCGGGTCGGTGACCTACGACCCACTGGGCAAGGTGCTCAGCACGAGCGGGCTGCTCGGCCAGCTCGGTTACCAGTCGGAGTGGACCGACGCGGTGACGAGCCGGGTCAACATGCACGCCCGCTGGTACAACACGGACACCGGCCAGTTCGACACCCGGGACGCGGCGAACAACAGCCCGCTGCCGGACTCGATCAACGCCAACCGCTACCAGTACGGCGACGCGAACCCGCTGATCGTCACCGACCCGACCGGCAACTTCGGCTGGGGCAGCCTGAAGAAGTCCTTCTCCCGCGCGGTCAGCTCGGTCACCTCGACCGTCCGCTCGTACGCCTCGTCGGCCTACTCCTACGCCTCCTCGTACGCCTCGTCGTACGTGTCCAAGGCGTACTCGACCTACAGCTCGGTCAAGTCCACGGTGAAGAAGACCGTGAAGAAGGCCAAGGCGGCGGTCAAGAAGAAGGTCAACCAGGTCAAACGGAAGTACAACCAGGTCAAGCAGAAGGTCAAGAAGAAGTACAACCAGGTCAAACGCGCGGTCAAGAAGAAGATCGAGCAGGGCCGCAAGTACGTCGCCAAGAAGGTCGCGGCGGTCAAGAAACGCGCCAAGCAGGCAGCCGCCAAGATCAAGCAAGCCGGTAAGAAGGTCGCCGCCAAGGCGCAGCGGGTGGTCAAGAAGGCCGCCAGCGCCGTACGCGACGCGGCCAGCGCGACCACCAAGTGGGTCAAGGAGCACAAGGACGTCCTGCTGGAGGTCGCCGCGATCGGCGGCGCGATCCTCGCCGGCGTGGCCTGCACGGCGGTGACCGCCGGCGCCGGCGCCATCGCCTGCATGGCGGGTGCCGGGGCGTTGATCAACCTGGCGAAGGACGCCGCGCAGGGCGACATCCACAGCATCGGTGACGCCCTCGGCTCACTGGGCACCGGCGCGGTCTCCGGCCTGATCGGCGGCGCGGGTGGCGCGATCGCCGCCCGGGTCGGCGCGGCCGTGGCGAAGAAGGTCGGCACCGGTCTCGTCGGCCGGCTGGCGACCGAGGCGGCGGAGAACGGCGTCGAGGACGCGGTCAGCCAGCTCGCCAGCACCGGCACCTACAACCCGCGGGCCGCCGCGGAGAACATGGTGCCGGGCCTGAGCGCGCTCAACCGTCGCGGTGGCGGTGGCGGTGGCGCACGCTCCGGCGGGGCCAGCTCCAGCGGCTCCGGCGGCGGCTTCAACCCGCTCGGCCTCGCCGTCGGCGGCGGTGGCCCGGGCTGCTCGACGGGCGGGAGCCGGCACAGCTTCGACCCGAAGACCCAGGTCCTGATGGCCGACGGCAGCACCCGGCCGATCGAGGACGTCAACGTCGGCGACAAGGTGCTGGCGACCGACCCGGTCGCCGGTACGTCGGAGCCGAAGCGGGTCACCCAGCTGCACCGCAACAACGACAAGGACCTCACCGACGTGACCGTCCGCGACCAGGACGGCAAGGTCACCAAGGTCGAGACGACCTGGCACCACCCGTTCTGGAACGCCTCGGAGCGGAAGTGGAGCGACGCCAAGGACCTGAAGCCGGGCACGAAGCTGCTGGTCCGGGGCAAGGGCGCGGTCACCGTCGTCGCGGTGCTCAACAAGCTGGGCGCCGAGGAGATGCGGGACCTCACGGTCGCCGACATCCACACGTACTATGTACTCGCCGGCGCTGAGCCCGTCCTCGTCCACAACAACAACCGCTGCCGCAACAGCTTGGGGCAGTTCGCCGCTGATCCCTCCGCCGGGCCCTCAACCCACACGCGGGGCTCCGAGTATCCGCACGGCTACTCGCCGGAGACTCACGAGCAGATGGTCGTGAGCTGGACGGACGAGGGGCGCTCGGCCGGAGCGTGGCCGACGGATTCCAGCGGCTCCAGGATTCCGCGCCGGGACCTCACCTGGCGGGACGGCAACGGGGACGTAATTCCTGGCGATGAGTTGACGTACGACCACGATCCGATGGTCGCCCAACACTGGAACAGGGAGGGCTACAACCAGTCGCAGGCGGAGCGGGCAGCGTGGTACGACAATCCAGTGCATCTGACGCCCATGCGAAGAGGTCCGAACTCAAGCGCGGGGGCTCGAAGCGGGGTGCGGATGCGGCAAGATGTAGGCCCGAACTACAGGCGCTAGCGAGGAAAAATGGATCTTGAACGACACCTCTCAGGGCGGCCTGGAATCAGGAGGATGGAGGGGCTCCCCAGCGCCTGGCAGTGGTCGCCGGCCCCCGGTCTCGACTTCGCCTGTGTCCTCAGTGCGGACGGTGGTCATGTTTTCCAGGTCGCCAGCCGCGACTCCTATGACGCGGAGGTCTTCAGGACGGTGCTCCAGGCAGCCCTCGACCGCTCTGAGCTGATTGTGCGGAGCGATCGACCGCTCACGGTGATCCGGGATGTCGAGTTCGTGGGACGCGACTTCGACTGTGTGGTGGCGCGGCGGGCGTCGAATGAGAGGCGATTCGTCCGGCAGGGGAGCGAACTCGACGAATTGACGATTCCCGTCTTTCCCGCAGCCCACTTCGAATTCTCCGGTGACGA
This sequence comes from Micromonospora sp. NPDC049366, assembly GCF_044466625.1. NCBI lineage: Bacteria > Bacillati > Actinomycetota > Actinomycetes > Micromonosporales > Micromonosporaceae > Micromonospora > Micromonospora sp. NPDC049366. The sequence continues at coordinate 253,621 of NZ_JBITMV010000001.1, forward strand.
GACGCAGGAGGAGGCTGACGAACGGGTTGGGCGGCGCATAAGGTCGGCCGACCTGCGTCGGCGGTTGCTGCCCTTCGTTCGCCTGGGATTCAACAATCCTCGTACGGCGGCGGGCACCGAAGGCTCCGGCCGGATTCTGCTGAACGACGAGGTGTTGCGTTCGGAGTTGGCGAACCTGGAGGACTCTCCGGGCGGCTTCGTGGAATTTGAGAACTGGCAGGGCCGCCTCGTCCACGTCGAGTGGGTTGACCGCTACGTCGTCACCGAACAAGAGCAGTCCACGGTCATGGAACTTCCGGAACTGTTGGCCCACGTGGACGCCCTTCTCCTAGCCGATTAGGGCGGTGCCGAGGTCTGCGGTCAGGTGTCCCGTCGGCGGGTGGCGGAACAGCGCGGTGGCGGGTCAGCCGTGGTGGCGGAGGGCGTACCAGGCGGATCCGGCGGCCAGCACTCCGAAGCCCGCGAGCACGATGACCAGTGGCAGGTTGGCCGCGAGTAGGAGGCAGCCGATGAGCCCGAGTCCGGCGAGTGCCTGTACGGGTAGCCGCCGGGCCGGGCCGGGTCGGGTCGGGGTCGAGGGTCAGCGCGGCCGCGTTGGTGATCGCGTAGTAGACGAGGACGGTGCAGGCGGAGAAGCCGATCGCGTCGCGGACGTCGCCGAGCAGCACCACCACGGTCACCACGGCGGCGACGGCCAGCTCGGCGCGGTAGGGGACGGTGCGAACGGACGGGATGATGGTGAGTTGGCCTATGACCACAGAGGGCTTTGACGGTCCGCGGCTTCGGGACGTCCTTGCCGGACGACGCGGTGGCAACGAATCGCGTTCGCGGCCAGTTGTGTCGAGGTTCTGGTGCCGTCCTACGTCAGGTACAGCGAGCTGGAGCAGGTTGGTGACCCCGCCCTGGTGAGGGCCGTGACAGACGCGGTCTGGTCGGCGCTGGTGAGTGACCAGCCGGAGGAAGGTTTGTCCGCGTTGCCGTCAGCCGGCGCTGTCAGAGAGCTGTTGCCGTCGGAGGAGGGCTGGAACGAGTGGGCGCCCCAGGCGGAGGACGCGATCGCGTCCCTGGGCTACCTGCTTGAGTTGGTGAGGAACGACGACGTCACCGTTGCCGCGTACCCTGCTGAGCGGGCGTACGCTGCGGTGGACGAGCTGACTGCCCGGGAGCAGGATCTCGGCGTGCTCGACGCCGATGGTCGGGAAGCCCTGCTGGAGTCGCCGCCGATCCAGGTTGAGCTTCAGCGCCAGGCGGAGGCGCTCAGGGGTCCTGCGGGGCTCGGCCTCGGAACGTTCAGCCGTGAGGGACTTCGTGCTGCTGCTGAGCGAACTCCGGTCGGTGGTGTCACTGGCTTCGAGAGGTCTTGACCGATGTCGGCCGAGGTTTCGGGAATCCGTCCGGAGGGTCTGATGCTCGTTCTGCAGCAGGCTCTCCGGTCGGATGTGGGGAAGATTTACCTGCAAAAAGCATCTGGTGAATACGCTGCGGCGGGTTACGAAGTCACGCCATGGCTCCGTAGCTTCCTCGAACGCTACTCCGAGTTGGTCGTCGCCTGGCGGACGGCGCGTGGTGGGGAGGTTGAGCTGGACACGAGGGTGGAGGCTGCTCTCGATGCCTACCCTCACAACGTTCGTGTCTGGGGTCGGCGACTCGGGATGAGTGTGGTGCCGGTCGGAATGGCCTTCGAGACCGAGGAACGACTCCTGCTGGCCGAGGACGGCGAGATTCTGATCGCTGGCGACGGCGGAATTCAACGCGTCGGGCGCGGCTTCGAAAATTGCCTGGCCGCGCTCATCTCCGGCGCCTGGAACAAGCGCTTCTTCTAGAAGTTCCGTCGGCGGCGGCGTGTTGCGAGGGGGTACCAGGCGGCGTCGGGCGGCCAGGACTCCGAAGCCCGCGGGCACGCTGCCCAGTGACAGGTTGGCCGCGAGCAGCAGGCAGCCGATGAGCCCGAGCCCGGGCGAGCACCCGCACGAGTAGTCGTCGGGCCGGGTACGTGACATCGATCCACGTCAAATGGCGCATATCGGTGGTGCCGAGCTTGATGCGCGGCTTCCGGGGCAGTACGCAGAGGTCAGTGCCAACGAGCGGGCAAAGGACCTCGGACTTCAGCCACGGGCTCTCGCCAGCTATCCGCATCAGATCTGCCTTCCGGCGGCTCGGGCGGCGGCTTCAACCCGCTCGGCCTCGCCGTCGGCGGCGGGGGTGCGGGCTGTTCCCGGACGCAGCGACCGCACAGCTTCGACCCGAAGACCCGGGTCCTGATGGCTGACGGCAGCACCCGGCCGATCGAGGACGTCAACGTCGGCGACAAGGTGCTGGCGACCGACCCGGTCGCCGGTACGTCGGAGCCGAAGCGGGTCACCCAGCTGCACCGCAACAACGACAAGGACCTCACCGACGTGACCGTCCGCGACCAGGACGGCAAGGTCACCAAGGTCGAGACGACCTGGCACCACCCGTTCTGGAACGCCTCGGAGCGGAAGTGGAGCGACGCCAAGGACCTGAAGCCGGGCACCAGGCTGCTGGTCCGGGGCAAGGGCGCGGTCACCGTCGTCGCAGTGCTCAACAAGCTGGGCGCCGAGGAGATGCGGGACCTCACGGTCGCCGACATCCACACGTACTACGTACTCGCCGGCGCTGAGCCCGTCCTCGTCCACAACAACAATCTCCCCAGACGCAGTAATGAGTTCTGCGAACCGACCTTGTTCGTTTTCCGGGATGGCGCCACTTCAAGCCCGCAGCAGATTGCGAGTAGCAGGGGACGTCCGACTGGTGGAACCCGGCAGGGTCAGGCCGATGTTCGACAAGACCTTCTTGATGCTGCCGGAGACGGGCCATATCAGTGTTGGAGATGTGGCGAGCGATCTCCCAACCCGGACGACATGCATATGGGGCACATCAACGTTCCTACTTCAAAGGGTGGGAATCTGGAGCCCGAAAACTGCCTACTCGAGGGTGCGGCGTGTAACTTGAGTAGCGGCAATAGGGGTGGCCCCAAGGATGGTAGGTCCTGCGCTGAGCGCGGCGGCTGCGGTGCCCCCTATGGTAGGTATAGATGGAGTTATTGAGATGGCTGTCGAGCGCCTTAGGTTAGTGGCTGGGAAGAAGCGCTCCGGGGAGCTGGTTTACGAAGAGGTTCTTGGCGAACTGCAGTCAGATGGAACGTATCGGGTGGCGGTGACTCCCGGTCTTGTTCTCGGGACTGCGGCGGGCGACGTTATTGAAGTCGATAAGATTGATGGATCTTACGAAGTCGTCACCAGAGGGGGGAACATCGCGGTTCAGGTGTATGGTGATCCGGCTCAGGCTCTTCGAGTAAAGGATGAAATCAAGAGGTTGGGCGGCTGGCATGATGGCGGCCTAAGAAATCTGACGGTATTCACCATTCCGTATCGTGATGGTTTTGAGCGGCTGGAGGCTGTTCTAAATTCGCTCTTGGATGCCTCCGGATCTCTGCAATGGTTCTACGGAAACGTCTATGAGTCGTCTGATGGAGTCACCCCGTTGGGCTGGTGGGAGTAACTGGATAGGCACTACTGCGCAACAGCCCTAGGGTTTATGCCCGTGCTCCGTGCCGGGTCAGCCGTGGTGGCGGAGGGCGTACCAGGCGGCGCCGACGGCCAGGACTCCGAAGCCCGCGAGCACGCTGCCCAGCGGCAGGTTGACCGCGAGCAGCAGGCAGCCGACGAGCCCGAGCCCGCCGAGTGCCTGTACGGGTAGCCGCCGGGCCGGGTCGCGGCCGAGGGTCAGCGCCGCCGCGTTGGTGATCGCGTAGTAGACGAGGACGGTGCAGGCGGAGAAGCCGATCGCGTCGCGGACGTCGCCGAGCAGCACCACCACGATCACCACGGCGGCGACGGCGAGTTCGGCGCGGTGCGGGACCCGGTGCGTGGGGTGGACGGCGGCCAGGGCGCCGGGCAGGTCGCGACGGCGGGCCATGGCGAGCAGGGTGCGGCCGACCCCGGCGAGCAGGGAGAGCAGCACGCCGGTGACGGCGACGGCCGCCCCGGCCCGGACCACCCAGGCCAGGCCTGGCAGGCCGGCGGCGGTCACCACGTCGGCGAGCGGCGCGGCCGAGGCGGCGAGCCGGTCGGCGCCGAGCACGCCCAGCGCGACCACGGCCAGGGCCAGGTAGATCGCCAGCACGATCCCCAGCGCCAGCGGCACCGCCCGGGGGATGGTGCGCTCCGGCTCGCGGACCTCCTCGCCGAGGGTGGCGATCCGGGCGTAGCCGGCGAAGGCGAAGAAGAGCAGCCCGGCGGCGGTGAGCACGCCCCGCCCGGAGCCGCCGGGGTCACCCAGCCGGGCCGGGTCGACCGGCCCGCCCACGACGCCGACGACGGCGACCAGGGCCAGCACCGCCAGCACCAGACCGACCAGCAGCTTCGTCGCGGTGGCGGTCTTGCCGATGCCGCGCAGGTTCACCGCGGTCACCGCGACGACCGCGGCGACCGCCACCAGCCGGGCCTGCCCCGGCCACAGGTACGTCCCGATGGTCAGCGCCATCGCCGCGCAGCTCGCCGTCTTGCCGACCACGAAACCCCAGCCGGCCACGAAACCGGCGAACGGGCCGAGACGCTCCCGGCCGTAGACGTAGGTGCCGCCGGACTCCGGGTAGCGGGCGGCCAGCCGGGCCGAGCTGGTGGCGTTGCAGAAGGCGATGAAGCCGGCCAGTGCCAGCGCGGGCAGCAGACCGCTGCCGCCGGCCGCCGCGGCGGCCGGGCCGAAGACCACGAAGACACCCGCGCCGAGCATGGACCCGAGCCCGATGAGCACGGCGTCCGGCACGCCCAGGCGGCGTACGAGCTGATTCACGACCGGCAGGCTAGGTGGCCGAGGTAAACAACGCGGTACGGCGCGACCCGGGCAGCCGACCCGGCAGCGGTACGTCGTCCCACGGCACCCGGCGCAGCAGACGATCCAGCAGCAGCCCGAGGAGCAGCCCGGCGACCGAGTCGGTCAGCCAGTGCCAGCCCAGGTAGGTGGTGGTGCAGAGCACGATCAGCGGTGGCAGCGCCCGGACGGCGAGGACCAGCCGGGGCGGCAGCTCCCGCCCGTATGTGCGCAGCAGCGCGCCGAGCAGCAGCGCGATCATCCCGTACCAGACGATCGCGTTGGCGACGTGCCCCGACGGGTACGACTGGGCGAAGCGCAGCGGCAGGTGCTCCTGGAACAGGGGCAGGGTCTGCTCGGGCGGCAGGAACGGCTCCTTGATGCTGGCGCTCGGTGCCGGCCGGGCCGTCCAGACCTTCAGCGGCCCGATCGTGAAGGTGGTGAGCACGAACGCGACCACCGGGGGCAGCACCGGGCGGACGGAGCGCACCCGGACCGCGACCAGCACTCCCAGCCCGGCGGCGATCAGGGTGAGCGGCGTGCCCTGGCCGAGCAGGTTGAGCACCCGCGCCACCCAGTACGCCGCCGTCGGCCGGTGAGCTTCCGCCCAGTCGGCCACCGCCCGGTCGAGCCCGAAGAGCTGGTCCGCGGCGAGGGCCACGGTCAGGCCGACGAGCGCGACGAGCAGCAGCGCGTCGTACCACCAACCGGCGGGGCGGACGGGCCGCAGCCGCACCGCTTGCCGTACCTCCGTGGTCTCCCGCACGCGCCCACGCTACCGGTCGGTGCTGTGGGCCCAACCACGATGGGAAGCGCTTCGCACCGCGGACCCGGCATGCTTGTCCCCGTGCGGATCACGTCTGCTCTCGTGGACCCGGCGTTGCTCGACCTCCCGTGGTCGACCCCGCTGGAGGAGTGGCCTGCCCAGCACCTGGTGGCGCTGCCGCAGGGCATCTCGCGGCACATCGTCCGTTTCGTCCGGCTCGGCGACTACGTGTACGCGGTCAAGGAGACCGGCGAGCGGGTCGCCGAGCGCGAGTACGACCTGCTCCGGGCGCTGGAGCGGATCGACTTCCCGGCGGTGGAGGCGGTGGCGATCGTCGCCGACCGGCAGACCGACGACGGCGAGCCCCTGGACCCGGTGCTGATCACCCGGCACCTCCAGTTCTCGCTGCCCTACCGGGCGCTCTTCTCGCACACCCTGCGACCGGAGACGATGGGCCGGCTGCTCGACGCGCTCGCCGCCCTGCTGGTCCGGATGCATCTGACCGGCTTCTTCTGGGGCGACTGCTCGCTGTCGAACACGCTCTTCCGCCGCGACGCGGGCGCCTTCGCCGCCTACCTGGTGGACGCCGAGACCGGCGCGCTGCGCCCCTCGCTCTCCAACGGTCAGCGCGGCGAGGACCTGGAGATCGCCCGGGTGAACATCTTCGGTGAGGCGCTGGACCTCCAGGCCGCCGGGCTGCTGCACGAGTCGATCGACCCGGAGGCGGTCTCCGAGGAGGTCGTGCAGCGCTACGAGCGGCTCTGGCACGAGATCACGTACGAGCAGCAGGTCGAGCGGGACGCCCGGCACGACATCGAGCGCCGCATCCGTGGCCTCAACGAGCTCGGGTTCGACGTGGCGGAGATCGCCGTCTCCACCATCGACGACGGGCGCTACCTGGTGCGGCCGAAGGTCGTCGACGCCGGCTACCACACGCGCCGGCTGCTGCGGCTGACCGGCCTGGACGCCGAGGAGAACCAGGCCCGCAAGCTCCTCAACGACCTGGACGCCTACCGCGCCGAGAGTGACCTGATGGACGAGCAGCAGGCGGCGCACCGCTGGCTGACCGAGGTCTTCGAGCCGGTGGTCCGGGCGGTGCCGGCGCACCTGCGCCGCAAGCTGGAGCCGCAGGAGATCTTCGCGCAGATCATCGAGCACAAGTGGCTGCTCTCCGAGCGGGCCGGCCGCGACGTCGGGATGCGCCACGCGGTGCAGTCCTACCTGGCGGACGTGCTGGTGCACCGCCCCGACGAGCAGGCCGTGCTCGGTGTGGAGGTCCCGGCCGCCCGCTGACCGGCTACTCCTGCCAGGTGCCGCCGCGCAGGACGCGTACCACGTTGAGGTCGTCGTCGAGCACCACGAGGTCGGCGCGGAGGCCGACCTGGAGGGCGCCGAGCCGGTCGCCGAGGCCGATCGCCCGGGCCGGGGTGGTGGCGAGCATGCGGGCGGCGTCCGCGATCGGGATGCCGGCGGCCACCGTGTGCCGCAGGGCCGCGTCCATGGTCAGGGTGCTGCCGGCGATCGCCCCGTCGCGGGTCAGCCGGGCCACACCGTCGGCCACGGTCACCCCCTGGCCGCCCAGCTCGTACTCGCCGTCGGGCATGCCGGCGGCGGCCATCGCATCGGTGATCACGGCGGTCCGTTCGGGACCGGCCGTCGAGGCGGCGAAGGTGAGCATGCCGTCGTGCAGGTGCACGCCGTCGGCGACCAGTTCGCAGACCACGTTCGGCGCGTCCAGCAGGGCGACCACCGGCCCGGGCTCGCGGTGGTGCACCGGCCGCATCCCGTTGAACAGGTGGGTGCCGACGCTGGCGCCCGCCGCGACGGCGGCGCGGGTCTCGTCGTACGTGGCGTCGGTGTGGCCGACCGCGGCGACCACCCGGTGGGCGACGAGCAGCTTGATCGCCTCCAGGGCGCCGTCGCGCTCGGGGGCGATCGTCATCATCCGGACGGCGTCCCCGCCCAGCTCGATCAGCTCGGCCAGCTCGTCGGTGGACGGGTCGCGGAGGAACTCGGGGTTCTGCGCGCCGCAGCGGGTCGCCGACAGGTAGGGACCCTCGAAGTGGATCCCGGCCAGCACGCCCTCGTCGACCAGCGGCCGGTACGCGGCGGTCGCCGACCGCATCAGCGCGAACGGCGAGCTGACCAGGCTGGCCAGCAGGCTCGTGGTGCCGTGCCGGAGGTGGAAGGCGGCGGCCTCGCGGGCCTGCGCGACGTCGCCCGTGGTGAAGGTGTGCCCGCCACCGCCGTGGGTGTGCATGTCCACGAAGCCGGGGAGGATCCAGTGTCCGTCCCGGTGGGTCGGATACTCGGCCACCGCCGTGATGCGGTCGCCGTCCCACTCGACGCAGCCCTGCCGGATGACGCCGGTCGGCGTCACCACCCTGCCGCTCACCCGCACGGTCATCGCTTCTCCACTGTTGTCGGGACGCCGACGGCGTCGAGGGCGAGCAGGGCGGCGCCGAGGCAGCCGGCCTCGTCGCCGAGGGCCGCCGGCACCAGGGCCGGCTCCCGATGGAACGTCATCCGCTCCCGCAGGGCGGCCCGCAGCGGGTCGAGCAGCTGCGCGCCGGCCTGCGCCAGCCCACCGCCGACCACGACCGTCGCGACGTCGAAGAGCGCCTGGGCGGTGGCCAGGCCGTCGGCGAGCGCGTCCACGGTGTCCTGCCAGACCCGCGCCGCCAGCGGCTCACCGGCGGCCGCCCGCTCGGCGACCTCCGCCGCGGTCGCGGGAGCGCCGGCCAGCTCGGCGTAGCGGCGCCCGACCGCGGCGGCCGACGCGACCGCCTCCAGGCAGCCGGGTCGCCCGCAGCCGCAGCGCGGCCCGTTCGGGCGTACGAGGATGTGGCCGAACTCGCCGGCCGCGCCGTGCGCGCCGACGTCGGCGGAGCCGTCGACCACGTGCGCGGCGGCGATGCCGGTGCCGATCGCGACGAAGAGGACGTGCCCGGCGCCGCGGCCGGCGCCGAGCCGGGCCTCGGCGACACCACCCACGCGTACGTCGTGGCCGAGCGTCGTGGGCAGGCCGAGCCGCGCCACCGCGAGGTCCCGCAGCGGTACGTCCCGGAAGCCGATGTTGGCCGACCAGACGGCGACGCCCCGCGCCTCGTCCACGATCCCGGGCACGGCGACGCCGAGCGCCACCGGGTTGCGGCCGTCGGCGCGGGCCTTGCCGGCCAGCCCCTCGGCGACGGCGAGGATCGTGTCGACCACGGCATCGGGGCCGCGCGCGGCGTCGGTGGGGTGCCGTTCGCTGTGTACGGTGCGCCCGTCCGGGCTCACCAGGGCGCACTTCATCCCGGTGCCTCCCACGTCCAGCGCGACGACAACGTCGGCGTCGCCCACGCCGCCGGCGAGCCGGGCGGGTGGCTCCGTCACGCGAGCACCACGGACCGGGTGAGGTGTCGGGGCGCGTCCGGGTCGAGGCCGCGGCTCGTGGCGAGGGCGACCGCGAAGCGCTGGGCGAGGATGAGGTCGGCCATCGGGTCGACCGGGTTGCGGCCGGCCGACCAGCTGCCGAGGACGGTGCGGCAGCCGTGGGTCCGGCTGTGCACGAAGGCGGCACCGGTGGCGGCGACGTCCTCCGGCAGGCCGTCGGGGAGCGCGCCGAACGCCCAGACCATTCGGCCCGGGGCGGCGATCGAGATCGGGCCGTGCCGGTAGTCCATCGCCGGGTACGCCTCGGCCCAGAACGTGGCGGCCTCCCGGCACTTCAGCGCCGCCTCCTGCGCCAGCCCGACGGTCCACCCGCGACCGAGGAAGGTGACCTGCTCGATGGTGGTCGGGTCGATCGGCAGCGGGGAGCGCACCGCGACCTCGGCGTCGGCGGCGAGCGCGTCGACGTTGTCGCCGAGGTGGGCGCGGAGCAGGGCGAGCGCGGTGGTGGCGAACCGGGTCTGCACCACCGAGCGCTCGTCGGCGAAGGGCATGGTCACCGCGGCGTCGGCGAGCTGCACCGCGGGCGAGCCCGGGTCACCGACGATGACGGTGGTGGGCACCTGACCCCGGAGGGTCTCCAGCAGCTCGACGACCTCGGTGGTGGTGCCGGAGCGGGTGATCGCGACCAGCCGGTCGTAGCGGCGTCCGGCCGGGAACTCGGAGGCCTGGAAGGCGTCGGTCTCGCCCTGGCCCGCCTGTTCGCGCAGGACCGCGTACGCCATGGCCATGAACCACGACGTGCCGCATCCGACGACGGCGACCCGCTCGCCGGGGGCCGGCAGGTCGGCGCGGACGGCCTCGGCCAGCTTCGCCGCCTCCCGCCAGCAGTCGGGTTGGCTTGCGATCTCCGCGTCGACGTACGCCATGAAGTAACTCCTCGCAGGAGGCGGCCGTGCGCAATACGGCTCATTAAGCCCGTGTTTCGCGCGTCATTCTGCGCGAGTCGGGGTAGCGGTCGCAACCGCTGGGCCGATCGAGCAGGTGAGTGTTTTGCGCCCTCGTAGTTTCGCGCACTAGTGTGCACGCAATCAATCACCGATCGTGCAGTCGCGGGAAGGGCGGTCGAGGTGGACCGGTACGCCAGATGGAACGCGCTGCTCGAAATGCTGACCGACAGCGGCCGGGTCAGCGTCGAGGAGGCCGCCGAGCGCCTCGACGTCTCGCAGGCGACCATCCGGCGTGACTTCGACCAGCTCGCGCAGCAGCAGATGATCACACGGACCCGGGGCGGCGCGGTCGCCAACGGCGTCTCCTACGACCTGCCGCTGCGCTACAAGACCGCCAAGCACTCGGCGGAGAAGCAGCGGATCGGCGCGGCCGCGGCGGCGCTGGTGTCGCCGGGCACCGTGGTCGGCCTCAACGGCGGCACGACCAGCACCGAGGTGGCCCGCGCCCTGGCCGTCCGCCCCGATCTCAACACCAACGCCGAGGGCGCCCAGCTGACCGTGGTCACCAACGCGCTGAACATCGCCAACGAGCTGCTGGTCCGCTCCCGGATGAAGGTGGTGGTGGCCGGCGGCGTGGTCCGGCCCAAGTCGTTCGAACTGGTCGGCCCGCTCGGCGGCGCGCTGCTGCGCGAGGTGACCCTGGACGTCGCCCTGCTGGGCGTGGACGCGATCGACCCCGGGCTCGGGGCCGCCGCGCACCACGAGGGCGAGGCCGCGATGAACAGCCTCATGGTCGCCCGGGCCAAGCGGGTGGTGGTCATCGCCGACTCGTCCAAGCTGGGCGGCCACGCGTTCGCCCGCATCTGCCCGGTTGACCGGGTGGAGACCCTGGTCACCGACTCCGGCGCCGCCCCCGAGGTGGTCGAGGCGTTCCGCGCGGCCGGCGTACACGTCATCTGCGCCTGACCCGGGCCCGCGTTTCCCGGACGGTCGCCCAGCGTGATCGACCGACCCCGATCGGAGGTATTCGGCGCGTCGTTGCATACCCGGTATTGCGCGGTCCTGCATACCGCGTATGGTGTCGCGTGTCATACCACCCAACGGGGGAGGTGCAGCTTGCCCGCTGTCCTGGAGATAGAAGGTCTACGTAAGACGTACAAGAGTCGGCGACGCGGCACCCGCAACGCGTTGGACGGCTTCGACATGCGGGTCGAGGCCGGTCAGGTGCACGGCTTCCTCGGCCCCAACGGCTCCGGCAAGACCACCACGCTGCGTACGCTGCTCGGCCTCATTCGGCCGAACGGTGGCCGGATGAGCGTCCTCGGGCACGAGGTCCCCGAGGCGCTGCCGGCCGTCGCGGGGCAGGTGGGCGCGATCGTCGAGAGCCCACAGTTCTTCCCGCACTTCACCGCGCGGGACACGCTGTCCTTGCTGGCGTCCGCCGGTGACGTCCCGGCGACGCGGGTCGACGAGGTGCTGGAGCTGGTCGGGCTGCGCGACCGCGCCGGCGAGCGGGTCAAGACCTACTCGCTCGGCATGAAACAGCGGCTCGCTGTCTCGTCCGCCCTGCTCAAGAACCCGAAGCTGCTGATCCTGGACGAGCCGGCCAACGGCCTCGACCCGGGCGGCATCCGCGAGATGCGGACGCTGATGCGCAACCTCGCCGAGTCGGGGATGACCGTGCTCCTGTCCAGCCACATCCTCGGCGAGATCCAGCTGATCTGCGACTCCGTCACGATCATCTCGCTGGGTCGGCGGGTGGCCTTCGGCCCCGTCGAGCAGGTGCTCGCCGAGCACTCGTCCAACACGGTGCGCGTACGCCTGGAGGCCGTCACCGACCTCCCGGCCGCCACCGACGCGCTGACCCGGGCCGGGGTCCGGGTCACCGGGCACCCGGACCACCTGATGCTGACCGGCGTCGACAAGCCGGCGACGGTCACCCGGCTCCTCGCCGAGCAGGGCCTCTACGTCAGCGAGCTGGCCCCGGTCGCCGTCGACCTGGAGAGCGTCTTCCTCGAACTGACCGCCACCGCGCCGGTGCCCGGCCAACACCGTCAGGTCGACCAGTCCACGAAGGTCGGTGGGCCGGAGCAGACCGGAGCCACCGGAGGGGGGTGGGGGGCGTGAGCCTCTACCGTACGGAGCTGCGCCGACTGGTCAAGCGGCGCTTCACCCGCTACATGACGCTGCTCGGTCTGCTGGTGCTGGCGGCGGTGGTGGTCGGGGTCTTCTTCAGCAACCAGAAGATCGACGCCGCGGCGCACGCACGCGCCGAGCGGCAGGCCGAGCAGCAGTACCAGGACCAGGTGCGCTACTCGGAGCAGGAGCGTGCCTCCTGCGAGCGGGACAAGGCGGCGGGCGTGAACGCCGACCGCTACCCGCCGGACTGCGAGATGATCTCGGCCCCGCCGCGCGAGGCGTTCGAGGCGAAGTGGTTCCTGCCCTCGACGTTCAACTTCCGGGAGGCCTTCCCCGAGACGCTGATCCCGTTCGCGGCGATCCTGGCGCTCGTCGGCTTCGTGGTCGGCGCGTCCTTCGTCGGGGCTGAGTGGAACACCGGCGGAATGATGAACCTGTTGCTGTGGCGGCCGAAGCGGCTGACCGTCCTGCTCAGCAAGCTGGCCGCGCTGCTGACCGGCGTGGTCGCGGTGACCGTCACCTCCGGGTTGCTGTGGTTCGGCGGGTTCTGGCTGGTCGCGACGTTCCGGGGCAGCACCGAGAAGATGACCGCCGGGGCGTGGCAGTCGTTCGCCCTCACCGGGCTGCGTGGGCTGGCACTGGTGGTGGTCATCAGCGCGATCGGCTTCGCGCTCGCCTCGCTGGGGCGGCACACCGCGATGGCCCTCGGTGGCGTGGTCGCGGTGATGGTCGTCGGCCAGTTCGGGCTCGGCATCCTGCTGGACATGGCGGGGGTGAAGTTCGCCGAGGCATGGCTACTGCCCACGTACGCGCTGGCCTGGATGACGAAGAAGGTGACCCTGGAGAACTGGGACGCCTGCAACGCCACCTTCACCGGCGAGTGCAAGCCGGAGACGCTCGACGTCACCTGGCAGCAGTCATCGGTGCTGCTGTCGGTCGGTGTGGTGGTGATCCTCGGCGCGGCACTCTGGGCGATGCGCCGCCGGGACATCTCCTGACCGTCCCCACACGACACGACGGCCGGGGTCGTCCGCCGGGAGACCGATGGGTGGCCCCGGCCGTCGTGTGCCCGCTTGTCGTCTGCTCCCGGGTGTGGGTGCGCGGCACGGCCGTCGCGACGGATGCGAGCCGTGTCCGCCCTGGTTAGGCTGGGGGTCCCCCGGTTCGGCGTCGCCGTGCCGGCCGCCCCGACCGAGGAGCGCCATGCCGCCTGCCGACGCCGCCCCGGCCGCCGCCGAGCCGCCCGTCGACGCACCGGGCGACGGCACGGGCACCACGCGTACCGCCGCGACCGGCTCGGGTGCTGTGCCGCCGCCCCGCTCCGCGCCGCCCGAGGAGACCGTCCCCGCCGCGACCGTCCCCGCTCAGGCTGCGCCCACCGGGAGCGCCGCGACCGTCCCCACCGAGGCCGGGCTGAGCGATCGGGAACTCGCGATCCTGGCGTTCGAGCAGCAGTGGTGGCGGCACGCCGGCGCGAAGGAGCAGGCGGTCCGCGACACGTTCGGTCTCTCCGCCACGCGCTACTACCAACTGTTGAACAAGCTGCTCGACAATCCCGCCGCGCTCGCCGCCGAGCCGGTGCTGGTCGGGCGGCTGCGCCGCCTGCGTTCGTCCCGCGCCCGCAATCGTCGTCGCTGACCGGCCTTTCGCACGGCCTGGTGTGTCGCGAGGGTCGGTGCCGTCGCCGTCCCGCTGCGCGGTCCGGGGCCTCCCGTGTCGCCCCGTCCGGCTTGGCGACCGGGCGCGTGAGCTGGCGGAAGACCGGGCCGCGGGATCGCCGGTGTCGGGCACCGGGAGAACGAATGCTGCCCCGACCCGCCGGGTAGCCCGACGATGTCCCGGGCCATACCGTCCGGGGCGGAGGAGGGAGTGTGTGATGACGGCGATCAACCAGAGCAGAGCGCCGGGCAGCACCACCGAACAGGCCCGGCAGCAGGCGTCCCGGGTCGGCCACCAGACCGCACAGGCCGGCAGTCAGGTCGGCCATGCCGTCGCCGAGCAGAGCCGACACGTGGCCGAGGAGGCGCGGCACCAGGCGCAGCACCTGACCACGGAGGCCGGCTCTCAGCTGCGCGATCAGGCGCGGTCGCAGAAGCACCGGGCCGCCGAGGGGCTGCGCGGCATCGGCCGCGAACTCGGCGACATGGCAGGCGGCAGCGACGACTCGGGCCTGGCCGGAGAGGCCGTACGCCGGGCGTCGGACGCCGTCCAGCGGGCCGCCGGCTGGCTGGACGAGCGGGAGCCCGCCGACCTGCTGCACGACGTACGCGGGTACGCCCGGAAGCACCCGGGCACGTTCCTCGCCGGTGCGGCCGTGGCCGGACTGCTCGTCGGCCGGCTCACCCGGAACATGGCGTCGAACGGCAACGGCAACGGCAAGCACGCCGGTGCCCAGGCGGGCCAGACCGGGCAGCAGCGTCAGGGGATGCCTCCGATGCCGGAAGCGGACATCCATGCGTCCTACTCGGCTGAGGGCCCCTACTCCGGTGTGGCGCGGGCGCAGAACGTGTCGCCCGCGGTCCGCGAGTCGGGCCTGACCGGTCGGGTGGCGCCGTGAGTGCCCCGACCACGGAGCGCACCCAGTCGGTGGGTGAACTGCTGGGTGACGTGACCCGTGACATGTCGACGCTGGTCCGGCAGGAGGTTCAGCTGGCCAAGGCGGAGCTACGGGAGGAGGCGACCCAGGCCGGCAAGGCCGGTGGCCTCTTCGGCGGCGCCGCGTTGGCCGGGTTCCTCACCGTGCTGTTCCTCTCGTACGCCGCCTGGTGGGGTCTGTCCAATGTGATGGACCAGGGCTGGGCCGCCCTCATCGTGGCCGCCGTCTGGGCGGTGGCCACCGCGATCCTGGCGATCGCCGGGCGGTCGAAGCTACGGCAGTTCCGTGGCGTGCTACCGCGGACCCAGCAGACCGCGCGTCAGGTGCCGGACGCCCTGCGCGGCCGGTGAGCGGGCTGGAAGGGAGCAGACATGTCGAGCGACCCGGAGCAGATCCGGCAGGAGATCGAACGGACTCGCAGAGACCTGAGCGACAACGTCGATGCGCTGGCCGACAAGGTCAACCCGCGGCGGATCGCGGGCGACCGTGTCGACCAGGCACGCGGCGCGTTCAGTCGAGCGAAGGAGAAGGTGATGGGTAGCCAGATGGACGGCCACGGCGCCAGGCAGAAGATGTCCGACGCCGCCGGTTCGGCGCAGCACATGGGCAACCAGGCCGGGCAGCGTATGTCCGAGATGGGCCACCAGGCCGGGCAGCGCATGTCGCAGGCCAGCGACCAGGTGCAGCACATGGGCAACCGGGCCGGCCAGCGGATGTCGCACGCCGCGGGTTCGGTCCGCGACGAGGCCCGCTCGCTGGGGTACCAGTCGCGGGAGCAGACGCAGGGCAACCCGCTCGCGGCCGGGATGATCGCGTTCGGCGCGGGCCTGCTCGCGTCCGCGCTGATTCCGGCGAGCCGTCACGAGCGGCAGTGGGCCGGCCAGGCCAAGGGGATGGTCGGTGACCAGTTCCGGCAGCACTCGGACGAGTTGCGGCAGCAGGCCAGCCAGTTCGGTCAGGGGATGACGGGCAACATGCGGGGGCCTGCGCAGCAGGCGGCCAAGTCCGTGGGGTCCACCGCGATCCGTGGTGCCGCCCAGATCCGGGAGCAGGGCCGGTCGGCCACGCACCAGGTGCGCGGCCAGGCGCAGGAGTCCGCCGGTGAGTTTCGGCGTTGAGCCGGTGCGGGCGGTGGGGCGGGCCCCGCTGATGCGGGTCCGCTCCGCCTCCGCTCCAGCCCCCGGCCGCGACCTGAACGAGGATCTGGTCTTTCGGTTCGGGCCGCTGGTCGGGGTGCTGGACGGCGCCACGGTGCCGGAGGGCTTCGACACCGGTTGCGTGCACGGCCCCGAGTGGTACGTCCGGCACCTGGCCGCCCGGATCGGGCTGGCCGAGGCCGCCCGACCGGCCGCCACGTTGATGAGCAACCTCGCGGCGGCCATCCTCGCGGTCCGTGCCGACCACGGCGGCCAGTGCGACCTCGACCATCCGGGCACACCGTCCAGCACGGTGGCCCTGCTGCGTGAGGGTGCCGAGCAGGTCGACTACCTGGTGCTCTGCGACAGTCCACTGGTCCTCGACGCGGGCGGGCGGGTCACCGTCGTCGCCGACGACCGGCTCGACGCCGCGATGGCGGACCTGCGGCGCACCGTCGCCGCCGTGCCGGCCGGCGCGGACCGGGCCACCCGCTTCCGGCAGGCCGTGGGCGTGCAGCGGGAGCGGATGAACCGGACGCACGGCTACTGGGTGGCCGCCGCCGACCCGGACGCGGCGTACCATGCGGTGGCCGGGACGGTGCCGCTGCGCGGGCCGGGTGCCCTGCGCCGGGCGGCGCTGCTCACCGACGGCGCGTCGAGCGCCGTCGAGCAGTTCGCGCTGTTGGACTGGCCCGCGCTTCTGGACCTGCTCTCCACCGAGGGGCCGGACGCGCTGATCACCCTCGTCCGCGACGCCGAGCGTGACCACGCGGACCGACTGCGGCGACACAAGCGGTCGGACGACGCTTCGGTGGTGCTGTGCGAGTTCGGTGTCGACGACAGCGGAGCGTGAGGCAGAACACGATGCCGGCCGACCGGCCGGTACCCGGCGACGGACCGCCAGTCGCGGCCCAACGGGGTGGACTTCTCCCGGTAGGGGCGGCAGACTGCGGCACGTGACGGGTTCGGTCCGGTTGGAGCCGGTGGACGAGCGGAACCTCGAGCCGTTGCTCTCCGTAGCGGCTGCGGAGGCGGAGCCCGGCGACGTCATGCCCCCGGTGGAGGCCCCGGCCGGCTGGTCGCTGGCCCGCCGGGAGGCGTTCCGCGAGTTCCACCGGGCCAGCTTCGCCGGGCTCACCGGCCCGACCCGCACCCAGATGTACGCGATTCTGGCCGGCGGCGAGGTGGTGGGCATGATCCGGATGACCCTCCGCGACGAGCCCGGCACGGTGGAGACCGGGATGTGGCTCGGCCGCTCGGCCCGGGGGCAGGGGATCGGCGGTGCCGCCCTGCGCGAACTGCTGAACGAGGCGGCGGCGGTCGGCATGAAAGCGGTCGTCGCGGAGACGACCCGGGACAATGGGCCAGCCGTCTCGGTGCTCGAAAAATGCGGCGCGAAATTAACTGACAAGGGCGAGAAGGTGCGGGCCGAAATCTGTCTCGATTCACCTCCCCCGGCCCTCTGATCCGATTAGCGATCGTCCGTTCCTCGGTGTTGCCTCCTGGTCTCTGACCTGCTGCTACGTGCCCTGTTGTCCAGTTTGAGGCACCGAGGCCGCCCGATTCGCAATTCACCGTCCGGTGTTTCCGTCGAAATTGTTCGTGCGGTTTCACGGCTAGGCCCTGGGGTACTGCCCGCCGGGTCCGCCAATTCCGACGCCTGACGGAATGTTCCGCTCGTGCAGTCAGTGGGCCCTCTTTCGGCCTCGACCGCAGCAGGCGTCCGGGCCGCGGGGGAGCGAAGGAGAACTGATGAACAGCGGAACACGGATCGGCCTGGCAGTGAGTCTCGGCTACCTGCTGGGCCGGCGTCGCAAGATGCGTGCGGCCCTCGTGCTGGCCGCGGCGGTCGCCGCCGGGCGGGCGAGCCGGGAGCCCGGCGGGCTGCTGCAGAAGGGCACGGACCTTCTGCAGTCGTCGCCTCACCTGGCCGGTCTCGGCCGCTTGGGCGGCCCGCTCGCGGTCGCCGGGAAGGCGGCGGCGACCGCCGCCGCCGGCAACGGCATCGACGCCCTCGGCGACAAGCTGCGCGACAAGGCCGACTCGCTGCGGCGCCGGACGGCCGGGGTGGCCGAGCACCGGTCCGGCGGTGCGGCGGAGTCCGCCGACGGCGACGGCGAGCCGTCGTCGCGGGAAGCGGCCGAGCCGGTCGGCCCGCGACGGGGGCGGTGAGCATGCCCCCGGCGATGAGTGCGGGCGGGCTGACGGACAAGGTCCGCGGCCAGCTCGCCGACGAGATGCGAAACCTGGCCGAGGCCATCGGTGAGCGGGCCGTCTCCGTGGTGACGGAGAAGGTCACCGGGGCGACCGGCCGGCTCAGTGAGTACGCGAAGCAGGGCGGCGGCCCGGGGCTGATCGCCGCCGCGACCGGCGCGCAGCGGATGGCCGAGGGCGATTCCCCGGTGAAGGCGATGTTCCATGCCGGGCTGGCCGGCGGTAAGGAGAAGGTGATGTCCGCCCTCGGCAGGGGCACGGCTCGAGGCGGCAAGGGCGGCCGGAAGCTCAAGGTGACGAACATCGTCGAGACGATCGAGGTCGGGGTGCCCGTCCGGGTCGCGTACAACCAGTGGACCCAGTTCGGCGACTTCCCGAGCTTCATGAAGAAGGTCGAGAACGTCGACACCGAGTCGGACGAGAAGCTCACCTGGAAGGCGCAGGTGTTCTGGTCGCACCGCAGCTGGGAGTCGACCATCGTCCGGCAGATCCCGGACCGGCTCATCCACTGGCGGTCCAAGGGCGAGAAGGGCTCGGTCGACGGCACCGTCAGCTTCCACGCGGTGACGCCCGACCTGACCCGGATTCTGGTCGTGCTGGAGTACCACCCGCAGGGGCTCTTCGAGCACACCGGGAACCTGTGGCGGGCCCAGGGCCGCCGGGTGCGGCTGGAGCTGAAGCACTTCGTCCGGCACGTCATGACGCAGACCGTGCTCGACCCGGAGTCGGTGCAGGGCTGGCGTGGCGAGATCGAGGACTCGCAGGTGGTCCGGGACCACGACACCGCCGTGCGCGAGGAGCAGGAGCAGGAGCAGGAACAGGAGCAAGGGCGGGAACGGGAGGAGCCGGAGGAGGAGCCGCGCCGGGCCCGGCCGGCGCCGCGCGGCCGGCGCCGGACCGCCCGGCGGCGCCCCACCGAGGAGGAGTACGAGGAGTACGAGGACGAGTACGACGAGGAGCCCGAGGAGCCGGAGGAGCCCGAGGAGCCGCGCCCGACACGTCGACGCGCACCCGAGCGGGCCCGCCGCACACGGCCCCGGGAGGAGCCGGAGACCGACGCCGAACCCCGTAGCCGTCGGGCGCCGCAGTCCCCACGCCGCCCGGTCGTCCGTCGTCGTCGAGAGGAGTCGGACGAATGACGATCGCGACGACCGATGGCCGGGCCGGGGGCGCGCTGGAGCGCAGCGGCTCCGGCTCCGGCCTGGCCGACGTGGTGGAGACCGTGCTGGACAAGGGCGTGGTGATCGACGCCCAGGTCTCCGTCGCCGTGGTGGGCATCCAGCTCCTGGAGATCAACGCGCGGATCGTGGTGGCGAGCGTCGAGACGTACCTGCGGTTCGCCCAGGCGGTCGACCGCCTCGACATCACTCCCCGTAACCAGAAGGGGCTGCCCGACCTGGTCGAGGGCGCATCCGGCGCGGTGAGCGCCGGCAAGGCGGCGTCCAGCCTCGGCAAGACCGTCGGGGCGATCGGCGGCGCCGTGCGGGACGCGGTCGGTGACCTCGGCACCGACCGGGACCGTGACCGGGATCGTGACCGGGACCGCCGCCGCCGCGACGGGGAGCGCTGATGGCCGACGAGCGCGGACTCTTCATCTACGGCATCGTGCCGTCCGACGTGGAGCCGACGGCCGACGCGGAGGGCGTCGGAGACCCGCCCGGAGCGGTCACCGCGATCCGGCAGGGTCCGGTGGCCGCGCTGGTCAGCGAGGTCGCCCTGGAGGCCCCGCTGGGTCGGCCGGCGGACCTGGTCGCGTACCAGCAGCTGCTGGACGGCACGGCGGCGGTGGCACCCGTGCTGCCGGTCCGCTTCGGCACGGTGGTCACCGGGCCGGACGCGGTCGCCGACCTGCTCGACGCGCACGGCGACCGGTTCGCCGACGCCCTGGACGACCTGGAGGGTCAGGTCCAGTACGTGGTGCACGGCCGCTACGAGGAGGCGGAGCTGATCAGCGCCCTCCTGGCCGAGGATGCGGCCGCCGCCGACCTGGCCGACCAGGTGCGGGGGCAGCCGGAGGAGGCGACCCGGGAGCAGCGCATCCGGCTCGGCGAGATGATCAGCCAGGCGGTGGAGCTGCGGCGCGAGGCCGAGAACCGGGAGCTGCTCGACCGTGTCGGCGAGCTGGCCGTCTCGGCCGTGCCCCGCCCGCCCAGCAGCGAGCTGGACGCGGTGAACGTCGCCTTCCTGGTCGACGCCGACCAGGAGGACGAGTTCCTGGACGCCGTCGAGGAGTTCGCCGAGCAACGCCGCGACCTGGTCCGAACGCGGCTGCTCGGGCCGCTCGCCCCGTACGACTTCGTCAGCGCCCACGAGTTGGCGGGGTGAGGCGGTGGACATTCTGTGGACGCTGCTGACCCTCCCGTACGCGCCGGTCCGTGGGCTGACCGCGGTGGTCAAGGTGATCGCGCGGGAGGCGGAGTCGCAGCGGTACAACCCGGCGAACATCCGGCGTGAGCTGGAGGAGCTGGACGCGGCGGCGGCCGCCGGTGAGCTGACCGCCGAGGAGCGGGACGCGCGACAGCAGCAGGTCCTGGACCGGCTCACCGGCGGCGGCCCACGCCGGGCCTCCTCCTCGACCGCCCGCCCCGGCCCCGGTGCGGAGCGGGTTCCGGGTCCGGGGCCGGAGCGGAGCCGGTCGGGGCCGGTGGTGCGACGACGCAACCGCGGGGGAGGTGTACGCGATGGTGGATCGGATCCGCGGCGGCGACCGGGTGCGACGTCGTGAACCCGAGCCGGAGGACGAGTGGGCCGATGACGAGGAGTACGTGGAGCCGCTGTCGGCCGCCGAGGCGGCCCGGGAGGGGTTGCGGCAGATCATCGAGCTGACCGGACGCGAGCCCGTCGGCACGACGTCGCTGAAGGCGGTCCGCGACGGCTGGCTGGTCGGGGTGGAGGTGGTCGAGGACCGCCGGATCCCCGCCTCGACCGACCTGCTCGGCCTGTACGAGGTGCAACTCGACGTCGACGGCGTCCTGCTCGGCTACCGCCGGGTGCGGCGCTACCAGCGGGGGAAGGGCGAGGTGGGCTGATGACCACAGCGCGTACGCCGTCCGTGGTGCAGAACTCCGGCCAGGTGCTGCCGGCCGGGCACGAGCCGGCCAACCTCGGCGACATCCTGGAGCGGGTGCTCGACCGGGGCATCGTGATCGCCGGTGACATCCGGGTCAGCCTGCTCGACATCGAGCTGCTGACGCTGAAGCTCCGGTTGGTCATCGCCTCGGTCGACACGGCCCGGCAGATCGGCATCGACTGGTGGGAGCACGACCCCTGGCTCAGTTCCCAGGCCCGCCCCCCGGTCGAGCCCGGCCCCCGTGATCCGGAGCAGGTCGAGGCGGAGCGCCGGCCCCGGGTCGAGGCCCGGGCGCGACGGCGGGACGCCGGGGAGGAGTGGGATGAGTTCGACGGCTGACGCGCTGACCGCTCGGTGGCTGCACGGCGTCGTCCGCGAGGCCGACCTCGGGCTGCTCGACGGGCTCGCCGGGTTGACCGGCGAGCCGGTCCGCCCGGTCCGGGCCGCCGGCCTGGTGGCCGTGGTGAGCCGGGTCCCCCTCGCCGAGTACGGGGAGGAGGCGCTGCGCCGCAACCTGGAGGACCTGGCCTGGCTGGAGTGGGCCGCCCGCGCCCACCACCGGGTGGTCGACGCCCTGGGCCGGGCCGGCGCCGTGGTGCCGGCCCGGCTGGCCACCGTCCACCACGACGACCGGCGGGTCGTCGACTCGCTCACCGAACGGCGCGCCGACCTCGCGGGGCTGCTCGACCGGCTCACCGGGCGCGGCGAGTGGGGCGTCAAGGGGTACGTGGTGCCCGGGGCCGTGCCTCGCGCGGAGGAGCCCACCGCGTCGGGCGGGCCGGGGGCCGCGTACCTGCGGCGGCGACGCGCCCAGCTCACCGCCCGCGAGGACGGGCAGCGGGCGGCCGGGGCCGCCGCCGCCGAGGTGCACGAGGCCCTGGCCCGGCACGCGGTCGCCGCCCGCCGGCACGCGCCGCAGGACCGCCGCCTCTCCGGTGCGCCCACCGCCATGGCGCTCAACGGCGCGTACCTGCTGGACACCGCCACCCTGGCCGCCTTCGCCGGGCTCGTCGAGGCGCTCGGGGCCCGGCACCCGGAGCTGCGGCTGGAGCTGACCGGCCCGTGGCCGCCGTACTCCTTCGTGGCCGACGGTCCGACGGAGCCGGCGCTGACCGTCCGGGAGCCGGCGTGACCGCCGGCCCGGGTGCGCGGGGGCGGTCACGATGGTGACCACCGGGCTCGCCCCGAACAGCGCCGACGATCCGCTGGCTCACGGGCAGGTCGCCCTGGTCGACCTGCTCGACCGGGTGCTCAGCACGGGCGTGGTGGTCAGCGGCGACCTCACCCTGGCCATCGCCGACGTGGACCTGGTCCGCATCTCGCTGCGCGCGCTCGTCGCGTCGGTCGGCGCCCTGGCGCCCCCGGTGCCGGACGCCGCCCTGGGATCGCCGGACGCCGCCCTGGCGTCGAACACCGCGCCGGTGCCGGACGCTGCCCTGGGGCCGTCGGTGCCGGACGCCGGGGGGCCGGCGTGACCGACCGGGACGAGGCGGCGGAGCTGGCCGCCGCGCTGGACGCACCGCAGTGGCGCCCGCCGCGCGTGACGCCGCTCGACCGGCGGCTCGCGGTGGACCGGGAGTCGGTCGAGCGAGGGCTGGCCAGCCTGGTACTCACCGTGGTCGAGCTGCTCCGTCAGCTGATGGAGCGGCAGGCGCTGCGCCGCGTGGAGCTGGGTGACCTCACCGAGGAGCAGGTCGAGCGGATCGGCACGACGCTGATGGCGCTGGAGGAGCAGATGGCCGGGCTCTGCGAGCACTTCGGCCTGGGCCCGGAGGACCTGAACCTGGACCTGGGCCCCCTGGGCCCCCTCCTGCCACCCCCCTGACAGCGCCGACGAGTTCATGATCACCGGGGGCGTCCGGGTGGGGCGTTCGGGCGGGGGTGGTCAGGGGGTGTGGGTGGCGGCGTAGGTGGCCAGGTGGGCCAGTTGGACCGGGTCCAGGGACGGGCGGACGCGTCTGCGCGCGGCCGCCACGTGCGCGGCGGTGACCGTGGTGGCGGTCAAGGACTCCCGCATCGCGGCCAACGCGGCCTCCCGCACCAGCGCCGCGCAGTCCGCCGCCGAGAAGCCGTCCAACTCCTCGCCGAGGCCGGTCAGGTCCACGTCCGGTGCCAGCGGAACGGTACGCGAGGCGGCCCGCAGGATCTCCGCCCGCGCGGCACCGTCCGGCGGCGGCACGTAGACCAACCGCTCCAGCCGCCCGGGCCGCAGCAGTGCGGGATCGACCAGGTCGGGACGGTTGGTCGCGCCGACCACCACGACGTTGCGCAGCGCCTCCACCCCGTCCAACTCGGTGAGCAGCGCGGCGACGACCCGGTCGGTCGTACCGCCGTCGCTGGTCTGCCCCCGCACCGGGGCGAGGGCGTCCACCTCGTCGAGGAAGACCAGGGTGGGCGCGGCCTCGCGGGCCCGGCGGAACAGTTCGCGGACCGCGCGTTCGCTCTCGCCGACCCACTTCGAGAGCAGTTCGGCGCCCTTCACCGACAGCACGTTCGCCCGCCCCGAGCCGGCGAGCGCGGTGACCAGGTACGTCTTGCCGCAGCCCGGCGGGCCGTAGAGCAGCACCCCGCGCGGTGGCCGTACGCCGAGCCGAGCGAAGGTGTCCGGGTAGGTCAGCGGCCAGAGCACCGACTCGGTCAACGTCTGCTTCACGTCGGCGAGGCCGCCCACGTCGTCGAGGGTCACCGTGGCCAGCTCCAGCGTGGACGCGGCCATCGTGGTCGGCCGGACCACCTCCAGCGCGGCGGTGAAGTCGGCCATCGCCACCGTCGGCGTCTCGGCCGACTTCTGCCGCAGCGCCGCCCGTACGCCGGCCTCCCGCACCAGCGCGGCCAGGTCGGCGGCGACGAACCCCGGGGTCCGGCCGGCGATCTCGTCCAGCCGGACGTCGTCGGCGAGCGGCACCTGGCGGGTCAGCACGGTCAACTGCTCACGGCGCAGCGCCGGGTCGGGCAGCGGGACGCTGATGCGCAGGGAGAGCAGGTCGGGCGCGCGCAGTGCGGGGTCGACCGCCTCCGGCCGACCGGTGGTGCAGACCACCGCCGCGCCGGACCGGACGGTCTCGGCGAGCACCTGCCGGAACACGGTGGCCACCGGGCCGGGCTCGTCGGCCGGGGCGAGCGCCTCCACATCGGTGACCAGCAGCACGGCGGGGCCGTTGGCGCGTACCGCGGCTGCGGCGGCGCGCAGCCGGTCGGCTGCCGCCTGGTTGGTCAACGCCGCCACCTCGGGGGCCCACAGGGCGTACACCCGGGCACCGACCTGGGCGGCCACCGCGCGGACCAGGGCGGCCTTGCCGGAGCCGGCCGGCCCGCTGACCAGGACGCCCAGCGACACGTCGGTGCCGAGCCGCCCCAGCACCTCCCGGTGGTGAAAGCCGAGGTCGAGCAGTTCGGTCAGCTCCTCGGCCTGCGCCCGCAGCCCGGGCAACTCGTCCACCGCCGGCACACCGGCCGTCCCGGGGCGGCCGGTGGTTCCGTCCGGGCCGGCAGTTGCGGCCGCACCGGGGGTCGCGGGCCGGCCGGGGGCGGGGGAGCCGTGACTGAACGGCGCGTGTTCCCAGCCGACCAGGGTGTCCATGGTGACCAGCGTGCCGTCGGCCGGTTCGGCGGCGACCACGGTCAGCAGGGTGCTCGTCCAGGCGTAGCCGACGGTGTTGGCGAGGCTGCGGCGGGCCGCCTCGACCAGGCTCCGGACCGACGCGTCCGGCAGCACGTCCTGGGGGAGCAGGGACACGTCGTCGCCCGCCGTGACCACCTTGCCGAGCAGCGCCAGCCGCAGCATCTCCGGGCTCACCGCCGCCACAATCTCCACCGGCCCGGCCAGCTTCACCCGTGCCGCCGGGGCCACCGGGAGCGGCGCGACGGTCACCCGGCCGCCGTCGCGTACGCCGAGGTTGCCCAGCACCAGGTCGTCCGCGTAGAGCAGGGCGGCGGCCGCACCCGGCTCCGCCGCCGCCACGATTCCGGCGGTCACCCTGCGGGCGGACAGCCGAATCGGATCGCCGGGGCGCAGGCCCAGCGCGGTCAGCACCTCCGGGTGCAGCCGGACGACGCCTCGCCGGGCGTCCAGGGCCGCCGGGCGGAGGCTCGCGATCAGGGTCAGCTCGGGTGGCGCCACCGCCCGACCCTAGCCGCCGCAGGCACCCCCCGCCCGGTCACCGCCGCGGGTCGTGCCCGCTGAGCAGCGACGGGTCCCGCCGGATCAGCTCGGCCAGCCGGGCGGCCTGGTCGGGGCCGGGCTCGCGTTGGCCGGTCGTCCAGGCGGGCACGGTCTTGACCGACATCGGCCAGGGCGGCGGTGGCCCGGTGGGGCGTGTCGCGTCGTCCGGCGGACCCTCGGACGCGGTGACGGTCACCCGGTCACCGGCCCAGCCGACCCGCAACGGGTACGACTGCCCGTCGTGCTCGGCGCGTACGGTCACCGTCAGGCCCGGGTGCGCGGCCACGACCCGCCGGACGGCCTCGGCGACCTCCTCCACCGGGTCGTCCACCGGCGGCCCGTACGGGTCCTGCCGGTGTGCGCCCGCCTCCCGGCCGGCCGGCTCGGCCGGCGGCTCGGTGACCCGCCGCAGCGCCTCCTCACGCCGGGCCATCCGGGCGAGTGTCTCGTCCAGACCACCTCTCACCACGACCACCCCCTCAAGGACACGGGTCTGACCGTCCAGGAGTTCAGGCCTCCCGTCGCCGGGTGGCCCGTTCCAGCGCCCGGTCCAGGACGACCAGCAGGGTGTCCCGCACCGACAGCCGGTCCCGGGCGTCGAACTGCACCAGCGGCACGTGATCGCCGACCGCCAGCGCCCACCGGATCGAGTCGAGGTCGAGGGCCAGCCGCCCGTCGAAGGCGTTGACCCCCACCACGAACGGCAGCCCGGCCCGCTCGAAGTAGTCGATCGCCGGGTAGCAGTCGTCGAGCCGGGAACTGTCCACCACGACGAGCGCGCCGAGCGCCCCACGGGCCAGGTCGTCCCACATGAAACCGAAGCGGGACTGGCCGGGCGTGCCGAAGAGGTACAGCTTCAGGCTGCGGTCGATGGTCACGCAGCCGAAGTCCATCGCGACCGTGGTGGTGGTCTTGGCCGACCGGGCGCCGGGGTCGTCGATGCCGATCCCGGCGCTGGTCATCTCCGCCTCGGTGGTGAGCGGGGCGATCTCCGATATGGCGCCGACGGTCGTGGTCTTGCCGACGCCGAAACCGCCGGCGATGAGGATCTTCACCGGTACGGGCGGCGCGGCGACCCCGCCACCGTCCACCCGGGCGGCGGGTCGCGCCTCGGGTGGGGTCGGCGGCCGGTGGGGCGGCGGGGTGGCGCGTCCGGTCGCCGGGCCGGCTGCGCCGGGTGTGCCGTACCGGGTGGTGGCGCTGTTCGCGGCGAGTCCGCCGAGCGGGGCGAGGGGCCAGTCAGGAGATCGCACGGAGTCCATCAATCACTCGCAGGATGAGGTCGGGGTCGGAGGCGCCGTCGCCGTGGTCGAGGTGCACCTCCAGATGGCCGGTGGCCCGCAGGTCGCCGACGAGGACCCGGGCCACGCCGAAGTGCAGCCGGGTCCGGGCCGAGATCTCCGCGACGGAGATCGGCTCGTCGCAGAGGGCGATGATCGCCTGAAGTTCGGGCGTCAGCAGGGCCACGGCCGGGCCGGTGCCGCCTCCGTCCGGCGCGGCCGTCACCTGGGTCTCCAAGCCGATCGCCGGATCGGGAGCGGTCACCCGGCCGGCGGTCAGCACGAACGGCCGCGGAACGGCCGGACCGTCGCCGTCGGGCCCCGCCGTCGAGCCGCCCGGCCGGGACGTGACCGGCGCGCGCAGGTACGGACGGATCCGGATCTCCGGGTCCGGTCCGTCGCTCGCGCCCTCGCTGGTCATTGCTGGGCGGCGTTCTTCAGCTCGGCGATGAGGCGGGGGGTGAGGGCGCCGCCGGCCCGCCCCGCGAAGAGGGTCATCTCGTACGCGACCGTGCCCAGGTTGGCCGACCGGTCGGCGACCACCCCGAGCACCGACCCGCTGCTGATGGCGCTGATCAGCAGGTAGCCCTCGGCCATGTCGACGACGACGCGGTTGAGCCCGCCGAGGGCGTACCAGCTCGCGGCCCCGCCGGCCAGGCTCGTCATGCCGGAGACCACCGCGGCGAGCCGCTCCGCGTTGGACCGGTCCCGGATCGCCGACATGGCCATCAGCAGGCCGTCCGAGGAGACCGCGATGGCCTCCAGCACGCCGGCGGTGCTCGACGTGAACGTGTCCAGCAGCCAGTTGAAGGTGCGGGCCTCGGGGCTGAGGTCCCCGGCGGGGGCGGGGCTGCCCGGGTTGTCGACGTTGTCGTGCAGGTAGGAACTGGTCACCGTGTCGATCCCTCTTCGTTCGGACGGTCTGGACTGACTTCGCGCAGAGCACGGGCGACGCCCGCCTCGAACTCGGTGATGAGGTCGCGGACCTCGGCGGGGTCGCCCGGGTGGGGGCTGACCGGCGGGCGGGCCGGCTCACCGTCGAGGCTCGCCCCGGGCATCCGCCGGTTCAGCGCCGGCCGAGCCCGGTGCGCCGGCTCCAGCCGCTCCGCCCGGCGTACGCCGGACTCGATCGCCTCGACCAGCGCGCGGGCCGCCGCCGGGTCGGCGCCGGTGCCGTCGATCGGTCCGGCCGGGGGGCCGCTCGGCGGTAGGTGGCTTCCGGGCACCCGCTGGCGGATGCGGGGCCCGACCGCCGACCCGGCGCGGTCCGGTCCGCCGCCGTTCGCCGCCGCTTCTCCGCCGGCCGTTCGGAGGGACGGCCGGCGGGGCAGCCCCGCCGGGGTGACCCCGGCCGGTGGGGTGGCGGTGGGGCCCGGCACGGCCGCTCGGCCGGCGACGGTGGCGGTGGGTTCCGGCGCCGCCGGCGACCGGTCCACCGGCACCGTCTCCGGTGGCGCGACGTCGCGGTGCGGCGCGCTGATCTCCAGGTAGGCGACGCCGCCGGTCAGGGCCGGCGACCGCCGTTCCCGGGGCGGGACGGTGGCCCGGGCGATGGCGGCGCCGGCCCGCTCGGTACGCCGGAACACCAGCGACGCCTGCGGGATCTCGAGCCGGGCGGTCACCCCGCCGCCGCCGGTGGGGGCGAGGTTCACCGCCCAGCCGTGCCGGCGGGCCAGCCGGCCCACCACGAACAGCCCGAGCACCTCGGTCGGGGCCAGGTCCAGCCGCTCCCGCCGGGTCAACCGGGCGTTCTCCTCGGCCAGCCGTTCCCGGGTCATGCCGATGCCGTGGTCGGTCACCGTGACCCGGACGCCGGCTCCGGTCGGCTCGGCGCTGACCACCACCCGGGTGTGCGGGGGTGAGAAGACGGTGGCGTTCTCCATCAGCTCGGCGAGCGCCAGCACGAGGTCGCCGACGGTGGCCGGTGCCGCCGCGATCTCCGCCGGCACGCGTACGTCGACGCGGGTGTAGTCCTCGATCTCGCCCAACGCCAGGCGGACCACGTCGGCGAGCGGCACCGGCGCCACGTACGCGTCGGTGCCCGGCGAGCCGGAGAGCACCACGAGGCTGCCGGCGTTGCGCCGGAGCCGGCTGGAGATGTGGTCGAGGCGGTACAGGTCCGACAGCCGCCCCGCGTCGGTCTCCCGCTGCTCCAGCCGGTCGATCAGCGCGATCTGCCGGCCGACGAGGTTCTGCGTACGCCGGCCCACGTGACCGAACATCTGCGCCACGTTGCGCCGGCCGGCGACCTGTCGCTCGACCAACCGGGCGGCCGTCGTCTGCACCCGCTCGAACGCCCGGGCCAGGTCACCGATCTCGTCGCGGGCCCGGACGTCGACCGGATCGAGCCGCACCGGCGGCGCGCTCTCCGCCTCGGCGTCGGCGACCCGGACCAGCTCCGCCTCGGCGACCCGGGCGACCCGGTCGGCGGAGCGGGTGAGCCGGGTCAGCGGGCGGGCGACCGTGCGGGCCACCACGGCGCTGAGCAGCAGCACCACCGCCAGGATCAGCACGGCCAGGCCGGCGACCAGGTACGCGGCGGTCAGCGCCCGCCGCTGTTCCCCGGTGGCCTCGGCGAGCACGTCCGCGACCATCTTCTTCTCGATGAACTGGCCGAGGGTGACCATCGACCGCGCGGACGGGAAGACCATCTCCAGCGGCACGTTGCGCACCGCGCCGGCCGGGTCGACGGCCCCCGTGCTGAGGAAGTCGGCGCTCGTCCGGGCGGTCACCGCGGCGTCGTTCAGCTCGGCGAGCTTGCGCTGCTGCGGCGTGATGAGGCTGCGGAACCGCTGGCTGTCGACCCGGAGGGCGGCCATGGTGGCCACGAACCCGGCGGTGACGGCCGGGTCGTCGGAGACCTTGACCAGCACGATCAGGGTGGCGCAGAGGCCCAGCCCTTCGTCGGCGCGCAGCAGCGAGTCCAGCGCCAGCACCTGCCGGCCGGCCGCGGTGTCGGTGTCCACGTCGAACGCCAGCCGCAGCGAGTCGATGAGCGCCCGGTTCACCGGGCCGTACGCGTCCAGCACCTGCTGGGGTCCGGCCGCGCCGGCGAGCACCGCCGCCCGGACGTCGGTCAGCGACCGTACGCCCTCCAGAGCGTCGGCGACCAGCGGCTCCAGCCGGTCGCCGCGATCGGCGCGCAGGTCGGCCACCCGGTCGTCCACGCTTGCCGACCGGCGCATCAGTTCGGCGCGGGTGACCGCGCCCAGCAGCAGGCCGACGGAGAGGATGCGCTCCTGCTGGAGGTCCTGCACGAGGGTGCCGATCCGGCTGGCCAGCCGGACCCGGTCGGCGATGTCACCGGCCCGCTGGGCGACGGCGACCCGGTCCAGGACCACGGGCACGGCGAGCCCGATCATGCTGACCAGCGGGATGACGACGAGCAGGGCGAGCTTGCCGCGGATCCGGAGCCTACCGAACAGCATCGACCGGCCCCCAGCGTGCGGCCTGCGGTTCGGCCGGTCGGCCCGTCGGTGCCAGCGGTCGGGGCTCACCCGCCCGTACGTCGTCCGGTCCGGGTCGTGGCGGCCACGGCGGCGTCCGCGGGGGCCCGCCCGCCTGCGACGGCGACACCGGGGCGGCCCGGCGACGGGCCCGGCGGGCCGCGGCGACCAGCAGTCCGGCGAGCGCCGCCAGCAGCAGGACGGCCAGACCGGACGCGCCGAGCAGCAGCCACCGCTCTCGGTCCAGCCGGTCGACCCGGGCGGCGAGCAGGGCGTCGAGTTCGGCCAGGATGACCGGTTGGAGCTGCCCTGCGGCGGCGTGCGCGTTCAGTCGTGCGCCGACGATCGGCGCGGGATCCAGCACCGGGGTGCGGCTCGGGGCGGAGGCGACGGCGAGCGCTTCGACGGCCCGCTGGTAGGTGTCCAGCGGGGTCAGCACCGTGCCGCCCAGGTCGGTGCTCTCCGAGCTGTCGACCGCCGCGCGCAGGTCGTCGACCAGGGCACCGGCGGGTGCGAGCGCGCCGACCCGGAGGGTGGCCAGCTCGGCGAGGGTACGGCCGCGGTCGGCGGCCGGCCGTCGGGCGGCGAGCACGGCGAGGTCGGCGAGCCGACCGGCGGCCACCACCGCCTCCGGCAGTTCCTGACCGGCGGCGTCCTGGAGGAAGGACGAGTCCGCCTCGGGGTCGCGGACCAGCCCCGAGCTCTCCCGGACCTTGCGGTGCAGGTCCAGCAGCAGGTCGGTGACCTCGCCGTACGCGGTGAACGCCGCCTCGGGGTCGCCGGCTCCCCGGTCGCGCAGCGCCTCCAGCTTCGCCCGCAGCCCCGCCCAGCGCTCCTGGCTGCGCAGCAGGGCGCCGATGCGGGCGTCGACCGTCGCGGCGTCCTCGACGGCCTCCGTGAGGGCCGGGCCGGCGGGCCGGCGGCCGGCGACCGCGGCGGACTGGGCCTCCACCAGGGCGGCGGTGACCGGGGCGAGCGCCCGCAGGTACTCCACGCCGAGGCGTTCCCGGGCGGCGAGGCTCCGGTCCTGGTCGGTGAGCCGCCAGGTCTGCCGGGCCAGCACACCCATCGGTGCGAGCAGGGCGACGACGATCAGCAGGGGCAGGACGCGGCCGGCGGGCCGCCGAGGGGCCCGGGGCGCGGGGACGGTCATGGTCGGTCTCCTCCGGCGAGGGCGGGGACGGTGTGGTGGTGTCGATGCCGGGTTCGCCGGACCAGTCCCGTACACCGGACCGGAAAAGTAACCGAAGGGCCTGGTGGTGCGGTCGCTGTCGATCGGTCAGCTATGCGTCACTACGAGCGATGTCACCGTTCGTCCCTCTCGCCGGCACGCTCGGTGCGCCACCGGGGAGTGACATGCAATGATCACTGACGATTTCTCGCGGAAGATCGGAATTCACGGGATCCGAATTCATCTCTCCGGGATCCACTGGAGCGTGGTCGATCGCGCCCCTTTCGGCACCGACCGGAGCAACCGGACAGACGTACGGCGGATCTCAGCCAATGCTCAGGATCCGGCCCGTACCGTGTGCCGCATGAGATCGCCGTTGTCGGCCGCGCGGGTCCGGCGCGCCCTGCCCACCGGCCGTCGCGCCGTCGCCGCGGCGGCGGTCGTGGTGCTGCTGGTCGCCGCCGTGGTGTGGGCGGTCCGGCCGCGCGGGCCGGAGGTGCGCACCGAGTCCGCCATGCTGACCGTCCGGTCCGGGCCGGACGGTCAACAGCCCGTCGACCTGGACACCACGCTGTACCTGCCGAAGGACGCCTCGGCGGGCAGCAAGGTCCCCGGGGTGCTGCTCGCGCACGGCTTCGGCGGCACCAAGGAGTCCGTACGGGCCGACGCCGAGGAGTTCGCCGGCCGGGGCTACGCGGTGCTCACCTGGACGGCCCGCGGCTTCGGCCGCAGCGGCGGCGAGATCCACCTGGACCATCCGGACTACGAGGTGCGGGACGCGCAGCGCCTGCTCGACTGGCTCGCCGCCCGGCCGGAGATCCGCACCGACTCCTCCGGTGACCCGCGCGTCGGCGTCGTCGGCGGCTCGTACGGGGGCGGGCTCGCCCTGCTGCTCGCCGCCCAGGACCGGCGCGTCGACGCCATCGTCCCGATGATCACCTGGAATGACCTGGCGCGGAGCTTCCTGCCGGAGAGTACCGGCGGCCCCGCCACGGCGGGCGTGTTCAAGAAGGGCTGGGCGGGCCTCTTCTTCGGCGGTGGCGGCACCGTCGGATCGGGGCCGGCGGGGCTCTCCGGGGTCACCGCCGCCCAGCCGCAGGGCGCGCCGGCGTCGGCCGGGCCGCCGAGTCCCGGCCCCGGCGCCGGTCCGGGAACCGGGCCGGGGCGCGCCCCGACGGGCGCCGCCGACCCGTCCTGCGGCCGGTTCGCCGCCGACGTGTGCTCCGCGTACCTGCGCATCGCCACCACCGGCCGGGCCGACCAGGCCGCCGTGGATCTGCTGCGCCGGTCCAGCCCGGCCGGCGTGCTCGACCGGATCGCCGCGCCGACCCTGCTCGTGCAGGGCGAGGCGGACACGCTCTTCCCGCTCGGCGAGGCGGACGCGAACGCGCGCGGCATCGCCGCCGCCGGCACCCCGGTGCGGGTCGCCTGGTTCACCGGCGGCCACGACGGCGGCGCCGGGCCGAAGACCGACTCCGACCGGGTGCGCTACCTGACCGTCCAGTGGCTGGACCACTACGTCAAGGGCGGAACGGCGGCACCCGGCAACGACTTCACCTGGTCCCGGATCGCCGGCTTCGACGCGCTGGACCGGGGTCTGGTGGCCACCGGCTACCGGACCACCGACTACCCGGGCACCGGCGGCGACGGCCGCACCGACATCGCCGTGACCGGCCCGGAGCAGACGATCGCGAACCCGCCGAACGGCAACCCGGCGGCCATCTCGTCGGTGCCGTTCGCGGGCGCGCTCTCCTCGCTGCTCGACGGGGTGGCCGGCGACGTGCCGGGCCAGCACGCCCGGTTCGAGTCGGCGGCCCTGACCCAGGCCGTGGACGTGGTCGGCGCGCCGACCGTGTCGATCCGCGCCGCGTCGCCGACCGGCGAGGCCGTGCTCTTCGTGAAGCTCTACGACGTGGACCCCAACGGCGGGGCCACCCTGCCGAACGGTCTGGTCGCCCCGGTGCGGCTCACCGGCCTGCCGCAGCGGATCGCCGACGCCCGGCCGGTCACCGTCACCCTGCCGGCGATCGTCCACCGCGTCGAGGCCGGGCACCGGCTGCGGCTGGTGGTCGCCACGTCGGACCAGGCGTACACCGGCCCGGCCGAGCCGGCGGTCTACACCGTCGCCGCGGGCGACGGCCCGGTGGCGCTGCCGACCGTCAGCGGCGAACCCATCCCCACCGCGGCGACCGTCTGGCGCTGGGTGCTCGCCGGGCTGCTCGCCGCGATCGTGCTCGGGCTCGTCGTGGTCGTCGCCGTGGTCCGCCGCCGGCACCGCCGCCAGGACAGCTCCGTGCATCCGGCGTACGCGGACGTCCCGCTCGCCGTGCGCCAACTGCGCAAGGAGTACGCCGACGGTTTCGTCGCCGTCTCCAACGTGGACTTCGAGGTGCACCCCGGCCAGGTGGTCGGCCTGCTCGGGCCCAACGGCGCCGGCAAGACCACCACGCTGCGGGTGCTCATGGGGCTGACCCAGCCGACGGCCGGCGAGATCTACGTCTTCGGTCACCGGCTGGTCCCCGGCTCCCCGGTGCTCTCCCGGATCGGCGCGCTGGTCGAGGGACCCGGTTTCCTGCCGCACCTGAGCGGCCTGGAGAACCTGCGGGCCTACTGGCGGGCCACCGGCCGGCCATGGGCGGACGCCCACTTCGACGACGCGTTGGAGATCGCCGGGCTGGGCGACTCCGTCCACCGGAAGATCAAGACGTACAGCCACGGGATGCGCCAGCGGCTCGCCATCGCCCAGGCGATGTTGGGGCTGCCGGAGCTGCTGGTGCTCGACGAGCCGACCGACGGGCTCGACCCGCCGCAGATCGCCGAGATGCGCCGGGTGCTCCAGCGGTACGCCACCGACGGGCGGGCCGTGCTGGTCTCCAGCCATCTGCTCGCCGAGGTCGAGCAGACCTGCACCCACGCCGTGGTCGTCAACAAGGGGCGGATCGTCGCGTCCGGCCCGGTCGAGGAGATCGTGGGCGAGTCGCCGAGCGTGCTCTTCGACGTGACCGACCCGGCGGCGGCGCGCGACGTGCTGGGCCGGCTGGCCGGCGTACGGGTGCTGCCGGAGAGCGACGGCCAGCTGGTCGTGGACACCAACGGCACCGCGCGCAGCGAGGTGGTGGCGGAGCTGGTCCGCGCCGGCATCGGGGTGGACCGGGTGGTGCCACGGCGGCGCCTGGAGGACGCGTTCCTCGCCCTGGTGGGCGAGAACTCTCGGGGAAGCGGGGACCGGTGATGGGTACGTCCACGGTGGGCGCGGCCTCCGGCTACCGACCGTCGGCCACGCTGCCGTTCGCGGCGGAGTTCCGGCGGCAGGCGGCCCGGCGGCGTACGCAGCTGGCGCTCGGGTTCATGGTGCTGCTGCCGCTGATCATTCTGATCGCGTTCCAGTTCGACTCGGGTGGCGACGACGACAACGGTCGCGGCGAGTTCGGCAGCCTGATCGAGTTCGCCACCTCCGGCGGGCTGAACTTCACCCTCTTCACCATCTTCGTCTCGGCGTCGTTCCTGCTGGTCGTCGTGGTGGCGCTCTTCTTCGGCGACACGGTGGCCAGCGAGGCGAGCTGGGGGAGCCTGCGCTACCTGCTCGCCGTGCCGGTGCCCCGGGCCCGACTGCTCACGGTGAAGCTGCTGGTCGCGCTCGCGTACTCGGGGCTGGCGATGCTGCTGCTCGCCGGCACCGCCCTGCTCGCCGGCACGCTGCGCTACGGCTGGTCGCCGCTGCGCAGCACCGTCGCCGCCGAGCTGCCGGCCGGGGAGGGGCTGCTCCGGCTGCTGGCCGTGCTGGGTTATCTGGCCGTGGTCCTGCTGGTCGTGGCCGGCCTGGCGTTCCTGCTGTCGGTCACCACGGACGCGGCGCTCGGGGCGGTGGGCGGCGCGGTGCTGCTGTGGATCCTCTCCAGCATCCTGGACCAGATCACCGCGCTCGGGGCGCTGCGGGCGTTCCTGCCCACCCA
Organism: Micromonospora sp. NPDC049366; assembly: GCF_044466625.1. NCBI lineage: Bacteria > Bacillati > Actinomycetota > Actinomycetes > Micromonosporales > Micromonosporaceae > Micromonospora > Micromonospora sp. NPDC049366. The sequence continues at coordinate 288,712 of NZ_JBITMV010000001.1, forward strand.
CTTCAGCACCGCCTGGCTGGGCCTGCTGTCCACGCCGGTGCAGACCGACGACGTCGTACGCGGCACGATCTCGGCGGTCGGCTACGCGACCCTGTTCTGGGCGCTCGCCTACTGGCGGTTCACGCGCAAGGACGTGACCTCGTAGCCGACCCCGGTCCCGTAGGCGCACACCTCGTCCCACCTGGTCCTGGTGAGTGGTCGGTCGCCCTGTCGACCTGCCCCGGATCTGGGGCGGCGTCCGACGCCGTGGCGAGCCGCCGTAGGGCGGGGTCGCGGGACGCCGTAGTGCGCAGTCGCGCCGGATGCCGTAGCGGGAGGGAAAGGTCCACTCCGTTGGGCCGACCTGGCGCGGTGCCGCGCGGCGAAATCCCGCCAGAGGGCCCCGACGGTGTCGATCATGTCGCCGGGCCGGACGTGCGGGTGCCGGATGCTGGCGCGTGGCGGATGTCGCGGCGAGCGGCGGCAGGACAGGCTAGCCCGGGGTGGATTCGACGTCGGTCGCGGGCTTGATCGACACGGTTTCCCTGATATCGCGGGGTTGGCGCGACGGGGACACCGCGATATCAGGGAAACGGGGTGGAGCACGGCGCCCCAGCGCGGGTGGGTAACGGCGCGCGAGCGCGGTTGGGTAACGGCGCCGGGGAGCCGGTGCGGGGTCAGGCGCGTTTGGCGGGGGTGGTGTCCCGGTTGAGGACGGCGTCCAGCAGGCCCGGGTAGAGCCGATCCACTTCCTCCCGGCGCAGCCGGACGTAGCGGCTGGTGCCGGCGGCCCGGGTGCGGGTCAGCCCCGCCTCGCGCAGCACCTTGAGGTGGTGGCTTCGGGTGGCCTTGGAGACGCCGAACTCGAAGCTGCCGCATGCGTATTCCCCGCCGGCGGCGAGCGCGCGGACGATCTGCAGCCGCACGTCGTCGGCCAGCGCGGCCAGCACGTTGGTGACCGGCACGTCGCGCAGCTCGGGTTCCTCCAGCTCCATGTGACCAGTGTAACCCTTGTTCGACAGAAGTCGAACAAGGCCCTAGGGTCGGTGAGGCTGGTTCGAAGGTAGTCGAATATAGGAGTCGAGGATGCGTTCCCGCGCCGCCGCCTTCCCGCTGCTCGCCGCGCTGAGCTGGGGGGTGATGTTTCCCGTCCTGGCCAGCGCACTGGACCGGGTCGACCCGCTCAACCTGACCACCGCGCGCTACCTGCTCGCCTCCGTGGCCCTGGTCGCCCTGCTGCTGCTCCGCGAGGGGCGGGCCGGTCTCCGCCCGGCGGGCCGGGGCGTGGAGCTGGCCGTGCTCGGTGTCGTCGGCTTCGCCGGCTTCAACCTGCTCACCAACCTGGCCCTGGAGCACGCCGCGCCGCAGCAGGTCGCCCTCTTCGTCGCCACGACCCCGCTGGTCACGCAGCTCGTCCGCTGGGCCTGGGACGGCGTACGCCCGCGGCCCGCCCTGCTGGCCCTCTCGCTGGTGGCGCTCCTCGGTGTCGGTCTGGTGATCACCCGCGGCAGCCTGGCCGGGCTCGGGCAGTTCGGTCTCGGCGGGCTCATGATGATCGGCGCCGTCGTCGGCTGGGCGATCTACACGCACGGGGCGGGCCGGTTCGCCGGCTGGTCACCCCTGCGCTACACCACGCTGACCGCGCTCGCCGGCACGATCGCGATGCTCGCCGGAAGCGTCGCCGCCGACCTCGTCGGGGTCCAGCACGCCCCGTCCGCCGCCGACCTCGGCGCGGTCTCGCCGCAGCTGGCGTACGCCGTGGTGGTGGGCGCGGTGATCGCCGTGCTGGCCTGGAACACGGGGGTCCAGCGGCTCGGCGCGGCCAACGCGGCGCTGTTCATGAACCTCGTCCCGGTGACCACCTTCGCGGTGCAGATCGCCCGCGGTTACCGGCCGGGCCCGGTCGAGCTGGTCGGCGCGGGGCTGACGATCGCCGCGCTGATCGCCGCGAACCTGGTCAACCGGTCGCGCGGCGGCGCGTCACCGCGGGTGGTCGAGCAGCGCGGAGCCGCCGTCACCGATCCGGTCGCGGTCGTCGACCCCGTGGCGGTGGTGAGCCGCTGACGGCTCACACCGTGGGAACCGCCGGAGGGCGGGGCCGGGTGGGCGCTTAGACTCGGTCGTACAACTGAATACCTCATCCAGAGGGGCTGAGGGATACGGCCCGACGACGCCCCGGCAACCACCCCGCGCGCTCACCGCTGAGCGACGGCGGGGCAGGTGCCAATTCCGTCCCCGCCGCACGGTGCGATGCGGGGAAAGATGAGAGGACTCCTCGACATGACGTCGACGATCGCCCCGTCCGGCATCGACACCACCGCCAGCCCCGCCCGCGCCCTGGTCTGCCGGGCCTGTCAGGCCCGCTACCCGCTCGCCGCGCAGCACGCCTGTTACGAGTGCTTCGGCCCGCTGGAGGTCGACTACGACGCGGCCGCCCTGGCGAGCGTCACCCGGGAGCAGATCGAGGCCGGGCCGCAGAACATCTGGCGGTACGCCGGGCTGCTCCCCGCCGGCCAGGACCCGGCCACCCGGGTCACCCTGGACCCCGGGCTCACCCCGCTGGTCGCCGCCCCGCACCTCGCCGCCGAGCTGGGCATCACGGCGCCGCTGTGGGTCAAGGACGACAGCGCCAACCCCACCCACTCGTTCAAGGACCGGGTCGTCTCGGTGGCGCTCACCGCGGCCCGGGCGCTCGGCTTCCAGCGGTACGCCTGCGCCTCGACCGGCAACCTGGCCAACTCGGTGGCCGCCCACGCCGCCCGTGCCGGGGTGCCCTCGGTGGTGTTCATCCCGTCCGACCTGGAGCAGGGCAAGGTCGTCACCACGGCGGTCTACGGCGGTGACCTCGTCGCCATCGACGGCTCGTACGACGACGTGAACCGGCTCTGCGGCGAACTGGTCGAGACGGACGAGTTCGAGGACACCGCGTTCGTCAACGTGAACGTGCGGCCCTACTACGCCGAGGGGTCCAAGACGCTGGGCTACGAGGTGGCCGAGCAGTTGGGCTGGCGGATCCCCGCCCAGGTGGTGATCCCGATGGCCTCCGGCGAGCTGCTCACCAAGATTGACAAGGCGTTCTCGGAGCTGGTCGAGATCGGGCTGGTCGAGCCGCCGGCCGGCGGCTGGAAGGTGTTCGGCGCGCAGTCCGCCGGCTGCAACCCGATCGCCACCGCGCTGCACGCCGATAGCGACACGATCAACCCGGTCAAGCCGACGGGGATCGCGAAGTCGCTCAACATCGGCGACCCGGCCGCCGGCCTCTACGCGCTGGAGGCGGTGCGCCGCACCGGGGGCTGGATGGAGTACGTCGACGACGACGAGATCCGCGAGGGCATCCGCCTGCTGGCGCGTACGACCGGCGTCTTCGCCGAGACCGCCGGCGGGGTGACCGTCGCGGTGCTGCGCAAGCTGGTCGAGTCGGGCAAGCTCGACCCGGCCGCCGAGACGGTGGTCTTCAACACCGGTGAGGGGTTGAAGACCATCGACGCCGTCGCCGGCCAGGTGGGCCCCACCCACCGGATCCGCCCGTCGCTGCGGGCCGCCCGCGACGCCGGCCTGCTCGGCTGACCCGCGCCCCCGGTCTGATCGACCCCCGTGACGCGGTGCCCGGCCCGGGCACCGCGTCCGGGAGCCTCGGCTCGATCGTGCCGGCTCGCCCGAGCGGGGGATCAGGCCGTTCCGCCGGGTAACCGGCTTTTCGCTCTGGGTGCGGAAAACCCACCGCTAAGGACTTGACGGCAGGAACCGGACGGCGCAAGATGCTCCGTGCGGGAGGGCATTTCGCCGAAGACTTTTGAAGTTCTTGCGACCCAACGCCGGAGGCGTTGTGCGAGTGTCCCTCCCGACCAGCCTCCGATCGGGCCAGCGAAAATCGCTGGCCCGATCGTCGTCTCGGGGCGCACCCTACCCGCCATGAGCATCACGATCGCGCCGTTCGACGCCGCCGATCCGGCCGCGATCGACGAGGCCTACCGGATCGGGGTCGCGGCCCGCGACGCCGACGAGCCCGACTTCCCGCCCTTCTGCCGCCGGCGCCTCGACGGCATGCTGCGTCACCCGATGCCCGGCACCGTCACGCTCTGGGCGTTGGCCCGGCTCGACGGTGTGCCCGCCGGCCTCTTCACGCTGGACCTGCCCCAGCTCGACAACACCGAGAACGCGACGGTGGAGCTGATCGTCCACCCCGACCAGCGGCGGCGCGGGGTGGGCCGTGCGCTGCACGAGCACTGCGTCCGGCTGCTGCGGGAGCAGGGTCGCAAGCGGGTGGTGGGCATGGCGGTCTCGGCGCTGCCCGGCGGCCCGGCGCGCCCGACGGCGGGTGCGGCGTTCGCCGCCGCGATGGGCGCCCAGCCCGCGCTCGCCGAGGTGCGCCGTCGGCTCGACCCGGCGACGGTCGATCAGACCGCTCTGGACGAGTTGCTGGCCGAGGCCCGGGCGCGGGCCGCGGGCTACCGCACGGTCCGTTGGCACGGCCGCATCCCGGAGGAGTACGTGGCCGACATCGCCTACCTCGACGGGCGGCTGTCGACCGACGCGCCGATGGGCGACCTGACGTGGGAGGCCGAGAAGGTCGACGCCGAGCGGATCCGGGGCACCGAGCGGGCGCTGGCCGCGCGGGGGCGCCGCCAGTACCACGTCGCGGCCCGGCACGAGGCGTCCGGCCGGCTCGTCGCGTGGACGCTGCTCGACGTCGGTCCCTCCGCCGACTGGCACGCGTACCAGCAGATCACCATCGTCGACCCGGACCACCGGGGGCACCGCCTCGGTCTGCTCACCAAGATCGAGAATCTGCGGTACCTGCTCGCCGAGGAGCCGGCGGTACGCGCGATCGACACCTTCAACGCGGCGTCCAACACGCACATGATCACGATCAACGAGCAGCTCGGTTTCCGCCCGGTGGACGGCTGGACCGACTGGCAGTTCACGCTCTGACCGGCGGCCCGGGGCTGCCCGGTGGACCCTCGTCCGTGCCGGGCGGCCGCAGACGTCGCACCAGCTCCGCCACCGTCCGGTCGAAGTCGGCGTCCGGCACGAAGCGGTGCCCCCGGATCGTCGGCGGCACCGTGTCCCCGGGTGGGATGAGCAGCCCGGCGGGGTCGGCGACCCGGCGATCCACCTCGGCGGCGTGGCCGGCGGCGTCGATGCCGAAGACCGGCCCGCCGATCGGGTCGGTCAACCGCCACAGGTTGAGCCAGCGCCAGTCGAGTCGTTCACCCACCTCCCGCAGCATGTCCGGCCCTATGTAGGCGGGGAAGACCCGGCTGTAGAGCCGCCCGAGCGGGGTGCCGTACGTCAGCAACGCGACCCGGGCGCGGGCGGCCGCCGGCAGTTGGAGGACCGTTGCCGCCACCAGCACGCTGCCGTGGCTCTGCCCGGAGAGGACGACGGAGTCACCGCCGGCGGTCAGGTGGTTGATCCGCCGGGTGAGGTCCGGCACCACCCGCTCGGCGTAGCAGGGCGGGGCGAGGGGGTGCGCCGAGCGCGGCCAGAACGTGGCGAGTTCCCAGAGCACGCCGACCACCCGGATCGCGGCGGACCGGTAGGCGAACAGCCCCGCCCCGAACAACACCAGCGCGAACAGCCCGATGATCAGGCCACCCAGGTCCGTCACGAGGATCATCGGGGTGGCCAGGGGATCCCCGCCGAGCAGTCGGGCCACGTCCTCCGGTCCCTGACGTCGCATCGACAACCCGGCGGCGGCCAGGCCCAGCACGTTCAGCGCCGCGTACGCCGCCAGGAACAGCGGGCCGAGACGGTCCGCCAGGCGGGCGCCGATGATCTTGTCGCGTACCGCCCGGACCCGCTCCGGCGCCGCCCGGGCGGCCTCGGGAAACTCCCGCCGGACGATCTCCTCCGCCGCCCGCCGTTGGCGGATCCGCTGGTAATAGCGGGCCACGACGGCGACGACGGCGGCGACCACCAGGGCGGTCGAGACGCCGAGCGCCGCCCAGCGGTACGCGGCCGGTGGCGCCAGCGGCGGCACGTCGGCCGGTGACGGCCGGGCCGGTGTCGGGGTCAAGCCGCGATCCAGGTACTCGGCGATGCCGTAGTTGAGCGCGGAGGAGTACGCCACGGCCAGGCCGATGGCGACCGAGAGCATCATCGGCGCGGCGAGACCGAGCAGGGCGGGGCGGCTCCGCCTCGACGTCCGGGCCGCGACGAGGACCGTGAGCACCACGAGCAGGGCCCACTGGATGCTGAACAGGCGGGCCACCAGACTCTCGTATCCGGGCAGCGCGGCCACGGGAGTCGACGGTCGCCGCGGCAGGGCCGCGTACGCCAGGGTCACGCCGGTGAGCACGAGCCCGGTGGCGCCCGTCAGCCGGACCGCGCGCGGTGACCACAGCCCCCCGCCGCGGTGTTCGATCTTGGGAAGGCAGAGCATCGTCAGCGCGACGACGAGCAGCACGACGGACGCGACGATCAGCGCGTCACCGGCCATCCTGTGCCCGTCCGACCCGAGCGGGGTCAGCACGGCCAGGTTGAGGGTCGCCGTCGCGACCACGATGTGCAGGGCGCGCAGGCGCATCAGCAGCCCCCGGTTGTCCCAGAAGGCCGGGTTGTCGAGCCGCCCCGCCCCCAGCGCCTCCGGGTCCGCGCTGCTGTTCTCGGGCAGCTGCCAGGTGCGGCCGCCGAGCCACCAGACCAGCACGATCGCGAGGAGCGGCAGCAGGGCGAGCAGCGCGAGACGCTGCTCCGCCGGCACGCCCGCCATCCAGGCGATCTCCCGGCGGCCGTCCATGCAGCGCGGGTAGCTCGCGCACTGCCAGGCGACCAGGTCGATGGCCACGCCGACGATCGACAGGACGTACATGGCGGTGAGCGTGGCGCCGAGCAGCCGGCACAGCGCCTTGCCGACCGGCTGCGTACGGCGACCGGGCGGCAGCATCCAGATGGCGGTGTTGGCGAGCATGAAGGGCAGGAGCAGGACCAGCGAGAAGGTACGCGTCGCCGTCCCACCGGCCAGCCCGCTCCACCGGTACGCCTCCAGCGTGGTGCCGGCGCCGCCGCGCGGATCGCCGAACCCGGGGCGCACCCGGTAGAACGCCGCGTCACGGTCGCCGGCCACCCGGCTCACGATGGGCCGGTCCAGCGTCGCCTCGGGACCGCGGTCGGCGACCCCGTGCACCCGGATCTCGGTGGTCCCCACCCGTGGCCGCTCCCCTCCTCGGCAGGCTGGGCGCTTACCCGGAGGCGGTGGGGTCACACCGGCGCGGAAAGCGGGTGGGGACGATCAGAGTTGTGACACGGCCCTACTGATCCTGGGGCTTCCTGTTGCATGATGGCGGGCATGACGGAGACCCCGCACCCCCTGTACGCCCGGCACGCCGACACCCTCACCCGTGCGCTGACCGCCATCACGGAGCGCGGGTACTGGTCCGCCTACCCGGAATCACCCAGCCCCCGGGTGTACGGCGAGACCGCCGCCGCCGACGGGAAGGCCGCCTTCGAGGCGTACCGGGGCGGCGACTTCCCCCTCGATCAGCCGGGTGACGGCGACCGGGTCGCCACCGAGACGAGCCCCTTCGGGCTGGACCTGTCCGTGCGCTACCCGCACGCCGACGCCGACCAGCTCGTCACCGCCGCCGGCGCCGCGCTGCCGGCCTGGCGCGACGCCGGCCCGCAGACCCGGATCGGCGTCTGCCTGGAGATCCTCGACCGGCTGCACAAGCACGTCTTCGAGCTGGCCAACGCGGTGCAGTTCACCAGCGGCCAGGCGTTCGTGATGGCGTTCCAGGCCGGCGGCGCGCACGCGCTGGACCGGGCGCTGGAGGCGCTCGCCTACGCCTACGCCGAGATGACCCGGCACCCGGGCACCGCCGGTTGGGAGAAGGCGGCCGGCAAGGGCGACCCGCTGCGGATGACCAAGACGTTCCACGTGGTCCCGCGCGGGGTGGGCCTCGTGATCGGCTGCAACACCTTCCCGACCTGGAACTCGTACCCGGGTCTGTTCGCGTCGCTGGCCACCGGCAACCCGGTGATCGTCAAGCCGCACCCGCGTGCCGTGCTCCCGCTCGCCGTCACCGTGCGCTACGCCCGTGAGGTGCTCGCCGAGGCCGGCTTCGACCCCAACCTGGTGCTGCTCGCGGCGGAGGCGCCGGGCGAGAAGCTCGCCTCGACCCTGGCCCTGCACCCGGCGGTGAAGATCGTGGACTTCACCGGCTCCACCGAGTACGGCGACTGGCTGGAGGCGAACGCCCGCCAGGCGGCCGTCTACACCGAGAAGGCCGGCCTGAACACGGTCGTCATCGACTCCACCGACGACTTCGCCGGTCTGTGCCGCAACCTGGGCTTCACGCTGACCCTGTACAGCGGGCAGATGTGCACCACCTCGCAGAACATCCTGATCCCCCGGGACGGCATCGAGACCGACCAGGGGCACAAGAGCTTCGACGAGGTGGCCGGCGGCATCGCGGCGGCGGTCGGCAAGCTCACCGCCGACCCGGCCCGAGGCGTCGAGCTCACCGGCGCCATCGTCAACGACGGGGTGCTGGAGCGGCTGGACGAGGTGACCAAGGTCGGCGAGCCGGTGCTGGAGTCGCGTACGGTCGAGCACCCGAGCTTCCCCGACGCGGTGGTGCGTACGCCGACCATCGTGAAGCTCGCCGCGGACGACACGGCGACCTACGGGCGGGAGTGGTTCGGGCCGATCGCGTTCGCCATCGCCACCGACTCCACCGCGCACAGCCTGGAGATCATGCGGAAGACGGTCGGCGAGAAGGGCGCGCTCACCGCCGGGGTCTACTCCACCGACGAGGCGATCCTGGACGCCGCCGAGGACGTGGCGATCGAGGTCGGCGTGCACCTGTCGTGCAACCTGACCGGCGGGGTGTTCGTGAACCAGTCGGCCGCGTTCTCCGACTTCCACGGCAGCGGTGCCAACGCGGCCGCGAACGCGGCCCTCACCGATGGCGCGTACGTGGCGAACCGGTTCCGCATCGTCCAGTCACGCCGCCACGCCTGACCCCACCCCCCCCGGATCACCCCCCGGGCCGCCGTTGATCATGAAGTTGTTGCCGCGACACGCCGCGACACGCCGTGGCTGCGCGCGACAACTTCATGATCAACGCGGCTGGGGCGGGCGGCCGTCAGGCCGGGCGGCGCATTCGCAGCTCGGTCAGGGCGGGGATGGTGGGGTGCGGCACCCGCACGCCGGTGTCCACGAAGCCCAGCCGCTGGTAGGCGCGGTAAGCCCGGTCGTTGCCGACCACGACCTCCATCATCAGCTCCGGCCGGCCACACGCGCGCGACCAGGCGGCCACCGCGTCGACCAACTCGCCCAGCAGCCCGCCGCCCCGCCAGGCAGGGGTGATGTAGACGGCGTAGATGACGGTCAGGCCCGGCTCGCTCGGGGTGACCGTGCCCCCGGCGTGCCCGACCAGCCGGCCTCCCGGGTCGGCGATGAACTGCGCCGTGTCCGAGCCCTGCGAGGTGTACGCGACCCGGGCGGCGTACTCGGCGTGCGGGCGGGCCGCCGCGTCGGCGAGGGTCTCCAGGAAGGCCAGCGGCGCGTCGGCGAGCATCTCCAGCCGTAGCGCCCGCATCCGTGCGGCGTCGGCGGGCCGGACCCGCCGGATCTCCGCCTGCTGTCGGCGTCGGCTCGGAGCGGTCATCATGCCCGCATGCGTACCACAGTGCCCGGCGGTGGTTCCCGCCGCGCCGGCCGCCACGGGCCGGTCTCCGGCAGGCGGGCTCGCACGGTGGGCCGGCTACCCGCGCGGGACGGCCCCGCGGGGTCGATCGGCCGGCGGCTGTCCCGACGTCTGCTCCGGGGTCCGCACGCCGGTTCCCACCCGGTCCGCTCCCGGTGACGGCAATCATCGGCATGAATCAGCCGCATCGACGAGCCGCCTGACCACGGCCGTCCGGAACAGGGCCGGGGCGTACCGGAATATGCCCGATTTGTGGTCGTGCACGGTCGTCACGCCTCGTGTAGCGTGCGATTTCGGTCACCGGAAATTCAGCGGCCGTCGCCGATCGCTGGGCCGGTGGTGCGGGGTGCCGGCGTGCCGGCAGCCCGGTTGTGGAGCGCCGCGCAGAGTGAGGAAGTGCACCGTGGCACAGGGCACCGTGAAGTGGTTCAACGCCGAAAAGGGCTACGGCTTCATCGCCGTCGACGGCGGGCAGGATGTCTTCGTCCACTTCTCCGCGATCGAGATGGACGGCTACAAGGCGTTGGACGACGGCCAGCGGGTCGAGTTCGAGATCGCCCAGGGCCAGAAGGGCCCCCAGGCCGAGCGCGTGCGCGTCATCGGCTGACCGGCCCCGTCGGCCGGGCGACCCTGGGCGGGTCCGACCGGTGTCAGTGCCGGTCGCCGTCAGACCGGCCGGACGGGGGCTGCGCCGCAGGGCGGTCAGCCGGGAAGATCGTGAGCCGTACCCAGCTGTCGCTGAGGAGGGTTCATGTCCGACCAGCCACCCCCGGCTGCCCCGCCCCCGGGCCCGTCCGATCCGTCCGGTGCCCCGCCTCCGTGGGGCCCCACGGCGCCGCACGGCGACCAACCGGGCGAAGATCCGACCGTGTCGCAGGGGCAGGCCGGCCCGCAGCCGGGCTGGGGCCCGGCCGCGCCGCAGGGCCAGCCGGGCTGGGGCCCGGCCGCGCCGCAGGGCCAGCCGGGCTGGGGCCCGGCCGCGCCGCAGGGCCAGCCGGGCTGGGATCCGACCGTCCCGCAGGGCTGGGGTCCACCGCCCGGTGTGCCGACGGCCGGTTACCCGGCTGGCGCCGGCTATCCGCCGGGCGCCGCCTATCCGCCGGGTGCAGGTTTCCCGCCGGGCGTCCCCTACGGCGGCCAGCACTGGTATCCGGGTATGTCGGCGCCGGGCTGGCACTCGCCGGGCCTCGACCCCTCCGACCCGCTGGTCACCGCACCCGGCCTCGGGCTGGCCGGGTGGTTCGACCGCTGCCTGGGCGCGGTCCGGCGCGGCTGGCGGATCCTGCTGCCCATTCTCCTGCTCACCCAGGTGCTGCCCGCGGCGGCGCTGTCGGTGCTCTCCTACGGGATCGACCCGAGCGCCGAGTGGGAGGCCTCGACCGGCGGTGACCCGGCGGCGCTGCCCGACAACTTCGTCAGCGATCTCGGCACGATGCTCCTGGTGTTGATCGGCGGGAGTCTCGTGCTCGGGTTCGTGCAGGGCCTCGGCTGGGCGGCCGGCACCTGGGTGGTCACCCGCCAGGCCGCCGGGGAGCCCGTCGCTCTGGGCGCCGCGCTGCGGTACGGCCTGCGCCGGGCCCTCGGCCTCTGGGGCTGGACCCTGCTGATCGCCGTCCTCGTCGGCCTCGGCTTCTGCTTCTGCGTTCTCCCCGGCGTCTACCTCGCGTTCGCGCTCAGCATGGCCGGGCCGGTCTACCTGTACGAGCGGGACAACCCCATCGGCCGGTCGTTCCGGATGTTCCACGACCGGCTGGGGATGCTCCTGGGCCGGGTGGCGCTGGTGTTCGGTGCGGTGATCGTGTTCGGCTTCGTCGTCTCGATGCTGGAGGGCGTCGGCACGGCCCTGTTCGGCACGGATCCGTTCGGCAGCGCCGGGTCGGCGGCGGGCGTGGTGGCCGTGATCGCGGTCACCGCCGTGCTGACCCTGCCCGCCCATCTTGCGCAGCTCGTGGGGCTGGTCGTGACGTACGCCGAGCAACGGGGGCAGGAGGCGCCGGTGAACAGCGCCCGCCTGGCCGCGGAACTCGGCTGAGCGGGGCGGTCGTGCTTGCACTCGGCATGGGAGAGTGCTAAACAAGTCATTGGCACTCGCATACCGTGAGTGCCAATGGTCGGGACGGTGGGGCCAGGTTGCGCCGGCATGGAGACGCCGGGGCGACACATGGCCGGTCGTCGCGGGCTATCCGGCCCGGCCGAAGGACGTCGTCGTCGCCAGGTGGCGACGTCCCAAGGTGCGTACACCAGGCGGCCCATCCGGGACACACACTCGGGTGGCCCGTGAGTGTCCAGGAGGACAACGCCGTATGGCCAAGATGATCGCGTTCGACGAAGAGGCGCGCCGCGGCCTCGAGCGGGGCATGAACCAGCTCGCTGACGCCGTCAAGGTGACCCTCGGCCCCAAGGGCCGCAACGTCGTGCTCGAGAAGAAGTGGGGTGCCCCCACCATCACCAACGATGGTGTGAGCATCGCCAAGGAGATCGAGCTCGAGGACCCCTACGAGAAGATCGGCGCCGAGCTGGTCAAGGAGGTCGCCAAGAAGACCGACGACGTGGCCGGTGACGGCACGACGACGGCGACCGTCCTGGCCCAGGCCCTGGTCCGTGAGGGTCTGCGCAACGTGGCCGCCGGCGCCAACCCGATGGCCCTGAAGCGGGGCATCGAGGCGGCCGTGGCCAGCGTCTCGGAGGAGCTGCTGAAGCTCGCCAAGGACGTGGAGACCAAGGAGCAGATCGCCTCCACCGCCTCCATCTCGGCTGGTGACACCAGCGTCGGCGAGATCATCGCCGAGGCGATGGACAAGGTCGGCAAGGAAGGCGTCATCACCGTCGAGGAGAGCAACACCTTCGGCCTGGAGCTCGAGCTCACCGAGGGCATGCGCTTCGACAAGGGCTACATCTCCGCGTACTTCATGACCGACCCGGAGCGTATGGAGGCCGTCTTCGACGACCCGTACATCCTGATCGTCAACAGCAAGATCTCGTCGGTGAAGGACCTGCTCCCGATCCTCGAGAAGGTCATGCAGTCGGGCAAGCCGCTGCTGATCATCGCCGAGGACCTGGAGGGCGAGGCCCTGGCCACCCTGGTGGTCAACAAGGTCCGGGGCACCTTCAAGTCGGTCGCCGTCAAGGCGCCGGGCTTCGGTGACCGCCGCAAGGCCATGCTCACCGACATCGCCATCCTCACCGGTGGTCAGGTCATCAGCGAGGAGGTCGGCCTCAAGCTCGACGCCGCCGGTCTCGACATGCTGGGCCACGCCCGCAAGGTCGTGGTGACCAAGGACGAGACCACCATCGTCGACGGCGCCGGTGACGCCGAGCAGATCCAGGGCCGGGTCAACCAGATCCGGGCCGAGATCGAGAAGAGCGACTCCGACTACGACCGGGAGAAGCTGCAGGAGCGGCTGGCCAAGCTGGCCGGCGGTGTTGCGGTGATCAAGGTCGGCGCGGCCACCGAGGTCGAGCTGAAGGAGCGCAAGCACCGCATCGAGGACGCCGTCCGCAACGCGAAGGCCGCCGTCGAGGAGGGCATCGTCCCGGGTGGTGGCGTCGCGCTGGTGCAGGCCGGCAAGACCGCCTTCGACAAGCTGGACCTGGTCGGCGACGAGGCGACCGGCGCGCAGATCGTCAAGATCGCGCTGGACGCCCCGCTGCGGCAGATCGCCGTCAACGCCGGCCTTGAGGGCGGCGTCGTGGTGGAGAAGGTTCGCAACCTGGAGGCCGGCCACGGCCTCAACGCCGCCAACGGCGAGTACGTCGACCTGCTGGCCGCGGGCATCATCGACCCGGCCAAGGTGACCCGCTCGGCGCTGCAGAACGCGTCGTCGATCGCGGCGCTGTTCCTCACCACCGAGGCCGTCGTCGCGGACAAGCCGGAGAAGACCCCGGCCGCCCCGGCTGGCCCGGGTGGCGGGGACATGGACTTCTGAGTCCAGTTCCGACCGGGAACGGGGCGGGCCGCTGATGCGGCCCGCCCCGTTCGTCGTCACCGGTCAGGTCGGCAGCGGACGCTGGTTGCGCCGTTTATGCACCCGGTCGTACGGGGCGGGGAGCTGGATCGGCGCGTCCACCATCTCGACGGGCTCCTCGGCCGCGTGGTCGCCGGTGTCGGTCATCTCCGCCAGTTGCTCGGCGTCGCCGTAGTCCAGCCGGTCGATGGGCAGGTGGCCGGGCAGATCGCCGGTCGGCGGCGTCCAGGCGACGGGCCCGACGTCCTCGGCGTGTTCGTCGTCCGTGGTGGTCATGGCTGCCTCCTCTACCGAAACGGTAGGGGGCGTCAATGGCCGGTACGGCCGAACGGCGTTATCGGGATCTATGCACCCTTTGCCCGTTAGCTACCGATCCAGCGTCCGCCGGTAGAGGAAGAACACCCGCTCGATGTGAGCGCCCGCGCTGCCCGAATAGAACGGCACCGGCCCCACCCAGCCGATCTGCGCCGACGGGAGACCGGCGTCGTGCTGGTCACGAAGGCAGCGGCGCAGCAGGACACCGCCGATCCCCGAGCCCTCGGCCGCCGGGGCGGTGCCCATCGGCCCGAACCAGCTGGGCCGCGACGACCCGTACGCGGCGAAGCCCAGCACCGCCCCGTCCCGCTCCGCCAGGTGACAGCCGGCTCCGGGCCGGCCGACCGACTCCGTCAGCTCCGCGTCCCAGCTGCCGCCGAACGTGCTCCGGGCGAACTCCGTCAACGCGGGCACGTCGGCCGGCTCCGCCCGGCGTACGGTCACGCCCTGGCCGGCCAACCGCTGCTCCGCGGCCTCCGTCGACCGCAGCGCCGGCGAACCGTCGTACGACAGGTCGGCGGTCATGTTCCAGGCGGTCCGGTCCTGCCGGTAGCCGAGCGCCAGGGCGGCGCAGACCGCCGGGGTGTACCGGACGTCGATGCCCGGCCACGCGTAGTACGGCGGGTTGCCCGCCAACAACACCTCGGTCGCGCCCCGGTCGCCGAGCCGGCGCTCGGCCGCGCGGATCAGCGCCCGCCCGACGCCCCGACGGCGGTGCACCGGCGCCACCGCGACCAGGTCGACGTGCCCGAGACCGGGCTCGGCCGCCGACATCGACCCGATCAGCGCCCCCACCAGTTCGCCCTCCCGGTACGCGCCCAGCGCGACCACGGGTCGCGCGACGGCGGCCCGGGCCCAGAGGGTGTCCACGACGACCGCCGCCTCGGCGGCGTCCTCGGGCAGGTCGAGCGCCTCGGCGCAGAGCCGGGCCACGGCGGGTGCCAGATCGGCGGTGAGGTCGTCGACGGTGATCTCCGCGTCCATGGTCGCCGACCTTAGATCACCGGCACCGGACCGCGTAAGACCCGCCGCCCGCGCCCTCCGGATAGGTCGGAGGCGGCAGCGTCTCCCGACCGCGCGGGGCATCGACCAGGCCGGACGCGGGCGTCCCCGTTCGGGTAGAGCGCCCCGGCCGCTCAGCCGGCCGCCCGGGCCGCGCGTACGGCCGCGTAGGCGTCGATCAGGCCGGCGCCGGTGATGTTGGCGTCCCCGCCGCACGTGTCGGCCGGGTTCCGGGAGCGGTAGGTGGGCTCGGCCGGGGTCGCCGTCTCCCGCAGCAGTTGCCGGGTCCGGGGCAGGTCGCCGATGAGCGCCGGGTTGGCCGACCACATGAGCGCCACCACGCCGGCGACCTGCGGCGTCGCCATGGAGGTGCCGTCGAGGGTGGCGTACCCGCCGCCGGGCATGGCGGAGCGGACCCCGACGCCCGGCGCCAGCACGTCCGGCTTGGCGCCCCCGGCCACCGGGCCCCGTGAGGAGAAGTCGGCCACCCGGCCCTGGTCGTCGACCGCGCCGACGGTCAGCACGTCCGGGTAGGCCGCGGGCGGGTCGTCGATCGAGGCGCACCAGGGGCCGGTGTTGCCGGCCGCGGCGACCACGAAGATCCCGGCCGCGTCGAGCGCGGCGGTGGCCGGCCGCAGTGCTTGCGCGTCGCAGCCCTCGATCCCCGGGCAGCCCCAGGAGTTGGTGAGGACGTCCGGTGCGCGCGCCGGCCGCCCGTCGGTGAACGGGTCACCACCGGTTGGGAACGGTGCCAGCATGAACTGGAGACAGTCGAGGTAGTGCCCCGGGCTGCCAAGGTTGCGGTCCAGGTTGACGCAGCCCACCCACTGGGCGCCCGGAGCCACCCCGATGCCGCCGCTCCCGACCGCGCTGCCCGCCGTGTGGGTGCCGTGCCCGCCCTCGTCGGTGGGTGTGCGGGTGCCGTCCCACGGGTCGTACCAGGAGTCGTCGCCACCGCGGAAACCACCGGCGAGGGCCCGATGCCGACCGTCGACGCCGGAGTCCGAGCTGCCGACCACGACGCCCGTCCCGGTCACCCCGAGCTCGGTCCAGACCCGGTCGGCGCCGATCCGTCGGATGTTCCACTCCGGCCCGGTCGGTGCGGGGTCGGTGCCCCGGGTGATGCCGGCCGGCGCGGGGAGCGGACGCAGGCGTTGGCTGACCAGCACGCGGTCGACCTCGGGTCGACGGGCCAGCCAGGCACGCACCGCCGGTCCGCCGTCCACCTCGATCGCGTTGACCAAGTAGTAGGGCGTCGGGTTCAGGCGCAGCCGGGTCAGGTCCCGGCGCAGGTCGGCCTGGCTTCGGTCGGCGGTCGCGACGAGCCGGCGGTAGACCTCGGCCGTGCGGGCGTTCCGGCCGACCCGCCCCGGCGCGGCGGCCGGCAGCCGGGTCAGGTCGGCCTGTTCGCGCAGCACGACGAAGAGTCGCTCGCCGTGCAGCCCCGGCTGCCCGGGCCCGAGGTCGACCCCGGCGAGCGCGACGAGCAGCACCGCCACGGTGACCGCCGCGGTCCGCCGGCTCGGGGTGCGGGCGCCCGGGCGGGCGAGCAGCACCCCGTACGCGACGGCGAGCAGCAGCGCGACGGCGAGCCCCGCGCCGGCGGCGGCCGCCACCCAGAACGGCACGTCCCGGGTGCCGACCAGCAGCAGGCTGATCTCCTCCGGGTCGGTGAAGGCCAGCGGACCGAACGCCGCGAGCCCGACCAGCCACCGGGTCGCGCCGGCCCCGGTCGACCCCCGGCGGGCCTCGACCGGGAGGGCGGCCGCCGCGGTGCCGGCGGCGGCCGACCGTCGTCGGCGGGCGGTGACCTGGAGGGCGCCGAGCGCGAAGCCGGCCGGCGGCAGCGTGAGCAGAGCGGGCAGTTGGGCGCCGGACTGACCGGCGCCGGCACCGAGCAGCAGCAGCGCGACCCCGGCGACGAGGCCGCCGACCAGCACCAGCCGGGCCGGTCGGGGCGGATCGCCGGCCGTGAAGCGAGACCAGAACCGGGCGTCGAGCAGGGCACCGGCCAGCACGCCGAGCGCGGCGGCGGCCAGTGCGGCGAGGACGGTCTCCAGCAGGCCGCCCAGCGCGCCCAGCCAGGCCCACGGCAGCAGCAGCGCCAGCCCGCCCGCGATCCCGAGCAGGGTGACCGGGTCGGGTCGCCGGCCGACGGGTGTCGCGTCCGAGGAGGGCGCGGCACCGGTCTGCGGCGCAAGCGCCCCGGGCACGGTGCCGGTCTCCGAAGGGAGTGCCCCGGGCACGGTGCCGGCCCCCGGCCGGAGTGCCCGCCGGTCGAGGCGGCTCACCACCAGCGCGGCCACGGCGGCGGTCGCGGCCAGCCCGGCCAGGTACGCCTCGTGGTGCACCGGCGGGACGGCCCGGAGCAGCGCGAAGACGCCGAGCACCACGACGCCGGCCAGCCAGGCGCGACCGGTGGCCCGGACGGCGGCGGAGCGGGGCAGCAGCGCCAGCAGCAGTGCGGGCGTGCCCACCAGCAGCAGGGTGGGCACGCTCAGCAGCGGCCAGAGCCAGCCGATCCGGTCCCGCCCGATGCTGAGCAGCACCTGATCGGTGAGCCAGCCGCCGAGCTGGGTCGCCGTGACGACGAGTACGGTCCAGCAACCCGCGAGCACGGCCGCCACGACCGGCCAGGGGCTGCTCCGCGGCGTCGCCGGGGCGTACGGGAAGGGCTGACCAGCGGGGAACGGGGGGCCCAGCGCCATGCCCAGACAGTACGGGCCGGACGGCACGGTTCGCGGACGTGGTCTTGGCGGTTACCGTGGACGGGTGCGCGACCCCAACGTCTCCCGATCCGTCGCCGGCCGGCTGTCGCCCGAGCGGCGCGCCACCGACCTGCGCAGACTCCGTGCCGAACGCTTCGACGTGCTGGTCATCGGCGGCGGGGTGACCGGTGCGGGCGCGGCCCTGGACGCGGCCTCCCGAGGGCTCAAGGTGGCCCTGGTCGAGGCGCGGGACTTCGCGGCCGGCACCTCCAGCCGCTCCAGCAAGCTGATCCACGGCGGGCTGCGCTACCTGGAGCAGTTGGAATTCCACCTGGTCCACGAGGCGCTCACCGAGCGGGGGTTGCTGGCCACCCGGCTGGCGCCGCACCTCGTCCGGCCGGTGCCGTTCCTGGTGCCGCTCCCCGCCGGTCGGGGCCTGCGTGACCTGCCGGCCCGGATCCTCCGCCGCTCCTACTACGGCACCGGCGTGGCGGCGTACGACGTCTTCGCCGGCATCTTCGGCACCGGGCGGGGCATGCCGCTGCACCGGCACCTGACCCGGGAGGCGACGCGACGGATCTTCCCCAGCCTGCGCGCCGACGCGGTGGCCGGGGCGATCCGCTACTACGACGGGCAGGTCGACGACGCCCGGCTGGTGGTGACCCTGGCCCGCACGGCGGCGAGCCTCGGCGCGACCGTGGTGAGCAGCGCCCGGGCGGTGGGGCTGGTGCGGCAGGCCCGCGAGGTGACCGGCGTCCGGGTCCGCGACCTGGAGGCGCCGGCCGGTTCGCCGGACGCCGAGTTCGAGGTACGCGCCCGCACGGTGATCGCCGCCACGGGCGTGTGGACGGACGACATGTCGCGGATGCTCAACGACGTCGGGCTGCGCCCCGGGCTGCGCGTCCGGGCTTCGAAGGGTGTGCACCTGGTGGTGCCGCGGTCGGCCATCACCGGCGAGACCGGCCTGATCCTGCGTACCGCGACGTCGGTGCTGTTCGTCATCCCGTGGGGCGGTCACTGGATCATCGGCACCACGGACACCGACTGGCGGTTGGACCGGTCCCACCCGGCCGCGTCCGCCCGCGACATCGACTACCTGCTCAAGCAGGTCAACACGGTGCTGGACCGGCCGCTGACGACCGCCGACATCGAGGGCGTGTACGCGGGCCTGCGCCCCCTGCTGGCCGGCGAGGCCGACTCCACCTCGAAGCTCTCCCGCGAGCACGCGGTCATCGAGCCGATGCTCGGGCTGCTGCTGGTGGCCGGCGGCAAGTACACGACGTACCGGGTGATGGCCACCGACGTGGTGGACCGGGCGGCTCGGCGGCTCGGCGGCGTGCGCGCGTCCCGCACCGCCGACCTGCCGCTGCTGGGCGCGGACGGCTACGCCGCGATGTGGCGGGACCGGGCCGACCTGGCTCGGCGGCACGGTGTCCCGGTCGGGGTGGTCGAGCACCTGCTGGAGCGCTACGGCACCCTCACCCTGGACGTGCTCGCCCTGATCGACGCCGACCCGCTGCTCGCGTCGCCGCTGGCCGGCGCACCGGAGTACCTGGCCGCCGAGGTCACGTACGCGGCCCGCGCGGAGGGCGCGCTGCACTTGGAGGACGTGCTCACCCGGCGTACCCGGATCTCGATCGAGACGACCCACCGGGGGCTGGAGTCGGCGGAGCACACGGCCGAGCTGATGGGCGCCGTCCTCGGCTGGGACGCCGCCCGACGGGCCCGCGAGGTCGAGCACTACCGGGCGCGGGTCGAGGCCGAGCGGCAGTCGCAGCGGATGCCGGACGACGTCGCGGCCGACGCGGCCCGGCTCGGGGCCCCGGACGTACGCGGCTACGCCGCCGACCGGGGCGGCGACGGCGACCCGGCGGCGCTGCCGTCGACCTGATCCCGCCGGTGCGTGACGACGCCGCGGAGGCGTGGGGGAAACCGCCATAAGCTACCGAGGTGTAGGGGTACCGTCCGTTACCTACGGTGCTGTAGGTTCCGGCGCGTGGTGCGCCGTTCCCGTTCGCGTCTGATTGTCCCCTTCCTCGGTGCGGTGCTGGTCACCGCCCTGGCGGGGTGCTCGCTGGTACGCGCGGAGTCGGCCGACGACCCGGGGCCCGCACCGAACGGCGCGGCCGCCGGGCTGCCCGCGCCCGAGGTGCCGACCACGGTGAGTGAGGGTCAGGTGGCCCTGCTCCAGAAGCTCGGTGCGGACGGTCCGCTGCGGACGCTGCGGGTCGAGCCGGACGGCACCTGGAAGTGCATCGACTGCGCCGGCGACGGCGTGAACTCGGCCGGCACCCTCAACCCGGAGCAGACGAGCCGCCTCCAGCAGATGCTCGCCGACCCGCGGCTCGCCACCGAGACCGACGAGGCCCGCAAGTACCGGGCGACCTGCATCGACGCCCTGACCTCCAGCCTGCTCACGGCCGTCGGCCTGACCACCTGGCAGGACTGCCCGGGCGAGGAGCGCCCTCCGACGGCCGGGGAGATCCTGCTGCTGCTCACCCAGGCCACCCCGGCCGAGCTCGAAGGCTGACCTCAGAGGACCTTTCCGGGGTTCAGCAGCCCGGTCGGGTCCAGCGCGGCCTTGACGGCCTGGTGGACGCGTACGCCGACCGGCCCGATCTCCTGGGCGAGCCAGTCCCGCTTGAGCAGGCCCACCCCGTGCTCCCCGGTGCAGGTGCCGCCGAGCGCCAGGCCCAGGCGCATGATGTCGTCGAAGGCCCGCCGGCCGCGCTCCACGCTGTCCGGGTCGGCCCGGTCGATCACGATGTTGGGGTGCATGTTGCCGTCACCGGCGTGCCCCACCACACCGATCGGCACGTCGCACTCCACCGCGATCCGGGACACCCCGTCGAGCAGGGCGGCGAGCGCGCCCCGGGGCACCGCCACGTCGTCCAGGATCAGCCCGCCGTTGCCACCCGGGTACGCGTCGGCGGCGAACTTCTCCATCGCCGGGTGGGCCAGGCGGCGCGCCTGCAACAGCGCCGCCGCTTCGACCGCGTCGGTGGCCGCGTACACCTCGTCGGCGCCCTCCGCCGCGCAGACCTCGGCCAGCGCGGCCAGGTCGTCGGCGGCCCGCGTGCCGGTGTCGGCGGCGGCCAGCAGCAGGGCCTGGGCGTCGGTCCGCAACCCCATCGGCTGGTACGCCTCGATGGCCCGCAGGTGGGTCTGGTCGAGCAGTTCGAGCAGGCTGGGGCTGAGCCCGCGGGCGGCGATCTCGGCCACCGCCGTGCCGGCCGCCCCGGTGGACGGGAAGACCGCCACGAGGGTCAGTGACTCGGCCGGCGCGGGACGCAGCGACACGGTCACCTCGGTGATCACCCCGAGGGTGCCCTCGGAGCCGACGAAGAGCCGGGTCAGGTCGTAGCCGGCCACCCCCTTGGCGGTCCGCCGGCCGGTGCGCAGCACCTCACCGGAGGCGAGCACCACCTCCAGGCCGAGCACGTACTCGGTGGTGACGCCGTACTTGACGCAGCACATGCCCCCCGCGTTGGTGGACACGTTGCCGCCGATGGTGGAGGACTCCCAGGAGCCCGGGTCCGGGGGATACCAGAGCCCCTGCTTCGCCACCGCCGCGGCCAGGGTGGCGTTCACCACCCCCGGCTGGACGACCGCGATGCGGCTGACCGGGTCGATCTCCCGGATCTCGTCCATCGCCACGGTGCTCAGCACGACCGCGCCGTCCACCGCGTTCGCCGCGCCGGTCAGGCCGGTCCGGGCGCCCTGCGGCACCACCGGTACGCCGTGCCGGGCCGCCGCCCGCACCACCGCGACGACCTGCTCGGTGGTGCGTGGCCGGGTCACCACCAGCGGGGTTCCGGCGGCGCACAGGTCGGCCTCGTCGCGCTCGTGCATCCGGAGCAGGTCCGGGTCGGTCAGCACGGCGCTCTCGCCGAGGGCGGCACGCAGGTCGTCGAGCAGGGGGGAACCGGCCATGGTGCAGAGGCTAGGTCGCCGGCCGTCGATCCTCAACATGATCGACAAGTGGCGGGCTAGGTTTGTGGTCATGCTCTACCTGGATCGGCCCAGCTGGCCGTCCCGCGGCCGGCTCTGGTCCCATCTGGTCAGCGACGTCTCGTACGCCGAACTGCACGCCTTCGCGGAGGCGCTCGGCGCCCCTCGGCGCGGCTTCGACCGGGACCACTACGACATCCCGGCGGAACGGTTCGCGATGGCCGTCTGGCTGGGTGCGCGCGTGGTGCCCAGCCGCGAGTTGGTGCGGCTGCTCCGCCAGGCCGACCTCCGTCGCCCGAAACACCTGTTCCGCCCCGCGCCACCACCCCTCACCCCGGTTGATCATGTAGTTGTGGTGCCCGGTATGACCAGGTAGATCCCTTTCGTCCCCCGCCACAACTGCATGATCGCCGAGAGCCCGGTCGGTGCGGCGCGGCGCGGGAGCCCGGGCGGCTCAGGGGGCGGTGGTCAGGGTGGTGAGTTCTCTGGTCAGGTTCGCGCGGGCGGCCGATTCCCACCGGCGGGCCAGCGGCGGAAGGTGGAACAGCGCGGGGAGGGCGAGCAGCCCGTCGAGCACCCGTGCCCGGCCGGCGCGGAAGTCCGGCTCCGGCACGTGCGCGTACTCCCGTCGCACCGCCGCCGCGTAACGGTCGTACGCCGGTGGCGGCGCGGCCAGCACGGCGAGGTCGGCGTCGCAGAGCAGACCGCCGTCGGCGTCGCCCGGCGCGACCGCGTGCCCGGCGGTGAGCAGCACCAGCCGGCGGACCTCGGCCACCGCGTCGGCCGGCACCCCGAGCCCACCGAGCAGCCGCCCGGCCAGGTCGGCGCTGTCCCGCTCGTTCGCGTCACCGGCCGCCCGCGGGTCGTAGACGGCGTCATGGCACCAGGCGGCCAGCCGGACCAGGTCCGGGCGGGTAGCCGACCCGGCGTACGCGTCGACCACGTCGAGCACGGCGGTCAGGTGCTCGACCGTGTGGTAGTGCCGGTGCGGCTCCCGCCACCGGCCCAGCATCTGGTGCCCGGCATCGGTCAGCCCGACCACATCGGTGGCACCGGCCGCTCGGGCCGCCGCCCGCCATCGGTCGAGGAGGTCGGTCACCCGAGAAGTGTGCCGCACGCGGCGGAGTGTGGCGTAACCGCAGGATTCAGGCGGCCCGGCGTGGGTAGTACCGGCCATGGCCGAGGCGCGGGGGAGCAGACGACAGTCACTCATGCGGCGGGTCGGCCTGGGCGAGACGCTGACCGACATCGACAGCGCCCGCATCGCGGACGCGATGGAGGAGCTTCGCCACCGGGGCAAGGCGACCTTTCACGACCGGCTGCACCGGGTGCGGATGGCGGGCGGCCTGGCGGTGCAGGCCGGCCTGGCGGCCGCGCTCTCCTATCTGGTGTCGCACCGGCTGCTCGGGAACCCGCAGCCGGTGTTCGCGCCGATCTCGGCGGTCGGCACGCTGGCGGCCTCGGTCGGCCAGCGGTTCCGCCGCACCGTGGAGCTGATCCTCGGGGTGGCGATCGGGGTGGCGATCGGCGACGGGATCATCTACGTGCTGGACACCGGGGCCTGGCAACTGGGCGTGGTGGTGACGGTGGCGATCCTGTCGACGATCTTCGCCGGCGCGAGCGTCGCGATCGTCATCCAGGCGGCGGCCACGGCGGTGCTGATCGTGACCCTGAGCCCGTCCACGCAGAACATCGAGATCCCGCGCTTCGTCGACGCCTTCGTCGGCGGTGGGGTCGCGCTCCTGGTGACCGCGATCCTGCTGCCACTCAACCCGAGGCGGGTGATCAACCGGGCCGCCCGGCCGGCGCTCGACCTGCTCGCCACCCAGCTCGACATGGCCGCCGACGGGCTGCGCCGACGGGACCGGAACGCCACCCAGCGGGCCCTCGACCGGCTCCGCGACAACAAACAGGAACTGGCCACCCTCGGTGAGGCGATCGAGGGGGCCAAGGAGACCGCCATCCTCTCGCCGGCCCGCTGGCACCGCCGAGACGAGCTGACCCACTACGCGGAGGCGGCCGACCCGATCGACCGGGCGATGCGGAACAGCGGCACCCTCATCCGCCGGTCGGTCACCCTGATCGAGGACGAGGAGCCGATCCCGGAGCCGATGCCGGAGGCGATCGACCACCTCGCCGAGTCGGTCCGCCTGATGAAGCACGAGTTCGCCGCCGGCGAGGAGCCGCAGAAGGCCCGCGAGCGGTCACTCCGCGCGGTCAGCGAGGCCGGCCGGGCGTACGCCCAGGGGGTCGGCTTCTCCGGCAGCGTGGTGATCGCCCAGGTGCGTACGACGGCGAGCGATCTCCTGGTCGCCACCGGCATCGAGCAGGAGGAGGCCAACCGGCTCGTCCGGAACTCCTTCGGCGACCAGGAGACGCCGCAGGGCACCGGGCCCGAACCGGACGGGGGCGGGCCGAAGGCGCCCGTCGCCCCTCCCATCGGCTGAGCCCCGCCCCGCCCCGGCCGTCAGTCGAGCGCGGCGAGCGCCGCCACCAGGCGGTCGACGTGCTCCTCGGTGCTGCCCAGACCGATGCTCGCCCGCAGCGCCGTCGGCGGCAGGTCCCGCCGACCACTGCGCGCCGCCGCCTCGCCGAGCAGCCGCCGGGCCAGCGGGTGGGCGCAGAACAGCCCGTCGCGTACGCCGATGGACCGCGCGGCCAGTTCGGCGGCGACGTCAGCGGAGTCCCGCCCGGCGACGACGAACGAGACGATGCCCACCCGGGGCGCCTCCGGCCCGAAGGTGCGCAGCTCGACGACGTGCGGCAGGGCGGCCAGCCCCTCCCGCAGCCGGGCCAGCAGCCGCTGCTCCCGGGCGTGCAGCGCGTCCCGGTCGGCGCCGGCGAGGGCGTCGCAGACGGCGGCCAACGCCACTGCGCCGAGCAGGTTGGGGGTGCCTCCCTCGTGCCGGGCCGGCCCGACGTTCCAGGTGACGTCGTGGGTGGCCGCGCCGACCCGGACGGTGGCACCGCCCCCGGCCAGGTACGGCGGCGCCGCGTCCAGCCAGTCGGCCCGCCCGATCAGCACTCCGGCGCCGAACGGGGCGTAGAGCTTGTGCCCCGACACGGCCAGATAGTCGACGTCCAGCGCGAGCAGGTCGACCGGGGCGTGCGGGGCGAGCTGCGCGGCGTCGACGGCGATCCGGGCGCGGTGCCGGTGCGCCACCCGGGCCAGGTCGGCCACCGGCCACAGCTCACCCGTGACGTTGCTCGCCCCGGTGACCGCGACCAGCACGGGCAGCCCCGGGTTCGCGGCGCGGCGCAGCTCGCCGAGCGCCGCGTCGAGGGCGCGCACCGCCTCACCCGGGTCGGCCGGCACCGGCAGCCGGACCGAGCCGCGCGGCCAGGGCAGCAGGTTGGCGTGGTGCTCGCCGGCGAACGTGACCACGGTGGTGCCGGCGGGCAGGGCGCGGCCGAGCAGGTTGAGCGCGTCCGTCGTGTTCCGGGTGAAGATCACGTGGTCGTCGGTGCGGGCGCCGAAGAAGTCGCCGATCGTCTGCCGGGCCCGCTCGTAGGCGAGCGTGCAGCGGCGGGAGAGCGCCCCCGCACCGCGGTGGACGCTCGCGTACCACGGCAGCAGCGCGGTGACCGCGTCGGCGGCGACCCGCGCGCACGGCGCGGTGGCGGCGTAGTCGAGGTTGATCTCACCTGGCACGCCGAGCACGTCGAGCGATCCGGCGAGGGCCGGGTCGGACACGACGACAGGGGCGGGGACGAGGGTGACGGTCATGCCGGAACCTCCCGGAGGCCGGGACCCCGGGCGCACATGGGGACGGGGTCCGCGCTTGCCCGGCTCGCGGATCGGGGCCGGGCCCGGTCATCACCCGGGGCACCCCACCGCGAACCTCGACGAGGGTTGCCGGCCAGCAAGCCGGGGCTTGACGCTGGCGCTCGTGACCTGTGCTGAGCATAGCGGCCACCGATGCGACCGGAACAGGGAGCCGGCGGCCACTACGCTGACCGCATGGCCGACCCCACGCCCGGCGGAGCCCCGCCGTCGCCGACCGTGCCCTCGGGCCCACCCGCGCCCGGTGGCACGCCCCGGATGCCGCTGCGCCGGCTGAGCTGGCGGCGATTCCTGGTGCTCGCGGCCGTGGTGCTCCTCATCGCCGCCTGCGCGGTGTTCATGGTCTACACGCTGGGCGAGAGCCTCGGCCTGGAGGCGCTGCTCATCGGCGTCGTCGCCGCGGTCCTGCCGGTGCCGGTGCTGGTCGCCTGCTTCCTGTGGCTCGACCGCTACGAGCCGGAGCCGCTGAAGTACCTGATCTTCTGCTTCGCCTGGGGCGCGTTCGTGTCGACGGCGGCGTCGCTGACCGTCAACGAGTTCGCCGCCCGCCAGTTCGCCCACTTCGGCCTGCCGGCGGCGTTGACGGGCGTGCTGGCGGCGCCGTTCATCGAGGAGTTGACCAAGGCGCTCGGGCCGATCCTGCTGCTCGTCTTCCGGCGGCGGGAGTGGTCGGGCATCACCGACGGGCTGGTCTACTGCGGGCTGTCCGCGGTCGGCTTCGCGATGGTGGAGAACATCCTCTACCTGGGCGGATACGGCTTCGCGTCCGGTGCCGAGCGGTTCGGCCCGGCGACCGGCGCCCAGCAGGTCATCGCCATCTTCATCGTCCGGATCCTGCTGTTCGGGTTCGCCCACCCGCTCTTCACCTCGATGACCGGCGTGGGGCTGGGCATCGCCGCGCGTACGGCCGACCGGCGGGTCCGGGTGCTCGCCCCGATCGCCGGCCTGCTGCTGGCGATGATGCTGCACGGCACCTGGAACCTCCTGCCGACGCTCACCCAGGCCACCGGCCAGCCGCTGATCATGCTGTACGGCTTTCTCGGTGTGATGGTCCCGGTCTTCTTCGGCACCGTCGGGCTGGCCATCTGGCTGCGCGCCTGGGAGGGGCGGCTCACCGAGCGCCGGTTGCCGGACTACGTGCGGGCCGGCTGGCTGAGCCCGCCCGAGGTGGCGGCGCTCAGCAGCTTGGGCCGCCGGCACGCCGCCCGGGTCTGGGCGCGGCGGGTGGCCGGCGACGCCGGGGTGAAGGCGATGCGCGGCTACCAGTTCGCCGCGACCCGGCTGGCGCTGCTGCGGGACGGCTCGCTACGCGGGCTGGACACCCGGGCCACGGACCGGGACCGGACCGCCCGGGAGGAGCGGGAACTGCTGGACGCGCTCGTCGCGTACCGGTCGTTCTTCTCCGGGCGCGACCCGCAGGCGCCGACGGGGGTGTGGGACGGGAACCGCTACCACCTGCGCTTCCCGGACGGCTCCCAGCGGCCGGTCGACGCGCCGGACGAGCCGGTGGTGCCGATTCCGGTGCTGCTGCCCGCCCCGCCGCCTCCGCCGCCGGTCGGTCACCCCGGCCCGGGCTGGTACGGCCCGCCGCCCGGCTGGCCGGCGCGCTCCTGACGGCCCGTCGCACTCCTGATGGCCCATCGTGCGCCTGGGGCCCGTCGCGTTGCTGGCGGTGCGGCGGGCTCGACCGAGGCGTCGCCGAGCGCGCGGCGGGCTCAGGTCATCACACCGGTCAGGAAGTCTCCGAGGCCCTGGAAGATCGCCACCAGGCCCGCCCCGATCGCTTTGAAGGCCGCCGCCGCGCCGTCCGGTCGGAACGCCATGAAGTAGATCAGGAACGCGATGAAGCCCCAGAACAACAGCTTCCTAATCCACTCGGGCATCGTCCCTCCCCAGGGCCGGTGGTGCGGCTGGCTTCCCGGCGGGGAGCGGCGCAAACGACGTCCGGGACGGCGGAGGCGGGAAAAGCCGCCGACGGTGCCCCGGGACGCGGTCTAGCGGAAGCGGTTCAGAGGTAGAGGCCGGTGGAGTCGTTCTCGACCCGCTCGGCGGCGACGGCGTGCACGTCCCGCTCCCGCAGCAGCACGTAGCCCCGGCCGTGCAGCTCGACCTCCGAGCGGTCGTCGGGGTCGAAGAGCACCCGGTCGCCGGAGACGATGGAGCGGACGTTCGGACCCACCCCGACGGCGGTCGCCCAGGCCAACCGCTTACCCACGGCGGCGGTGGCCGGGATGACGATGCCGGCGGTGGAGCGGCGCTCGCCCTCGCTGCCCTCCATGCGGACCAGCACCCGGTCGTGCAGCAGGCGGATCGGCAGGCCGGAGTCGAGAGTCTTGTCGGCGGTCACGCCGCAGACGCTACCGTGCGCGTCCGGCCCGGCCCGTGGTTGGGGCGGTGGTGAGCGGGGCACTGTGTGGCGAAACTGTCCTACGGTGGTGCGGGTCGGCGTATGCTGTCCGACCTGTCGCCGTGGGCGGACGGTCGTCTTGCCAGGAGGTGCGCTTGAGCCGCTTCGAGCGGGTACGTGGCCGGCTGCGCCGCGCGTACGAGTCGGGACGGGAGACGGTGCGGTCCGGGCGCGACAGGGTCGACGAGGCACCCGCGCGGGCCGAGCTGGCCACGCCGGAGTCGCCGGGCCCGGTGGCGCCCCCGACGGCGACGGTGGTCGGCGCCCCGCCGCCCGCCGCCATGCACGCCTCGACCTCCAGCCGTGACGACGCCGATGTGCCGCACGCGCTGCGCATCGCCGCCGCCTGGTCCTGGCGCCTGATCGTGATCGGCGCGGTGGCCTGGGCGCTGCTCAAGATCGTCGGCACGATCCGCATCGTGATCATCCCGCTGGCCGTCGCGCTGCTGCTCTCGGCGCTGCTGGCCCCCGCCGTCGGGTGGCTGCTGCGCGCCCGCTTCCCCCGCTCGTTGGCGACGGGGGTGGTGCTGGTCGGCGGTCTCGCCGCGGTGGTCGGCACGCTGACCCTGGTCGTGAACGAGTTCATCCAGGGGGTGCCGGAGCTGAGCGACAAGTCCTCGCAGGGCGTCCGGCAGATCCAGAACTGGCTCAAGACCGGGCCGCTGCACCTGTCCGACAGTCAGCTCACGCAGTACATCGACGAGGCGCAGCGCTGGGTCGACGACAACACCGGCCGGTTCACCAGCGCCGCCACCACCACCGCGGCGACGCTCGCGGAGGTGCTCACCGGCACCATCCTGGTGCTCTTCGCGACGTTCTTCTTCCTGCGGGACGGCAACCGGATCTGGCGGTTCCTGGTCCGGCTGCTGCCGGTCGCCGCGCGGTGGAAGGTCGACGACGCGGGGCGGGCGTCCTGGGCGACCCTCGGGGCGTACGTCCGGGCGACCGTCCTGGTCGCCTTCATCGACGCGGTCGGCATCGGCATCTTCCTGGTCATCTTCGACATCCCGTTCGCCTTTCCGCTGGCCGCGCTGGTCTTCCTGGGCGCGTTCATCCCGATCGTGGGCGCGGCCCTCTCCGGCGGCGTCGCCGTGCTCGTGGCGCTGGTGGACAGCGGCCCCGTCACCGCGCTGATCATCCTGGGCGCGGTGATCGGCGTGCAGCAGCTGGAGGGCCACGTGCTCCAGCCGCTGATCATGGGACGAGCGGTGGCCATCCACCCGCTCGCGGTGATCATCGGGATCGCGGCCGGAGTCGTGCTCGCCGGGATCACCGGCGCGCTCGTCGCCGTACCACTGATCGCGGTGCTCAACACGGCCGTGCGCCGACTCGCCGCCCGGACCGTCCCGGACACCCCACCGGACGCCGTGGTCGTGGCCTCCCAGGCCCCCTGACCCGGCCTCGCCCGCCCCGGCGCGCCGGTGGGCGCAAGTTCCCGGAAAGAGTGGTCATCCCAGGTGCGGGAGGCCACTCTTTCCGCGATGTAGTGGCCTCAGCCGCCCGGCGCGCGGGTGCCGTCAGGCCTTTGCCAGGCGTTGCAGGGCGCCGCGGGCGACCTCGGGGCGGGTCGTGTACCAGAACGGGGGCAGCGAGCGGCGCAGGAACGGTCCGTAGCCGCGCGCCGTCTCCAGCCGGGAGTCGAGCACCGCGACGACGCCACGGTCGCCGGTCGCGCGGATCAGCCGCCCCACGCCCTGCGCGAGCCGGATGGCCGCGATGGGCACGCTCACCGCGGCGAAGCCCGAGCCGCCGCCGGCGTCCACCGCGGCGGCCCGCGCCGCGGCCAGCGGCTCGTCCGGGCGGGGGAAGGGCAGCCGGTCGATCACCACGAGCTGGCAGGAGTCGCCGGGGACGTCGACGCCCTGCCAGAGCGACATCACCCCGAACAGGCAGCTGGCACGCTCCTCGCGGAACCGGCGGACCAGCAGCGGAAGGGCCTCCTCGCCCTGCAGCAGCACCGGCAGGTCGGTCCGCGCGCGGAGCAGCTCCGCCGCCTGCTGGGCGGCCCGTCGGGAGGAGAAGAGCCCGAGCGTACGACCACCGAGCGCCTCGACCAGCCCGAGCAGCTCCTCGCCGGCCGCGTCGGGGAGACCGGAGACGCTGGGCCGGGGCAGGTGCGCGGCGACGTAGAGGATGCCCTGCCGCGCGTAGTCGAACGGGGAACCCACGTCCAACGACCGCCAGCCCGGCCCGCTGGTGGCCGGCACGCCCGCCGTGCCACCGCCGGCACCTCGGCCCGCGCCGCCCGGCCGATCCGCACCGCCGCTGTCTCCGGGCGACGTCCCGTTGGGGGAGCCGGTGCGGGAGGTCGAGGCGGCCAGCGCGGCGGCGGCCGGCGACGGCGGGGCCGGGGGAGGAGCGTCCAGCCCGAGGGCGCGGGCCACCGTGTCGAACCGGCCGCCCAGCGTGAGGGTGGCCGAGGTGGCCACGACGGTGCGTTCGTCGTAGAGGTGGGTGGCGAGGGTGCCGGCGACCGAGAGCGGGGCGACCACCAGCGCGCGGCGGCTGCCGTTGTCGGGCTTCTCCACCCAGGCCACATCGTGTTCGTTCTCCTCCAGCAACCGCTGCGCGGTCGCGGAGAGCTCGTCGAGGACGGCCTTGGCCTGCTGCTTGCGGACGGGATCGGGGTCGTCGCCCTTGACGTCGCCGATCGCGTCGAGGGCGGCGCGGGTGGCGGCGTCGAGCAGGGTGCACGCCTCCCGCAGCGGCCCGGGCAGCCCGGCGGTGAGGCGACCGGCCGGCACCTCGGCGAGACCCACGGTGAGGGCGTCGCCGGCAGCCATGAGCGCCTCGGCGGTCTCCGGGCGCAGCAGTGGCCGGGCCCGGCGGGTGGACCGGTCGATCAGCTCCGGCACCAGCTCGGCCTGGGCGGCCGAGGAGACCCGGTCGGCGAGCTCGTGTGCCTCGTCGACGATGAGCAGCTTGTGCGGCGGCACGATCTGCCGCCCGGCCAGCATGTCGACCGCGAGCAGGCTGTGGTTGGTGACCACGATGTCCGCCTCACGGGCCCGGGCGCGGGACGCCTCGGCGAAGCATTCGGCGCCGAACGGGCAGCGGGCCGCGCCGACGCACTCCCGGGCCGGCATCGAGACCAGCCGCCACGCCTGGTCGTCGACGCCCGGGTCGAGCTCGTCGCGGTCGCCGGTCTCGGTCTCCGACGCCCAGTCGCGCAGCCGCTGCACCTGCTTGCCCAGCCGGCCCGCCTCACCGAGCCACTTCCCGGCCGCCGGCCGGGCGGCGGGGGCGTCGAAGAGGGTGTCCTCCGGCTCCTCCTCGGTCGAGTTGTCGAGCCGGGCCAGGCACAGGTAGTGGTGCCGTCCCTTGAGGACGGCGAAGGTGGGCCGGCGACCGAGCACCGGCTCGACGGCGTCGGCCAGCCGCGGCAGGTCGTGGTCGACGAGCTGGGACTGGAGGGCCAGGGTGGCGGTGGAGACCACCACCGGGCCGTCGACGGTGAGCGCCGGCGCGAGGTAGGCCAGGGACTTGCCGGTGCCCGTGCCGGCCTGGACGAGCAGGTGCTCGCGCGCCTCGACGCACTCCTCGATGGCCGTCGCCATCTGCTGCTGCCCGGGGCGGGCGGCGCCACCGGGCACCGCGCCGACCGCGGCCGCGAGCAGCTCGGCACCGCTCGGCCGGGCGCCGCCACCACGCCGCCCACGGGCCGACGGGAGGCGGGAACCGGTGGCGGTGCGGGACGGAGTCACCGTGCGACGGTACCCGCCTTCGCCGACACCGGATGCGCCGCTGTGCCGCGTGGCGCGGTCGGCGCGGGACGGAATTCCGACCTGCCCGCCCGGTTACGGGGGCGCTACGTCGAGTGGGCGGTATCGGTTAGGGTGCGATTCATGCCGAGCGACGTGGTCCGTGTGATCTACCG
Source organism: Micromonospora sp. NPDC049366 (assembly GCF_044466625.1). Lineage (NCBI taxonomy): Bacteria > Bacillati > Actinomycetota > Actinomycetes > Micromonosporales > Micromonosporaceae > Micromonospora > Micromonospora sp. NPDC049366. The sequence continues at coordinate 320,353 of NZ_JBITMV010000001.1, forward strand.
CAAGTACGACGGCAGCGCCCACCGCGACTACCCGGCCCGCCGGCTCGCCGAGGACGACCTGGGCATCTGGCTCGGCGTGACCGCGGGCACCAAGTCCGTCTACCACGGCCGTCCCTCGGTGGAGCAGATCCCCTTCGTCATCCTCGTCCCCCATCACGCGTGGTGGACCGGCATGTTCAACCCGCCGCCGCGCACCAGCGAGGTCTACTGCGACATCGCGAGCCCGGCGCGCTGGGAGTCCGACGACACGGTGCACCTGTTCGACCTCGACCTGGACGTGGTGCGTCGGCGGACCACCGGTCTGGTGGAGCTGCGCGACGAGGACGAGTTCGCCGAGCACCGGGTGCGGTTCGGCTATCCGCAGGAGCTGGTCGTCGAGGCGGAGGCGGCCGCTCGCTGGCTGTTCGACGCGCTCGGCGACGGCACCGAGCCCTTTGCCACCTCCTACCGCAAGTGGCTCGCGTTGGTGGTCTGAGCCGCCCGCCGACCGGCCGGGGCCCTCACCAGCGGGGCGGCCACGAGTCCGCCGGGCCCAGCGGCGGCAGGTCGCGAACCTTCTCCGGGTTGAGCTGGTTGAAGATGCCGGTGATCCGGCCCTCGTGCACCGCGAACGCGATGACCAGCCGGATCGTCCGGCCGTCCGTGTGCGGTGTCTGCAACTGGAGCCCGAGCACGCCGTCCACCAGCACCGGGCGGGCCAGGACCCGCTGCTGGTAGCGGCCGGCGCGACCGAACAGCCCGAGGATGAAGCGACCGGCCGGGTCGGCGCCGACGACGGGCCGCCGGGCCGCGGGGAAGTATCCGCCACTGTCCCCGAGGACGACCACGTCCGGGGCGAGCAGCCGGAGCAGCTGGTCCAGGTCGCCGGACTCGGTGGCGTCGACGAACGCCGCCACCACCCGCCGCTGCTCGGCCGGGTCGGCGGTGTGCCGGGGCAGGTCCGGTGCGTTGACCGCCCGGCGGGCCCGGGAGGCGAGCTGCCGGGCCGCGGCGTCGGTGGTGCCCAGCACCTCGGCGACCCGGGCGAACGGCACGGCGAAGACGTCGTGCAGGACGAAGGCGACGCGCTGTTCGGGCGCGAGCCGCTCCAGCACGACCAGCAGGGCGGTGCCGAGCTGGTCGGTGCGGACGGCCCGCTCGGCCGGATCCGGAGCGTAGCCGTCGGACCCGCCGTTCCCCAGGGGCGTCACGATGGGCTCCGGCAGCCACTGGCCGACGTACGCCTCCCGGCGCACCCGGGCGGAGCGCAGCACGTCGAGGCAGATCCGGGCACAGGTGGTGGTGAGCCAGGCACGCAGGTCGCGGATCTCGGCGCGGGCGTCCGGGGCGGCGAGGGCGTGCGCGTAGCGCAGCCAGGTCTCCTGGACGGCGTCCTCGGCTTCGCTGCGGCTGCCGAGCATGCGGTGGGCCACCGCCAGGAGTCGACCCCGCTCGGCCTCGAACTCGGTCGCCAGATCCCCCACCCCGTGCTCCTCCCGGTCGCGCCCCATCCTCCCGCCCCTGGGACGGTCCCGCCGCCCCGATCCTGACAGGAGGCGGACGAGAGGTGGGTCGAGGGCTCGGCGGGCGGATCAGCGGTGGGTGGGTGATGATCCGGGGATGAGCACACCTCGGGAGACGCGGTTCGTGCCGCCGATCGGTGGGCCGATGCGGGAGCTGCTGCGGGTGGCGGCGCCGGTCGACCTCGGCGCGATCGACCCGCGTTCGACGCCCGGCCTGCCGGAGGTCGCGGCGGGCGAGCATCGGAAGGGCTGGGCCCGCGAGCAGGTCGCGCTGCTGGGGGCGGGGCTGGGCCGCCAGCAGGAGATGCTGTACGCGACCGCCAAGGCGGCGCAGGAGCGACCGGCGTCGGCGGGCCGCCCCGCCGGCAGTGTGTTGCTCGTGCTCCAGGCCATGGACTGCGGCGGCAAGGACGGCACGATCAAGCGGGTGGCCGGGGCCATGAACCCCCTCGGCCTGCACATCCGCTCGTTCGGCCCGCCGACTCCCGAGGAGTTGCGGCACGACTTCCTGTGGCGGGTACGCCGGGCGTTGCCGCCGCCGGGCTACGCGGGGATCTTCAACCGTTCGCACTACGAGGACGTGCTGGTGGCCCGGGTCGCGTCCCTGGTGCCGGAGCCCGTCTGGCAGGCCCGGTACGACGAGATCAACGACTTCGAGCGGGAGTTGACCGGCGCGGGCGTGACCCTGGTGAAGGTGCTGCTGCACATCTCGTACGCGGAGCAGGGCGCGCGCCTGCTCGAACGGCTCGACGACCCGCGCAAGCACTGGAAGTACAACCCGTCGGACATCGACGCGCGGGCCCGCTGGGATGACTACCAGGCCGCGTACGCGGAGGCGCTGAGCCGGTGCACGACGGACGCGGCGCCGTGGTTCGTGGTGCCGGCGGACCGCAAGTGGTATCGGGACTGGGCGGTGGCGCACCTGGTGAGAGAGACGTTCGACACTCTCGCGCTCGGGTATCCGGCCGCGAACTTCGACCTCGGGCGGGAGCGTGAGCGCCTGCGGGCTGGGGAGGCGGTGGCGGGAGGGGCGGGCGAGATGAACAGTAGGTGAACGAGCAGTGAATGCGGCCTGGCCAGGGGTGGGCCGGCGATTGCCGCTCTTCGCCGCCTCCTAGCATTCCCAGGGCGGGCGCCCCGGGGCGGCCGCCACCCTTCCACCGACACGACGAGGTCCGTGCTGTGAAGTTTTCCTTCCGCCCCACCGAGGGGGCCTTCTACGAGCTCTTCACCAGGGCCGCGCAGAACCTGGTCCGGGGCACCGAGCTGCTCAACGAACTGGCTCTGCCGGGCGTCGAGGTGCAGTCCGTGAGCGAGCGGCTCACCGAGGTGGAGCACGACAGCGACCAGATCACCCACGAGCTCTTCAAGAAGATCAACTCTACCTTCATCACACCCTTCGACCGGGAGGACATCTACCGGCTCGGGTCGCTGCTGGACGACGTGATGGACCACCTGGAGGCGGTCGGCAACCTCCTCTACCTCTACGGGCTGACCAAGCTGCCGTCGCTGCCGCGTGAGATGCACGAGCTGGTCAACGTCCTCGACCAGCAGGCGAAGCTGACCGCCGAGGCGATGCCCCGGCTGAAGTCGATGAAGGACCTCGAGGACTACTGGATCGAGTGCAACCGGCTGGAGAACGAGGGCGACCAGGCGTACCGGATGCTGCTGGTCCGGCTCTTCTCCGGCGAGTACGACGCCCTGACCGTGCTGAAGATGAAGGAGGTGGCCGACGAGCTGGAGGCCGCCTGCGACGCGTTCGAGCACGTGGCCAACACCGTCGAGACCATCGCGGTCAAGGAGTCCTGATCCTGTGACACCCGAACTCATCGCCGTGCTGGCGGTGATCCTGGTGGCCCTGGCGTTCGACTACACCAACGGCTTTCACGACGCCGCAAACGCGATCGCGACCAGCGTCTCCACCCGGGCGCTGACCCCCCGGATCGCCCTGTTGCTGGCTGCCGTCGGCAACTTCGTCGGTGCCCACTTCGGCGCCGGCGTGGCGAAGACGGTCGGCGACGGCCTGGTCACGCTCCCCACGGGCGTGGCCAGCCTCGGGGTGGTCTTCGCCGGGGTGCTCGGCGCCATCGCCTGGAACCTGATCACCTGGTACTTCGGCCTGCCCTCGTCGTCGTCCCACGCGCTGTTCGGCGGCCTCGTCGGCGCGACCCTGCTCGCGGCCGGCGGCGTCGTGCAGTGGACGAACATCCTCGAGAAGGTCATCCTCCCCATGGTGATCTCGCCGATCGTCGGCCTCACCCTGGGCTACCTGGTGATGCTCGCGATCCTGTGGCTGTTCCGGAAGGGCCAGCCGGGCAAGCTCAACCGGGGCTTCCGCTGGGCGCAGACCGCCTCGGCGGCCGCCATGTCCGTCGGCCACGGCATGCAGGACGCCGCCAAGACCATGGGCATCGTGGTCCTCGCGCTCTACACCGGTGGCTTCCAGGAGAGCAAGACCCACATTCCGGGTTGGGTGTTCTGGACCTCGGCGACCATGCTGGCCCTCGGCACGTACGCCGGTGGCTGGCGCATCATCCGCACCCTCGGCCGAAAGATCATCGACCTGGGGCCGCCGGAGGGCTTCGCCGCCGAGACGGTCGCCAGCGCGGTGCTCTACTTCAACGCCCTGGTGCTGAAGGCGCCGATCTCGACCACCCACACGATCACCTCGGCGATCATGGGCGTGGGCGCGACCAAGCGGCTCTCCGCGGTGCGCTGGAACGTCGCCGGCAACATCGTCGTCGCCTGGATCATCACGTTCCCGGCGGCGGCGCTGATCGCCTGCCTCACCTACCTGGTGGTCCGCCCGCTGTTCGGCTGAGGCCGCGACCTCGGCCGAGCCCCTGACCTCGGCTGGGCCACTGACCCGCGACAGGGCCCCCGGCGCCGCCGGGGGCCCTGTCGTATGCGGGGGTTCAGACGCTGTAGTCGACGCCGATCTGGGCGCGGATCGCGTCGAGCAGAGCCATCACTTCGAGCGTGGTGGCGTGCGGCACCAGAGGGCTCTCGGTGAGCCCCGCCGCCAGGCAGCGCTGCGCCTCGATCGCCTCGTACTGGTAGCCGCCACCGGTCAGGTCGGCGGCGATCGTCTCCGGCTCGGCCCCGGCGCGGTGCAGGGTCAGCGACGGCGGCCGGAAGAACGGCGTCGGCAGCTCGATCCGGCCCGTGGTGCCGGTGACCGAGGCGACCAGCGGGGTGGCGCCCACCATGCCGCAGCTGAGGGTGGCGACCGCCCCGGAGTCGTACCCGAGGACGAACCCGGTGTTCTCGTCCACCCCCTCGGGGGTCAGCGTCGCCCACGACCGGATGTGCTGCGGCACCCCGAGGATCAGGTGCGCCAGGCTGAGCGGGTAGACACCCAGGTCGAGCAGGGCGCCCCCACCCAGCACCCGGGCCCGCATCCGGTGCTCCGGCGGGAACGGCCCGGCCACCCCGAAGTCGGCCTGCACGCTCGTCACCGTGCCGATCGCGCCGTCGGCGATCAGCTCGACCATCCGGAGGATCAGCGGGTTCGTCCGCATCCACATGGCCTCCATGAGGAACACCCCCGCGGCGCGGGCGGTGTCGACCAGCTCGCGGCTGGTGGCCAGGTCGAGCGTGAACGGCTTCTCCAGCAGCACCGCCCGCCCCGCCCGCAGGCAGGTCAGGGCGGCCTCGTGGTGCGCGGCGTGCGGCGTCGCCACGTACACCACGTCCACCTCGGGGTCCGCGGCCAGTTCGGCCCACGAGCCGTACGCGCGTTGCGCGCAGTGCCGGTCGGCGAACAGCTTCGCGCTCTCCGGCGTGCGAGAGCCGACCGCGAACAGTTCGGCGCCCGGCACGTGGCGCAGGTCTTCGGCGAACCGGGCCGCGATGTGGCCGGTGGCCAGGATGCCCCAACGAGTCATGCGGGCAACGCTAGCGAAGGTCGCCGGACGGCCGTCCTGCTGGTCCGCCCCTCGGGAACTAGGCTCGCGTCATGACGATCGACCGCGGCGGCTTCGCCGCGCCACCCGCCCTGGTCGAGCACGCCCGGCGGTTCCGGGCCGAGGGCGGCGTGCCGGCCGTCCCGCGGGTCGCTGCCACCGTCCTGCTGCTCCGCCCGGCCGGCACCGGCTTCGAGGTCTACCTGATCCGCCGGGTCGCCGGGATGACCTTCGGCGGGATGTACGCCTTCCCCGGCGGCGGCGTGGACCGGTCCGACTCCCAGGCGCACCTGGGCTGGGCGGGGCCGGCTCCGGCCACCTGGGGTGAGCGGCTGGGGCTCGCGCCGGACGCCGCCCAGGCGGTCGTCTGCGCCGCCGGCCGCGAGATCTTCGAGGAGGCGGGGGTGCTGCTCGCCGGCCCGGACGCCACGAGCGTGCTCGGCGACGTCAGCGGGGACGACTGGGAGACCGCCCGGGTCGCGTTGGAGCAGCACCGGGGCGGCTTCGCCGACCTGCTCGCCGAGCGCGGCCTCACCCTCCGCTCCGACCTGCTGCTGCCGTGGAGCCGGTGGATCACCCCGGAGTTCGAGCCGCGCCGCTTCGACACGTACTTCTTCGTGGCCCTGCTGCCCGAGGGGCAGCGGACCCGGAACGTCACCGGGGAGGCCGACCACGCGCTGTGGATCGCGCCGGCCGAGGCGCGCGCCCGGGCCGAGGCGGGCGAGCTGACCATGCTGCCGCCGACCCTGGTCACGCTCGGACAGGTGGCGGCCGCCGGCGATCTGGCCGGGGTGGTACGCGCGGCGGCCACCCGGGACGCCGCGACCCCGGTGACCCCGCGGCTGGACCTGTCGCCCGACGGCGAGCCCCGGTTCCGGCTCGCCTGAGCCACCCGTCGGGGCGGCGACCGGCCCCGAAAAAACGGGAGTGGCCATCCCCCGTGACATGGCCACTCCCGTCGCGCCGAGGGCAACCCGCCCCCGGTCCGCCGCCTCAGCCGAAGCGGCCGGTGATGTAGTCCTCGGTCTTCTTCTGGCTCGGGTTGCTGAAGATCTTCTGGGTGCTGTCGTACTCGATCAGCCGGCCCGGGTCGCCGGTCTTCTCGATCGAGAAGAACGCCGTCCGGTCCGAGACCCGCGCCGCCTGCTGCATGTTGTGCGTCACGATGATGATCGTGAACTTGTCCTTGAGCTGGAAGATCAGGTCCTCGATGGCCAGCGTGGAGATCGGGTCGAGCGCCGAGCAGGGCTCGTCCATGAGGACGACCTGCGGCTCGACGGCGATCGTGCGGGCGATGCAGAGCCGCTGCTGCTGACCGCCGGAGAGGCCCGCGCCGGGCTTGCCGAGCCGGTCCTTGACCTCGTCCCAGAGGTTCGCCGAGCGCAGCGCCTTCTCCGCCGCCTCGTCCAGGATCGACTTCTTGCGGACGCCGTTGAGCCGCAGCCCGGCCACCACGTTCTCGTAGATGCTCATGGTGGGGAACGGGTTCGGCCGCTGGAAGACCATGCCGATCATCCGCCGGACCGCGGTGACGTCCACGTCCCGGTCGTAGATGTCCTGGTCGTCGATCGTCAGGCTGCCCTCGACCCGCGCGCCCGGGAGCACCTCGTGCATCCGGTTGATCGAGCGGAGGAAGGTGGACTTGCCGCAGCCGGACGGACCGATGAGGGCGGTCACGGTCTTCGGCTCGACGGTCAGGTTGATGTTGTCGATCGCCTTGAAGGAGCCGTAGTAGGCGGCGACGTTCGAGGCTTCGATGCGCTTGGCCATGGTGGTACCTCCGGGATTCATCGGCCGAGGCGGTTGCGACGGGCCAGCAGCTTCGCCGCGATCGTCAGGATGAGGACGAGGGCGACCAGGGTGAGGGCCGCGGTCCAGGCGCGCGCCGGTGCGTACCGGGACGCGTCGGCGGCCTGCTGGTAGACGAAGAGCGCCAGCGACGACTGGTTGTTCTCGAACGGGTTGAAGTTGATGGCCGCGCCGCCACCGGCGACGAGCAGCACCGGGGCCGTCTCGCCGGCCGCGCGGGCGATGGCGAGCATGACGCCGGTGACGATGCCGGGCAGCGCCGTCGGGAGCACGATCCGCAGGATCGTCTTCCACTTCGGCACCCCGAGGGCGTACGCACCCTCGCGCAGCGGCGCCGGGACGAGGCGCAGCATCTCCTCGGTGGAGCGGACCACGGTGGGCAGCATCAGGACGCTGAGCGCCAACGCGGCGGCGAAGCCGGAGAAGCTCGGCCGACCGTCGTTGAACCACGGCGACACGACCAGCACCCAGAACGCCAGGATGAAGAGGCCGGAGACGATCGACGGGATGCCGGTCATCACGTCGACGAAGAAGCGGATCGCGAAGGCGAACTTGCCCCGCCCGTACTCGACGATGTAGATGGCGCAGAGGATGCCGAGCGGGACGGTGATCAGGGTGGCGATGCCGACCTGCTCCAGCGTGCCCACGATGGCGTGGTAGGCGCCACCCTCCGGGTCCCGAGCCCCGATGTTGTTCATCGAGGTGAGGAAGAAGTTCCCGTCCAGGCGCTCGACACCGTTGCTGACCAGCGTCCAGACGACGGACGCGAGCGGCAGCACGGCGAGCACGAACGCCGAGTGGATCAGCGCGCTCCAGGTGCGGTTGCGGGCCGCCCGTCGGCCTTCCACCGCGTTCGCGGCGGCGAAGAGCCCGGCGAGGTAGAGCAGCGCCCCGAGCACCACGACGAGCACCGGCCCGCCGATGCCGGCGCCGTAGACGACGACGGCGGCGACCAGCAGTGCGGCCAGTGCGAGGGCCGGCGCGGCGTACCAGGGCAGCCGCTTGGCCCGGAGGGTGGTCGGCTGCGCGGCCGGACGCGGACGGTGGCTGGTGAGTGTGGTGCTCATGCGGCCGACTCCGTGAACTCCCGGCGGCGGTAGATGATCACCCGCGCGGTGATGTTGACGATCAGCGTGATGGCGAAGAGCACCAGGCCGGAGGCGATGAGGGCGCCCCGACCGGTCTCGTTGGCCTCGCCGAACGCGTTGGCGATGTTCGCGGCGATGGTGTTGCCGCCGTTCTGGATCAGGTTGAACGAGATACCGAAGGTGATGCCGAGGGTCATCGCCAGCGCGATGGTCTCGCCGAGCGCGCGGCCCAGCCCGAGCATGACCGCGGCGATGATGCCGGGGCGGCCGTACGGCAGCACCGCGGTGCGGATCATCTCCCAGCGGGTGGCGCCCAGCGCGAGGGCGGCCTCCTCGTTGGCGGTCGGGGTCTGCAGGAACACCTCGCGGGAGAGCGAGGTGATGATCGGCAGCACCATGATCGCGAGGACCAGCGCGCCGAGCAGGATCGACTTACCGAACGGTCCGTCGCCGCCGAAGATGGGCAGCCAGCTGAAGTACTTGTTCAGCCAGACCGAGAAGTCCCGGACCGGGTTGATGAAGATGTCGCGGCCCCAGAGGCCGAAGACGACGCTCGGTACGGCGGCGAGTAGATCGATGAGGAAGCCGAGCGCGGTGCCGACTCGGCGCGGCGCGTAGTGGGACAGGTAGAGCGCGATGCCCAGCGCCACCGGCACCGCGATCAGCAGGGCCAGCGCGGAGCTGAGGACCGTGCCGAAGGCCAGGGTGCCGATGCCGAACTTCGGCTCGGCCTCGTTGGGCGACCAGCCCTCGTAGGTCCAGAAGTTCTCGGTGTCGGCGCGCAGCGCCGGCACCGCCTTGGCGATCAGGAAGATCGCGATCGCCGCGATGATGACCAGAACGGCGGTACCGGCGGCCAGGGTGACGCCGCGGAACGCCCGCTCGGCACCGAACTTGCGGGCTCTGGGCAGCGCGCCGCCGCCGCCCAGCCCGGTGCTGCCCGGGGTGCGGGTGCTGACTGGTGCCTCGGCCAGACGCGCCGAGGCACCGGCGGGCCGCTCGTGACTCTCGGTCACGCGCGTCCCACCGGTGCCGGCGTCGGCCGAGCGGTGGGGGGTTTCACCCATCTGCTCGCTCGATTCGGTTGCGGAGGTGGTGTGTCAGGTCAGGAGATGTTCTTGACCGCGGCCTCGACCTTGGTCCGGACGCTCTCCGGCAGCGGGGCGTAGCCCAGCTCGGTCAGCGAGGTCTGGCCCTCGGTGCTGGCGGCGTAGCTGAGCAGGCCCTTGACCAGCGGCAGCTTGTCGGCGGCGAGGCCCTTGCTGCAGACGATCTCGTAGGTCGCCAGGACGATCGGGTAGGCCCCGGCCTCCTTGGTGTTGTAGTCGATCGACAGCTTGAGGTCGTCGCCCTGGCCCTCGACCTTGGCACCGGCGATGGTCTTGCCGGCGTTCTCGGCGGTCAGCTCGGCGAACTCGCCGGCGCCGTTACCGATCTTGGCCATCTTGAGGCCGGCGTTCTCGGCGAACGACCACTCCATGTAGCCGATGCTGCCGTCCGCGCCCTTCACCGAGCTGGCCACGCCGTCCGAGCCCTTGGAGCCGGTGCCGCCCGGGGCCTTCCACGCCTTGGCCTTGCCGAAGGTCCAGTCGGCCTCGGCGGTCTTGCTCAGGAAGTTGGTGAAGTTGTCGGTGGTGCCGGACTCGTCCGAGCGGTGCACCGTCTGGATGGTGGTCGACGGGAGCGTCGCGCTGGGGTTGTCGGCCTTGATCGCGGCGTCGTCCCACTTGGTCACCTTGCCGGCGAAGATCTTCGCCAGGGTGGCCGGCTTGAGCTGGAGGTTGTCCACGCCGCTCACGTTGTAGGCGACGGCCACCGGGCCGACCACCATCGGCAGGTGGATGGCCTTGCCACCGACGCACTTGGCGTCGGCCTGCGGCTGCTCCTCCGGCTTGAGCGCGGAGTCGGAGCCGGCGAAGTCGGCGGTGCCGGCGATGAAGGCCTGGATGCCCGCACCGGAGCCGGAGGGCTCGTAGTTGATGGTGGCGCCGGCGCACTTCTGCTGGTACGCCTTGATCCACTCGGCCATGGCGTTCTTCTGGGCGGACGAGCCCTGGGCGTTAACCGTGCCGGTGGCGCAGTCGACCGCGGCGGCCGAGCCGGAGGCGCTGGCGCCGGACGCCGGCTCGTTGTTGTCCGAGCCGCATGCGCTGAGAGCGAACGTCGCGGTAAGAGCGAGCGAGGCAATCGCGCCGAGCCGCTGGAGCTTCACCTGAGGGGTTTCCCTTCACGTCTGACTTGGCGCCCCGTTCAGGGGCCCGGAGAGGACCGGCAGTGACCGGCTGATTCCACAAGTTAGGAGGGCCAGGTAGCCGGCTCGCCCGTCGCAAGTGAACGGAGGGTGAACAGGTTCGACCCACAGGATGTCTGCTCGCTGAGGGTGAGTTGTCCGTTAAGTGAACTCGTGGGCACCTGTCGGAAGAATCCGCATATTCCCGGTTATGCGTTATCCCGCCGAGGCGGGGCCGTTATCCCGCGGTGACCTGTCCGGCTGGCCGTGCCGCGGCGCGCCGGGGATCTCCGGCCGGCGGACCGACGGGACGCGGCCGCGGCGCGTGGGCGTGGCTGGCCGGCTCCAGGGCCCGTCCGTGGCGGTGTCCCCGACGACCCCGCCACGGGGCCACCTGATGTCGATCAACCCGGGGCCGGCCGCGAAGCCCGGTCGGTGCGGCTCAGCCGAGCTGGTAGTTGACGTGCGCCGACCAGCGCAGGAAGCCGAGCCGCTCGTAGAGAGCCACCGCCGGGGTGTTCGACTCGTCGACGTAGAGCATCACCCGGTCCAGCCCACGCCGGTCGCGCAGGTGGGCGAGCCCGGCGTTGGTGAGCGCCCGGCCCAGCCCACCGCGGTGGGTGGTCGGGTCGACCCCCAGCACGTAGACCTCGCCGATGCGGGCCGACCCCGGCCGCTCGTGCACCTTGGTCCAGTGGAAGCCGAGCAGTCGACCGGTGGACTCCTCGACGGCGAGCAGGAAACCGGCCGGGTCGAACCACGGCTCGGCGAGGCGTACGCGCAGGTCGTCGGCGCTCCACCGGCCCTGCTCGGGGTGCTCGGCGAAGGCCCGGGCGTTGAGGGCCAGCCAGGCGTCGTCGTCCACGCCGGGCTGGAAGGCGCGCAGCGTCACGCCGTCGGGCAGCTGGGGTTCGGCCACCGGCGCGGTCAGCGAACGGCGCAGCTGCCAGAGCACGCGGGCCCGGGCGAAGCCGAGGTCGACGGCGAGCGCGGCGGCGGACGGGTGGTCGCCGTGCGCCCAGGCGCGCAGCGGGCCGGTGGCCGAGGCCAGTACGCCCCGCGCGAGGGCGCGTCCGGTGCCCCGCCGCCGGTACGCCGGGTGCACCACCAGCTCCACCCCGGTCGCGGCCGGGTCGCTGGTGTCGAGGTGCGCGTAGCCGGTCAGGGTGCCGTCGTCGGCGCGCGCGGTCAGGTGTACGGCCGGGGCGTCCGGGTCGCGCAGTTGGAGCAGGCTGTGCTCGTCGAGCGGATCCGCACCGTCGGTGTCGCCGGCGGTCCGGGCCAGGGCCAGCACGTCGGCGACGGCGGAGGGGGACAGTCGGTCGGCCCGGGTCACCTGGTCGAGCGTGGGCTCAGCGCTGCTCATCCGATCACCGTAGCGGGCGGTGTCGGCGCGGCGCGGGGTGTCCCGCCGCCCCGGCTCTCCCACGGCCCGGCGTGGACCGCCGCCCCGGCTGCGCTCGCCGCCCCGGCGTGGGCCGGCGGATCAGGTGGGGTCGGTCGGCAGCGCCTCCAGTTCGAAGCGGGAGGTCAGGTCGGACAGGATCCGGTGCAGCGCGTCCACGGTGCCCTGCCGGTTTCCGCCCGCGTCGTGCAGCAGCACCACCGAGCCCGGTTCCACCGCGCTGAGCACCGAGGTGGTGATCCGGCTCGCCCCCGGCGCCTCCCAGTCGGCCGGGTCCACCGTCCAGTGCACCGGGGTCATGCCCAGCGAGTGCGCCACGGAGACCACGGGGTACGTCCACGCGCCGCCCGGCTGGCGGTACCAGACGATCGGCGCGTCGGGCACCGCCGCCCGGATCGCGGCGTTGGTGCGCAGCAGGTCCTGCCGGATCGCGTCCGTCGACCGGGAGCCGAGGGTCACGTCGTGGTTCCAGCTGTGGTTGCAGATGGTGTGCCCGTCGTCGACGATCGCCCGGACCAGGTCGGGATGGTTCTGGGCGTTCTCGCCGACCAGGCAGAACGTCGCCCGTACGCCGTACTCCCGCAGCGCGGCCAGGACCTGGGGGGTGTACTGCGGGTCCGGCCCGTCGTCGAAGGTGAGCGCCACCTTCCCGTTGCCCGTGGTGGTGTGCGCGCCGTAGAGGTTGTCCCCGCCAGCATCCCGGCCGCTGCCGTCCTGCCCCGACTCGGTCGGCCCGCCGCTCTGGTCAGCGGACGACGAGGTGGTGGCGGACGGTGGCTGGTCGGCGTAGTGCGGGGAGGCGCTCAGGTCAGCGGTCGTGCCGGTGGCGTGGCGACGCGGTGACTGGTCCGGGACCAGGCTGCGGCCCAGGGCGTACGCGGAGCCGAGCAGCGCGACCACCACGACGGTGACGATCACGACCGCCCGGCCCGTCGACCCCGGTCGGGTCAGCGTCCGTATCCGGCCGAGCCAGTCGGCCGTCCCGCCCCCCGTGGCCATCCCGTACCCCTTCCGCAGCAGACCCGGCAGTCAGAATAGAACCGACGAGTTGCGCAAAAAGGGCATATAGGAAACAGTGCTGGATCAGACCGGCAGCGGCGCGGGCTCCGACTCGGCCAGCGAACGCGACGGCGGCACCACGAACTTGTAGCCCACCTGGCGCACGGTGCCGATCATCGACTCGTACTCCGAGCCGAGCTTGGCCCGCAGCCGACGGACGTGGACGTCGACCGTGCGGGTGCCGCCGAAGTAGTCGTAACCCCAGACCTCGCGCAGCAGCTGGTCGCGGGTGAAGACCCGGCCCGGGTGCTGGGCCAGGAACTTCAGCAGCTCGAACTCCTTGTAGGTCAGGTCCAGCGGCCGACCCTTGAGCTTCGCGGCGTAGGTGTCGGGGTCGATGGTCAGCTCGCCGGCCCGGATCGAGCCACCGGCGCCCGTGACCGCGTTGTTGATCCGGCCCACGGCGAGGCGCAGCCGCGCCTCCACCTCGGCCGGGCCGGCCGAGGCCAGGATCACGTCGTCGACGCCCCAGTCGGCGTTGAGGGCGATCAGGCCCGCCTCGGTGACCACCGCGACGAGCGGCACGCCCAGACCGGTCGCGTGCAGCATCCGGCAGGTCGCCCGGGCCTCACTCAGCTCGGACCGGGCGTCGACCAGGACCGCGTCCGGGCTCGGACCGGCGACCAGGGTGCGGACGTCGCGCGGCGCGGTGCGGACCGAGTGCGGCAGCAGGTCGAGTGCCGGTAGCACCACGGACGGTTCACCTGCGCGCGCGCTCACCAGCAGCAGGATCTCCACGATCACCTCCGTCCCGGCGGCCTCATGGCCGCGCGCGACCAGCGGCACTCCAGGGCGGGGTGCGCTGAGAACTAACGTGGGTCCCGGCGTCGCTGACGGGCGGGTAACGCGTTGAGCGTAACGGATCGTCCGCGCGACGCCCCCGGCGCATTTCCCGTTTGTTCGCTTTGCCCTCGATCGCGGCGCAGTTTTTAACGTTGTCGAAACCCGTGGCCTCCGCGCCACGGGCCCGATCTGGCACGATCGGGGCGTGTTTCCCTCCACCTCGCCCGAGACCGGCCGGGACTCGTGGTCCGACGGCCCTCCCCCGGGGCAACCCTACGGCCAGCCGCCGGCGCCGCGCAGCGGCCCGGGCGTCGACGACGGCGAACGTCGCGAGCGCAGCGGCCCTCGACGGGCGCGGCGCGGCGGTGAGCCGGCCCGCCGGCCGGACGACGCCGCGGCCGACGAGCCGGACGAGGAGATCGTGCCGCCGGTCGAGGTACGCCGGTCGCTCTCGGTCGCCGTCGCCGGCTTCGCCGCCCTGCTCGGGGTCGGCCTGGTGCTCGGCGCGCAGACCTCCGGGCCGGGGCACCGGCTGCCCTTCGCGGTGATCATCTTTGGTGTCCAACTGCTCTTCGTGCTCGCCTGGACGATGGCCATGCGACCGCCCGCGATGCTGGTGGTGGCGTTGCTGAGCGTCGGCGCGGCCGCGGTGGCCGACACCGCCGCGGTCCAGTCCGAGATCGCCGGCCTGGCGCCGCTGGGCTACGTCGCGGCGGGCGGTTTCGTGCTCGGTGTGCTCGGTCAGCTGGTCCGCCGCGTCGACCGGGTGCGGGTCACCGACTCGCTGGGCACCACCCTGCTGATCGTGGTGGGCGTGGTCGCGTTCGGCACGCTGATCGTGCTGAGCCGGATCCCCGCCGGCACCCAGGCCATCACCGTCTGCCTGACCGCCAGCGGCGTCGCGCTCACCGTTGCCCGGCTGGTCGACGCCGTCGCGGCCTGGCCCCGACTCGCACCGCAGGTGCCCCGGGGTGCGGCCGGCGTGGTCGGCGGCGCGATGGTCGGCACGCTGGTCAGCGCCGTGCTCGGCAGCTACCTCGTCACGCCGTTCACCCCGACCCGGGCCGCGATCATCGGCCTGGTCGCGGCGGTCGCCGCTGTCCTGGCCGACCTCGCCGTGGGGTACGCGGAGGCGGGTCGACTGATGGCCGGCGAGCCGCCGACGATGTGGGTCGCCCGGCACATGCAGGGCCCGCTCGGCGGCTTCGCCCTGGCCGCGCCGGCGGCCTACGCGATGTGCATGTTCGTCCTCTGACCGTACGGTTGAGCCCGAGTCCGGTCGGGTACCAACGGTGCGCCGCTCGGCGGCACCGGCAGTGACGAGCCGCCCGGCGCGGCCAGCGGAGATCAGGAGGCGGCGTGGCCCAGGTCCAACCGGCGTACGAGGAACGTCCCCGGCGACGGGGGCGCCGGGCGCTCGTGGTGCTCGTCGTCCTGCTCCTGGTCCTGGCCGGCCTGCTGGTCGTCGCCGACCGGGTCGCGGTCGGCGTGGCCGAGCGGGCCATCGCCGACCAGGTCCGGCAGGAGGTCGCCAAGCAGCAGGCGCAGTCCGCCCCGCCGGAGGTCGAGGTGGGCGGGTTCCCGTTCCTGACCCAGGTCCTGGACGGCCGCTACGAGCGCATCTCCATCGTGCTGCGCGAGGTGCGCGGCTCGGTCCAGGGTGACGCGATCAGCCTGCCGACGCTCGATGTGGACGCCCGCGACGTACACGCCTCGCTGGACACCCTCCGCTCCGGGCAGGGCGAGGTGGTCGCCGACACCGTGAACGGCACCGCCACCATCAGCTACGACAGCCTGGCCGCCCTGCTGGACCGGCCCGGGCTCAAGCTCAGCGAGCAGGGCGGCAAGCTCGCCGTCACCGCCCCGGTCGACATCCTCGGCCAGCAGCTCACCGTCACCGGCACCGCCGACGTGACCGTCGGCGAGCAGGGCAAGGTCAGCCTGCGGTTCAACGACCTCAACGCCGAGGGGCTGCCGAACCTGCCGCTGGCGCGCACCCTGCTCAACAACTACGCCCGCGGCATCTCGGTCGACGTGCCCCTGCCCGACCTGCCGTTCCAGCTCGCCCTCCGCGAGGTCCGGCCGCAGCCCGAGGGGCTGACGGTCACCGCGGACGCGAAGGACGTACCGCTCAACGCCGCCGGCTGAGCGCCGGCGGCCGTGCGGTGGCGCGGCGGCCCGGTGTCCCGGATGCTGGTCGTCCCGGTAGCGCCACCGGCGGTGACTGATAGGCTGCGTCCCCATGGGGACTCACCTCACCAAACGGCGCGCGGTCGACCTGTGCCGCGTGGCCACCTGCCTGTGTCGCCCCGTCATCTGACGGCGGGGCTGTCCTCGGTCGCCTGACGCGACCACTGGCGCGGAGGGTCCATCCACCCTCCGGTGCTTCCCCCAATCGCCCGGCAGCGGCGCCGTCGCACGAACCCGTGATCCGTCCTTCGCATGGGACCCGCGCGTGGTGCGACAACTTCCACATCTCGATCTCCGCGCGCTGGCTCACCGTCCATCCTCACCAGGGAGTGATCTGATGAGTCGCGACACCGCACTCGTCTCGGCCGACTGGGCCGAGAAGAACCTCGACGCCACGGGCGTCGTCTTCGTCGAGGTCGACGAGGACACCTCGGCCTACGACACCGGCCACATCGCCGGCGCCGTCAAGCTGGACTGGAAGACCGACCTGCAGGACCCGGTGCGCCGGGACTTCGTCAACCGGAGCCAGTTCGAGGCGCTCCTGTCGGAGCGGGGCATCGCCAACGACGACACCGTCATCCTCTACGGCGGCAACAACAACTGGTTCGCCGCCTACGCGTACTGGTACTTCAAGCTGTACGGCCACCGGGACGTCAAGCTGCTCGACGGCGGCCGCAAGAAGTGGGAGCTCGACGCCCGTCCGCTGGTCAAGGACGCGGTGGACCGCCCGGCCACCCGGTACGTGGCGCAGGAGCCGGACACCTCCATCCGCGCCTTCCGGGACGAGGTGGTCGCCGCCATCGGCACCAAGAACCTCGTCGACGTACGCTCGCCCGACGAGTACGCCGGTCGGCTGCTCGCCCCCGCGCACCTGCCGCAGGAGCAGGCGCAGCGGGGCGGGCACGTGCCCACGGCGATCAGCGTGCCGTGGTCGAAGGCGGCCAACGAGGACGGCACCTTCAAGTCCGACGACGAGCTGCGCAAGATCTACGCCGACGCGGGGCTGGACGACAGCCGGGAGACCATCGCCTACTGCCGGATCGGTGAGCGCTCCTCGCACACCTGGTTCGTGCTCCAGGAGCTGCTCGGCCACCGCAATGTGAAGAACTACGACGGCTCCTGGACCGAGTACGGTTCGCTGGTCGGCGTGCCGGTCGCGCTCGGCGACGAGCCGGGGGAGGCCTGAGTCATGACCGCCGCTTCCACCGCCGCCAGCTGCGCCGCTCCGGACCAGGCCGCTCCGTTGCCGGCGAGCCTGGACCTGGAGAAGGAGACCGTCATCACCGGCGTCGTCACCTCTGCCGAGGGCGAAGCCGTGTCGGGCGCGTACGTCCGGCTGCTCGACTCCACCGGTGAGTTCACCGCCGAGGTGGTGACCTCGGCCGCCGGACAGTTCCGGTTCTTCGCGGCGCCGGGCACCTGGACCCTGCGTGCCCTCTCCCGGCACGGCAACGGCGACGCCGCCGTCACCGCCGGGCGGGGCATCAACGAGGTGGGCGTCACCGTCGCCTCCTGACCCACGCTCTGATCGACCGGGGCCGGTCACCCGCACGGGTGGCCGGCCCCGGTCGTCTGCCCGGCCGGCCCGCCGCGTCCGGGGCACGCCGCCGCTCGCGTCGACTCGCCGAATCGCTCGGAAGCGGTGACGAAAGTCGATGTATGCCGCTAGGCTGGTGCCCGAGCCCCATCGGCGTTCGTCTCTGCGGATGGGTGGGAGCTTCTCACGTCAGCGACCGCCGTGGGAGGCAGTGTGTCCGGAGAAGGCGTCCCCATCGTCGTCTGCGTGAGCGCGGACGTCGCGGTGCGGGAACGGGTGGTGCGTCGCCTCGACGGGGTGGCGCCGGTGGTGAGCTGTGCCGATCTCACCGAACTGCGCGCCGTGCTGTTCGCGCCGCAGGTGGCCACCGCGTCACCGCGGGAGCCGACGCCCCTCGCGCGGGCCGACGAGTGCGCCGGCGCCCCCGACGATCCGCCCGACGGGCCGGTCGGCTGGGGCGACCTGCTCGTCGACCGGGTCGGCCATCTCGTCACCTGGCGGGGCGAGCCGCTGACCCTGACCCGCACCGAGCGCGAGCTCCTCGCCCGGCTGATCAGCCCGCCGATCTCGGTGTGGACCTACGAACGGCTGTTCGGCGCCGTGTGGGGCGGCGACTACCTGGGCGACGCGGCGGTGCTGCACTCGGCGGTCAAGCGACTGCGGCACAAGCTGCAGCCCCTGCCGGGCGGCCCGCGGGTGCACACGGTGCGTGGCGTCGGATACCGGCTGGACCCGCCACCGCCGTCGAGCGCCGGTTGATCCCCACTTGCCCCACGCGCCGCCGGGGGCGCGGACGCCGCGTGACACCATGACCGGGTGAGCGGTGCAGTCCAGGCGGGGTACGCCCCACCGAGCGGTCCCCACGCGCCCGCGCCCGCGCGGGCCCGGCGGCGTTGGCTGCTCGTCGCGACCGTGGCGTGGGCGCTGCTGCTCGCGCTGCTGACCTGGCTCTCGGTGCGCGACGACCCGCCGACCGTCCGCGAGCAGCGCAGTCTCGCCGAGGCCGGACCGGTGGCGGACCGGGCCACCGGCGAGCTGGCCGCGGCTGCCGGCCCGACCGCGTTGGTGGAGCTGACCCCGCCCCAACTCGACCGGGGTTGCCGGGTCACCCCGTTCGCCGACGGGGCCGCCCTCACCCGGGGCGTCGAGGTGACCGTCCCCCAGGGCGGTGAACGGGAGCTGCTGGACCGGATCGCCGAGCGGCTGCCGGCGGCGTGGCGGGCCGGGGTGCGGCTGACACCGGACGGGCTCCGGCTGCGCGCCGACGCCGGCGAGTTCGTCGCCGTCGACGGGCGGCCCGCCGGCGAGGGTCGGATCCGGTTGACCGTCCGCACCGGCTGCCGACCGCTCGGCGACGGCTACCCGCCGGCCACCGGGCCCGCGGGGGCCGAGGCCGTCGCCCTCGCCGACGCCCTGCGTGCCCTCGGCCAGCCGGCGCAGGCGGCTCCGCAACTGGTCAGCGCGCCCTGCCCCGGCGGCGGCGTCGCCCGGACCGCCCGTGTCGACGGGCTCACCACCTCGACCGGCCTGGCCGCCGCTCTCGGTCCGCTCGCCGCCGGCGGGCCCGCCCTGGACACCGTCGACACGTACGCCTACCGCGTCGGCCCGCTCATCGTCCTGGCCACGACGGCCGCAGGGTCCCCCCGGGTGAGCGCCACCGCACCGTGCGCCTGACCCGTCGGGTCACTGGTGCAGGTGCGTGTGGTTGCGGCTGCGGCCGAGGGCGTCCACCGTGCCCCACCGGCCCGGGATGTCGAGCAGTTCGATGCGACCCATGCCCTCCGGAACGGCCGGGTCGATGATCAGGTGCTCGCTCTGCGGCTCCAGGCCGAGCATGACCCGCAGCAACAGCAGCGGCGTGCCGGTCGACCAGGCCTGTGGGCTGCACGCCGTCGGATAGCGCACCGGGTAGTCGGTGAGGTCGCGCTCGTACCCGGCGAACGCCTCCGGTAGCCGCCCGCCGAAGAACTCGGACGCGGCCAGGATTCCTTCGCAGATCCGCCCGGCCTCCTCCCGGTAGCCGTAGCGCCACAGACCCCAGGAGATGATCGAGTTGTCGAACGGCCAGACCGTTCCGACGTGGTAGCCGATGGGGTTGTAGCGCCCCTGGTCGTCGGCGAGCGTACGCACGCCCCAGCCGGAGAAGAGCCGCGGGCCGAGCAGGTGCTCGACGATCCGGCCGGCCCGGGACTCCTCGACGATGCCGCTCCACAACAGGTGGCCGATGTTCGAGGTGAGCGCGTCCACCTGCCGCCCCTCCGCGTCCAGGGCGAGCGCGTAGTACTCCTTCTCCGGGATCCAGAAGTCGCGGTTGAACCGGTGCTTCAGCTCGGCGGCCTCCCGTTCGAGCCGGTCGGCGTACGCCGGGTCGTTCCAGAACGTCCGGGCCAGCCGTGCCCCACGGATCTTCGCGTCGTACGCGTACCCCTGAAGCTCGCAGGTGGCGCGGGGGAAGCCGGGCAGCCGCCCGTCGGCGAAGGAGATGCCGTCCCAGGAGTCCTTCCAGCAGTGGTTCGCCAGCCCGGTCTCCGGGTTGCGGGTCTGGTACCAGATGTAGCCGGTGCCGAGCAGGTCGCCGTACGTGTCGATCCAGTCCAGCGCGCCCCTCACCTGGGATTCGAGCAGCCGCACCAGTTGGCTGTCCCCGGTCCACCGCTCGTACTCGTCGAGCAGGATGACGAAGAGTGGGGTGGCGTCGGCCGAACCGTAGTACGGCGAGTGCGGCTGCTCCTCGAAGCCGGCCATCTCGCCGTACCGCAGCTCGTGGAGGATCTTCCCCGGCTCCTCGTCCCGGAAGTCGTCAACCCGGGTGCCCTGGAGGCCGCCGAGGATCTGGATGGTCGGCGGGATCAGCTCCGGCAGGAACGGCAGGACCTGGAGCGACGTGAAGATGCTGTCCCGCCCGAACAGCGTCATGAACCAGGGCAGCCCGGCGGCGAGCAGCCGCACCCCGAGCGCGATCGACTCGTAGCGCAGGGCCGCCAGGTCGTTCAGGCTGCGCCGGTACGCCCCGCCCAGCGGCTGGCAGTCGCAGCCGAGTTTCGGCGCACGCTCGATCAGCTCGTTCTGCTCGGCGTGGATCGTGTCCGCGCTTCGGCTGCCGCCGTAGGGCAGGGTGCTGCGGATGTCCTCGCCCCGGGCGCCGTAGACGACCGTCGCCACGTGCAACCGGGTGGTCCACTCGCCGTGCCCGTCGACGCGTACCTGGAAGGTCATGCCCGACACGTCGACGTCGGCCGGTTCGCTGGTGGTGATCTGGGCCTCCCGGTGGAAGGCGTCCCGGCGGTACGTGAGTCGCAGCTCCCGGCTGCTCACCGTGGCGGTCGTCCGGCCCTTCTTCTGCCGCACGTTCTTGATCTCGAAGAGGTCGGCGAAGTCGCTGCCGATGTCGAGCCGCAGGGTGAAGTCGACCGGCTCACGCGAGTGGTTGAGGACGGTGACCTCCTCGTCGAAGCTCCCGCCGATCGCGCGGCTGCGGATCACCGACACCTTCGCGTCGAGGTAGTGGGTCGGCTCGCCGGGGGCAAGGAAGTAACGGGTGCGGTAGCTCTCCTCGTCGTCGATGGAGAGCGTCTGCAGCCGGCTCCCGTCGACGGTCAGGATCCAGGTGGAGAGGAAGCGGGTGTCGAAGGAGAAGAGGCCGGTGGGGAAGTCGTACGACGGCTCGATGTCGCCGCGCTGGTCGGTCACCAGGAAGGTGTTGCCGTCCAGGATGCTGACCAGGTCCTTCACGTCGACCGCCCGGTCTGCCGCCGGGCCACCTCACGCGGGTCCCGGGTGCCCGGCGGATCGGGGAAGAACCTCCGGAACGCGAGGAACAGGACGACGTTCCCGCTGAAGGTGCTCTCGTTGCGCAGCACCGCGGCGACCCCCTGCGCCCGGCCGCTCACCAACCGGTCGAAGAGGTCCTCGCTGCTGTACCAGATGGCGTCGGCCGGGCCCCGGTTGCGGCTCACCTCGACCGCTCCGGGGCGCATCCGCACCAACCAGTGGTCGGTCTGCTCGCCCGTGTCGAGGTCGATCTGGAGGGTGCCGCTGACCAGCCCGCGCAGAACCTCGGGGGCGCGCGCCGGCAGCGATTCGAAGAACCGCTCGGTCGCCTCGCCCACACCCGAATCGTAGGCAGCAACCCGGCATGTCGGGTCGGTATCGGCACTCACCCGGATCGGGTCAAAGGGCCCCGGGGTGGCGCGGCGATCAGTAGACCAGGGCCTGCGCGCCCTCGGCCATCGCCTCCTCGACGAAGACCGCCGCCCCGGCGATCCGTACCCCGGGCAGCACGTCGTCCGGGCCGATCTCGCGCCGGGCCGCGCACTGGGTGCAGGCGGTGACGGTGCCGCTGGTGAGCACGACGTGCAGCAGTTCGGCCAGCGGAGCCGAGTGCGGCAACTCGAACTCCTGGGCGCGGCCGGGCAGGGCGAACCAGGTGGATTCCCCGGTCAGCCACAGCGAGACGTCCACACCGGCCGCGACGGCCGTCGCGGCCACGGTGAACGCCTGGGCGCACCGCTCCGGGGCGTCCGCGCCGGCGGTGGCCTTGACGACGAGAGAGCGGGCCATGCCGCCAGCATAGGATGGCCAGGATGGTCACCGAGATCGGGTTTGTCAGCCTGTTGGTCGCCGGCCTGGGCGCGCTCGCCGGTGGCCTGGTGTACGTGGCCGTCCGCATTTCGAGAGGAAACTGGTGAGCGCGAGGAGTGAGCCGGGTTTGCGAGCCCCGCAGTCGCGAACGAAGGTGGTCCGGTGAGCGCGAGGAGTGAGCCGGGTCTGCGAGCCCCGCAGTCGCGAACGAAGGTGGTCCCGTGAGCGACGACAACCCGCTGGCACCACCCCCGTGGCTGAACGCGCCGCCGGTGGACGCGTACCCCTACGAGGAGAGCCACGACCTGCGTGTCGGCCCGAAGCTGCATCCCACGCTGGACGGTCTCCTGCCCTACGTCGGGGTGTGGCGCGGGCGTGGGCGGGGTGGCTACCCGACGATCGAGGACTTCGACTTCGCGCAGGAGATCCGGATCAGCCACGACGGGCGGCCGTTCCTGTTCTACGAGTCCCGGGCGTGGATCCTGGACGAGCAGAGCCGCCCGGTGCGCCCGGCCGGCCGGGAGGTCGGCTGGTGGCGTCCGGTGCTGGACGGTGAGCGGGCCACCGGCGAGTTGGAGGTGCTGCTCAGCACGCCGACCGGGGTGATGGAGCTCTACCTCGGCCGGCGCAACGGCACCCAGGTCGAGTTGGCGACCGACGCGGTGGTGCGGACGTCAACGGCCAAGGAGGTCACCGGCGGGCACCGGCTCTTCGGCATCGTTGAGGGCGCTTTGCTGTACGCGCAGGAGATGGCCGCGGTGGGGCAGGGCCTGCACCCGCACCTGTCCGCGCGGCTCCTCCGCGTCGGCGGCTGACATCCCCGGGTGGGTGGCGGGCATCGCCACCCACCCCCGGGTCACCCGGCGTCGGGCGCCGGGTCCGGCTGGTCGGCGACGGGGAAACCGGCGAGCTTCTGCAGTGGCGCAGTGTGCGGGCTGCGGGTCCGGGTCCGGCCGTCGAGGGCGGTGATCTCGGCGAGCCCACGGATGGACGAGCTGAGCCAGACCCCGTCCGCGTCGTGCAGCTCGGCCGGGCTGACCATCCGTTCCGCCGCGTCGAGGCCCACGTCGGCGGCGTGCGCGAGCAGCCAGGCCGCCGTGGTGCCGGGCAGGATGCCGGTGTGGGCGGCGGGCACCGTGCAGAGGGTGCCGCCGACGACCCACACGATGTTCGCGGTGGGCCCTTCCAGCGCGTACCCGTCGGAGGAGACCCAGAGCACGTCGTCGACACCGGCGCGCCGCGCCCAGCGGCGGGCGGCCGTGCTGACCGCGTACGACGTGGACTTGACTCCGGTCGGCAGCCACTCCAGCGCGATCCGCGAATCGGCCGGCACGCCGAGCGGCAGGGTCGCGACGGTGATCCCGGTCGCCCGGGCCCGCCGGGACACGGCGGGGACCTCGGCGAGGGTGGCGTAGACGGTCGGTGGGCCGCCGTCCTCGGGCCCCCGGGTGCAGACCAGCCGCAGCGCGCCCTCGACCTCGGCCGGCCAGCCGGCCCGGACGGCGTCGAGCAGCCCGACCAGCACCGCCCGGGGCGGGAGCTCCAGCTCGATCGCGTCGGCGGAGCGGGCCAGCCGGGCCAGGTGCTCGTCGCGCAGCCACGGCTGCCCGTCGCGCAGGTGCATGGTCTCGAAGAGCCCGTCACCCCGCAGGACGCCCAGGTCGTCGCCGCGCAGCACCGGCTCACCGGCGGGCACGGTGCCGCGGCCGAGCACGGCGATCCTCGATGTCACCACGAGCGCCGAGCCTAGCGTCGCTCGCGGTCCCCCGGGAGCGCCGCGACGACGAACTATGATCGGACGGTGTCCGAATCCTCCCTCGCCGAAATGCTCCGCTCCCGTGGCCTGCGGCTGACGGCGCAGCGGCAGCTCGTCCTCCAGGCGGTGTTGGATCTCGGACACGCCACGCCCGAGCAGGTGCACACGGCGGTCCGTGAGGTCGCCGCGGGCGTGAACATCACCACCATCTACCGGACGCTGGAGCTGCTGGAGCGGCTCGGCCTGGTGACCCACACCCACCTGTCGCACGGCTCGCCGACCTACCACGCGGCCGGTGAGCACCAGCACGTCCACCTGGTCTGCCGGCAGTGCGGCGCGGTCGACGAGGTGGATCCGGAGCTGTTCCGGCCGCTCGCCGACGAGCTGGCCGCCCAGCGGGGCTTCCGGGTCGACATCGGGCACGTGTCGCTCTTCGGCGTCTGTGGGAGTTGCGAGAACGGGGACCAGGAATGATCGACATCGCGGGCGCGGTGGCCGTCGAGAGCATCGACGAGGCCAGCCGGGACCAGCCGGAGCCGGCGCACGCCGCAGCCGGGGTGCGTGGGGTCGCCGCCCACTACGGCGACCCGATGCGGGAACAGCGTGTCCTGGAGCGTGCGGTGGGCCTGGTGGACCGGTCCCACCGGGGTGTGGTCGCGGTGCCGGGGGAGGAGCGGGCCAGTTGGCTGCACACGCTCACCACCCAGCACCTGGCAGACCTGGTCGCCGGTGAGGGGACGGAGCTGCTGGTGCTCTCCCCGCACGGGCACATCGAGCAGCACGCGATGGTGGCCGAGGACGGCGTCACCACCTGGCTGGACACCGAGCCGGGCGCGACCGGTGGGCTGCTGGGCTACCTGGAGAAGATGCGGTTCTTCAGCAAGGTGGAGCCGCGCGACGTGACCCCCGACCACGCCCTGCTCTCGCTGGTCGGCCCGGAGGCGACCGGCGCGCTGGAGACGCTCGGTGTCACCGGGCTCGCGGCGCCCGACGCGGTCGCGGTGCCGGGTCCGAAGTTCCGGCACGGCGAGGTGCCGCCGCGGCCCACCGTGCGGTACGCGGTAGCGCCGCTGCCCGCCGGCGGCTGGGCCCGCCGGGTGCCGCGCGGCGTGGACCTGCTGGTGCCCCGGGACACCATGGACCAGGTGGTCGCGGAGTTGCGCGGCGCCGGGGTGCCGCCGGTGGGGCTGTGGGCGTACGAGGCGATCCGGGTGGCCGCCCGACGGCCGCGGGTCGGGGTGGACACCGACCACCGGACCATCCCGGCGGAGGTGGATCTGATCAGCCCGGCGGTCCACCTGGACAAGGGGTGCTACCGGGGCCAGGAGACGGTGGCCCGGGTGCACAACCTGGGCCGTCCGCCGCGTCGCCTGGTCCTGCTGCACCTGGACGGGGTGACCACCGATCAGCCACCGGCGGCGGGCACGCCGCTGACCCTCGACGGGCGGACGGTCGGCTTCGTCGGCACGGCGGTGCACCACCACGAGCTGGGCCAGATCGCCCTGGCGGTGGTGAAGCGCAACGTCCCGGAGGAGTCCCGCCTCATGATCGACGGCGTCGTGGCGGCCATCGACCCCGACTGACCACGGCGTCTAGGATCCCCGGCATGACGACAGGGACGTTGATCACGGTTGCCCCCACCGGCGCGGAGTCGGCCAAGGCGGAGGTGCCGGCGCTGCCGGTGACCCTCGACGAGCTGCTGCTCACCGCGAAGGAGTGCGAGGCGCTCGGCGCCGCCGTGATCCACGTCCACATCCGGGACGACGAGGCCCGCCCCACCCTCGACCAGGGCCGGCTGCGGGAGACGGTGGCGGCGCTGCGCGAGAGCACCGACCTGATCGTGCAGCTCTCCTCCGGCGGCGCGGTCACCGACCCGGAGGCCGACCGGCTGGCGGTGCTGGACGCGGGCCCGGACATGGCCTCCTGCACCATGGGCACGGTCAATTTCGGCGACGACGTCTTCCTCAACCGCTGGGAGTTCATCGTCGACCTGCACACCCGCATGCAGGAGCGGGGTGTCGTGCCCGAGTACGAGATCTTCGACCTCGGCCACCTCACCGCGCTCCAGCGGCTGCTCGGCAAGTACGGCCTGCCGCACGGCGGCCACGTCCACGTCGACTTCGTGATGGGCGTGCCGGGCGGCATGCCGGGCACCACGGAGACACTGGTCGCGGCCCGGCAGATGCTGCGGGACCTGCCGGACGGCACCACCTTCTCGGCCACCGGCATCGGCCGTAGCACCATCCCGGTGCTGCTGGCCTCCCTGTCGGCGGGCGGGCATCTGCGGGTGGGCATGGAGGACACGGTGACCTACGCCAAGGGTCGCCCGGTGGAGTCCAACATGCAGCTGGTCGCCCGCGCGGTGGGCTTCGCCCAGCTAGCCCAGCGTCCGCCGCTGACCACGACCGAGGCCCGGGAACTGCTCGGCCTGTAAGGGCAGCCCCGTTCGCCACTCCTGTCACGAATTTCCGTACCACCTGGTCACCCCGCCACCGTCCCCCGTCGACTCGTCGGTACCGTCCACACCGTGGGAAAGACGTACGAGGGCGGCGCGCCGCTCGCCGAGGTGGTCCGGTCCGGGTTCGTGGAGGGGGTGCACCGCGGCTCGGTCGTGGTGCTGGACGCGTCGGGGGCGTCGGTCGCCGCCGCTGGTGACGTCACCTCGCCGATCTTCCCCCGGTCGGCCAGCAAGCCGATGCAGGCGATCGGGATGCTCCGGGCCGGCCTGTCGCTGACCGATCCGGCCGACCTGGCGGCGGTCTCGGCCAGCCACGCGGGGGAGGAGTTCCACCTGGAGCGGGTGGATGCGCTGCTCGCCGACGCCGGGCTGGACGATTCGGCGCTGCACTGCCCG
This sequence comes from Micromonospora sp. NPDC049366, assembly GCF_044466625.1. Taxonomy (NCBI): domain Bacteria; kingdom Bacillati; phylum Actinomycetota; class Actinomycetes; order Micromonosporales; family Micromonosporaceae; genus Micromonospora; species Micromonospora sp. NPDC049366. The sequence continues at coordinate 347,052 of NZ_JBITMV010000001.1, forward strand.
CCGGACCTGCCGGTCGGTGAGGCGGCCCGGGCGGCGGTGCTGCGGGCCGGTGGCGGGCCGACCCGGATCCAGATGAACTGCTCCGGCAAGCACACCGGGATGCTGCTCACCTGTCAGGCCGCGGGCTGGCCGCTGGACGGCTACTGGCGGCCGGAGCACCCGTTGCAGCAGGGGCTGCGGGCCGCGATCGAGGAGTTCACCGGCGAGGAAGCCGCCGCGGAGGGCGTGGACGGCTGCGGCGCGCCGGTGCTGGCGGTGTCGCTGACCGGCCTCGCCGGGGCGTACCTCCGACTCGTCTCGGCGGACGCCGGCTCGCCGCCCCGCGCGGTGGCGGACGCGATGCGCGCGTACCCGGAGATCGTCGGCGGCACCGAGGCCGACGACACCCGGCTGATGCGCGGTCTCCCGGGGTTGCTGGCGAAGGTCGGCGCGGAGGGTGTGATCGCCGCGGCGCTGCCCGGCGTGGGCGCGGTGGCCCTGAAGATCGACGACGGCGCCGGTCGGGCGCGGATGCCGGTGCTCGTCTCCGCGCTGCGCCGCCTCGGCGTGGACGCTCCGGTCCTCACCGAGTACGCCGAGATCCCGCTCTTCGGCGGTGGCGTCCCGGTAGGCGCCGTAACCCCCCTCTGGTAACCCTCACCCGCCTGCGGTGATCAAGAGGTTTGCGTCAGATCGGAGATCGAACCTGACGCAAACCTCTTGATCGAACCGCGGTCTGACCGGGCCCGCGGTCAGGGGAGGAAGGTCAGGAGGGCGGCCGCGACCGGGGCCGGGCGTTCCAGCGGGGCGAGGTGGGCGGCGTCGGCGATGTCCGGCAGACGGACCCCGTGCGGCGCCTCGGCGGCGATCCGGTCGGCCAGGCGGTGCAGGTCCGGGACGTCGTGGACGCCGGAGCAGGCCGCCACCGGCATGCTCAGCTCGCCGAGCCGCTCGATCGCCGGCGGGTCGAGTTCGTCGGCGTCCACCGCGCTGAGCGCCAGCTCGGCGGCGAGGGCCCGCTGGTCCATCTCCTCGGCGAAGCGGATCAGCTCCGGGTCGACGTCCGCCGGCTGGCGGCTCGGGCCCACCACCCAGAACCGCACCTCGCCCGCCGCGGTGGCCGGGAAGTCCTCCGGGTCGACCTCGCCGACCAGCTCCTCCCAGAGCTGCTCGGTCTCCTCGGACCACTCGTTGCCGGAGACCGGGGCGCCGAAGAGGGCCAGGGCCGAGATCCGTCCAGGGTGCGCGAGCGCGGCGTCCACCGCGACCTTGCCGCCGAAGGAGCAGCCGACCAGCGCGGCGTGGGGCAGGTCGAGCGCGTCCAGCAGTCCGACCACGTCGTCGTGGTGGGCGAACGGCGCCGGGGGCAGTTCCGACTCGCCGTGGCCGCGCAGGTCCACGGCGATCACCCGGTGCGTGGTGGCGAGCGCGTCGACGACGCCGCGCCACATCCGCCGGTCCGCGATGCCGGCGTGCAGCAGCACCACCGGGCTTCCTGTGCCGGCGTCGTCGTACGCGAGCACCGCGCCGTTCACTTCGATCTTGGTCATGGGAGGACCGTACGCAGCGGAGGACCGGCGCCGCAAGAACGCACCTGAGACCTCGCTAACTCTGGTTAGCATTATGCTTGCAAGAGCTAGCAGTCGGAGTTACCGTCGATGCATGGCCAGTGGTAAGGACCTTCCCGACATCGGCGGGTTCATTCGCGACCTTCGGCGGAACGCGAAGATCTCGCTACGTCAACTCGCCGACCAGGCGGGAGTCAGCAACCCGTACCTCAGCCAGATCGAGCGTGGCCTGCGCAAGCCGAGCGCCGAAGTGCTCCAGCAGATCGCCAGCGCCCTGCGCGTCTCCACCCCGGCCATGTACCTGAGGGCCGGGCTGCTGGACGACAAGGAGGGCCAGGGCGTCCTGGCGGCCATCGCCGTGGACCCCGACCTGACCATGGCGCAGAAGCAGTCCCTCAGTCAGATCTACGAGACCTTCCGCCGGGAGAACGTCCGGCTCGCCGAGGCGACGGCCGCGGCGAACGAGAACACCACCGGGGCGGCCGCGACCACCACGCCGACCGCCGGCCGGCCCGCCACCCCGGGCGAGTCGGCGGGCCTGGTCAACCCCGCGGCCACCGGACCCACCACACCGGACGGCACGCCGACGGAGGCCGTCCTGGAGTCGGTCGCCGTCACGGAGGCCGGCCCGGCGCCCGCCCCGACCAGCACCACGACCCCCGCGAACCGGAAGGCCGCCGAGGCGGCCGAGGAGGAGACGTCATGACCCAGCCGAAGACCAACCGCATCCCGGCCCCGCTCTACGCCGCCGCCGGTGCCGGTGAGCTCGCCCTCGAACAGCTGCGCAAGCTGCCCACCGTGGTCAGTGACCTCGGCACCCGGGTCGTCGCCGACCTGGGCGGCAAGGCCGTGCTGACCGGTCTCGAACTGCGGGAGAAGGCCACCGCGACGCTGCGCACCGCCAACGAGACGATGGGCACGTTGCGCGGCGGCGCCGTCCCGGCCGACCTGGCCAAGCTGCGCGAGGCCGCCGACCTGAACCGGCTCCGCGAGGCCGCCGACCTGGCCAAGCTCCGCGAGGCCGCCGACCTCGACCGGCTGCGCGCCGCGGCCACCCGCAACGCCGCCGTCGTCGTGGCCGGCGCGCAGGTCGCGCAGGAGCGGGCGCTGGCCGCGTACGGCGCGCTGGTCGCCCGTGGCGAGCGCGTGGTCGGTGCCGGTGTGCTGGAGGCCGCCGACACGGTGAATGCCGACATCGCGGCGACCGAGGCGCAGCGCGTCGAGACGCCGGTCGCCGAGACCGCGCAGCCCGCCGCCCCGACCACCGAGGACGTCCCGACCCCGGCCGAGGTGGCCGAGGTCGCCACCCCGAAGCCGGCCACCGTCCGGAAGGCCACCGGCGCGCGGAAGGCCACCAAGGCGACCGCCACCAAGGCGACGACCACCCCGTCGGCGAAGCTGCCCCGGGCCACCAAGCGGACGCGTCCCGCGGCCGAGTGATCGACCAACCGGCGACCCCGGAGGCGTTCCTGTCGGACGTTTCCGGGGTCGTGGACATAAGCTTGCCGTCATGGCCAACGCCGCGCCGCTCTTCGCCTTCGAAGTCCGCTCCGTCATCGAGCTGATCCTTCTCGTCTTCGCGCTGATCATTCAGGGCGTCGCGCTGGTGCACGCCATCACCCAGCGATCCGACGCCTTCGCCGCCATCGGCACCCTGCCGAAGGGCGGCTGGATAGCCATCCTGGCGGTCTGCCTGGTGCTGACCCTGCTCGGTTTCGGCCCGATCAGCCTCTTCGGACTGATCGGCATCGCCGCCGCGCTCATCTACCTGCTGGACGTCCGCGTCGGCTTGCGCGACCTGAGCGACGGCAAAGGCTTCTGGTGAGGGGTTTCCGCTGGCCGCCCCCACCGGACGGCGGTCCCCGCACCTGGGGTCCGGGCCCGGGGGCACCGCGGACCGGCCGGCCGGCCCTGCCCGAGCCGGAGACCGACCTGGTCACCACGCCCCACGGCGTACGCCTGGAGCGGCTGGTCACCGGCGCCGGTGACCCGGTCACGGTGTTCGCGCACGGGCTCGGCAACGGCATCGCCACGACCCGCCCGTTCGGCAGCGGGGTCACCGGTCGCCGCGTGTTCTTCCAGTTCCGGGGGCACGGCCGCTCGGACGCGCCACCCGGGTCGTGGGACTACGCCGACCTGGCCCGCGACCTGCGGGCGGTCGCCGACCTGGAGGGTGCCGGCCGAGCCTTCGGCGCGAGCCTGGGTGCGGGGGCGCTCTGCCGGCTGCTGGTCGAGAGTCCGGAGCGCTTCGACCGGCTGGTCTTCTTCCTGCCCGCCGTGCTCGACCGGCCGCGCGGCGAGGTGGCCCGGCAGCGGCTGACGGCGCTGCTGGAGGCGGTGCAGAGCGGTGACGCGTCGGCGGTCGCGGAGGTCGTCTCCGTCGAGTTGCCGCCCGCGGTGCGCAACACGCCGGCCGGGTGGGCCTACCTGCGTCAGCGCCTCGACCAACTGCTCCGCGACGGGCTGGCGTCCGGGCTGGCGAGCCTGCCCGAGCAGGTGGCGGTGCCGAGCACGGACGCGCTCGCCGCGGTGACCGCGCCCGCGTTGGTCATCGGCTGCGCCGGCGACGACCTGCACCCGGTGGAGGTCGCCGAGCAACTCGCGGCCGCCCTGCCCGCCGCCACGCTGCACGTGTACGACCGGCCGGGCGTGCTCTGGTCGGAACGCGCCGACCTGCGTACCCGGATCTCCTCGTTCCTGAACGAGTAACGTGCGCTGACATGGGCGTCACACACCACGGCCGGACGCACCGGCTCGACCTCGCCGACCCGACCTTGCGGGAGTGGGAGTGCACGGTGCTGCACGCCGACCCGGAGCAGGGCATCGTGCTGGACCGGTCGGCCTTCTACCCGGGCGGCGGCGGCCAGCCGCCGGACCACGGGGTGCTGCTCTGGCAGGGCGTACAGACCCGGATCGTCGGCACCCGCAAGGGCGACGACCTGTGGCTGATCCCCGCCGAGGGTGATCCGCTGCCGCCCGCTGGCACGACCGTGACCGGTGCGGTGGAGGACGAGCGGCGCACCCGGCTGATGCGGACCCACTCGGGGCTGCACGTGCTCTGCGGTGTGGTCTTCCGCGACTTCGGCGCGCTGGTGACCGGCGGCAACATGGAGCCGGGTGAGGCGCGGATGGACTTCAACCTCCCCGAGGTGCCACCGGACTTCAAGACCCGGATCGAGGAGTTGGTCAACGCCGAGGTCGCGGCCGACCGGGCGGTCGCGGTGCGGGTGCTGCCCCGGGTGGAGGCGCTGGCCCTGCCGGACATCATCCGCACCCAGTCGAACCTCATCCCGCCGGACGAGCAGGAGGTCCGGATCGTCGACATCGTCGGTCTCGACGTGCAGGCCGACGGCGGCACGCACGTCGCCTCGACCGCGCAGATCGGCAAGGTGCAGGTGGTCAAGGTGGAGAGCAAGGGCCGGGCCAACCGGCGGGTCCGCGTCCGTCTGGCCGACTAGGACAGCCAGGACGGCGGGCCGAGGCTCAGTCGGTGGCTCGGCGGGCGCGCAGCGCCCGGACCTTGTGCCGGTTGCCGCACCGGTCCATCGAGCACCATCGGCGCTGCCCGGGGCGTGAGATGTCCACGAACACCAGGTGACAGTTGTGCGCGCCGCACTCGCGGATCCGGTCGGCGTGCGGGCCGCTGAACAGGTCGACGGCGTCGCGGGCGACGGTGGCGAGCACCTGCCCGCCCCGCGCCGGCAGCCATCGCCGCGTGCCCTCGGCGGTCAGCTCGGGGGCCAGGGGCTCACCGGCCGCGATCTCGTTGAGCGTGGCGAGGTCGGCGGGGGTGGCCTCGAAGTCGGCGGGGTCGTCGGTCGGCGGCCGGCCGCCGGTCCGGGTGCAGGCGAGGCGCCACAGGGCGTCGCGCAGCCGTCGGGCGGTGGCCAGGTCGTCGGCGTCGACCCGCACCCGCGCCGGGTCGAGGCGCAGCCGGGACAGCTCCAGCCAGGCGGCCAGGTCGTCGGGCCGGTGCAGGGCCTCGTAGCGGCGGCCGAGCGGGCCGGGGCCGCCGGTGGTGAGGAGTTCCAGGCAGAGAGCGCCGGGGTCGAAGCGGAATCGGGTGCCCGAGAGGGAGACCAGAGTGAGTCCACTTGCGCCGTCCGTCATGTAACCACTATAAACAGTTACAGAGGCGGTCCGCACGGGTGGTCCGCGGTCGGAGGTGAGCACGGATGGCCCTGCACTGGAAGCTCGTCGTCGACTGCGCGGACGCGATCCCGCTGGCCCGGTTCTGGGCGGCCGCCCTCGACTACGAGGTGGAGGACAACAGCGACCTCATCGACCGGCTGGTCGAGATGGGCGCGGTCGGGCCGGAGGCGTACGTCGACATCGACGGCCGGCGGGCGTTCCGCGAGCTGGCCGGCATCCGCCACCCGGACGACCCGGTCGATCCGGACAGCGGCATCGGTCTCGGCCGGCGGCTGCTCTTCCAGGCCGTCCCCGAGCCCAAGCGGGTCAAGAACCGGCTGCATCTCGACCTGCACGTCGGCCCCGCCGACCGGGAGGTGACGGTGAAGCGGCTGACCGGGCTGGGCGCCACCGTGCTGGCGGAGGTGGATGAGCGGGGCAGCCGGCACACCACGATGGCCGACCCGGAGGGCAACGAGTTCGACGTGCAGTGAAAGACGTGCGGTGAAAATCTGACGTCGGCTGTCAGCTATCGCTGGCAGGCTCGGCGGCATGACGAAACCGCTGACAGGAAAGGTCGCCCTCGTCGCCGGGGCGACCAGGGGCGCGGGCCGGCAGATCGCCGTGCAGCTCGGCGCGGCCGGCGCCACGGTCTACGCGACCGGGCGCAGCAGCCGGGCGGGCCGCTCCGAGCTGGACCGGCCGGAGACGATCGAGGAGACCGCCGAGCTGGTCACCGCGGCCGGCGGTGAGGGCATCGCGGTCCGGGTCGACCACCTCGTCCCCGAGCAGGTGCGCGACCTGGTCGCCCGGATCGACGCCGAGCGGGGCCGCCTCGACGTGCTGGTCAACGACATCTGGGGCGCCGAGCCGCTGATCACCTGGGAGAAGCCGGTGTGGCAGCAGCCGCTGGACGCCGGCTTCCGTACCCTGCGGCTGGCGATCGACACGCACATCATCACCAGCCACTTCGCGCTCCCGTTGCTGACCCGTCAGCCCGGCGGCCTGGTGGTGGAGATCGGCGACGGCACGAAGGCGTACAACGACGAGAACTATCGGCTCTCCCTCTTCTACGACCTGGCCAAGGTGTCGGTGAACCGGCTGGCGTTCAGCCAGGCGCACGAGCTGGAGCCGTACGGCTGCACGGCCGTCGCGCTGACGCCGGGCTGGCTCCGGTCGGAGTTGATGCTGGAGATCTTCGAGGTCACCGAGGAGAACTGGCGCGAGGGCGCGGCGAAGGACCCGCACTTCGTCATGTCGGAGACGCCGGCCTTCGTCGGGCGGGCGGTCGCCGCCCTGGCCGCGGACCCGGACCGGGCCCGCTGGAACGGGCAGTCCCTCGATGCCGGCGGGCTCGCCCAGATCTACGGGTTCACCGATCTCGACGGCACCCGGCCGCACTTCTTCCGCTACCACGAAGAGGTGATCAAGCCGGGCCGGCCGGCCGACGACACCGGCTACCGCTGAGCCGCGCCCGCGTCGTCGGTGTCGGCATCCGCGTCGGCCGTGTCCGCGTAGAGCGCCGCCGAGCGTACCGCCGCCTCGGCCATCCGCCGCCGCAGCTCAGGCGGGTCGAGCACCTCCACCTCCGGCCCGAGCGAGAGCAGCTGGGCGTACGCCACCTCGACGGACTCGACGGGCAGCCGTAGCACCACCCGGCCCTGCCCGTCGGGCCCCTCGGCGGCGGCGACCGCCTCGTCGTACACGAAGGGGGCGTCGGCGAGGTGGCGTAGCCGGCGCAGGCCGGCGGGGCTCAGCCGGACGGTCACCTCGGCCCGGAGCATGTTCCGGAGAAACGCCTCGCCCTGCTCCCGCCAGTACCCGGCCAGGTCGAAGTCCTCGTCCCGCTCGAAGGTCGCCGCCCCGACCTCCACGCCGGTGACCCGGTCCACCCGGTAGGTCCGATGGTCGTCGCCGACCCGGCCGACGAGATACCAGACCCCGCTCTTCAGCACCAGCCCGTAGGGCCGCAGCTCGCGGGTGACCTCCCGGTCTCCCCGCCGGTAGCGCAGCCGCACCTCCCGGTCCCGCCAGACCGCGCCGGCCAGCTCGGTCAGCCAGGCCGGGGGTGCGGCCTCCCGGAACCAGCCCGGCACGTCCAGGTGGAACCGCTGACCGGTGCGGGCGGAGGCGTCGCGCAGGCTCGGCGGCAGCGCGGCGAGCACCTTCAGCTCGGCGGCGGCGACCGCGTCGGCCAGACCCATGTCGCCGGCGGGCCCGGGCACCCCGGCGAGGAACAGCGCCTCCGCCTCGTCCCGGGTCAGCCCGGTCAGCCGGGTCCGGTAGCCGCCGAGCAGCCGGTAGCCGCCCGCCCGGCCGCGATCGGCGTAGACGGGCACCCCGGCGGCTGAGAGCGCCAGCACGTCCCGGTAGACGGTCCGCTCGGAGACCTCCAGCTCCCGGGCCAGCTCGGCCGCGGTCATCGTCTCCCGCGACTGGAGCAGCAACACCAACGAGATCAGCCGGGACGCCCGCACCCGTCCATCCTGCCCCGGGCCTGCTCACCGCCCGCCGGGGGTGAGCAGGCCCCGGTCGTACGCCACGGCGACCGCGGCCGCCCGGTCGTTGACCCCGAGCTTCGCGTACACGTGCAGCAGGTGGGTCTTGACGGTGGCCTCGCTGATGAACAGGCGGGCCGCCGCCTCCCGGTTGGAGGAGCCCCGCGCGACCAGGGTCAGCACCTCCAGCTCCCGCTGGCTCAGCGGCTCCTCCGCCGGGGCCCGGAGCCGCCCCATCAGCCGCCCGGCCACGCTGGGCGCGAGCACCGACTCGCCGCGTGCCGCCGCCCGCACGGCCCGGACCAGCTCCTCGCGCGGCGCGTCCTTCAGCAGGTATCCGGTCGCGCCGGCCTCGATCGCCGGCAGCACGTCCGCGTCCGTGTCGTACGTGGTCAGCACCAGCACCTTCGCCGGGCTGCCGGAGCGGGCCAGTCGGCCGATCGCGGTCACCCCGTCCATTCCGGGCATCCGCAGGTCCATCAGGACGACGTCGGGGCGCAGCGACGCGGCCAGGGCCAGCGCCTCGGCGCCGTCGGCAGCCTCGCCCACCACCTCGAAACCCGGGTCGCCGGTGAACATGCCGCGTAGCCCGTCCCGCACGACCGGGTGGTCGTCGACGATCAGCAGCCGTACGGTCACGCGGCACCTCCCGGGAGCGCGGGGACGGACGCCGAGACGGCGGTGCCGCCGCCCGGCTCGGACTCGACCGCCAGCTCGCCGCCGACCCGGGTGACCCGCTGCCGCATGACCGTGAGGCCGTACCCACCGTCCGGCCGACGCGGCCCGGGCAGGTCGCGCGGGTCGAAGCCGACCCCGTCGTCCCGCACGTCCAGGGTGACCACGTCCTCCATGTACGACAGGGTCAGCCCGACCCGGGACGCCTTGGCGTGCCGGCCCACGTTGGCCAGCGCCTCCTGTGCCGCCCGCAGCAGGGTCACCTCGATCTCCGGGTGCAGCGGCCGGGCGTTGCCGGTCACGCTCACCTCGACCCGTACCTCGTTGATCGCCTGCCACCGCCCGGTCAGCTCGGCGAGCGCGTCGGGCAGCCGGGCGGACTCCAGCGCCTCCGGACGGACCGCCCGCACCGAGCGCCGCGCCTCGCGGAGACTCTCCCGGGCCAGCGTGACGGCCATGTCCACGTGCCGCTGCCAGTCGGCGTGCCGGTCCCGGGCCTGCCCTGCCGCCTCCAGCTGCGTGATGATGCCGGTGAGCCCCTGGGCGAGCGTGTCGTGGATCTCCCGGGCCATCCGTTGCCGCTCGTCGGTCACCCCGGCCTCGCGGGCCTGGGTGAGCAGCTGGGCGTGCAGCCCCTCGTTCTCCCGCATCGTCTCCGCCAGCCGGCGGTTCGTCTCGGCCAACTCCACGACCAGTCGTTTGCGGTTGGTGTTCTGCCGATCGGTGACCGTGCCGAACCAGGTCACGCCGCCGGCGACGCCCATGTTGAACAGCACCAGCACCGACCAGAGCAGCCAGTGCGCCCCGGACGAGGGAAGGCCCCCGCCCTGGGCGGTGCCGAGCAGGACGGCCGTGGCGGCCACACCGACGAACCGCCACCTGCCGTGCAGCGCGAGGAACGAGTGCAGGAACCCGACCCAGGCGAAGAACCCGTACCACGGGCTGTCGAGCACCAGCCCGGCGGCGAGCGCGAGCAGCCCGACGTAGTAGACCGCCATCAGCCTGCGGCGGGTCGCCCAACCGGGGTGCAGGTTGACGAACCAGGCGACCCAGCACGCCGTGGCCGCGGCGAGCAACGGGTCGGGGACGAGCGACAGACCGGTCGGTGCCGGCGCGGCGGCGGTGAGCAGGGCGCCGACGGCCAGGCCGACGTACGGCAGCACGCGGTGGAGCGTCACCTCGCGCGACTCCCACGCGGCCAACCGGTCGACCTGCTCGGCGGTGCTGCTCATCGGTCGCTGCTCACTCCCAGCGGAACAGTTTCGCGGCTACCGCGCCGGCGGTCACCCCGACCACGGCCATTATCCCCAGGTGCAGCGGCCGTGGTGGATCTCCGGTCCAGGCGTCGAGCAGCGCCTGCACCCCCGGCGGAGTGTAGTCGCCGACCCGGGCCAGGAAGTCCGGGAGCAGGAACCGGGGGAGGTAGACCCCGCCGAAGAACATGACGACCAGGAAGAGCGGTACGGCGAGCGCCTGGGCAGCCCTCGTCGTCCGGCCGACGGCGGCGATCAGCAGGCCGAGCGCCAGCAGCGCCGCCGTGCCGAGGACGAAGGCCGCGGTGAAACCGAGCGGGTGCCGGGGCAGCGGGACGTCGAACGCCAGCCGGGCGACCACGATGAGCAGCACCGCGCTGGCCAGGATCCCGGCCAGGGCCAGCACCAGTTGCGCGGCGAGCAGCGCCGCCGGATGCGCCGGGGTGGTCGCCAGCCGACGCAGCACCCCGCGCTCGCGGTAGGTGGCCAGCACGGTGGGCAGGATGTTCACCCCGACCATCGCGAGCGTGACCACCAGCAGGGACGGGGCGAAGTAGCTGACGAAGGTCTGCCCGTCGAAGGTCGGGTCGGGCCTGCGCAGCGTGGGGATCAGCCCGAGCACCACCAGGATGAGCGTGGGCAGCCCGACGGTGAGCAGCAGGGTCGGCAGGTCGCGCAGGTAGAGCCGAGCCTCGATCTTGAGGATCTGGCCGAAGGCGTGCATCGTCTTCCTCTCAGTCGGCGGGCCGGTGCCCGGTCAGCTCGACGAAGGCGTCGTCCAGCGTGGACTGCTCCAGCCGCAGGTCGGCGGCGACGATCCCGCTGCGGGCGAGCACGGCGGTGACCGCGTGCAGCAGGTCACCCGTGCCGGTCACCACGAGTTGGGTGCCGGAACGGGTCACCCCGCTCACCTCCGGCAGCTCGGTGAGCAGCCGGTCGTCCACCGGCGCGGACGGCCGGAATCGCACCCGCTGCTCGGGGGCCACGGTCGACACCAGACCGGCCGGCGTATCGAGCGCGACGACCCGGCCGGCGTCGATCACCGCCACCCGGTCGCAGAGCCGCTCGGCCTCCTCCATGAAGTGGGTGACCAGCACGACCGTCACGCCACGGTCCCGGATCCGCTCGACGAGCCCCCACGTGTCCCGCCGGGCCTGCGGGTCCAGCCCGGTGGTCAGCTCGTCCAGAATGGCGATCTCCGGGTTGCCGACCAGCGCCAGGGCGACCGAGAGCCGCTGCTTCTGGCCGCCGGAGAGCTTGCGGTATGGCGTGTCCCGCTTCCCGCCGAGGCCCAGCTCGTCGATCAGCCGGGCCGGGTCGGCCGGGTCCCGGTAGAAGGAGGCGTACAGCTCCAGGGCCTCGCCCACCCGGAGCCGGTCCGGCAGCTGACTCTCCTGGAGCTGCACGCCCACCCGATGCCGGAGCCGGCTCGCGTCCCGGCGGGGGTCGAGCCCGAGGACCGACACCCCGCCCCCGTCGGGGACCCGCAGCCCGGCCAGGCACTCCACGGTGGTGGTCTTGCCGGCGCCGTTCGGGCCGAGGACACCGAAGATCTCCCCGGCCGCCACGGTGAACGACACATCGTCGACGGCGACCAGGTCGCCGTATCTCTTGTGCAGGTTGGTCACCTCGATGACCGGCATCGCCCCACCCTTCGCCGCTGCCTCGTACCTGTTCAGCGTGGTGGCGGCGGGCCCACCGCGAATCGACCGACCGGGATCGGACCTTGCCGGCGTCGGTTGACACCGGCGATCCACCAACCGGTTGATGCGCCGTCAACAACTAGGCTCTGCGGTCGTGGACGTGTCCAGCATCGCCAAGCCGGTGACCGGGGCCACCGGCCGCTTCTTCGCCGGAGTCGGTCTGCTGCTGCGCGGCATCGGCCTCTATGTGCGCAGCCCCGGTCTCATGCTGCTCGGCGTGGTGCCGGCGCTGATCTCCGGCACGCTCTTCGTCAGCGCGTTCGCCGCCCTGATCTGGTTCGTGGACGACCTGGCCGCACTGGTCACGCCGTTCGCCGACGACTGGTCCGGCACGTGGCGCGGCCTGGTCCGGGTGGTCGCCGGGCTGGCGTTCCTCGGGCTGGGCGGGCTGCTCGGCGTCCTGACCTTCACCGCGGTCACCCTGGTCATCGGCGACCCGTTCTACGAGAAGATCTCCGAGCGGGTCGAGGAGCGGCTGGGCGGCACACCGGGCGCGGTGGACGTGCCGTTCTGGTCGTCGCTGCGCCGCAGCCTGGCCGACTCCGTACGCCTCGTGGCCCTCTCCGTGCTGGTCGGCATCCCGCTCTTCCTCGCCGGGTTCATCCCGTTCGTCGGTCAGACCGTCGTGCCGGTCATCGGCGCGGCCGTCGGCGGCTGGTTCCTCGCCGTGGAGCTGGTCGGCGCGCCCTTCTACCGGCGGGGGATGCGCCTGCCCGAGCGCCGGGCCCTGCTGAAGGCGGACCGGCCCACCGCGCTCGGGTTCGGGGTGGCGGTGTTCGTCTGCTTCCTCATCCCGCTCGGCGCGGTGCTCCTCATGCCGGCCGCGGTGGCCGGCGCGGCTCTGCTCGCCCGCCGCTCGCTCGGCCAGTCCATCCAGGAGAGCTGACGGAAATCATCATCCTGGCCGAGGGCTTCGGCCGACGGTCAGGTCAGTTCGGCGAGGCAGGACCACTGGGCGGCCACCGGCCGGTAGCCGAGCCGCTCGTTGATCGCCAGCATCGGCGCGTTCGCCTCGTCGTTCGACGTGTACGCGATCCGCACCCCGCCGGCCGCGGCCCGGTGCAGCGCCGCCCGCTTGGCCAATCCGGCGAGGCCACGCCCGCGGTGCCCGGGCAGGGTGCCGGTGAAGTCCGACCACATCCGGTCGCCGTCCCGCTTGACCACGCTGAACGCGACCAACTCGCCGTCCAGTTCGGCGGCGGTGCTGGCGGCCTTGTCCAGGCCGAGGTTGTGCCAGACGTCGTGCTGCCACGTCTCGTAGCTGATCGTGTCGGCGGCCACGTCGCCCGGCTCGTCGGCGGCCGTCGCGATCTCGGCCCGGTAGAGCCGGTGTGGGTCCAGCTCGGCGAACGGCAGCAGCCGTACGCCCGCGGGAGCCGTCGGCATCGGCGGCGCGGGGCGCAGGTCGAGCATCGAGTAGCGCAGCTCCCGGCTCGGCGTGAAGCCGTGCCGGTGGGCGAACGGCAGCGCGTCCGACAGCGCCCAGGTGCGGACCCGGCGTACGCCGAGGGGGCGGAGGTGACGCAGCGCCTCGGCCAGCAGCGCGTCCCCGATGCCCCGGCGGCGGTGGTCGGGGTGCACGTGCAGCAGCGAGACCTCGCCGAAGTCGGGCTCGGAGGTGCGGATGTTGAGGTACGCCGACACCCAGCCCACCACCTGGTCGTCGACCTCGGCGACGAACGCCGTCCACTCCTCGCCGGCGGGCGGTTCGGCGATCATGTGTCGGGTCGACGCCTCCCCCCGCACCAGATACGGGTAGACGAGGGCGCGCAGCGCCACCACGGCGGGCGCGTCGTCGGGCGTGGCGGTGCGGATCAGTGGCTCAGGCATCGCGTGAGGCTACCGATCGGACCGGCACGGGTTCGACCGATTTGCCGTCAGGCGGAGTCGCGCAGGATCAGCTCGGTGGGGAGCATGAGCGACGGCTCGACGGTCTCGCCGGCCGCGATCCGGAGCAGCTGCCGGGTCATCTGCCGGCCGATCTCCTGGATCGGCTGCCGGACGGTGGTCAGCGGCGGCTCGGTGTAGGCGGCGGTCTCGATGTCGTCGAAACCGATCACCGCCACGTCGTCCGGGACCCGTCGCCCGGCCTCGCGCAGCGTACGCAGCGCGGCGTGCGCCATCAGGTCGGACGCGGCGAAGACGGCGTCCAGCTCCGGGTCCTCGTCGAGCAGGTGCCGCATCGCCGCCGCCCCGGACTCGCGCGTGAAGTCCCCGGTGGCCACCCGCTGCGGCAGCCCGGCCTCGGTCATCGCCTTCCGGTAGCCGGTGAGCCGTTCGATGCCGGCGACCATGTCCTGCGGCCCGGCGATCGTGGCGATTCGGCGTCGGCCGCCGGCCACCAGGTGTCGTACCGCCGCGGTGACCCCGCTGACGTGGTCGACGTCGACGTACGGCACCGGGACCTCGCCGAGCGGCCGGCCGCTGCACACCACCGGGATGCCCAGCCGGGCGAGAGTGCCGGGCAGCGGGTCGGCCCCGTGCAGCGAGGCGAAGAGCACGCCGTCGACGTGCCGGCCGGTGGTGTAGCGCTCCACCCGGGCGTGCCCGGCCGGCGAACCGGCCAGCATCAGCACCAGCTGCTTGTCGGCGGCCTCCAACTCCTGGCTGACGCCCCGGATGATGCCGGGGAAGACCTGGTCGTCGGAGAAGACCCGGGTGGCCGCCTCGGGCATGACCAGCGCCACCGAGTCGGTCCGCTGGGTGACCAGGCTGCGGGCGGCGAGGTTCGGCACGTAGCCCAGCTCGGCCACCGCCCGATGGACCGCCTCCCGGATCGGCTCCGCGACCGTGGTGGAGCCGTTCACCACCCGTGAGACGGTGGCCCGGGAGACCCCGGCCCGCCGGGCCACCTCTTCGAGCGTCGGCCGCTGCGCCGTCGTCATCGCCGTTCCCCCGCTCGTCACAGCCCGTTCCGGGAGATCACCTCCTGGTACCACCGGGCGCTGGACTTCGGTGTGCGGCGCTGGGTCAGGTAGTCGACGTGCACGATCCCGAACCGCCTGCGGTAGCCCTCCGCCCACTCGAAGTTGTCCAGGAACGACCATACGAGATAACCCCGGAGATCCACCCCCCGGGAGATCGCCTCGTGCGCGGCGCGCAGGTGGCCGTCCAGGTAGGCGATCCGGTCGTTGTCGACGACCGGGCCGGGGCCGTCCGGGGGCTCGGTGCCGGGCTTGTCCGGGTAGGCGGCGCCGTTCTCGGTGATCAGCAGCGGCACGCCCGGGTAGTCGGTCGCGATCCGTTCCAGCAGCCGGGTCAGCCCGGCCGGCTCCACCATCCAGCCCATGTCGGTGAGCGGTCCGGTGGGCGGGAGGAACTCCACCGCGCCGTCGGTGCCCGGGTACGCGCCGCCGCCCCCGGCGCCGTCCGGCCGGCCGGCCACGTAGGTCGGCTGGTAGTAGTTGACCCCGAGCAGGTCGATCGGTGCGGCGATCAGCTTCTCGTCCCCGTCGCGCAGGAACGTCGGCTCGACGATCCGAGCGACGTGTTCCAGCACGTCGGTCGGGTAGCCGCCGGCCAGCAGCGGGTCCAGGAAGATCCGGTTGTGCAGCCCGTCGACCAGCCGTACCGCCGCGGCGTCGGCGGCGCTGGACTCGTCGGCGGGGCGTACGTCGGCCGGGTTGAGGGTGATGCCGACGGTGCGCGCGCCGGCCGCGCGCAGCGCCCGGGCCGCCAGGCCGTGCCCGAGCAGCAGGTGGTGTACGGCGGTGAAGGCCGCCCCCGCGTCCTGCTCGCCGGGGGCGTGCAGGCCGTTGCCGTAGCCGAGGTAGGCCGAGCACCACGGCTCGTTGAGGGTGGTCCAGACGTCGACGCGGTCGCCCAGTCGGCCGTGCACGGCCGTCGCGTAGGTGGCGAAGTGCTCGGCGGTGTCGCGGTTGGTCCAGCCGCCCCGGTCACCCAGGCTCTGCGGCAGGTCCCAGTGGTAGAGCGTGACGATCGGGTCGATGCCCCGGGCCAGCAGGGCGTCCACCAGCCGGTCGTAGAAGTCCAACCCGCGGGGGTTGACCGGGCCGGTGCCGTCGGGCTGGACGCGCGGCCAGGCGACCGAGAAACGGTAGGCGGCGAGCCCCAGCTCGGCCATCAGCGCCACGTCCTCGGCGTAGCGGTGGTAGTGGTCGCAGGCGACGTCCCCGGTGTGCCCCTGGTAGACCTTTCCCGGCGTACGGCTGAAGGTGTCCCAGATGGACGGGCCGCGACCGTCGTCGTGGGCCGCGCCCTCGATCTGGTAGGCCGCGGTGGCGGCGCCCCAGAGGAAGTTCTCGGGAAATCGGAGCTCCGTCACGCCTTGACCGCACCTTCCATGATCCCGCCGATGATCTGGCGGCCGAACAGGACGAAGACCAGCAGCAGGGGCAGCGTCGCGATGGCGGTCCCGGTGAACACCTGCGACATGTCCTGGTAGTAGCCGTCGGACAGGGCCCGCAGGGAGAGCTGAACGGTCGGGTTCTCCGGGTCGTTGAGCACAGCGTACGGCCAGAGGAAGTCGTTCCAGGTGGTCATGAAGGTGAGCAGCCCGAGCACCGCGGCGGCCGGGCGCAGCGCCGGCATGACCACGTTCCACCAGATCCGGGCCGTGCCGCAGCCGTCCACCCGGGCGGCCTCGATCAGCTCGTCGCTGACCGCCTGGCCGGCGTACTGCCGCATCATGAAAACCCCGAACCCGGTGACGAGCGCGGGGACGATCACGGCGGGCAGCCGGTCGTTCCAGTTCAGCTTGGTCATCATCAGATAGAGCGGGATCACGCCGAGCTGGGTGGGCACCATCATGGTCGCGATGATCACCAGCAGCAGCGCGTTGCGGCCCCGGAAGCGCAGCTTCGCGAAGGCGAATCCGGCGAGGCTGGAGAAGAAGACCACCGACACGGTCACCGTGGTCGCCACGACGGCCGAGTTGATCAGGCCGGTCAGGAAGTACGCGTCGGTGTTGGCGAAGAGGCGGCTGATGTTCGCGCCGAGGTTGCCGCCCGGGGTGAGCGGCGGCGGCACCTGGCCCATCGCGTCGCTGGAGCGGCTGGCCACCACGAACATCCAGTAGATCGGGAAGATCGAGGTGAGCGCGGCGAGGACCAGGGCCCCGTACGTCAGCGGGCTGGCCCGCCACAGGCGGCTCATCGCAGGTCTCCCTTCCGGGCCCGGCTCACCGGCGTACTTCCGCCGAGCCGACGGATGATCAGTACGTTGACGGCCGCGACGACGGCGATGAGGGCGAAGAGCAGCCAGGCGACCGCGGAGCCGTAGCCGAAGTTGTAGTGCGGCGCGAAGGCGTTCTCGAACATGTACATGGTCACGGTCTGTGATTCGCGCAGTGGTCCACCCCGGATCGGGTTGGTGCCGGAGTGGAAGAGCCGGGGCTCGGTGAAAAGCTGGAGCCCGCCGATGGTGGAGATGATGACGCAGAAGATGATCGTCGGCTTCAGCAGCGGCACGGTGATCGACCAGAACTGCCGGGCCCGGTTGGCGCCGTCGATGGCGGCCGACTCGTACAGGTCGCGGGGGATGGCCTGCATGGCGGCCAGGAAGATCAGCGCGTTGTAGCCGGTCCACCGCCAGTCGACCATGGTCGAGATGGCCACCCAGGAGGCGACCCGGTTCGACTTCCACTCCACGGGGCCGACCCCGATCAGGTCGAGCAGCCAGTTGGCCATGCCGAACTCGCGGCTGAAGATCACGCCGAACACGATCGCCACCGCGGCGGTGGAGGTCACGTTGGGGATGAGCACGCTCATCCGCCAGCCGGTGCGGAACCGGAGCATGCGGTTGAGCAGGTTGGCCAGCCAGAGCGCGGCCAGCAGCTGCGGGACGGTCGAGATGACGAAGATGCCGAGCGTGTTGACGACCGCGTGCCAGAAGTCGGTGTCGGCCAGCAGCCGGGTGTAGTTCTCCGCCCCGACGAACGGGTGGTCGCTGCCGAGCAGGTCCCAGTCGTGCAGCGAGACCCAGAAGGTGTAGGCCAGCGGGTAGACCCCGAAGACGGCGAAGATCAGGAAGAACGGCGCGATGTAGAGGTACGGCGAGAGCCGCGTGTCGAGCCGGCTGAACCGGCCTCCCGGTGGCCGGCGTCGGCTGCCGGGCGCGGGTGCGGCCGGCGGGCGGGCGTCGAGCTGGACGGTCATGCCCGGGCACTCCTTTCCGCGGTGCGGGCGGGTTCCGGTGCCCCGGAGCCCGCCCGCACGCTGGCTCGGCTACTTGTCGGCGGCCTTCTTCGCGTTGGTCACCGCGTCGGTCCAGCCCTGCTCGGGGCTGCGCTGCCCCAGGTCGACGGTGCGTACCGCGTTCTCCACCTCGGTGCGTACGGCCTGGTTCTTCGGGCCCATGTAGACCGGCTTCAGGTTCTTCGCGCCGGCGGCGAAGATCTGGCCGACCGGGGCCCCGGACAGGTACGCGTTGGTCGCGTTCGCGATGGCCGGGTCGTCGAGGGCCTGCGGCGACGAGGGCAGCGGGCCCTTGGCCTTGAACGCGCCGATCTGCCCCTGGGCGCTGGTGAGGAACTTGGCCAGCTCGATGGCCTCGGCCTGGTGCCTGCTCTGCTTGGGCACCGCGAGGAACGACCCGCCCCAGTTGCCACCGTTGCCGGGCACCTTGGCGATGTCCCACTTGTCCTTGGCGGCGGGGCCGGCGTTGCCCTCGATGACGCCGGTCATCCAGGCGGGGCAGGCGATGGTGGCGAACTTCGACTGCTTGAACGCGGAGACCCACTCCTCCGACCAGGAGCCGTACTTGCCGGAGAGGCCGGAGTCGATGATGTCCATCGTGGTGTCGTAGGCCTGCTTCACCGCCGGATTGCTGTCGACGACCAGGTTGTTGCTGGTGTCGTAGTAGCTGTAGCCCGTGGTGTTGCCGGCGGTCTGGAGCAGGATGGTGTTGAAGGTGTTGGTGGCGCCGTCCAGGAACGCCGCCCCGGTGTTCGCGGCCTTGAACTTCTCGCCGGTGGCGATGTAGTCCTGCCAGGTCGGCCAGAGCTTGGACACCTCGTCACGCTCGGTCGGCAGGCCGGCCTTGGCGAAGAGGTCCTTGCGGTAGCACATCGCGATGCCGCCGACGTCGGTGCCGAGCCCGATCAACTGCTTGCCGTCGGCGGTCAGCCCCTGGTTCCACTTCCACTCCAGGAAGTTGCCCTTGAGTTCGGCGGCGCCGTGGTCGAGCAGGTTGACGAAGTTGCCCGGGTTGGCCTTGTACTCGACGAGCAGCCCCTCCTCGATGGCGACGACGTCCCCGGCGCCCTTGCCGGCCGCCAACCACTGGGTCAGCTTCGGCGAGTATTCGTCGAGGTTGCTGCCGGTGCCCCGCTCGACGATCTTCACGTTGGGGTGGGCGGCCATGTACTCCTGGTAGAGCTGTTCGTAGCCGAACTGGCCGAACACGTCGACGGTCAGCGTGATCGGACCGTCCTCGCCGGCGTCGTCACCGCCGCACGCGGTGGTGGCGAACAGGGCGGTCGCGGCGACGAGGGTAACCGCCGCGAGGCGGCGGCGCGGAATGACACCCATCTCTTTGTGACCCCTCTCAGGTCGGGCGGGTGGTGGGGGACGGATCTGAGAGAGCGCTCTCACGACAGGGTGGTGTGCGCCACGCCCGCTGTCAAGAGAGCGCTCTCATCACGTTCCGCCCGGTTCCACCCCGGACACGCGAAGAGGGGCCGCTCCGGTGGGAACGGCCCCTCTGCGAGGTTGGAGTGGGGGAGGGTCAGCGGGGTAGCAGGCCGTTCAACAGGCTCGGGTCACCGGCGACGTCCAGGGTGTCGAAGCTGACCCGACCCCAGAGCGCCAGCAGCAGGTCGCTCGCGGTGCCGCTGACCTGCACCCGCGCGTGGTGGTCGTCGTGGTCGAGGATGGTGTCCGTGTCCAGCAGCGCGACCCCCTCCCCGCGCAGCCGCAGATACCAGGACTGCGCCGCGTCCACCGCGGAGAGCTGCACCACACCGTGCCACTGGCCGGGATCGCGTCGCCGGCCCGCCGGCAGCCAGGTGTCCAGCACCTCGCTCACCCCGTCGGCCGCGAGCTTCGCCTCGATCGGCTCACCCGCCGCGATGGCGAGCTGGGCGTCCCAGCGGTGCACCGCGGTCTCGTGCGCCATGCGACGCGGCCAGAAGCCGGCCCGCTTCGGCTGCGGCGCCCAGTTCCACGCCGGAGCCTCCGGGTCGAGACCGTCGAACAGGGTCATCAACCGGTCGTACCCCTGCTGCCAGTAGTCCAGCGGAGAGACGCCGGGGGGCGTCTCGACCTGTTGCGGCCGGGCCGGCGGCGCGGTGGTCAAGCCGGATCCGGCGACGGCGCAGACCCAGTGGTAGATGCCGCCGAGGTGCCGGGTCAGGTCGGCGACGGTCCAGCCGGGACAGGAGAGGACGGGTGTCTCCGGCGGCGCCTCCGCCACCGCCGCCGCGAAGGAGGGGCCCTCCGCCCGCAGCGCACCGATCCAGAAGTCCTTCGTGCCGTGCAGTCTGCTCATCGCCATCCTCCCGGGGGTGACCCGGCCACCAGTGGGTGCCGCGGCTACCCCTCAGCCTAGGGTGAAAGGTGTGTCAGACGTCTACGCCCAGCCGACAACCGGAGCCCGCCGATCCGACGTGAGTGCCCTGGCCAGCTACACCACTCTGCGCATGGGCGGGCCCGCCGGCCGGATCGTGTCCGCGACCAGCGCCGACGAGATCGTGCGCGCGGTGCGCGACGCCGGCGCCCGGGGGGATGCCGTCCTCGTCCTGGCCGGCGGCAGCAACGTGGTGATCGGTGACGACGGCTTCCCCGGCACCGTGGTGCTCGTCCGGTCGCGTGGCCTGCGGGTGGTCGCCGAGGACGCCGACACCGTGACCGTACGGGTCGAGGCCGGCGAGCCGTGGGACGACCTCGTCGCCGCCACCGTCGCCAACGGCTGGTCCGGCTTGGAGTGCCTCTCCGGCATCCCCGGCTCCACCGGCGCCACCCCCATCCAGAACGTCGGCGCGTACGGCCAGGAGGTCGCCGAGACCATCACCGGCGTCGAGGCGTACGACCGGGTCGAGGAGACCACCAGCCGGATCGCCGCCGCCGACTGCGGCTTCGCGTACCGGGGCAGCATCTTCAAGTACAGCGACCGCTGGGTGGTGCTGTCGGTCGACTTCCGCCTCTCCAGGTCCCCGCTCTCCGGGCCGGTGCGCTACGCCGAACTCGCCCGTGCCCTGGGCGTCGAGGTGGGGAATCGGGTGCCGCTCGCCGACGCCCGGGCGGCCGTACGCACACTGCGCGCCGGCAAGGGCATGGTGCTCGACCCGACCGACCCCGACACGCGCTCGGTCGGCTCGTTCTTCACGAACCCGGTGCTCGACCGGGCGGCGTACGACCTGCTGCGTGACCGCGCCGCCGACCTGGGGGAGCCGCCGTCCTGGCCGGGCGCCGGCGACATGGTGAAGGTCAGCGCCGCGTGGCTGATCGACAAGGCCGGCTACGGCAAGGGCTACGCGGGGCCGGGCGGGGCCGCCATCTCCCGCAAGCACACGCTGGCGCTGACCAACCGCAGCGGTCAGGCGAGCACGGCCGATCTGGTCGCCCTGGCCCGGGAGATCCGCGACGGCGTCAAGACCCGCTTCGGCGTCACCCTTCACCCCGAACCCGTCCTCATCAACACCACCATCTGACGCACCCACCCACCCACCTGCCCCGGGGCGGCTCGACAGGGGCGCGGGGTCGCCGCGGAGGGTGGGTGGGTGTCAGCGGGGTTGGACTGCGGGCCAGGGGATGGTCAGTTCGCCGTGGCGCCAGCGGGTGGGGCGGTCGAGGATCGGCCAGCCGGCGTCCTTGACGGACTGGACGGCGCGCAGCCAGCGCTGCCGGGGGCCGAACGGGGCATAGCCGGCCGCGGCCAGCCAGGCGTCGTCGAGGGCGCGGATCAGGTCGTGCACCCGCTCGCCGGGAACGTTGCGATGGATCAGCGCCTTGGGTAGCCGCTCCGCCAGCTCGGCCGGGCTCTCCAGGGTGGCGAGCCGGGCAGCCAGGGTCAGCGTGCGCGGCCCGTCGGCGTCGATCAGCAGCCAGCCGCCCAACCGGCCCAGTTCGTCGCAGGTGCCCTCGACCAGCACCCCGCCGGGGGCCAGGGCGGCGGTCATCGTCCGCCAGGCGGCGGGGACCTCGCTCTCGTCGTACTGGCGCAGCACGTTGAACGCCCGCACCAGCACCGGGCGCAGGCCGGCCAGCTCGAACCCGCCCCGGGCGAAGGTGAGCCCCGGCGGGTCGGCGGCGGGCGCCGCGGCGGCCACCCGCGCCGGGTCGATCTCCAGCCCGACCAGCCGTACGTCGGCGCGCACTCCGGTGGCCAGCCGGGCGCGCAACTCCACGGCGGTCACCGGCGTCGCCCCGTAGCCGAGGTCGACCACGAGCGGGTCGGGTGCGCCGCGCAGCAGGTCGCCGCAGGTGGCCACGATCCAGTTGTCCACCCGGCGCAGCCGGTTGGGGTTGGTGGTGCCCCGGGTGACCACCCCGTACGGCCGCCGCGTCGCCCCTGCCACGTCGGGCCGCCTCAGCGCCGGACCCGCCCGCGGTCCCGCCTCACTGCCCGACCCGGTGCACCTTGTGCTGCGCCGCCTGCGCCAGCGGGCGCACCACCAGCCGGTCCACGTTGACGTGGTGCGGGCGCGTGGCGCACCAGGCGATGCAGTCGGCCACGTCGTCGGCGACCAGTGGCTCGGGCACGCCGGCGTAGACCGCCTCGGCCCGCTCGGCGTCGCCGTCGAACCGGACCAGGCTGAACTCGTCGGTCTTCACCATCCCCGGGTCGATCTCGATGACCCGCACCGGTCGCCCGGACAGCTCCAGCCGCAGAGTGCCGGCGATCGCGGTCTGCGCGTGCTTGGCGGCCGTGTAGCCGCCGCCGCCCTCGTACACGGTGAAACCGGCGGTCGAGGAGACGATCACGATGGTCCCGGCGCCGGACGCCTCCAGCGCCGGCAGCAGGGCCTGGGTGACCCGGAGGGTGCCGAGCACGTTCACGTCGTACATCCACTGCCAGTCGCCCACGGACCCGGACTCCACCGGGTCCAGGCCGCGCGCGCCGCCGGCGTTGTTGACCAGCAGCGTCACCGGCCCGGGCGCGGCCGCGGCGGCCTCGGCCAGCGCCGCGACCGACGCGTCGGAGGTGACGTCGCAGGCCACCGCCGTGGCGTGGCCACCGTCGGCCGTGATCTCCGCGACCAGGTCGGCCAACCGGTCGGTACGCCGGGCCGCGGCGAGCACGTGGAAGCCCTCGGCGGCGAGTCGGCGGGCGGTGGCGGCACCGATCCCGCTGGAGGCTCCGGTGACGATGGCGACAGAGGTCATCCGGTCATTGTCACCCGGGCGCGGGCCGGTGCCCCGGCCGGGCGTGGGGACGTCCGGATGAGGTCCGTCACGCCCGCCCCCCGCCCGCACGCATTACCGAAGCCCGATGGGGAAGATGAGATCCGGCGCACTGTTGCGCGTACGCCGGTCGTGCGAGACGGCATCCACCGTGACAAGAGGAGCGGACGTGGCGGAACTGCACACCGGCGTCGGTCGTCAGCGGGGTGCCCTGCCGTGGCCCCGGCCCCGGCGGATCGCCACCCTGTCGGTGCACACGTCACCGCTGCACCAGCCGGGCACCGGTGACGCCGGTGGCATGAACGTGTACATCCTGGAGGTCGCCCGGCGGCTGGCCGAGGCGAACGTCGAGGTGGAAATCTTCACCCGGGCCACCTCCGGCGACCTGCCGCCGGTGGTGGAGATGGCGCCCGGCGTGCAGGTCCGGCACATCACCTCCGGGCCGTTGGAGGGGCTGACCAAGGAGGAGCTGCCCGGCCAGTTGTGCGCCTTCACGGCCGGGGTGCTCCGTGCCGAGGCGGCCCGCCCACCGGGCCACTACGACCTCATCCACTCCCACTACTGGCTCTCCGGCCAGGTCGGCTGGCTGGCCAAGGAGCGGTGGGGGGTGCCGCTGGTACACACCGCGCACACCCTCGCCAAGGTGAAGAACGCGCAGCTCGCGGTCGGTGACCGGCCGGAACCCAAGGCGCGGGTCATCGGCGAGGAGCAGGTGGTGGCGGAGGCCGACCGGCTGGTGGCCAACACCCGGGTGGAGGCCCGGGACCTGATCGAGCGGTACGACGCCGACCCGGCCCGGGTTTCGGTCGTCCAGCCCGGTGTCGACCTCGACCGGTTCCGCCCGGCCCCGGGGGACCGGGCCGAGGCGGCCGTCGCCGCCCGTCGCAGGCTGGGCCTGCCGACCGACGGCTACGTGGTGGCGTTCGTCGGCCGGATCCAGCCGTTGAAGGCGCCCGACGTGCTGGTACGCGCGGTCGCCGCGCTGCGCGAGCGCGATCCGCGGCTGGCCGACCAGGTGACCGTGGTGATCTGCGGCGGTCCGAGCGGCAGCGGGCTGGACCGGCCGACCGCCCTGATCGAGCTGACCGGCTCTCTCGGGGTCGCCGATCGGGTGCGCTTCCTGCCGCCGCGTACCGGTGCCGACCTGCCGGACCTCTACCGGGCCGCCGACCTGGTCGCGGTGCCGTCGCACAACGAGTCGTTCGGTCTGGTCGCCCTGGAGGCCCAGGCGTGCGGCACGCCGGTCGTCGCGGCCGCCGTGGGCGGTCTGGTGACCGCCGTACGCGACCAGGTGAGCGGCCTGCTCATCGACGGGCACGACCCGGTCGACTGGGCCCGGGCGCTCGGCGGGCTGCTGCCGGACGCGCCGCGGCGCGCCGCGCTGGCGCGGGGGGCCGAGCGGCACGCGCGCGGCTTCTCCTGGGCCCGTACCGTCTCCGGTCTCCTCACCGTGTACGGCGAGGAGATGGCCGCGCGCCGGGAACGGCTCGCGGCCGAGCTGGCCGGTGACCCCGCCCTCTCCTGCTCCTGGTGACCCGGCGACCGGGCCGGCGGCACCCGGTGGTCGGGCCGGGTCGACCGTAGAGTGGGTCCGGTGAGCGGGAAGAGCGATCTTGTGGCCCTCATCGAGTCGGTCTGTGCCGAGCGGGAGCTGGCCTGTGAGCGGACCGGTCCGGAGTCGTACGCGGTCACGCTGCCCGGCACGCACAAGCTGAAGACGATCTGCAACCTGATCGTGGGCGAGCACGCGCTGCGGGTCGAAGCGTTCGTGATGCGCCAGCCGGACGAGCGGCGCGAGGAGCTGTGGGCCTGGCTGCTTCAGCGCAACGCCCGGATGTACGGGGTGTCCTTCTCCATCGACGCGGTCGGCGACGTCTACCTCACGGGTCGGGTCAACCCCGCCGGGGTGGACGCGGAGGAGCTGGACCGGTTGCTGGGCGCGGTGCTGACGTACGCCGACGAGTCCTTCGACACGATGCTGGAGATCGGCTTCGGCAGTTCCATCCGCCGGGAGTGGGAGTGGCGGGTCAAGCGTGGGGAGTCGACGGCCAACCTCGCCGCCTTCGCGCACCTCTTCGAGCCTTCCGGAGGTTCGGAACCCTCCTGACGGGTATGCCGCACCGCGCGGTGCGGCACGATCTGGGGACCCGCCGCGCGCCGAGGACGGACTGTCGAGGAGCGTGAGCGTCCCATGGCTCAGCGGAACAGCTCAGGTCGCGGCGGGACTGCGACCACCACCAGGCGGCAGGGGAGCAACAGGACCCCGAACACCCCGATGATCTCGGAGTCGGAGATCGGCCGGATGCGGGTGGATGACATCCGCGGGCAACTGCGTAAGCGTGGTGTCTCCGGCATCTCCGCGTTGCGTAAGCCGGATCTGGTGAAGGAACTGGTGCGGACGTTGCGGGCGGAGGGCCGTGGGGGCGGCGCGGCCCGGCGGGCCACCGGCCCGAGTGGCCGGGCGACGGGCACCCGGGCGGCGGCGGGCCGGGCGGCCGCCACGAAGAAGGCGGTGAGCGGCCGGGCGAAGGCCGCGCCGAGCCGCGCCAAGGCGGTCCCGGCGAACAAGGCCGCCCCGGCCAAGCGCGCCGCCGTGAAGAAGGCGGCGGCCAAGAAGACGGCGGCGGCCAAGAAGACGGCGGCGGCCAAGAAGGCGGCGCCGGCGAAGCGGTCGGTGGCGGCGAAGAAGGCGCCCGCGAAGAAGGCGCCGGCGAAGAAGACGGCGGCGAAGCGGTCGGTGGCCGCGAAGAAGGCGCCCGCCACGAAGCGTGCCACCACGGCCCGGACGACGACGGCCGCGAAGAAGGCACCGACCACGAAGCGCGCTACCGCGGCCCGGAAGACGGCGGCGGCGAAGAAGGCGCCCGCGCGCAAGACCACGGCCGCGCAGAAGACGACGGCCGCGAAGAAGGCGCCCGCCCGGAAGGCCCCGGCCCGCGGGGCCGCCGCGACGAAGGCCGCACCGAGAGCCACGGCGGGTGGCGGTGCGGCGGCGTCGACCGGCGGCGCGATGCGGACCGGTCCCGGTACGTCCCGGTCGGCGCTCTCGTCGCAGGTCATCTCCTCACTGATGGACCAGCCGGAACGTCCCGGCCGCAGCCTGGTGACGAGCAACCACGAGGTGATCCAGCGCTGGGCGCGGGAACGCGGTGCGAAGCCGGCGACCATCGCGGGCACCGAGCGGGAAGGCCGCGTCGGCGTGCTGACGTTCAACATCCCCGGCTATCGGGAGAGCAGTCGGATCCGGGAGATCACCTGGGACGACTGGTTCCACACGTTCGACCTGCGACGGCTGAACCTGATCTATCAGGAGCAGCTGCGCGACGGCCGACAGAGCAATTTCTTCCGGACCGAGTCGCCCGATCGGGAGGACGGCTGAGCGTTTGGGGGAATGCCTAGTGGGTATCCGCTGTTGGCTTACACCGAGGCCTCAAGCAGCGACAACTCGGCGGCTGTGACCATGGAGACAGCCGGTGCGGGTTGAATCCAGAATCTGGGCGAACTAACTTTATTGCACCGCGCCACGCTTGGAAACGTTCGGGGGAGCGGCGGATCGATCAGATCCGTGCACCGGGCGAGGCGCGAGGGGACGGGTGGATCAAGCCGTTGGGGGACGGTGCCACCTGTTTGGACCGGCGGCGCGAGCGGGCGACGCTTACGGGGGTGAGTGTCGCCCGCCGCCGCCGGCCCCGCCATTCGCGAACGCTCACCACCGCCGACTCCGATCGTGCCGGGTGAGCGTTCTGCGTATCCCCGTACCTTCTGGGCGGTTTCCGGTCAGTGGACCCCGACCTGGTCGGCCGGCCGGGGCGGCGTGGCGCGGCGGAGGGCCGCCACGCGACGCTCCCGGGGCGGCCCGGCGAGCAGGTGACCCGCGGCGGCCAACAGCCCGAGCCCGCCCACGATGAGCCAGTGCGCCGACCCCAGGTACTGCAGGCTCACCCCGCCGAGCGTCGGGGCGACGAACGAGGCGGCCGGGAAGGTCAGGTAGAAGACCGACTGGTAGCGGGCCCGTAGCTCGGGCGGGGCCAGGTCCGCGTTGATTTGCGCGTTGGGCGGGGCGGCGAGCATCGAGCCGACCGTCCAGACCGCCGCGGCGGCCAGGTAGACCCCCAGCCCGTCGGCGACGCTGAGCGCGCCGAAGCCGATCGCCATGAGGCCGGTGGAGACGGCGAGCACGCGAGCCTTGCGGTGCCGATCGATCAGCCGGGGCACGAACAGTTGACCCACCACGATCAGCGCGCCGCCGAGCGCCACCACCAGCCCGTACGCCGACGGTCCCAGGCCGTCCGCGCGCATGGCGAGCGGCATGATCGTCGAGGTCTGCATCGTCAGCACGGCGAGCACGAACGTCAGCGCGACGAAGGTCAGGAAGGTCCGGTCGGTGAGGGCGGTGAGCAGCCCGGGCCGCCGACGCCCGTCGGTTGCCGGGGCCGGCCGGGGCGCCCCTCGGCGCAGCGTCTCCGGCACCTTCGCGGCGATGACCAGGGCGGTGACCAGGGTGGCGCCCGCGTCGACCAGGAACAACGCCAGGAAGCTCGCCTCGGCCAGGACGCCGGCCAGCAACGACGCGACGGCCATGCCGAGGTTGAACGCCCAGAACTGGAGGTTGAACGCGCGGGAGCGGCGTGACTCGGGGACCAGGTCCACGATCGCCGCCACGAACGCCGGGCTGGGCATCGAGTGCACCACCCCGACCAGCGCGGACAGCACGGCGATGACCGCCAGGTGCTCGCTCAGCGCGAGCGCGACCATCAGGCCCACGGTCGCCAGGTGCGCCGCGAGCAGGGTGGACCGTCGGCCCCACCGGTCGGCCAGCACCCCGCCGAGCAGCACGCCCACCGCGCCACCCGCCCCGTACGCGCCGACCACGGCTCCGGCGAGCGCCTCGCTCGCCCCCCGCGCGGTGGTGAGGTAGAGCGAGAGGAACAGCATCGCGAACGCGCCGGCCCGGTTGATCAGGATGCCGGCCCAGAGGTACCAGAAGGTGGCGGGCAGCCCTCCCGCGGTGTCGTGCCACCAGCGTCGCAGGACGTGCACCCGCCCCCCAGACTGTTCGGGTTCCTAACGGTTAGCGGTGCCGACCGTATCGGACGCCGAACCGGTGGCCGCGAGCGGCGCGGCCGGTGCGGTGGCCGCGGCCTCGGTGGCCTCCGGCGCGGGCGGCTGCACGGCGACCACCGGGACGACCGGCTGCGGGGCGTGGCGCAGGGTGGCGGCGCGGCGTTCGCGGGCCGGCCCGGAGATCAGGTGAGCCACGGCCATGACCCCACCGATGGCCGCGCAGGCCGCCCAGAGCGTCGTGTTGCCCAGGTGCTCCCGGACCAGCCCGCCGAGGATCGGGGCCCCGGCACCGGCGACCTGCCAGGAGAGCCCGAACACGCCCTGGTAGCGGCCCCGCAGGTCGGCGGGGGAGAGTTCGGCGATGAGGGTGGCGTTGGAGGGCGAGTTGAGCATCTCGCCGAGCGTCCAGATGAGCACCGTCAGGCCGTAGAACCAGGCCGCGTCGGCGAACGCGGTGAGCCCGAAGCCGACGCCCATCACCAGGGAGGCCAGGGCGAGCACGTGCGACCGGCTCCGGCCCCGGATCAGCCGGGGGACGAAGAGTTGGCCCACCACGATCAGGATGCCGTTGAGCGCGATCACCGAGCCGTAGGTGGCGGGGGAGAGGCCGGAGTCACCCATCGCGATCGGCAGCATCGAGATGTGCTGGAGGAAGACCAGCGCGCTGAACAGGTTGAGCGCCACGAAGCCCAGGAAGACCCGGTCGGCGAGGATGGTGCGCAGCGCGCCGGTCGGGGCGGGCGTGCCCGCGACCCGCGGGCCGGCGCTCGTCCCCCGCCGGGTCTCACCGACCCGGGTGACGATGACCATGGCGGTGATCAGCGTGGTGGCCGCGTCGACCACGAAGAGCAGCAGGTAACCGGCCTGCGCGGCGACGCCGGCCAGCACGGCGGCGCAGGCGAAGCCGAGGTTGATGGCCCAGTAGTTCAGCGAGAAGGCACGCAGGCGGTCCTTCTCCGGCACCACGTCGATGATCATGGCGCCGAAGGCCGGCTGCGCGGCCTCGGCGAACATGCCGAGCAGCATGGCGCCCAGGGCCACCGCCCAGAGCGGCCGGGCCAGCCCGAGTGCCAGCATCATGGTCGCCGCGCCGAGGTGCGCGGTGAGCAGCGTGGGCCGTCGGCCCCAGCGGTCGGTGAGGGTGCCGCCGATGGTGGTGCCCGCCGCGCCGCCGACGCCCCAGAGACCGATCACCAGGCCCGCCTGTGACGCCGAGAAGTCACGTTCCTGGGTGAGGTAGATCGCGAGGAAGACCAGGACGAACGAGCCGAGTCGGTTGATCAGGGTGCCGGCCCAGAGGTACCAGAACCGCCGTGGCAGCCCGCCTGCCGTTTCCCGTAACCAGCCCTGCACTGTCCGCATCCGGCGCCCCCGCGTTGGTAATGACTGATCTATCGCAAACGCCTTACAAACTAGTGGCGTCCACCGAGCCCGGTCACCGGCTTTTCCACGTGGTGGTCGTCACGGCCGGTCCCTGCGTGTCCCGGCACGGCGTACGGCAGGATGATCCGCATGACTGCTAGCGAAGGGCCCACCGTCGGGACGCTGGTCCTGCTGCGGCACGGCGAGAGCGACTGGAACGCCAAGAACCTCTTCACCGGCTGGGTCGACGTCGACCTGACCGCGAAGGGGGAGGGCGAGGCGCGGCGCGGCGGCGAGCTGCTCCGCGAGCACAACCTGCTGCCGGACGTGGTGCACACCAGCGTGCTGCGCCGGGCGATCCGCACCGCCGAGCTGGCGCTGAGCGCCGCCGACCGGCACTGGATCGCCGTGCGCCGGTCGTGGCGGCTCAACGAGCGCCACTACGGCGCCCTGCAGGGCAAGAACAAGAAGCAGACCCTCGACGAGTACGGCGAGGAGCAGTTCATGCTCTGGCGCCGCTCGTACGACACGCCGCCGCCGCCGATCGACGACAACGACGAGTGGTCGCAGGTGGGCGACCCGCGGTACGCGCTGCTGCCGACCGAGCTGATGCCGCGCACCGAGTGCCTCAAGGACGTCGTCGAGCGGATGCTGCCGTACTGGTACGACTCGATCGTCCCGGACATCCTGGCCGGCCGTACGGTGCTGGTGGCGGCGCACGGCAACTCGCTGCGCGCGCTGGTCAAGCACCTCGACCAGATCTCCGACGAGGCGATCGCGAAGCTGAACATCCCGACCGGGATCCCGCTGCGCTACGACCTCGACCCGCAGCTGCGCCCGCTCACCCTGGGCGGCACCTACCTCGACCCGACGGCCGCCAAGGAGGCCGCCGCCGCGGTCGCCAACCAGGGCCGCTGAGCCTGAGCCACCGCCGTAGGACGCGCCGAGGCCCCCGGTCGCCCGGGGGCCTCGGCGTGTGTCCGGTTCAGTTCGACGGGAACGCGGTCTCGCCGATGATCAGGCGGTCTCGCCGGTGATCAGGTAGACCACCTGCTCGCCGGCGTTCACGGCGTGGTCGGCGAAGCGCTCGTAGAAGCGGCCCAGCAGGGTGGCGTCGATCGCCGTCTCCACCCCGTACGGCCAGTCGTCGCCGAGCAGGACGCTGAACAGGTTCTTGTGCAGGTCGTCCATGGCGTCGTCGTCCCGGTCGAGCTCGGCGGCGAGGTCGGCGTCGGGCTTGGCGAGCACCGAGCCGATCTTCTCGGCCATCCGGTCGGCGATCCCCGCCATGTCGGTGAAGATCGTCCGGAGCTCGGCGGGCACGGCCGGCGAGGGGTGCCGGCGCAGAGCGGTCTTGGCCACGTGCTCGGCCAGGTCACCCATCCGCTCAAGGTCGGCGGCCACGTGCAGGGCGGTGATCATGGCCCGCAGGTCGGAGGCGACCGGCGCCTGCCGGGCCAGCAGGTCGCAGACCCGCTCCTCGACGTGCCGGTAGAGGTCGTCGATCTCGGCATCCCGTTCGACCACCGTCTCGGCGGCCTGCCGGTCGGCGGTCAGCAGGGCCTTGGTGGCCTGGCGCATGGCGGACCGGATTGCCTCGGCCATGTCCACCAGCAGTTGGCTGACGATGTGCAGGTCGGCCCGGAACTCGTCGCGCATTTTCACGTCCTGTTGTCGGTCGCCGCCCCAACCGGGCCGGCGCGGGGTTGAGCGGTGCGGGTTTCACGGTAGGGGGCACCGGCGGACCCGACGTGAACCCTGGTGAACGACGCCGGACGCACGGGTGAACATTGCTGGAAGCGAGCCTGCTTCGCCCCTTATGGGTGGGAGCCAGGTTAACAATGACCCTACGATCGCCAGGTGGAGTGGGCAGTGGCGGTCGCGGTGGCCGTGGCGCTGGCGACCGGGTTGGTCGCCGGGTTCCTGCTGCCCCGGATCATGTCGGCGACGGGCCGCCGTGCCGCGCCGACCGGGAGCGGGAGCTCCCTCTCGAGCTGGGGGAGGCCCGCGATAGCCGACGATCCGCAGATCGGGCTCGGGCGCCGCACGATCGACTCACTGCGGGCCGGCGTGGTGGTGCTGGACCCGGACGACGTGCCCGTGCTGGTCAATCCCGCGGCCCGGGCGATGGGCCTGTTGCGCACCGGTGCCAGTCCCGGCTCGATCGCCGCCCACCCCCTGATCCGTACGCTGGCCGGGCAGGTCCGGCGCACGGGCATCCGCCGCGAGATCGAGCTCGACCTCCCGCGGGGCCGCGACAACGCGGGTGACAACCCGCTCGGCGTGCACCTGCGGGCGATGGGGGTCGGTGCCGGCTACATCGCCGTGGAAGCGGCCGACGTGACCGAGTCACACCGACTTGCCCGGGTTCGGCGCGACTTCGTGGCCAACGTCAGCCACGAGCTCAAGACCCCGATCGGTGCCCTGCAACTGCTCGCCGAGGCGCTGCTGGACGCCACCGAGCCGGCGAGTGACGCCGCGCCGGACCTCTCCGAGGACATGATCGCTGCCCGCCGGTTCGCCGAGCGGATCCAGCACGAGTCGACCCGACTCGGCCGGTTGGTGCAGGAGCTGCTCGAACTGACCCGGCTGCAGGGCGCCGAGCCGCAGCCGGCACCCGAGCCGGTCTCGGTGGACTGGGTGATCGCGGAGGTCGTGGACCGCACCCGTACGACCGCCTCCGCCCGGGGAATCGAGGTCTCGGTCACGGGTGAGCGCAACCTCACCGTCTACGGCAGCGACAGTCAGATCGCCACGGCGGTCTCGAACCTGGTCGAGAACGCCATCAACTACTCGGGCGAGGAGACCACGGTCACCATCGCCACCAAGGTCGGCGAGGAGACCGTGGAGATCGCCGTCACCGACCAGGGCATCGGCATCGCGCCGACGGACGTCGACCGGATCTTCGAGCGGTTCTACCGGGCCGACCAGGCCCGTTCCCGCGCCACGGGGGGCACCGGCCTCGGGTTGGCCATCGTCAAACACATCGCGAGCAACCATGGCGGACGGGTCGAGGTGTCGAGCACTCTTGGTGGTGGATCGACGTTCACCCTCCGGCTGCCCTCCCGTCCCCCGGACGACCTCCTGGCGACACTGCCGCCGGTTGGGATCGAGCCCGGTCCGGCCGAGCTTCGGCAGGTCTGACAGAAATGGAAAGGAAATCCCCGTTGAGCCGCGTTCTGGTGGTCGAGGACGAGGAGTCGTTCTCCGACGCGCTGTCGTACATGCTCCGTAAGGAGGGCTTCGAGGTCTCGGTCGCCGCGACGGGTCCCTCGGCTCTCACCGAGTTCGACCGGACCGGCGCCGACATCGTGCTGCTCGACCTGATGCTGCCCGAGATGTCGGGCACCGAGGTGTGCCGGCAGCTCCGGCAGCGCTCGCACGTGCCGATCATCATGGTCACGGCGCGGGACAGTGAGATCGACAAGGTGGTCGGCCTGGAGATCGGGGCCGACGACTACGTGACGAAGCCGTACTCGCCGCGGGAGCTGGTGGCCCGGATCCGGGCGGTGCTGCGCCGGCAGAGCCCCGAGGTCGCCGAGTCGGGCGCGCCAACCCTGGCCGCCGGCCCGGTCCGCATGGACATCGAGCGCCACGTGGTGACCGTCGACGGGGCCACCGTGCAGCTGCCGCTGAAGGAGTTCGAGCTGCTGGAGCTGCTCCTGCGCAACGCCGGCCGGGTCCTCACCCGGGGTCAGCTCATCGACCGGGTCTGGGGCGCGGACTACGTCGGCGACACGAAGACCCTGGACGTCCACGTCAAGCGACTGCGCTCCAAGATCGAACCGGAGCCGTCCGCGCCGCGGTACATCGTGACCGTGCGGGGCCTCGGCTACAAGTTCGAGCCCTGATCGAGCCGGCCACGGCGGGGCGGCGGCGCCCCGTCGTGGCCGTCGCCACCTGAGCGACCGGGACCGCCCCGGCTTCGGGTGCGGTCAGTGCGCGTCGGGGTCGGCCGGGTGGGGCGCGACGAGACCCTGCTTCGTGCGGGCCGCGCAGAGCTCGGCCAGCTTGGCGTACGCGGGGGCGCCGATCAGCGCGGTCAGCTCCGGGCCGTAGGAGACGTACATCGGCTCGGTGCCGACGTGCGCGTCGGTCGAGGAGGTGCACCACCAGTCGAGGTCGTGCCCGCCCGCGCCCCAGCCGCGCCGGTCGAACTCGGACAGCGTGGACACCAGCACCTTCGTGTTGTCCGGTCGCTTGACCCACTCCTGGTCCCGGCGGATCGGCAGCTGCCAGCACACGTCCGGCTTGTACTCCAGGGGATGCACCCCGTCGCGCAGCGCCTGGGCGTGCAAGGCGCAGCCGCCGCCACCGGGGAAGTCGGCGTCGTTGAGGAAGACGCACGGCCCGTCCACGCCCTGGGTGGCGGTGCGGCGGGCCGGGTTCTTGCCGTCGATCGTGTCGTTGTCGGTCCAGTTCTTGAACCCCCGGCGGTAGTGCTGCCAGGTCTCCGGGGTGAGCCGCTTGGCCGCGGCGCGGACCCGCTTCTCGTCGTCGGAGTCGGTGAAGAAGGCACCGTGCGAGCAGCAGCCGTCCGCCGCCCGACCGGCGATGATGCCGTGGCAGCCGCGGCCGAAGATGCAGGTCCAGCGGGAGAGCAGCCAGGTCAGGTCGGCCCGGACGAGGTGGCTCTCGTCCGCCGGGTCGGCGAACTCGATCCACTCCCGCGGGAAGTCCAGGGGCACCTCGCGGCTGCGCGGGTCACCGGGGTCGTCCACCAGTACGCGGAGCTCCATCGTCACCCGGCCCAGCGTACGCGCGACCGACCGCGCGGGCCGCCGAGCCGCGCAAACAGTGTGGCCATAGGGTCGAGGGATGCGACTGGGTGTCCTCGACGTCGGCTCCAACACGGTGCACCTCCTGGTGGTGGACGCGCACCACGGTGCCCACCCCTGGCCGGCGCACTCGGAGAAGGTGGTGCTGCGGCTGGCCGAGCAGATCGGCCCGGACGGGGCGATCACCGAAGTCGGGGCCGACGGGCTGGTCCGGGCGGTCAGCATGGCCAAGGCGGCCGCCGCCGGCCTGGAGACCGACGACCTGATCGCGTTCGCCACCTCCGCCGTGCGCGACGCCACCAACGCGGCAGCGGTGCTGACCCGCGTCCGGGAGGAGACCGGCGTACGCCTGGAGGTGCTCCCCGGCGCGGACGAGGCGCGGATGACGTTCCTCGCGGTGCGCCGGTGGTTCGGCTGGTCGGCGGGGCGCCTGCTGGTGCTGGACATCGGCGGTGGCTCGCTGGAGATCGCCGCCGGGATCGACGAGGACCCGGGGGTGGCGATCTCGTTGCCGCTCGGGGCGGGGCGGCTGACCCGCGAGCGGTTGACGGCGGAGCCGGGGGGACTCACCCCGCCGTCCGGGCGGGCCGTCGAGGAGCTGCGGGAGTACGTGGACGGCGTGCTCGACCCGGTGGTCAAGGAGATGACCGACGTGGGGTGGGAGCGGGCGGTCGCCACCTCGAAGACGTTCCGCACCCTGGCCCGGCTGGCCGGGGCCGCACCCTCCGGTGCCGGGCTCTGGGCCCGGCGACGTCTGAGCCGCACCGGGCTGCGTCAGGTGATCGGTTTCATCCGGCACATCCCGCCGGCGCAGCTGCACGAGCTGGAGGGGGTCAGCGCCGGCCGGGCCCACCAGCTGCTGGCCGGCGCGATCGTGGCGGAGGCGGTGATGCGCCGGCTGGACGTGGACGCGCTGGACATCTGCCCCTGGGCGCTGCGCGAGGGCGTCATCCTGCGCCGGCTTGATCAACTCGGCCCGGTCTGAGGGGGACCGGCCGGTTGCGGTCGCTTTGCGACTTCTCGTCACGATGTCCGGGCGGGACCGGGCTACCCTGGCTGGTGTGACTTCCCGCGTCCCGGTGCTCCTCTCCAGCTCGTCGGTCTTCCCCGAGCGGACCGCGGCGGCGTTCCAGCTGGCCGCGGCGCTGGGCTATGACGGCGTCGAGGTGATGGTCTGGACCGACGCGGTCAGCCAGGACGCCGGGGCGTTGCGCGGTCTCGCCGAGCACTACGGGGTGCCGGTGCTCTCCGTGCACGCGCCCTGCCTGCTGGTGACCCAACGGGTGTGGAGCCCTGACCCGTGGGAGCGGCTGCGCCGCTCGGCCGAGCTGGCCGAGACCCTGGAGGCCCCCACGGTGGTCGTGCATCCGCCCTTCACCTGGCAGCGCGACTACGCGCGCAACTTCGGCGACGGTCTCGCCACGATCGCGGAGCAGTTCCCGGGCCTCCGCCTCGCCGTGGAGAACATGTACCCGGTGCGGATGGCCGGCCGGCAGTTCGTGCCGTACGTCCCGACCTGGGACCCGACCGAGACCGGCTACCCGGCCTACACGCTCGACCTGTCGCACTGCGCCGCGTCGCACAGCGACTCCATGGAGATGGCCGACCGGATGGGCGACGCGCTGGCGCACGTGCACCTGGGCGACGGCACGGGCGAGGGGCGCGACGAGCACCTGGTGCCGGGCCGGGGCACGCAGCCCTGCGCGGAGCTGCTGCGGTCGCTCGCCGGGCGGGGCTTCACCGGGTCGGTGGCGGTGGAGGTGTCGACCCGGGGCGCCCGCAGCCGCGCGGTGCGCGAGGACGACCTGCGCGCCGCGCTCGACTTCGCCCGCCAGCACCTGAGCACGCCGTCCCCGATCGACGCCTGAGCGGCGCGGGCCGGGCGGCCCGCGCCGCCGCCGTCAGCTGACCGGGCTGAGCGACTCGGCGGCCGCCGTCTGCGCGCCGACGGCCACCTGCTCGCCGACCGCGGCCCGCTTGCGAGCCCGGTGGGCGGCGACGTGCGACCGGGTGGCGCAGCGCTCCGAGCAGAAGCGCCGGCAGTTGTTGGACGAGGTGTCCAGGTAGACGTTGCGGCACCGGTCGTCGGCGCACACCCCGAACCGGGCGCTGCCGTATTCGCAGAGCCAGACGGACAGGCCCCAGATCGCGCCGGCGAGGTATTCCGCGCTCACCGACGCGCCCCGGCTGGTCACGTGCATGTGCCAGTCGCTGGAGTCGTGACCCGAGATGCGCGGCTGCACCGGGTAGGCCTCCAGCAGGATGTTCAGCTCGGCCACCGCCTGCGCGTCCCGCCCCGACGTGCCGTATTCGAACACGTCGCGCAGGCGCTTCTGCGCCCGCCGGAAGATTGTCAGATCCCGTTCCGCCACCTCGTCGCGCATCCACGCGCTGGTGTCGGGGAAGAGGGCACGCAGGTCGTCGAGGTCGTCCAGACGGGCGTTGACGAGGTCAACGCCGGTCCGGGCGTACGCGTCGAAGTTCACCCTGCCAACGGTAGACGACTCAGGCGGGGCGCGGCGCGTCGATGTAGTGCGGCAGAAACCGCGCGTAACCGTCGGTGATGAGACTGGCGCTCTCCCGCACCCCGGCCCCGGCCGACTCGCCGGCCACGATCCAGCTGCCCAGGACCGTCCGGTTGCCGGCGAAATCGGGCAGCGGGCGGAACTCCTGGTAGCACCAGCCCTCGTCGCCGTAGATACCCGGGTTGGTGATCTCCTCGGCGGGAGTGACGATCCGCACTGAGCCGCCCTCCCGGCCCAGCAGCGGCTTGGCGACGTACTCGGTCATGCCGCGCGGCGAGTCGAGGTACGCGGGCAGCAGGAACTCGTGGCCCGGGTAGAGCTCCCAGAGCACGGCGAGCAGCGCCTTGTTGGACAACAACAGCTTCCACGCCGGCTCGATCCAGGTGGTCGGGGTGCCGGGGGCCAGGGCCAGCGGCCCGTACGGCTCGGCGAGCATCCACTCCCAGGGGTAGAGCTTGAAGCAGGTGGTGACCGGCCGGTCGGCGGCGTCCCGGAAGCGCCGGCCGTCCCAGCCGATCTCCTGGATCGGCAGCAGCTCCACCGCGAGCCCGGCCTGGCGGGCGGTCTCGGCCAGGTAACCCGCCGTCATGTGGTCCTCGCCGGACTCCTCCTCGTTCGACCAGACGACGTGCACCCGCGGCTCGTGCAGCCCGGCGCCGACCGTCGCCCAGGCGGCGACCAACCGCTCGTGCAGGCTGTTCCACTGGTCCAGCTCGGGCCGGGTGTGCTCCAGCCAGTACCACTGCACGATCGCCGCCTCGACCAGCGCGGTCGGGGTGTCGGCGTTGTACTCCAGCAGCTTGGGCGGCCAGCTGCCGTCGTACCACAGGTCGAAGCGGCCGTAGAGGGTCGGCGGCGCCTCCCGCAGCGAGCGGGCGACCGCCTCGGCGGCCCAGGCGGGGATGCCGAACTCGGCGTACCGGCCCCGGGTCACGACGTGCTCGGCGGCGGCCACCGACATCCGGTGCAGCTCCTCCGTCGCCTCCTCCAGCCGCAGCACCTCGTCCAGGTCGAAGGCGTACGCCGCCGTCTCGTCCCAGTACGACATGATGCCGCCGTCGGGCAGCTCGGTGTCGACGTAGACCAGGCCCTGCGACCGGATCGTCGCGTCCCAGTCCCGGCGGGGCGTGGTGGACTCGCGGCGCACCTCAGCCGCCGCAGGAGGCGAGGTGGGTGCCGAAGCCGCCACGGTCGGGCACGGCCGCCGCGACCGGCTCCGGGGCGGTCCGCGTGGCGGCCGGCACGGCGACGCGCGTGGCGTGCGCGACGGTGTCGCCGCCGCCCTCGGGGCCGAGCGCGCAGTCGTCATCGTCGTCGTCGGAGGTGAGGTTGCAGCCGGAGAGGGCGAGCGCCAGGACGGTGAGGGTGCCCAGCTGGACGGAGGCCGACCGCAGCCGGCGGCGGGGGTGTCGTTCCACGGCATCGTTGTAACCCATCCATGCCAGATCCGCGTGCCCGGACCGGGCCCCGGACGAGGCCGCCCGCCCCTCGGCGGGGGTCCGCGCACGGGCGTTACGCTCGGCTCATGCTCCGTTCCGTCATCCTCGCCGCCGCCCGGTCATCCCAGGTCGAGCGGCTCGTCGCGACGGCCCCGTTCACCCGGGACGTCGTCCGCCGGTTCGTGGCCGGCGCCAAGACCGACGACGCGCTGCGCGCGACCCGCGCACTCGCCGCCGACGGTCTCGCGGTCACCCTCGATCACCTCGGCGAGGACACCGTCACCCCCGAGCAGGCCAACGCAACCCGCGACGAGTACCTGAAGCTGCTGCGGCTGCTCGCCGGGGCGGGCCTCACCCCGGCCGCCGAGGTCAGCGTGAAACTGTCCGCGCTCGGGCAGATGTTCGACGAGCAGTTGGCGTACGACAACGCTCGGGCGATCTGCGCGGCGGCCGACGCGGCGGGCACCACGGTCACCCTGGACATGGAGGACCACACCACCACCGACTCGACGCTGGACATCCTGGCGAAGCTGCGCAAGGACTACCCGTCGACCGGGGCGGTGCTCCAGGCGTACCTGCGCCGCACCGAGTCGGACTGCCGCGAGTTGGCCACGGCGGGGTCCCGGGTGCGGCTCTGCAAGGGCGCCTACAAGGAGCCGGAGTCGGTGGCCTACCAGTCGGCCCGCGAGGTCGACAAGTCCTACGTCCGGTGCCTGAACATCCTGATGTCCGGTGACGGCTACCCGATGCTCGCCACGCACGACCCGCGCCTGATCGCGATCGGCGAGGACCGGGCCCGCTGGTTCGACCGGGGGCCGGACCGGTTCGAGTTCCAGATGCTGTTCGGTATCCGCCCCGAGGAGCAGGCGCGCCTGGTCGGCGAGGGCTACACCGTCCGCACGTACGTCCCGTACGGCGACGAGTGGTACGGCTACCTCATGCGCCGGCTCGCGGAGCGCCCGGCCAACCTGGCCTTCTTCGGCCGGGCCCTGATCTCGAAGAAGTAGTCGACGGCGACGCCCGAACGGGCCGGTGGGACGTGCTCCCCCCGGCCCGTTCGTCGTACCCGGCTTGACGCTGTTGGCTAAGTGGATTAGCTTTTACGTTATGACAGTTAGCTACGTTGCTCGCGACGGTGGTCGGATCGCCTACGAGGTGCACGGCGCGGGCCCGCTGGTGGTCCTCGCACACGGCATGGGGGAGAACCGGGGGTCCTACCGGCACCTGGTGCCGTTGCTGGTCCAGGCGGGCCACCGGGTGGCCGCGGTCGACGTCCGGGGGCACGGCGACTCCAGCGTCGACTGGCCGTCGTACGCCCCGGTGGAGGTCGCCGCCGACCTGCTGGCGGTGGTCCGCGACCTGGGCGGCGGCCCGGCGGTGCTGGTCGGCAACTCGTCGGCCGCGGCGGCGGTCGTCTTCGCGGCGGCCGACGCGCCCGAGCTGGTCGCCGGCGTCGTGCAGACCGGCGGGTTCGTCAACCAACCGAAACTCAACCCGTTCATGCGGGTCGCCGTGGCCGCGGTGATGCGCAGCCCACGGCTGTTCGGGATGTTCCACAAGACCCTGTTCCCGGTGACCCGGCCGGCGGACGACGCGGCGTTCCGCCGGGCGATGGTCGCCAAGCTGAAGGAGCCCGGCCGGATGGCGGCCCTGCGTGGGGTCATCGAGCCGGTCGAGCCGCACTGGACGACCCGGGCGCGCGAGGTCCGCCAGCCGGTCCTGGTGCTGATGGGCACGAGGGACCCCGACTTCCCCGACCCCGGCGCCGAGGCCCGGGCCGCCCGACGGCTCTTCACGACCGCCGAGGCGCGGATGATCGACGACTCCGGGCACTACCCGCACGCGGACCAGCCGGACCGCATGGCGGAGCAGCTGACCGCGTTCGTGGCGGTGAGCCGCGGTGCCTAGGGTCGGCCTCAACCAGCAGACCGTGGTGCGCGAGGCGGCCCGGCTGGCCGACGAGGTCGGCTATCCGCAGCTCACCCTCGCCGCGCTGGCGGCCCGGCTCGGCGTCGCGCTGCCCAGCCTCTACAAGCACGTCCGGGGCGCCGACGCGCTCGCCCAGAAGCTCTCCGCGCTGGTCACCGCCGAGCTGGCCACCGAGCTGACCACGGCCGCCGCCGGGCGGGCCGGCGTCGACGCGCTGCGCGCGACGGCCGCCGCCTACCGGTCGTACGCGCGGCGGCACCCCGGGCGCTATCCGGCCACTCAACAGGTGCCGGATCCGAGTGACCCCGAGCACGTCGCCGCGGGCGAGCGGGCGGTCGGTGCGGTCTACGCGGTGCTGCGCGGCTACGGGCTCACCGGGGACGACGCGGTGGACGCGGCCCGCGCGCTGCGCAGCGCGTTGCACGGGTTCGTCGCCCTGGAGTCGGCCGGCGGCTTCGGCCTGCCCCGCGAGGTCGACCGCTCGTACGACCAGTTGGTCGACGCGTTGGACATCGCCTTCGCCGCGTGGCCCCGGCGCGCCGGGTGACCGGACCCGGTCCCGCCGGTGGCCGAACGGTGGTGTCGACCTCGCCCGACCGGACCCGGGGTCGTACCCTTCGCCGGTGACTGACGGTCTGGACCAGCCGCGAGCCCGCCGCCTATGGCCACTGTGGACGGCGCTCACCGTGGTCGTGCTGGTGCTGACCTGCGGACTGCCCGCACTGCTGGTGGCCGGCGTGGCCCGGGAACGCGGCGACCGGGCGGTGCTCACCCGGATCGGCGCGGCGGCCGACGACCCGGCGAGCCGGGCGGGGCGGCAACTCGCCGACCGGATCACGGCCGAGCTGGACCGGCAGTCCGACGCGCTGCTCGCCGGTGACCGTGCCGGCTTCCTCGCGATCGCCGAGCCGGTCGCGCACGCCGACCTGCGACGTCGGTTCGCGGCGCTGCGGGCGCTGAAGGTCACCTCCTGGCGGGCCGAGGTGACCGGGCTGCCCGCCCCGGTCGGCGACCGTCCGGGCGAGTGGCGGCTCGTGGTCCGGTTCCACTACTGCTTCGTGGTGCCCGGCTGCCGGACCAGCAGCGTGCTCGCCGGCACCCGCTGGCGGGAGGCCGGCGGCCGGGCCCGGCTGCTCGCCGTCGAGGAGTCCCGGTCGGCCGAGACCGGCACCCGACCGTGGGAGATCAGCGACCTGGTGGCCGCCACCGGTGAGCGGACCCTCGTGGCCACCACCCCCGCGCTGCGCGGGCGGCTGCCCGGCCTGCTCGCCGAGGCCGAGGCGGCGGCCGCGGTCGCCGACCGGTTCGCGGTGGGCGGTGACCGGCCGGACCGGTACCGGATCTTCTTCGCCGGCCGATCCGAGTGGAAGCGCTGGTACGGCGGCGGACGACCGGCCTGGACCGGCGGTTACGCGGTCACCGTCGGCGGCGGTCACCACGAGGTGGTGCTCAACGCGGACGGTCTGAGCCCCGGCGGTGTGGACGAGCTGCTCCGACACGAGCTGACCCACGCCGCGTCGCTGCCCGACCGGGGCTACCCGGGTGGCGGCACCTGGTGGCTGGTGGAGGGCCTCGCCGAGTACGCCGGCGCGGACGGCCAGTCGCTCGACCGCTACCCGGGGCTGGCTGAGGTGCGGCGGCTGGTCCGGGGCGGCTGGAACGGCCGGCTGGACAGCGCCACCCCCGCCGACGACGCGTCCGCCGAGCGGGTGGCGGGCAGCTACGGCCTCGGCTACCTGGCCGTCCGGCACCTCGTCGACCGGTTCGGCGAGCGGCGGGTGCTCGCCTTCTTCAAGGCCGTCGTGCACGACCGCACGCCGGTCGACCGGGCCGCTGAGCAGGTCCTCGGCGAACCCTGGGCCGGGCTGCACGACGACTGTGTCGCGTACGTCCGCGCCCTGGTGTCCTGACCCCGCGCCCGTCCCATGATCCACCGCTGTCCGGTCGCCCGGACGTACCTGCGACACTGGTCCCCGCTCCCAGCGCGGAGCCCCGGTCCGTGTCCGGACGCGGCCCGGGGTGCCCGCCCGGTGGCTCCGGTGGCGCCGCCGGAGCCACCGGGCGCCTTCCGCGCCGTGCCGCCCCGCCGTCGGGGCACGGATGCAGGATGCACCGTGCCGGTTGCGCTCCGTGTCGGTGTGCTCGACCCACCGTGGGTCCCGGTAACGGGACGCCAGGGGCCGCGAGGCCGATAACGGCAGGTCGGAACGGGTGAACCCGCCGTCAAATCATGATCAGTTGTACGAAGGGATCGCGCCGGTCACAACGGCCCCGCTACCGTACTGGTAACACGCGCGTCGCCGGTCCGGGCGGGAGCAATCCGTCGGATGGGCACGCGCCGGGCATGGGATGGGTCGGTGAGCCATGGCCGGGTCGCAGTCCGACGGTCGGCTGTCGGAGGTCAAGTTCCTGACCGTCGCGGAGGTGGCGACGGTCATGCGGGTGTCGAAGATGACGGTCTATCGCCTCGTCCACAGCGGTGAACTCACCGCGGTACGGGTGGGCCGATCGTTCCGCGTCCCCGAACACGCGGTCCACGAGTATCTCCGGGGTGCCTTTCAGGAGACCGCCTGAGCCGCCGGACAGCCCGTCACGCCCGACGTGACCGGCCCGCCGGGACGGCCCCCCGTGCCGGCGGACGGCAGGTCGGGCGGGTGTATCGACGGGGGCCCGTTGGTCCTGCCGCCGCCCGCCCGCTACCCTGGATCCCGACCGTGACCGCACCCCGGTGCGCCCTGCCGCCCGAGCTGGTCCGGTCCGTTGTCCGCAAGCGGTCACCGATGCCACCCGCGTGGCGTCATCCGGTCCGCCCCGCACGTTGCATCGAAAGGCTGTCGTATGGGCTCGGTGGTCAAGAAGCGCCGCAAGCGCATGGCTAAGAAGAAGCACCGCAAGCTGCTGCGCAAGACCCGCGTCCAGCGTCGCCGTCTCGGCAAGTGACCCACGCCGGGCCCGCGGCCCGGCACCGGCGTCACTCGCCAACTGTCGACCCTCGGAGGCTCAGGTGATCAGGCCGTGGATGTCCCGGCTCGATCCCGCCTGCCGAGGAAGGTGCGTCAGATGACCCCCGGTGGCACCCTCGGTGCTCCGGGGGTCGT
Organism: Micromonospora sp. NPDC049366; assembly: GCF_044466625.1. Lineage (NCBI taxonomy): Bacteria > Bacillati > Actinomycetota > Actinomycetes > Micromonosporales > Micromonosporaceae > Micromonospora > Micromonospora sp. NPDC049366. Next base: position 390,357 of record NZ_JBITMV010000001.1, read on the forward strand.
CGTCGTGACCGGGGTCGGTCGCTACCTCGGCGCGCACGTCGCCGCGCGGCTCGCGGCCGACCCGCGCACCGAGCGGGTCATCGGCGTCGACGGGCCCGAATCCGGCGGCGAGTTCGCCGAGCTGCTCGACGGCGTCGAGCGCATCCGGATCGAGCCCGGCTCACTGGGCGGGCTCCTCGCCGACCTGGACGTCGACGCGGTGGTCCACCTCGCGCTGGTCACCGCCCCCGACCAGCAGCACGGCGGCCGGTCGGCGATGAAGGACCAGAACGTCATCGGCACCATGCAGATGCTCGCCGCGTGCCAGCGTGCACCCCGGCTGCGCAAGCTCGTCGTCCGCTCCTCGACCGCCGCGTACGGGGCGTCCTTTCGGGACCCGGCCGTGTTCACCGAGGAGACCGAGCCGCGTGAGGTGCCCCGCGGCGGGTTCGGCCGCGACATCCTCGACATCGAGGGGTACGTGCGGGGCTTTCGCCGGCGGCGCCCCGACGTGACGGCGACCGTGCTGCGGTTCGCGCCGTTCATCGGCTCCACCGCCGACACCACCCTGACCCGCTACTTCTCCCAGCCGGTCGTGCCGACCGTCTTCGGCCGCGACCCCCGGTTGCAGTTCCTGCACATCGACGACGCGCTGGAGGTGCTGCACCGGTCGATCGTGGAGGACCACCCCGGCACCTACAACGTGGCCGGGCCGGGTGTGCTCTCCCTCTCCCAGGCGATCCGGCGGGCCGGCCGGGTCGCCGTGCCGGTGCTCGAACCGGGCCTGTCCGGGGCCGCCGCGCTCGCCCGCAACCTCGGCTTCGGCCGCTACGGCCTGGACCAGGTCGACCTCTTCGTCCACGGCCGGGTCGTCGACACCACCCGCCTGGAGCGGGAGTACGGCTTCACCCCGCGCTCGACCGCGGCCGCGTTCGACGACTTCATCCACGCCCACCACGGTGGGCGGGTCGTGACCCGGAGCCAGCTGGCCACCGCCGAGCAACTGGTGCTGGACGGGATCCGACAGGTGCGCGCGGCCGTCCGGGAGCGGACGTGACCGGGGCCGGGCCGGAGCGCGACGGTCGTGAGCTGGGCGGCCGGTTCGACGTACCGGCCGCCGCGCCCGACCCGGAGGCGGAGCCGGCGCGGCGCAACGGACACCGACCCACCACCGCGCCCGTCGCCCCGGCGGTGGCCGACCAGCCGGGCGACCCCTGGGACCGGCGGGTCGCCGGCGGCCTGGCGTTCCTGCGCCGGCGGCTGTCCGGCGAGTACGAGGTCGACGAGTTCGGGTTCGACCCGGAGCTGACCGAGGCCGTGTTCCACCCGCTGCTGCGGCTGCTCTACCGAGACTGGTTCCGCACCGAGGTCACCGGGATGGAGCACGTGCCCACCGACGGGGCCGGCCTGGTCGTGGGCAACCACTCCGGCACCGTCGCGCTCGACGCGCTGATCCTCTCGGCCGCCCTGCACGACCAGCACCCCGCGCACCGGTTCCTCCGACTGCTCGGCGCCGACCTGGTGTTCCGCATGCCGGTCGTCTCCGAGCTGGCCCGCAAGTCCGGCGGCACGGTGGCCTGCAATCCGGACGCGGAACGCCTCCTCGGCACCGGTGAGCTGGTCGGTGTCTTCCCCGAGGGGTTCAAGGGGATCGGCAAGCTCTACGCGGAGCGCTACAAGCTCCAGCGCTTCGGCCGGGGCGGCTTCGTCTCGGCGGCACTGCGCACCGGCACCCCGATCGTGCCGGTGGCCATCGTCGGGGGCGAGGAGATCTATCCGATGCTCGCCGACATCAAGCCGCTGGCCCGCCTGCTCAAGCTGCCGTACTTCCCGGTCACCCCGACGTTCCCGTGGCTCGGGCCGCTCGGCATGATCCCGCTGCCCAGCAAGTGGCTGATCGAGTTCTGCCCGCCGATCCCGACGGCGCACCTGACCGACTCCGCCGACGACCCTCTGGTCGTGTTCAACCTCGCCGACCAGGTGCGGGAAACCATCCAGCAGACGCTGCACAAGCTGCTCGAGCGGCGGCCCGACCCGTTCGGCCCCTGACCGGCGCCGAAGCCTAGATCCCGCGGCGACGGCGGTGCAGCGCCAGACCTGCGCCGACCACACCCGCGACCACGCCGACCGCCGCGGTCGACGGCACGGCGATCCGGACCGCCCGCCGGCCCGTGCGGAAGTCCCGCACCTCCCAGCCGTGCTCCCGGGCCCGGCGCAGCAGCGTGCCGTCCGGGTTGACGGCCACCGGACGTCCGACGGCCTGCAGCAACGGCAGGTCGTTCGAGGAGTCGCTGTAGGCGGCGCACCGACCCAGGTCGAGCCCCTCCACGGCGGCGAGCTGGGTGACGGCCTCGGCCTTGGCCGGGCCGTGCATCAGGTCACCGACCAACCGACCCGTGTACGCCCCGTCGACGACCTCGGCCACCGTGCCGATCGCGCCGGTCAGCCCGAGTCGGGCGGCGATCACCCGGCCGATCTCCACCGGGGCGGCGCTGACCAGCCAGACCCGCTCGCCGGCGTCCAGGTGCCGCTGGGCGAGCTGGCGGGTGCCGCCCCAGATCCGTGGCGCCATCAGCTCGTCGAAGATCTCCTGGGAGAGGCGTTCGACGTCGTCCACCCGCCAGCCCTCGATGAAGGCGAGCGCCGCGTCCTTGGCCTGCGACATGTCACCGGCGTGCTCCCGGGCGAGCAGGCGGAACCGGAGCTGCTGCCAGGCGAACCGGGCCAGATCGCCGGTGGTGAAGTAGTTGCGGGCGGCGAGCCCGCGGGCGAACCAGTAGATCGAGGCGCCCTGCATCATCGTGTTGTCCACGTCGAAGAAGGCCGCCGCGCTCCGGTCCGGCTCGGCGGGGACGCTCGTCGCCGGGTCGGCCTCCGCCCAGCCGGCGGTGTGACCGTGGGCGTCGGTGCTGACCGTCACCTTCCGGCTGCGGGCCACGCGACTCCCTCCCTCACTGGCGCGAACTGCGCCTCCAGCGAGGGTAGCCGGGTCGGACGGCCGCCGCGGAGATCCCCAGGGGGCCTGCTGAACTCGTCGGCGCGTCGCGGTGCGCCGGGCCAGGGGCGGAGTGGGGTGACCGGGCCGGCGGTCAGCGGTCGGTCGGGCAGCTGGTCGGGGCAGGGCCGAGCGCGTCGCTGGCCACCGGTGCCGGCAGGCCGCACCCGATCGCGGCGCGCAGCGCGTCCGAGCGCTCCCGGACCGCGTCGAGCAGCGCCAGGGACTCGTTGGTGCGCTCCCGGTCGGCCCGCGTGGCGCCGTCGAGCAGCTCGCGTACGACGCGTCGCTGCCCCGTGACGAAGGTGTTGACCGCGTCCAGTCCGGCGGCGTCGGAGCGCTGCGCGGCGGCACCGGTCAACAGGCGTACGCCCTGGCGGGTGTCGGCGTCCATGTCGTCGAGGACGGCGCTGAACCCGGCCTCGTTGCCGCGCAGCTCGGCGGCCTCGCCGAGGCGGGTGCGGGCGAAGTCGAGGAAGAGCTGGCCCCGGCTGATGTCCGAGCTGGCCAGGGCGAGCTGGGCGCGCTCGGTGGAGCGTTTCATGCCGTAGAGGGCGTCGCCCGGCACCGCGTTCTCGCTGGCCGCCGAGATGCCGGAGACGGCGATGGCGCCGGCCGCGACGCCGACGAGGATCGCACCTCGGGCGCGGGCCCGGCGGGCGGTGACCGCGGGCAGCAGCGAGCCGCGGAGGCTGCCCGCGCTGGTGCGCTGACCGGCCGCCTCGGTCGCCGGGGTCTTCGCCGGGTTGCCCAAGCCCTCCCGCTCGGCCGTGGCGAGCAGCATCGCCCGCAGGCCGGTGCGGAACTCCTGGTCCACCTCGACCGTCGGGCGGTCGACGCTGAGCCGCTGACCCACCGCGACGAGCGGGGCGAGCTCCTCGTCGACCCGGGACCGGACGTGATGCCGCCGGCCGCCGTTGGCCTCGTCGAGCAGCTGCGCGAAGCGCTCGGCGCGCCGGCGGGAGAAGAGGATGTTGTCCACCGCAGGCACCTCCTCTCGCTGGTCGCGGCCGGTCGGCCGCTGTCTGGCCAGCGACCGGCGGCAGCGTGACGCCGCGGGAGGTGAGGTCGCGGATGGTTGCACCCGTCGACCTCGGTGGCCCGGGGGGATGCCGGGGCAACCACCGGTCGCACCCGGAGAAACGGTCCGCGCCGGGCACGGGTTACGGGCCGGGCGGAGCGAAAATCACAGAAAGTGATGGGCGTCACGCCGTGATATCGCCCCTGACCTGCGGTTTTGCGGATCGGGTCGGATATCGGTCCCGGCCACGGGACTACGGTTGGAAACCGTCGGGCAGGAGCCGGGCCAGGGCCCTGACCGCGCGATACTGCAAGGCCTTGATCGCGCCCTCGTTCTTGCCCATCGCGCGTGCGGTCTCGGCGACCGAGAAGCCCTGGAGGAAGCGCAGCACGATGCACTCCTGCTGCTCCGGGTTGAGCTGCTTGACGGCGGTGAGCAGGGCGACGTTGGTGATGTGCTCGACCACCGCGGCCTCCGGGCTGCCCTCCGGGCCGCGGTCCTCGCGGTCGGCGTCCAGCACGTCCCCGGTGGTCACCTCCAGCCGGTAGCGGCCCGACTTGAAGTGGTCGGCGACCAGGTTGCGGGCGATGGTGACCAGCCAGGCACCGAGGTCCCGGCCCTGCCAGGTGAAGCTGCCGATCCGCTTGAGCGCCCGCAGGAACGTGTCGGAGGTGAGGTCCTCGGCCAGCTGCCGGTTGCCGACCCGGAAGTAGACGAAGCGGAAGACCGTGTCGACGTACCGGTCGTAGATCAGGCCGAACGCCTCGGCCTCGCCGGCCTGCGCCCGCTCGACCAGCGCCCACACCTCGGTCGCCGGATCCGACGGGTCCGGTCGGCTCGGATAGCCGGTGGTGCTGCCGGTGCCGGTGCCGTTCGGCGTGCCGCTGGCCGGGACCGCGGGCAGCACCGCCGTCTCGCCGGCCGCCGGGTCGGCCACCGCCGGTGAGTCGTCCACCCGCCGGGTCTGCGCGGGCATCATCGGGCGGGCCGGCACGGCGACGCGACCACCGGCGGGCTTCGCATTCCCGCCCGGGACGGCCGGGCGCGCGGGCGGCTCGTTGTGGTGCGGCCGGTTGCGGACGCGTTCGGCGGCGCTCTCACCGTGGACAGCGAGGCCGCCGGTGTCCTCTGCGGTGCCGTGACCGGGGATGGGGCGCTCGTTCATCGTCGCCCGGGTGGTCGGGCCGGTCAGCCCGAGCGGACGGTCCGCGTAACCGAAGGTCGTCACCGCGCCGCCCCCGTCCCGTGGACGATGAAGCGGGCCGACCGGCACGCCGCGATCCCGGCCCGGGCGGGCGCGCCGCGGTCGGGCAGGGCGGTTCCGGGGTATGCCGGCGGGCGGCAAGTCCCCTTGAGGTGCTGGTCCAATGCGCTGACGGGCACGGGGGCCTCCTCGGGCTGAGGGGTGTCGACTCACGGCAAATGGGGTGAGCCGACCCGAGTGATGATAGGGCCAACGTCACCCGCGCGTGGCAAGTCCGTTACACAGGGCCGAAGTATTTCCCGCTGTGTCGCACCCATGGCGGACCGGTTGTCCGTCGTGTGTGGTTGACTTTCGGCGGTTCCGATGGTCCGCATTGGAAGTCCTGGTCAGGGCGATGATGGCGGACCTCGTCCGGGTGTGTCGGTCGGCTTCGCGACAGCGCCGCGTGCGACGCGTCCCTGGCGTGTCGCGCGTCCCATCGACGGGATCGGATTGGCCCGCCGGTGGACGCCACTGTGTCCCGTCCACGGGACTGCCGGGGCGGAGGCGCGACGACGACGGCACCCCATCGACCGTCCGGCCGACGACGGCCGGTCCGGGCGACCGTCCGGCCGACGACCATGGCCCCGGCCGCCCGCCTGTGCCAGACTCAGCGACCGTGCAGGACGCAGCGAGCAGCTCCGCGCCGAACCTCGCCGACCGGGCCCACCGGGCGGCCCTCGCCCACGGTGAACGACCCGCGCTGCACTGGCGCGACCGGACGGTCACCTGGTCCGAACTGGACGAGCGGATCAGCGCGGCGGCCCGCGCCCTTGCCGCCACGGCACCCGGGCCGGACCGGGCCGGAGCGCCGGCCCGGGTGGCGATCGCCCTGCCCAACACACCGGACTTCGTGGTCAGCTACCTCGGCGCCCTGCGCGCCGGGCTGGTCGCCGTGCCGGTCAACCCCGGCTTCACGGCACCGGAGCTGCGGCACGTGCTCGCCGACTCCGGCGCGTCGGTGCTGATCGCGACGCGGCGGGTCGCCGACCTGGTCGCCACGGTCGCCGGGGAGCTGCCCGCGCTCACCGCCGTGCACACCAGCCCACCGGAGACACCCGCCGACCCGGCGACCGGGGCCGACGCGTTCCCGGCGCGCGGCGGTGCCGACCTGGCGGTGCTGCTCTACACGTCGGGCACCGAGGGCCGACCCAAGGGCGCGATGCTCCCGCACCGCGCGCTGCTGGCCAATCACGACCAGGTGGACCGGATCGACCCGCCGGTGGTCGGGCCGGACGACACCGTGCTGCTGGCGCTGCCGCTGTTCCACGCGTACGGGCTGAACTCGGCGCTCGGCGCGGTCGTCCACCACGGCGCGACCGGGCTGCTCGTCGAGGAGCCCGGTCCGGACGCCGGGCTCGCCGAGATCGCGCGGCACCGGGCGAGCGTGCTGGTCGGCGTACCGTCGATGGTGCTCGCCTGGTCCACGGCGGACGCCGGCGCGCTCGCCACGGCGATGGCGTCGGTGCGGGTGGTGGTCTGCGGCGCGGCGCCGCTGGAGCCGACCGTCGCCGCCCGCTTCGCCGAGGTCGCCGGCCGTCCGGTGCACGTCGGCTACGGGCTCACCGAGACCGCGCCGGTGCTCACCTCCACCCTGGTCGGCGGGGCGGCCAAGGCGGGATCGATCGGCCGGCCGCTGCCCGGCGTCGAGCTGCGGCTGGTCGGCGCCGACGGTACGGACCTGTGGCGCGACGGCGTGGCGGAGCCCGACGACGACCCGGACGAGCTGGACCTCTCCGACGCGGCCCCGGGCACCGACCCCGGCCAGATCGTGGTCCGCGGCGCCAACCTCTTCGACGGCTACTGGCCGGACGGCCGGGGCGGCCCGGACGCCGAGGGTTGGTGGGCGACCGGCGACGTGGCGTACGCCGACGAGGACGGCGACCTCTTCCTGGTCGACCGGCTCGGCGAACTGATCCTGGTCAACGGCTTCAACGTCTACCCGCACGAGGTCGAGCTGGCGCTCGGGACGCACCCGGCGGTGGCCGAGTCGGCGGTACTCGGTGTGCCGCATCCGCGGACCGGCGAGACTGTGCGGGCGTACGTGGTGCGGGCGCCGGGGCGGTCGGTGACCGCCGAGGACCTGCTCGCCCACTGCGCGCGGAACCTCGCCCGGTTCAAGTGCCCGACCGGCGTCGAGTTCGTCGACGCCCTGCCGCACTCGGTGATCGGCAAGGTTCGCAAGACCCAGCTCCGGTCGGCGGCCGCCCCGCCCACCCCGCGTACGGAGGTGCCCGATGTCCAGTGACGCCCGGCTCACACTGATCACCCGGCCGGGGTGCCACCTCTGCGACGAGGCGCGGGAGGCGCTGGGACGGGTGGTCGCGGTCACCGGCGACCGGTGGGTCGAGCGGGACGTCACGGACGACCTGGAGCTGGAGCGCGACTACGGCGACCGGCTCCCGGTGGTGCTGCTCGACGGCAAGGAGCACGGCTACTGGCGGGTCGAGGAGGACCGGCTGCTGCGCGACCTCACCACGCCTCAGCTGTGAGACGTGCGAGATAGGGTGCGCCGATGACCGCTGCGCACCCCCACCTGGTGTGGGACTGGAACGGCACTCTGCTCAATGACCTCAGCCTCGTGGTGGCGTCCACCAACGCCGCCTTCGCCACCGTCGGCGGCCCGACGGTGACGGCCGACGAACACCGGGTGCGGTTCCGCCGGCCGGTCGCCGACTACTACGCCGAGGTGCTGGGGCAGGCGGTCGACGACGAGCAGTTCGGCCGGCTGGACAAGATCTTCCACGAGGCGTACCGGAGCGGGCTGACGACCTGCGAGCTGGCCGCCGACGCGCGCACCGCGATGGAGTCGTGGCCGGGCGGCCAGTCGCTGCTGTCCATGTGGTTCCACGAGGAGCTCGTGCCGACCGTGCACACGTACGGGCTCACGTCGCACTTCCTGCGGGTCGACGGGCTGCGCGGCACCGTCGGCGGTGACCGGAAGGCGGAGTCGCTCCGGCGGCACCTCGCCGAGCTGGGCCTGGACGGCGGCTCGGTGGTGCTGATCGGCGACTCCCTCGACGACGCGGACGCGGCGAGCGCGGTCGGCGGCCGGGCCGTGCTCTACACCGGTGGGTTCACCGACCCGGCCCGTCTGCGTGCCTCCGGTCACCCGGTCGCCGACACCCTGACCGAGGCCGTCACCCTGGCCCGCACCCTCGGTTGACCGCGACTCCGCTCGTCGATCATGAAGTTGTCGCGCCGACACGCCGAGGCGGCGGGGCGACAACTTCATGATCACGGGGCGGAGCCGCGGGTCAGTTGCGGAGGTAGGTCAGGACGGCCAGGACCCGGCGGTGCTGCTCGGTGTCCGGCGGCAGGTTGAGCTTGGTGAAGATGTTGCGGACGTGCTTCTCCACGGCGCCGTCGCTCACCACGAGCGTGCGGGCGATGGCGGTGTTCGACCGCCCCTCGGCCATCAGCCCGAGCACCTCCCGCTCGCGGGGGGTCAGCTCACGCAGCGGGTCGTCGCGTCGCCGCCGGGCGAAGAGCTGACCGACCACCTCCGGGTCGAGGACCGTGCCGCCGGTCGCCACCCGGTTCAGCGCGTCCAGGAACTCGTCGATCGCCGCCACCCGGTCCTTGAGCAGGTAGCCGATCCCGCCGCCGCCGGCACCGCCGGTGGTGGCCAGCAGGTCGTCGGCGTACGAGACCTCGACGTACTGGGAGAGGACCAGGACCGGGCTCCGCGGCACCAGTCGGCGGGCCTCCACGGCCGCCCGAAGCCCCTCGTCGGTGTGCGACGGCGGCATCCGCACGTCGACGATCGACACGTCCGGCCGGTGGGCCACGACCGCCTCCACCAGCGCGTCGCCGTCGCCGACCACCGCGACCACCTCGTGCCCACTCTCGGTGAGCAGCCGCACCAGCCCCTCCCGGAGCAGGACGGCGTCATCCGCGATCACGATCCGCATGGCTGTGTTGTCTAGCACGTCGGGCTCACAGTGGGAGCTCCGCGCGGATCTCCGTGGGGCCGCCGGCCGGGCTGACGACGCGCAGCTCGCCGCCGGCGGCCCGGACCCGGTCGGCGATCCCCACCAGTCCGTGACCCTTCGCCAGGTGCGCACCGCCCTGCCCGTCGTCGCCCACGCTGACCGTCAGCCGGCTCTCCGCCCGCTCGACCCCCACCTGGCAGGCGGTCGCCCGGCTGTGCTTCGCGACGTTGGTCAGCGCCTCGGCCACCACGAAGTACGCCGTGCTCTCCACCGCCGGGTCGAGCCGGCCGCCGGGGGTGCCGAGGGTGGGGTCCACCTGGAGCTCGATCGGGATCAGCCCGCGACCGGCGAGCGCGGCCAGGGCGCTCGGCAGGCCCCGGTCCACCAGGATCGGCGGGGCGATCCCCCGGGAGAGGGACCGCAGCTCGGCGAGGGTGTCCCGGGTCTGCGCGACGGCCTCGTCCAGCGTCCGGCCGGCGGCCTCCGGGTCGGACGCGAGCTGCTGCCGGGCCCGACTCAGGTCCATCGCCAACCGGACCAGCCGCTGCTGAGGCCCGTCGTGGATGTCCCGCTCCAGCCGGCGCAGCGCGGCGGCCTCGGCTGAGACGGCCGCGCGCTTCTGCTCCTCCAGCACGGTGATCCGGTCGCGCATCTCGGCGACCCCGGTGAGCATCGCCCGGGCGAAACCGGCCTGCATCAGCGCGCAGCCGCGCGCCACGATCGGCAGGGTGATCAGGAAGAACAGCCCGATCGCGCTGTGCAGGCCGACCCGCGCGGCGGCCGACCCGCCCAGGCCGAGCAGCTCGGCCAGGTCCGTGTCGTCCGGGCCGCCGCGCGGCAGCGCCCAGTCGTACGCCCAGTAGAGGGTGCCGGCGACGGCCCCGGCCCACCAGACCAGCGTCACCACGAACGTGGCGATCGCCACGATCAGCCGGAGGATGCCGTGCGCCAGGTCGAGCCACGACTGGGCGTCCCGGATCGGCACGAAGATCCGCCGCCACGCGCTGGCCCCCGGCTCCGGCGTCCGGTAGTGCGGACGGATCCGTGGCTGCCGCAGCACCGCCGGCAGCCGGAGCCGTTCGATGTCGGCGAAGGCCCGGGCGGCGTGCAGGGTGCCGCTGAGGATGGGCAGCCCGATCACCGTCACCACGAGGCCGACGCTGAGCGCGGAGCCCACCAGCAGGACGACGAAGCCGGCCAGCGCGAGCGGGAGCCCGAGCAGCACGTACCCGGAGTCGAGGAGGAGCTGTCGGGGGATGCTCGGCGCCAGCATCGGCTGGTCGGCGGTCGAGACGGCGGTCATGCCCAAAGGCTAGGAGCGTCGGACCGGTCGTCCCATCCCGCCGGCCACCCGGTGCACCGTAGTGCTGCCCCTACCGTGCCCGCCGGCTCTTCCCGCGATCGTGCGCTCGTGGCCCCGGACGCGTCCGGAATGCCGCTTGCGCCGGGGCGGAAACCGCACGATCGCGGGGGCGGGAAGGGGGCGGGACGCGCGGCGCGGGATTGGTCAGAGAAGTCGGGATTGAGCAATAATTGCCGCGCGGCGCCGGCGGAGGTCGCCGGATTGATCTTGCGGGAACGGAGGGCCAGGTGGGGGCGCGTCGCGACCTGACAAGATCGCGATTTGTGCGCGTCTTCACAAGCGCCTACCCTGTTGTTCCGACGCGCCCTGCTAGCACAGCCGGCAATCTCGGTCGCCAGCGGGAGCCCCGAAGCGGCCGACCGGCGGAGTTGGCCGAGGATCGCACCGCACGGAGTCTCATGAGTCAGCACCGTCACCCTGGCGCGCCCGACCGCGCCGCCGGTGCCGTACCGGCGCTACCGGACCTGCCCGAGGCGACCGTCGCGCGGCTCCCGGAGTACCTGCGCGCGCTGCACAACCTCGCCGACACCGGTCACGAGACGGTCTCCAGCGAGGGTCTGGCCAGCGCCGCCGGGGTCAACTCCGCCAAGCTCCGCAAGGACCTCTCGCACCTCGGCTCGTACGGCACCCGCGGCGTCGGCTACGACGTGACACTGCTGATCGAGCAGATCGAATATGTGCTCGGGCTCACCCAGCGGCGGGCCGTCGCCCTGGTCGGCGTGGGTAATCTCGGTCACGCTCTGGCCGGCTACGACGGGTTCGCCAGCCGCGGATTCCGGATCGCCGCGCTCCTCGACGCCGACCCCGCCCGGGTGGGTGAGGAGATCAGCGGTCTGGTCGTCCAACACGTCGACGACCTGCCGAGAATCGCCGCCGAGGAGTCGATCGCGATAGGCGTGATCGCCACGCCGGCCGCCGCCGCCCAGCGGGTCGCCGACCAGTTGGTCGCGGTCGGCGTGACCAGCATTCTGAACTTCGCACCCTGCGTACTCTCAGTCCCGGAGGGGGTCGACGTCCGCAAGGTCGACCTCGCCATCGAGTTGCAGATCCTGTCCTTCCACGAGCACCGCAAGGCGTCGCTGACCGCGCTGCCCGCCACCGGCGGGTCCGCCCTCACGGCTCTGCCGGGCGGGCTCGCGGCCACCGACACCCAGGAGGCGATCGGCCCGTGAAACTGCTCGTCGTCGGCGCGTCGTACCGCACGGCGCCGGTCGCCACGCTGGAGCAGCTGGCGGTGCCCCCCGCCGAGTTCACCCGCACCCTGGAGCGGCTGATCGCGCAGCCGTACGTGAGCGAGGCGGTCGTCGTCTCCACCTGCAACCGGGTGGAGGTCTACGCCGCCGTGTCCGGTTTCCACGGCGGGCTGGGCGACATCTGCCAGGTCCTCGGTGAACACGCGGACTGCTCGCCCACCGCGCTCGCCAACCACCTTTACGTGCACTACGACGCCGCGGCCGTCAACCACGTCTTCCGGGTCGCCACCGGGCTGGACTCGATGGTGGTCGGCGAGTCGCAGATCCTCGGGCAGTTGCGGGACGCGTACCACTGGGCCACCGACGCCGACTCGGCCGGCCGGCTGCTGCACGAGCTGATGCAGCAGGCGCTGCGGGTGGGCAAGCGGGCGCACGCCGAGACCGGCATCGACCGGGCCGGACAGAGCGTCGTCAGCGCTGCGCTGGAGCTGGCCGCCGGTCACTTCGACGGTGACCTGGCCGGCCGACCCGCCCTGGTGGTGGGTGCGGGTGCGATGGGCTCGTTGGGCGTGGCGACGCTCTCCCGCAGCGGCGCCGCGCCGCTCCTGGTGACCAACCGGGGGGCCGATCGGGCCGCCCGGCTCGCCGAGTCGTACGGGGCCACCGCCCTTCCGCTGGCCGAGCTGGCCACCGCGCTCTCCACAGTGGACATCGTAGTCGCCGCGACCGCGGCCACCGAACCGGTCCTCACCCGTTCGGTGGTGACCCGCGCGCTGGCCGAACGCGACCCCGCACGGGGGCCGCTGGTCCTGCTCGACCTCGCCGTCCCCCGCGACGTGGAGGCCGGTGTCGGCGACCTGCCGGGCGTCGAGGTGATCGACATCGACCGCATGGCGGCCCTGGTCGCCGAGGGGCCGGCCGCCACCGACGCCGCCGCCGTCGAGCGGATCGTCACCACCGAGCTGGAGGGCTTCCTCACCTGGCTGCGCGGCGCCGACGTCGCGCCCACCGTGGCCGCCCTGCGCGGTCGCGCCGACGACGTGGTCACCGCCGAACTGCGCCGGCTCGCCCAGCGCCGCCCCGACCTGAGCGACGACCAGCGCGCCGAGGTCGCCCGGACGGTGCACCGGGTGGTGCAGCGGCTGCTCCACCAGCCGACCGTGCGGGTCCGGCAGCTCGCCGCCGAACCGGGCGGTGACCAGTACGCGGCCCTGCTCCGCGAGCTGTTCGACCTCCAGGTCCCGCAGACGTCCCCGGTCGACACCGTCCCCGACGTCGTGGAGACCGAACCCGCCCCGTCAACCGGAGGTGAGCGATGACCGCCCCCCTGCGCCTCGGCACCCGCGGCAGCGCCCTCGCGATGGCCCAGTCCGGCCACGTCGCCGAGGCCCTCACCGCGGCCACCGGGCGCCCCGTGGAGCTGGTCGAGGTGGTCACCGCCGGCGACCGCTCCACCGCGCCGGTGCACCGGCTCGGCGTCGGTGTCTTCGTGTCGGCCCTGCGGGACGCGCTGGCCGCCCGCACCATCGACTTCGCCGTGCACTCCTACAAGGACCTGCCCACGGCGGGCGCCCCCGGGCTGCACATCGCGGCGGTGCCGCCCCGCGAGGACCCGCGTGACGCGCTGGTCGCCCGGGACGGCCGTACGCTCGCCGAACTGCCGCCCGGCGCGACGGTCGGCACCGGCGCCCTGCGCCGCATCGCCCAGCTGCACGCCCTCGGGATGCAGCTGGAGGTCACCCCGATCCGCGGCAACGTGGACACCCGCCTGGGCCGGGTGCTCGGCCCGGTCGCCGACCTCGACGCGGTCGTCCTGGCCCGGGCCGGACTGGCCCGGCTGGGGCGGGCCGGCGAGATCACCGAGACGCTCGACCCGATGCTCATGCTGCCCGCGCCCGCCCAGGGCGCGCTGGCCGTGGAGTGCCGCGTCGACGACCCGGACCTGGTCGAGCTGCTCGCCGTGCTCGACCACGCACCGTCCCGCGCCGCGATCACCGCGGAGCGGGCGTTGCTGGCCACCCTGGAGGCCGGGTGCAGCGCACCGGTCGCCGCCTACGCCGAGGTCGCCGAGGGCGACGCCGGTGAAGAGATCTACCTGCGCGGGGCGGTGATCAGCCCGGACGGCACGCGTGACCTCCGGCTGTCCCGCACCGGAACGCCCGCCGACGCCGCGGAGATCGGTAAGGCACTCGCCGCCGAACTCCTCGACCTCGGCGCCGACTCGATCCTCGGCCACGAAGGACCCACCGGTCCGGGGACCCAGCAATTTGGGAGCACAGAATGACCCGCACCCGTAAGCCCGTAGGCCGTATCGCGTTCGTCGGGGCAGGTCCCGGCGACCCGGGCCTGCTGACCCGCCGGGCGCACGACGCCCTGGTCGACGCCGACCAGGTGGTGTACGACCGGGGAGTACCCGAGTCGCTGCTCGCCGTCGTCCGCGCCGAAGCCCGCGAGGACGCCGAGTTCACGCCGGCGGAGGGCGCGCCCGGAGACGTGGCGAAGGTGCTGATCTCGGCGGCCCGCGCCGGGCAGAACGCCGTGCACCTGGTCGCCGGGGACCCGTTCGGCCACGACTCGGTGGTCAAGGAGGTGCAGGCCGTCGCCCGCACCGCGGCGCACTTCGAGGTCGTGCCGGGTGTCGGCCAGGCCGAGGGCGTCGCCACCTACGCCGGTGTGCCGCTGCCGGGCGTACGCACCGCCGCCGACGTCGAGGACGTCAGCGCGCTGGACTTCGAGGCGCTCGCCGCAGCGGTCGGCCGGGGCTCCCTCGCGATCGCGGTCGACGCCGGTGACCTCGCCGCCGTCCGCGACGGGCTGCTCGCCGCGGGCCTCGACGGCGCCACCGCGGTCGCGGTGACCGGCGACGGCACCGGTGAGACCCAGTACACGACCACGTCGACCGTGGACAGCTTCGTCGCCGCCGCGCTCGGCTTCACCGGGCGCGTGGTGCTCACCGTCGGTGCCGGCGTCAGCCAGCGCGACAAGCTCAGCTGGTGGGAGAACCGGCCGCTGTACGGCTGGAAGGTGCTGGTGCCCCGCACCAAGGAGCAGGCCGGCGTGATGAGCGCCCGGCTGCGCGCGTACGGGGCCATCCCGTGCGAGGTGCCGACCATCGCGGTCGAGCCGCCGCGCACCCCGGCCCAGATGGAGCGGGCGGTCAAGGGCTTGGTCGACGGCCGGTACGCCTGGGTGATCTTCACCTCGGTCAACGCCGTCCGGGCGGTCTGGGAGAAGTTCGGCGAGCACGGCCTGGACGCCCGACACTTCGGCGGCGTCAAGATCGCCTGCATCGGTGAGGCGACCGCCGACGCGGTCCGCGCGTTCGGCATCCAGCCGGAGCTGATCCCGTCCGGGGAGCAGTCCTCCGAGGGGCTGCTGGCCGAGTTCTCGCCCCACGACGAGGTGCTCGACCCGGTCGGCCGGGTGCTGCTGCCGCGCGCCGACATCGCCACCGAGACGCTCGCCGCCGGGCTTACCGAGCGTGGCTGGGAGGTCGACGACGTGACCGCCTACCGGACCGTCCGGGCGGCCCCGCCGCCGGCCGAGATCCGCGACGCGATCAAGTCGGGCGGCTTCGACGCGGTGCTCTTCACCTCGTCCTCGACCGTCCGGAACCTGGTCGGCATCGCCGGCAAGCCGCACGCGCGTACCGTTGTTGCCGTCATCGGCCCGAAGACGGCGGAGACCGCGACGGAGTTCGGCCTGCGGGTCGACGTCCAGCCGCAGCACGCCTCGGTGCCCGATCTGGTGGAGGCGCTCGCCGCCTACGCCGTCGAGCTGCGGGAGAAGCTTGCCGCCATGCCGGCCAAGCAGCGCCGCGGTTCGAAGGTGCAGGGGCCGACCGCCCTGAGGTTCCGGTAGTCGTTCAGGAGGCACCCATGCCGTTCCCCGAGATCCGGCCCCGCCGGCTGCGCCGCACCCCGGCGCTCCGGCGGCTGGTCTCCGAGACCCGCGTCGACCCGGCCGAGCTGGTCGTGCCGATGTTCGTCAAGGAGGGCCTGACCGAGCCCCGGGCGATCAGCTCGCTCCCGGGGGTGCTCCAGCACTCCCGGGACTCGCTGCGCAAGGCCGCCGTCGAGGCGGTCCAGGCCGGGGTCGGCGGCATCATGCTCTTCGGGGTGCCCGCCGAGCGTGACCCGGCCGGCTCCGGTGGGCTCGACCCGAACGGGATCCTGAACGTCGCCATCCGCGACGTCGTCTCCGAGGTGGGCGACTCCACCGTCGTGATGAGCGACCTCTGCCTGGACGAGTTCACCTCGCACGGGCACTGCGGCCTGCTCACCCCGACCGGCGAGGTCGACAACGACGCGACGCTTCAGGCGTACGCCGAGATGGCGGTGGCCCAGGCCGACGCCGGGGTCGGCATGGTCGGGCCGTCCGGGATGATGGACGGCCAGGTCGGCGTGGTGCGCCGGGCGCTCGACGCCGCCGGGCACCAGGACGTGGCCGTGCTGGCGTACGCCGTCAAGTACGCCTCCGCGTTCTACGGCCCCTTCCGCGAGGCCGTCGAGTCGGCGCTGGAAGGTGACCGGCGGACCTACCAGCAGGACCCGGCCAACCTGCGGGAGTCGCTGCGCGAGGTCGCGCTCGACGTGGCCGAGGGTGCCGACCTGGTGATGGTGAAGCCGGCGCTGCCGTACCTCGACGTGGTCTCCGCGGTCCGCGCCGCGGTCGACGTCCCGGTCGCCGCCTACCAGGTCTCCGGCGAGTACGCGATGGTCGAGGCGGCTGCCGCGAACGGCTGGATCGACCGGGAGCGGGTGATGTTGGAGACGCTCACCTCGATCCGCCGGGCCGGCGCCCAGGTCATCCTCACCTACTGGGCGGTCGAGGCCGCGCAGCTGCTCCGCCAGCGCTACTGAGGCCGGCCCGCGACGACGAGCCGGTCGTCCACCGGCGCACCGACGAGTGACGGCCCGCCACCCCGGTCGGGGTGACGGGCCGTCGACGCAGGGTGGGTCAGTCGTCGTCGCGGATGGTCCCCGTCGCCAGCGGGTCGCGCAGCTCCAGGCCGGGCACACCGGCCACCAGCAGGGTCACCTTCTCGTCGGCCTCCCGCTTGCGGTCACCGTTGACCGTCACCGGGAAGGTGAGCGACGTCCGCCCCGCCGGCAGCACCTTGCAGCCCACGTACGGGTCGTAGTCCGACCCGGCCTGCGCCGTGGTGCCGTACGTGGCGGCGCAGAGCAGCACCGGCTGGGAGAGCGGCCGGGACACGGTGGCGGTGAAGGTCAACTCCCGGGTGCCCTTGTCACCCTCGACCACCGACGTGTCGGCGACGGTCAGCGCGGCACGGGACCGGAACCGGGCGACCTGCGGGTCGTGGTCGCTGGAGCCGCGTGAGCCGTCGGCGGTGTGCTCGGCCGGCCAGTCGGCGTTGATGTGCGCCGCCCGCACCTGCACGAGGTCCCGGTGCAGGGCCTCGTTGACGAACAGGTGGTCGAGCGTCTGCGCCTGCCCCTCGTAGCTGTACGAGTAGGCCGACGCGGGCACCTCGGCGACCAGGTCGTCCCACAGGTTGCGCAGGCCCGCCGCGTACAGGGGGGCCAGCTGGTCGGACGGGGTCGGCCGGGCGGCCGTGGCGATCGGGTCGTCGGGGCGGGGGAAGACGTTCAGGTCGCCGCCGTAGACGACGCGGGCGTTCGCGTCGGACGCCTCGATCGCGGTGACGATCGCCGCGCCGTACGCGGCCTGTTCCCGGCGCTGCCCCACCCGGCTGTCCGGCCCGGACGAGTAGTGGTTGCTGACCGCCCACAGGGTGAACCGCTCGGCCGCGCCCGGCGCGGCCGCCACGGTGAACTTCCCGACCTGCGGGGCCCGGGTGAAGACGTTGTCGCCGTCCCGGCCCGTCGAGGTGTCCACGTCGGCCGGGAGCAGGGCGTTGAGCGCCTTCGGGTTCTGCACGTCGGCGTTCGCCGGCAGCCCTGCCGCCCGGTACTGGACGGTCGGCGCCGCGCCGAGCACCGGGTCACCGGCGGTCGCCGGGGCCAGGCTCAACCGGTCCGTGCGGTAGAGGAACGCCGCGGTGATGCCGCGGGCGTCCGCGCCGGTGCGGTCGTACGCGGCGGCGTACGCCGGACCGCCGGCGGCCCGCACCGCGAGCGCTAACTCCTGGATCGTGTCCGGCGCGCCGTCGGCGTTGTCGGTGCCTCCGCAGGTCAGGGCGGCTCCGCTGACCGTGCAGATGTCCTGGTCCTCCGCCTCCTGCACGAGGATCAGGTCCGGTGCGTGCAGGTCCCGGACGATCTGGTCGGCCAGGGACGTCAGGTGCTCCTGGTAGTCGGCCTCGCCGGCCGGCACGTAGTCGAACGGCGGGCTCACGCCGGGGCAGCCCGCGTTGCCGGTGAAGTCGCAGCCGTCGAACGGGTCGTCCCGGAAGTCGTACAGGTTCTCCACGTTGTACGTGGCGACGGCCACCTCCGCGGACCGGTCGGCCGGCTTCGGCGGGTTGTTCTTCGACGGGTCGGCTCCGGCCGCGAACTCGGCCCCCTCGACCTGCACGCCGTACTTCTCGAACGAGTAGTAGAGACCGCCGAACGCGTCCTGCCGGAGGGTGTCGAAGGTGTGCGCCGGCGCGACCAGCGTGGTGCTGTCGCCGCTGGTCCCCTTCACGCCCATGCTGCCGAGCAGGATCCGCTGGCCGTTGCCGTCGTCGAACAGCCGCGTCGGGTCGTTGTCCAGCGGGTGCGCGTCCCGGAACACCCGGCGGGCGTACGGGTCGGCGCGGTCCAGCAGCGGGTCGTCCCGGTCGACCACCCAGAGCTCGGCGTCGGCGGTGGAGGCGAATACGTCCCGCCCGCTCACCGCGCCGCTCCCGGCCCGTACGCGCAGCCGCGCGCCCTCGTGCCGCTCCCAGAAGCGCTCGGCCGCGGCCAGGTCGGCCGGCGGCACCGCGTCGGTCACCTCGACCACGGTGTTCACGTCCAGCCCCTCGGCCAGCTTGCGCACCAGCGACGCGCTGGAGAGCTGCGTCATGTTGTAGTACTCCGACACCCGGGCGCGGAGCACCACCTCGTCGCCGACCGTCGGCACGTAGCCGCCGATCAGCGACGTGAACGAGCCCATGAACACGAAGATGCCGTCCGAGCTGGCCGGGTCGCCGTCGGTGGCGTCGCGGCGGCTCTGCAGGAAGAAGCCCCGCTGGTCCCGGCCCGACGAGTCACGGGCCAGGGTGAGCTGGGTGATCACCCCACGGACGTCGTACAGCAGGCTGCTCGTGCCGTTGCCGCTGGCCGGCGCGAGCGGCGAACGGTCGGCGGGCCCGGCCTCGGTGTCGGTCGTCGGGCCCTGCACCTCGCCCACGGTCAGCTCCCGGGTGACCTGCACCGCGAGGCTGCACGCGGCGGTGCCGCCGTCCGCGTCGGTGGCGGTCACCGTGACCGTGTACGCCCCGGCGGTCAGGTCGGCGCTCGTGGCGATCGTGGCCCGCGCGATGCCGCCCACCCCGTCGGCCGGGGTGACCGCGGTGCGGCTGATCGACCCGGTGGCCGGGGTCGGGCTGATGCCGGTGACCGCCAGGTCGACGATCGTGTCGTCCGGGTCGGTGGCGGTGACCTCCCGGGTCGCCGCGGTGCCGGCCGGGGTGACCAGGGCGGGGCCGCAGTCGAGGGTGGCCGGCGCGTCGACGGGGCCACCGCCGTCGACGCTGTGCGCGCCGAGGCCGTCGAAGGTGTCGGTGGCGAAGCCGGCCCACTGCGCGGCCGGGTCGAACGCGTCCGACGGGTCGGTGTCACCGGAGGTGACCGTGCCGAGCCGACGGAGGGTGTTGTCCGCCGTGCTGGTGAGGCCGCTGCCCCACTCGGTGCCGGGGTCGACGCCGGCCTGGCCGATCGAGTCCAGCACCGTGGCGCCCCGGCGCAGCACGACCGCGTCGTCGCCGTTGAACAGGCCGGCGCCGGAGGTCTGGTCGGCCTGGGCGAGGATCGCCGGCGAGGCCGAGGCGGCGGCGAACACGAACACGTCCCCGGCGGCGACCGTCCCGGTCAGCGCGAAGGCGGTCGCCGTGGTGGAGCCGTTGAAGTAGATCGCGAGCTGGTAGCCGCCGGCGGCCAGGTCGATCGCCGACCCGGTGCCGTTGAACAACTCGATCGCCTTGTTGTTCGACGAGCCTTCGACGTACTCGGAGATGAACAGGTCGGTGGGCGCGGCGACGGCCGCGGCGGGCGTGCCGACGATGGCCGTGGCGGTGACGGCGGCGGTCGCGAGCGCGGCGAGGGTGCGGCGCGGGCGCATAAGGCCTCCACGATGGGTGGACGGTGAACTAACGCACGTTAAGGGCACACAGTGGCCAGCGTCCATCCCCCGTGGGACAGTTTCGTGAACTGCCGGTCAGCGTGACGCGTCGAGGCGGTGCACCAGGTCGGCCACGTCCACGCTGTATTCACACCAGTCCCGGTCGGGGCGGTAGCCCAGCTCGGCGTTGACCTTCAGCATCGCCTCGTTGGCCTGCGCGTTCCAGGTCTGCACCTCGGCCAGGTCGGGCTCCGCCGACCGTAGCTCCAGCAGCATCCGTGCCTTGATCGCCCGGTCGATGCCGTAGCCCCGGTGGTCCTGCACGACGATCGTGTCGTACTGGTCGGCCCGGGTCGGGTGCTGCGCCGGCACCACCACCTCGGTCAGGCCCGCGACCTCGCCGGTCTGCTCGTGCAGGGCGAGCACGATGTACGGCTTCATGCCCCGCCGGTGCAGGCAGTCCAGGCTGTCCCGCAGCCGCTCCGGGTCGTAGGAGCTCGGCCGCAGCTCACCGTCGTCGACGTCGCGCACCTCGGCCTTCGCCCGCGCGTACGCCTCGATCAGCTCGTCCGGCGGACCGCCCGGGTGGAACTCCACGTGGTAGCCCGCGCCGATGCCCGTCGCCATCTCGGCCAGCTCGGCCCAGTCCACCACGGACAGGTCGAGCACGCTGCGGGTCTCGACGTACTCCCGGGTGAACCCGAGGGACTCGTAGAACGCCACGGACGGGGTGTCGCCGACCACCTCGACGCCGATCGCCGAGAAGCCCTCCTGGTAGACCCGGCGGGCCGCCGTGCGGACGAGGTCACGCCCGAGACCGGTGCGTCGGGCGGACGGGTGGACCAGCACCTCCAGCACGCCGATGTCGCCGAGCAGCAGCACCTGCACCTGACCGAGGATCGCTCCCGGCGCCCCGTTCGTGCCCGGCTCCTCCTGCGCGACCCACGAGATCCGCCGTTCGCCCGGCATCACCTCGGTGAGGTATTCCCGCAGTGAACTCTCCCGCCACGGCGGGTCCTGCGGCAGATCCGCCGCGAGGACCGCGTTGAGCGTGTCCAGCAGCGACGCGATCTCGGCGGACGACGCGGTCCTGGGGTCCCACTCGCGCACCATCACCCGTCTAGCTTGCCGCTTACCGCAGCCTGGGGGAAGTGTCCAGTTCTCCAAATGTAGGCGGACGATCACTTCACGTACGGCTCGCCTGCCCGTAGCGGTTGGCGGTGTCGAAGACGTCCTGGGCGTAACGGCGCACGTCGTTGTACGACAGGATGGCGTTCCACCAGTCCTCCGCGATGCTCAGGTTGCGCCCGTTGCGGCAGAGGTAGTTGCCGGCGGCGAGAGCCGCGTCGTCCAGGTCGTGCGGGTCCTTGACGCCGTCGTTGTCGGCGTCCACCCCGACCTCCGCCCAGGTCGTCGGGATGAACTGCATCGGCCCGATCGCCCGGTCGTACGTGGTGTCCTTGTCGAGAACGCCGCGGTCGGTGTCGATGATCCGCATGCGGCCGTCCCGACCGTCCAGCGGCAGTCCGATGATCTCCGGGGTGGCCCGGCCGTCCTGGCCCAGCTGGGCGCCGTTGGCCCGGCCGTGGTTGGACTCGACGGACCCGATCGCGGCGAGCGTGGTCCAGCTCAGGGCGCAGCTGCGGTTGGTCTGGGCGAGCACGAGTTCGGCATAGCCGTACGCCTGCACGGCGACCGGCGGGATGCCGACCTTGGCGCCGACCTGCTGCGCCCAGCCGGCCAGCGCGTCCGCCGGACGACCACCGACAACGCCGCTCACCGGCCCGCCCGGCGGCACGCTGCCGGTGGGGTAGGGGTAGGTGGGCAACCCGGCACCGGGCAGCCCGGACGGGCTGCCCGACGGGCCGGTCGGCACCGCGCTCGGCCGGATCTCCGGCGGGAGACCGGCCGTTTCACCCTCGTCGACCGCGACGGGGCGAGGTGCCCGGACCGCCGCCGGGACCAGCACCGCGCCGGCCGCCGCCATCGCGAAGACCAGGATCAGCAGGAAGACGCCGGGCAGGGTGAGCCGGCCGCTGGGTCGCCGGGACCACGCGCGGGTGGCCCGGGCGGCGGTGGCCGCCGCCTGCCGTGGACGAAGGCGTAGCGCGTGCGCGAACGGCGTCCGGTGCCGCCGGCCGGGGCCGGTCGCGGCGGTACCGTCCACGGTGGCCGCCCCGACCGCCGCGTCGCTCGTGCCCACCGAGGTCGTGCCCTCCGCGCTCACCGGCGTGGTGTCGCTCGTGCCCGCCGAGTCGCTCGCGGTCGTCGCATCGACCGCAGTCGTCGTCTCGGCCGTGCTCGTCGTATCGCTCGTGCCGGGCGTGTCGGCCGTGCTCGTCGCGTCGGCCGTGCTCGTCGGCCGGGCTTCGCTCGCCGCGCCGGACGGCTCGGCCGCACCCACCGGCTCTGTCCGGTCCGCCCCGGCCGTCAGGTCGCTCGTCGCCGCGGCGGCCGGGCCGGCCGATTCCGGCGCGTCCGGCGTCTCGGAGCGCAGCCAGGGACGGCGGGGCCGGGGCACCGGTCGGGGCGCCGGATCCGGTGCCGCCCCGGATTCGGCGAGCGCCCCGTCGAGCGGCGCGGCCGGTCGCAGGGGTCGAAGGGTCGATCTGTCCTCGCCGTCCACCACCCGTCGAGTATCACCCATGCCCCGACGGACGTCAGGCCCGGACGTACCCTGGTGCCATGCCCCGGTACGAGTTCCGCTGCCGCGCCTGCGGCGACACCTTCGAGGTCAACCGCCCGATGGCGCAGGCCACCGAGCCCGCCGCGTGTCCCCAGGGTCACGCCGACACGGTGAAGTTGCTCTCCACGGTCGCGGTCACCGGGCGGGGTTCCTCCGGTATCGGCGGCGCCTCCCCGGCGCCCGCCGGGGGTGGCTGCTGCGGCGGCGCCTGCGGCTGCTGACGCTCCACCGGCCGCTCCGCAACCCGCCGAGCGGCGGGCCGGGCCTTGCCCGGGGCGGGGGTGAGTGGCACTTTGGGTCCGAGCCCGCCCGGCCGTTCTCACGATGTGTGACCGCTCGGCTTCGGGCAGCATGAACCCGACGTGACGGGCGGAGGTTCGACGCATGGCGGAACGGATCCAGCTCCCGACCGGGTGGGTGACCTTCGTGTTCACCGACATCGAGGGCTCGACCCGACTTGCTCAGCTGCTCGGTCCGGATTACCGCCCGGTGCTGCGCGAACACCGCCGGCTGCTGCGTCGTACGCTGGCCGGCACCGGTGGCGCGGAGCTGCTGACCGAGGGCGACTCGTTCTTCCTCGCCTTCGCCGACGCCGCCGAGGCACTGACCGCCTGTCTCACCGCGCAGCGGGCGCTGGCCGGCCACGACTGGCCGAATCCGGATGCCGCGCCCCGGGTGCGGATGGGTCTGCACACCGGCTACGCCGAGCCGCGCGACGGCGAGTACGCCAGTCCCGAGGTGCACCGGGCGGCCCGGATCGCCGCCGCCGCGCACGGTGGCCAGGTGCTGTGCTCGGCGTCCACGGCACGGCGGGCCGAGCCGTTGCCGTCCGGCGCCTCCCTGCTCGACCTCGGCCTGCACCGGCTGCGCGGCTTCGACGACCGGGAGCGCCTGTTCCAGCTGGTCGCGCCGGGTCTGGAACGGCAGTTTCCGCGCCCGCGTACGGCCGACGCGGTGGCGCACAACCTGCCCACCCAGGTCACCTCGTTCATCGGCCGGGATGCCGAGCGCGCCGAGCTGCGTCGGCTGGTCGAGGAGCACCGGCTGGTCACCGTGCTGGGGGCGGGCGGGGCGGGCAAGACCCGGCTCGCGGTCGAGCTGGCGTCGGGGGTCGTCGAGGCGTACCCGGACGGGGTCTGGTTCGTCGACATCGCGGCGGTGACCGACCCGGGTTTGGTGGCGTTCGAGATCGCCGCGGTGCTCGGCCTGCGTCCGGAACCGGGTCGCCCGATGGTGGACACCCTGGTGGAGTACGCGGCGGCCCGCCGGATGCTGGTCCTGCTCGACACCTGCGACGCGCAGCCCGCCGCCTCGGCCGAGGTCATCTCCCGGCTGCTCGCCGGCGGTCGGGGCGTGCGCGTGCTGGCCACCAGCCGGGAGTCGTTCGGCCTGCCGGGCGAGGTGGTGTGGCGCATCCCGCCGCTGTCGGTGGACCCGTGCGACGACGGCGCGGAGAGCGACGCGGTGGCCCTGCTGCTGGACCGGACGGCGGCGGCCCGGGGTGGCCGGCATCCCGACCCGGCCGAGTCGGCCGACCTGCGGCGGGTGGTGCAGCGGCTCGACGGGTTGCCGCTCGCCATCGAGCTGGCCGCCGCCCGGCTGCGGGTGCTGTCGGTGGGTCAGCTCGCGGAGCGCCTCGACGACGTGCTGGGCACGCTGGACGCCGGCCGGGACGAGCCGGAGCCGCCGCCGGTGGACCGGGGTTGGATGGGCAACCAGCAGGACACCGTGGACCTGGTGGCCGCCGCGGCCGGTGCCTCCCCGCCGACGCAGGCGACCCGGGCGGTGCAGCGGTCCGCCACCGAGCGGCACCTCACCATGCAGGCGACGGTCACGTGGTCGTACCGGACCCTCGGGCCCCGGGCCGCCCGGCTGCTGCGGTGGCTGGCCGTCTTCGCCGGTCCGGTGGACCTGGCGACGGTGGAGTGGCTGCTCGGCGACGACCCGCTCGACCCGCTGTCGGTGCTGGTGGACAAGTCGATGGTGCTGGCCGAGCCGCACGCGGCGGGGAGCACCTACCGGATGCTCGACCCGATCCGGGCGTACGCGGCGCGCCGGCTCGCCGAGGCGGGGGAGGAGCAGGCCGCCCGGAACCGGCACGTGGCCTGGTCGGCGCACGCGCTGGAGCGGGCGCACCTCGGCCCCGACGGACGGCCGGTCACGCTCTCGCTCTACGCGCTCGACCCGTTGGCCGGCGAGCTGCGGGCGGCGCTGCGCTGGTGCGCGACCGGGGGCAGCGCGGCGGCGGGGCTGCGGCTGGCCGGTGGCCTCGACCAGTGGTGGCGGGAGCGCGGGCTGGCCCGCGAGGGGCGGCTGTGGCTCTTCCGCCTGTACGGGCGCATCGCCGAGACGGGGGAGCGGATCCCGGAGGCGGAGCTGGCCGCGGCGTACCACATGCATTCGCTGCACGCCGGCGCGGACGGTGAGTTCGCGGAGGAGCTGCGCTACTCGCAGCGGGCGGAGGCGGCGGCGCGGCAGGCCGGCGACTCGGGTCTGCTGGCCCGGGTGCTGGCCGGGCGGGCCGCGCCGCTGGTCGACATGGGACAGTTCGCCGAGGCCGAGCGGGTCTGCCGTGAGGTCATCGACTGGGCGCACAGTCAGGACGTGCTGCCGGACGCGCTGCTCGCCGTCTACATCCTGGCCGAGCTGCTGTGGCGCCGGGGCGCGCTGGACGAGGCGGCGGACCTGCTCGCGGCGGCGCGTCCGGTGGAGGCGGCGCGTCCGGTGGAGCGGGGGCGGCGCTCCGTCGACATGCTGCTCGGCCTGGTCGCCCTGTCCCGCGGCGATCTGATCGCCGCGCACGAGCATCTGCTGGTGGCGCTGCGGTCGCGGATGACCCACGGTTTCCACGGCCGGGCCTGCGACACGTTGAACGCGATCGCGGTGCGGTGTCTGGCCGGCGGCGATCCGCACACCGCCGCCCGGCTCTTCGGCGCCACCCAGGCGACCCGCGCCAACCTGCGCTGCACCCCGGGCATCTACGGGGGCTACTGGGCCGACCAGCAGGCGGAGCTGCGCCGGATGCTGGGTGACACGGCCTTCGACGACGCGTACGCCGAGGGCGCCGAGCTGGGGCTCGACGAGGCGGTGGCGTTGGCGCTCGACGTGGAGCACCCGGACCTGGCGGCCGACTCGACGCGGTTCCGGACGATGCAGGGGCCCCCGGCTCCCCGGCAGGGGGAGCCGGAGTCGCAGCGTCGCCCGGCGGGTCAGACCGAGCGCGCCTGATGGCGGGCGGAGGGCCCGTGCCGCCGGGCTTCCGGCGGCACGGGCCCTCCCGGTTCTCAGGCGCGCAGGCCGGCGCGGCGCTCCGCGTCGGCCTTCATCTTCGCGGCCCGCTCGATGTCGGCGGGGTCGACCGCCGCGGGTGAGCCGAAGATGCTGACCGCCTGGTAGTAGGTCCAGGCCAGGCTCAGGCAGGCCGGCCGGACGACCGAGTTGTACGTGGCGCAGACCCGCTTCAGGTCGGCGTAGAAGGCGTCGTCCAGGCGGGACTTGTTGGCGGAGAACACGCCCATCGCCTTGTGGTTGCGGTATCCGAAGTCGTGCCGGTAGCAGGAGAGTTCGAAGGTGAACCCGAGCGGGTTGTCGGGGCTCGACGAGCAGTAGTCGGTCGACCAGTCGAACGCGTACTCCGACCAGGCGGCCTTGTTGAGCCGGCCCGAGTTCCAGGAGTTGTAGCTGCTGGCGCTGGTCTGCGTCCAACTGCTGAGCACGGCGAGCTTCTGTTCGCGGCTGACGGCGGCGCTGGCGGGGGAGGCGAGGCCGAGGACGACGAGCAGCGCGAGCGTGCCCGAGGTGAGGAGGGTGGCGATACGTCTGGGCAGCACGGGGACCTCCGCGGGGGTGTGCGGCTGGGGGGTAAGTTACCGGCTGGTTACCGGTGCCCATGAGTGTCGATCAACTGACGTACGTAAATCTGTGCTCGGTGCCAACTATTGGTGACATGCGTTGAAACAGGCGAATGCCCCGAGCGTCAGCGACACCCGGGGCATCCGGTCGGTGGTGATCGGCCTCAGTGGACGAAGGCCGGCGGGCTCGCGGGGCTCTCGTTGGCGAGCCGGTCGAGCGCCGTCACGTAGTACGTGTAGCGCTGGCCCGGCACCGCCGTGGTGTCCACCCAGTGCTGGGTGCCGCCGTCCGTGGCCCGCACGGTGTCGACGAGGTGTGCCGCGTCGGCGAGGTCGCAGCGTCCGGCCGGTCTCGTGCCGTCGAGCCGGTAGATCGCGTACGACGTGGCCGTGCCGAGCGGGCCGACGCCGTCGGCCGGCTGACGCCAGGTGAGCCGGACCCCGTCCGCCTGCCGGTCGGCCCGCGTCACCACCGGGAAGAGCAACGGCTTGGCCGGCAGGTGCGACATGGTCGGCACGAGGGCGGGGCGGGAGTAGTGCTCGGCCGCGTAGATGTCGGTGGCGCCGAGCCGGTTGGCCCGCACCTGGACGGCCGAGAAGTGCACGTTGCCCAGCACCTCCGGGTAGGACCGGTTGAGCGTCAGGTGGTCCGACAGCTCGCGGGGGTTCATCCAGTACGTGCCGTACGCCGGGTCGCCGCTCTTGTAGTCGGCCTGCCCGATGTAGAGCTGCACCCGGGTGCCGCGGACCGTCTCCGCCCACCACGGCACCAGCCGGGCGTAGTCGGCGGCCGGGTACTGCCCGATGTACCAGTAGAGCTGCGGGACGATGTAGTCGACCCACTCCTGCTTGACCCACGTCCGGGTGTCGGCCGAGATGATGTCGTACGACTGGCTGCCGGTGGTGTCCGAGCCGAGCGGGTCGGCGCTGGCGTTGCGCCAGATGCCGAACGGGCTGACCCCGAACTTCACCCACGGCTTCGCCGTCTTGATCTTGGCGTTCATCTCCTGGATCAGCAGGTTGATGTTGTCCCGCCGCCAGTCCGCCTTGTCGGTGAAGCCCCGGTTGTACGCGGCGAAGGTGGCGTCGTCCGGCACCTGGTGGGTGCCGCTCGGGTACGGGTAGAAGTAGTCGTCGAAGTGGACCGCGTCGATGTCGTATCGGGTGACCGCGTCCATCATCGCCGTCTGGACGAACTCGCGGACCTCGAGAATGCCCGGGTTGTAGTAGAGCCGGCTGCCGGCCACGCCAGCCGGCGGGTAGGCGAAGGCCCAGTCCGGGTGCTGCCGGGCCGGGTGGTTCGGCGCGAGCTGGTCCAGGTCGGCGCCGGCGCCGCCCGGGGCCGGCATGGAGATCCGGTACGGGTTGAACCAGGCGTGGAACTCCAGGTTGCGCTTGTGCGACTCGGCGACCAGGAAGGCCAGCGGATCCCAGCCCGGGTCCTGGCCCCGGACGCCGGTCAGGTACTCCGACCAGGGCTCGTGCGGCGAGGGCCAGAAGGCGTCGGCGGTCGGGCGGACCTGGACGACGACGGCGTTGTGATGGAGTCGCTCGGCGAGGTCGAGCCAGGCGAGGTATTCGGCCTTCTGCTGGGCGACCTGGTCCGGCGCGGTCTGGGAGGCCTTGCTGGGCCAGTCGATGTTGGTCACCGAGGCGATCCAGAGCGCGCGGAACTGGCGCTTGGGGGTGGTCGGGTCGGTGACGCAGGTGGTGGCGGCGGCGTCGGCCCGGTCGGGCGCGGCGGTCGCGGGGGTGGTGACGAGGAGCGAGCCGAGCAGCGCTGCGGCGAGTCCGGCGGCTGCGAGGCGCGGTGCCTTCATGCGGTGTCCCTTCGTTGGGGCTCCCGGTTTCGGTGGCGGCCACCTCGGCAACATTCGCCGTTGGCTATCTGCCGCTAGAAGAAAATTTTCATACCGTACGCGCTGTGCGCAAGACCCGCGCCCCGGAACGCCCGCTCCATCCCGGTTCGGGCCGCCGCGGGCCCGCTGACCGGTGCCGTGGACCGGGGTGACCGATCGGCGCCGAGCGCGGTGATTGGCGCTGATGCGGACGGGGTAGCAACGCCGGTCACGGACTGCCAGGGTGGCGGTCGCACGGCGGGAGGAGTGCGCGTGTCCGTGCTGCGTACCAAACCGATCAAGGACGTCCTCGCGCAGGGCGAGGCCGACGGCACCGACGGCCGACCCGGCCTGAAACGACGACTCGGCGCACTCGACCTCACCGGGTTCGGCATCGGCATCGTGATCGGCACCGGCATCTTCACGTTGACCGGCATCGAGGCGCGGGACAGCGCCGGGCCGGGCGTCGTGATCTCGTTCGCCATCGCCGGCGTGGTCGCCCTGCTCGCCGCGCTCTGCTACGCCGAACTGGCGTCCAGCGTGCCGACCGCCGGCAGCGCCTACACCTACGCGTACGCGACGATGGGCGAGATCGTCGCCTGGATCATCGGCTGGGACCTGCTGCTGGAGTTCGCGCTCGGCGCGGCCGTGGTCGCCCGCGGCTGGTCCGGCTACCTGGCCGAGCTGTTCAACCTGCCCACCGCCTGGTTCGGCGAGGAGGGCAGCGTGCTCAACGTCGGGGCCATCGCCATCGTGCTGATCCTCGGCATCGTGGGCATCATCGGCATCCGGGAGTCGGCCCGGGTGACCAACCTGCTGGTGCTGGTCAAGGTGGCGATCTGCGTGTTCGTGGTGGTCGCCGGCCTGTTCTTCGTCAAGGCCGCCAACCTGACCCCGTTCATCCCGCCGTCCGAACCCGCCGGGGCCGGCGACGACGGAATCAAGCAGCCCGTCACGCAGGCGCTCTTCGGTCTGGAGCCGTCCGTCTTCGGGTTCGTCGGGGTGCTCAGCGCCGCCGCCGTGGTCTTCTTCGCGTACACCGGCTTCGAGGCCGTGGCGAACCTCGGCGAGGAGACCCGCAAGCCCCGCCGTGACCTGCCGCTCGGCCTGCTGGGCACGCTGCTGATCTCCACCGTGCTCTACATCGGCGTCTCGCTGGTCGTGGTCGGCATGGTGCGCTACACCGACATCGATCGGGGTGCCCCGATCGCCTCCGCCTTCGAGGCGGTCGGTGCCGGGTGGGCGGCGGTCCTCGTCTCCATCGCCGCGATCGCCGGCCTGACCAGCGTCATCCTCGTCGACCTGGTGGCCATGGGCCGGATCGGCTTCGCCATCGCCCGGGACGGGCTGATCCCGCCGTCGATCGCCGAGGTGCACCCGCGCTGGGGCACCCCGTACCGGATCTCGGCGATCATGACCGTCGGGGTCGCGCTGCTCGCCGGCCTGCTGCCGCTGTCCGCGCTCGCCGACCTGGTCAGCATCGGCGCGCTCTGCGCGTTCGTGCTGGTCTCCATCGCGGTGCCCGTCCTGCGGCGGAAGAGTCCGGAGCTGGAGCGGCCGTTCCGGGTGCCGCTCTCGCCGGTCCTGCCGATCGTCTCGGCGCTGGCCTGCTTCTACCTGATGCTCAACCTCTCGGTCGAGACCTGGCTGCGGTTCGCCGCCTGGATGCTGCTCGGCGCGCTGATCTACTTCGGCTACGGCTACCGGAAGAACCGGCTGGCCCGCCGCGAGGACCCCGCCACCCCGTCCCCGCGCGAACCCGCCGCCACCTGACTCCGTTCGTCCGCACCCCGTGCAAGCAAAGAGTGGCTGTCCCGTTGCAGGGCAGCCACTCTTTCCGCGCGGGCGCAGGGCGTTACGGGCGCGGTTGCGGGCTGCCGGTCGGGCCCTTCACCGTGGGCCGGCCGTCGGTCCAGACCACCTCGTCCAGCCACGTCTGCCGGCCCGGGTCGA
The DNA here is from genome assembly GCF_044466625.1 of Micromonospora sp. NPDC049366. Classification (NCBI taxonomy): domain Bacteria; kingdom Bacillati; phylum Actinomycetota; class Actinomycetes; order Micromonosporales; family Micromonosporaceae; genus Micromonospora; species Micromonospora sp. NPDC049366. The sequence continues at coordinate 420,646 of NZ_JBITMV010000001.1, forward strand.
CGCTGCCCTCCTGGCCGGGCGGCCAGGCGTGGTAGAGCAGCCAGGTCCGGCCGTCCTTGACCACCATCGAGGCGTGGCCCGGTCCGGAGGCCGCGTCGTTGCTCCGCAGGATCGGGTTCTCCGGAGCCTTCACGCATGGCCCGGTCGGCGACTCGCAGACCGCGTAGCCCTCGGCGTACTCGGCCCTGTCGTACGCGTTCGCCGCGAAGAAGAGGTGGAGCTTCCCGTCCTGCCGGTGGAAGAACGGCCCCTCGATCAGGGTGCCCTCCCACGGCTCGGTCTGCTTGAGCAGCTTCGTCGGCTCACCGACCAGGCTCAGGCCGTCCTCCGAGAGGCGCTGCGACCAGATCCAGGTGTCCACCCCGATGGCGTTGCCGTCGTTCTTCCACAGCAGCCAGAGGCTTCCGTCGGTGTCCCGCCACGGGCTCGCGTCGATCGCCCCGCCCAGCTCGGCCTGGCAGATCAGCGGGCCGGCCGAGTCGTCCCGGTACGGCCCCTGCGGCGTGCTCGCCACCGCGCGGCTGACGCACTGCCGCCCGGACTCCCGCCCGGCCACCGTGTAATAGAGGACGAAACGGTCCGGCCCGAGCTGGATCGCCTCCGGCGCCCAGGTCTTGCCGGGGTCGGCCCACTCCGGCAGTCGCGGCAGCGCGTCACCGGCCGGCGTCCAGTCGACCAGGTCGGGCGAGGTGTGCACCGGCACGTTGCGGCCGGCGGCGTTGGTGTGGAACAGGTACCAGGTGTCGCCCACCTGGATCGCCTGGGGATCCGGGGCGTCGGTGCGGATGACCGGGTTCGTGAACATGCTCGCGTCGCTTCCCGTGCTCGTGGGGGTGGGTTCGCCGGCGCTGTCACCGGCGTCGCCGCTGCCGCAGCCGGCGGCGAGCAGCGCGACGGCGAGGACCGCCGCCGAGCCTCGCCGCCGGAGGGTTCCGGCCGTCATCCCTTCAGGCCGCTGCGGGAGACGCCCTGGATGATGTGCCGCTGGGCGAGCACGAAGAGGATCAGCACCGGCACGCTCGCCAGCACCGCACCCGCCATGATCACCGGGTAGTCGGTCACGTAGCTGCCCTGGAGCAGACCCAGGCCGGGCGGCAGGGTCAGCCGCTCCGGGCTGAACAGCACGAAGATCGGCCAGAGGAAGTCGTTCCAGTTGGTCAGGAACGACAGCACCGCCAGGGTGGCCAGCGCCGGCTTCGACAGCGGCAGCACCACCCGGTAGAAGATCTGCCACTGGTTCGCGCCGTCCAGCACCGCGGCCTCCTCCAACTCCTTCGGGAGGGAGAGGAAGAACTGCCGCAGGAAGAACACCCCGAACGCGCTCGCCGCTCCCGGCACCACCACCACGGCGAGGGTGTCGATCCAGTTCAGCGTGTCGACGATCAGGAAGTTCGGGATGATCAGCGAGGTCGGCGGGATGAACAGCGTCCCGACGATCAGCGCGAAGCTCACCCCGCGACCCCGGAACCGCATCCGGGCCAGGGCGTACGCGGCCATCGAGGCGGTCGCCAGCACCAGCACCGAGTGCAGGGTGGCCGCGAGCATGCTGTTGAGGAACCAGCGCAGCACCGGGTTGGCGGAGTTGTTGAGGATCTGCTCGTAGCCGTACCCGGAGGCCGGGTCGGGCAGCCAGGTCGGCGGGATCCGCTGGGCGCCGTCGTAGGTCTTCAGCGAGGTGATGACCATCCACACCAGCGGTACGAGGAAGACCAGGGCCAGCGCCACGAGGATGGCGTAGAGCCCGACGCGGCGCAGGGTGTGCGACGGCGTGGTGGACGTGGGCGTCGTCATGGCGGGTCCCTCAGTCTTCCCGGTAGCGGAAGAGGCGGAAGTTGGCGAGGCTCACCACGGCCAGCATCAGTGCGAAGACGATGCTCATCGCGGCGGCCCGGCCGGCGTCGTTGTTCCGCAGCCCCTGCTCGACGATGTACCAGACCACGGTGCGGGTCTCCGTGCCCGGCGCGCCCTGGGTGATCAGGAACGACTGGCCGAACACGTTCGCCGAGGCGAGCACGGTGGTCGTCATCACGAAGAGCAGCACCGGACGCAGGCCGGGGAGCGTCACGTTCCGGAACCTCTCCCAGGCGTTCGCGCCGTCCACCTTCGCCGCCTCGTACAGCTCGGGCGAGATGTCCTGGAGACCGGCCAGGTAGATCACGGCGTTGAAGCCGGAGGTCCACCAGACGGTCACCCCGACCAGCGAGACCCAGGCCCACGGCACGTCCGTCACCCACGGCGTGTCCGACGGCAGGCCCACCACGGCGAGGAGGCGGTTGACGAGACCGAGGTTGGCGTCGAGCAGGAACCGCCAGAGCAGACCGATCACCGCGACACCGAGCACGTACGGCGCGAAGTAGACCGCCCGGAAGAACGTCCGGCCCGGGAACGAGCGGTTCAGCAGCAGCGCCAGCCCCAGCGGGACCACCACCAGCAGCGGCACCGACAGCACCGTGAAGATCGCGGTGGCGCGGATGCTCTGCCACCAGTCCCCGTAGACCGCCGAGTCGCTGGAGAACAACTCCTTGTAGTTGTCCAGCCCGACGAACGGCCGGTTCGGCAGCTGGAAGTCCCACTGGTGCACGCTCAGCCAGAGGCCGAGCACGATGGGCAGCAGGCCGAACACCCCGAACAGAACCAGGTAGGGGGCGAGGAACAGGTACGGCGTCGCCCGACCGGTCCGGTTCGCCGAGGTGCGTCGGCGGGCGGCACTGGCCGCCGGGGGCGGCGCGTCACCGCGCGCCGCCCCGACCTCGATCACGTCCGCCACGGAGAATCAGCTCCCGTACTTCTTGCGGTTGTCCTCAAGCTGCTTGTTGGCCTTGGACACACCGTCGTCGAGGGCCTGCTTGGGCGACTTCTTGCCCAGCACGGCCTCGTTGAACGAGTTGTAGAAGGTCGTGAGGACCTCGCCCAGACCCGGGGTCGCCGGCGGGAAGGCCGCGTAGTCCAGCTCGGGGGCGAGGGCGTTCACCTCGGTCAGTGCCTTGAAGTCGGCGCCGTCCCGGACGCTCTTGCGGGCCGGCACCTGGCCGCCCTTGGCCCAGTCGAGCGAGTGCTCGCTCAGCCAGTTGATGAAGACCTTCGACGCCTGGACCTTGTTGGCGTTGTTCGCCCGCTGCTTCACGATCGTGAAGTTGTGCGAGTTCGCCCAGGCGGCCGGCTTGCTCCCGATCTGCGGCAGCGGCGCCACGCCCCACTGGACGTCCGGGCTCTTCTTCAGGTCGTTGATCTGCCAGATGCCGTTGAACGTGAAGGCGTTCTTGCCGCTCTTCAGGGCGAGGTACTCGGCGTCCTGGCCGACGTTCGACGGGGAGTGGCCCTGCTTGATCATGTCGGCCATCCAGGTGCACGCCTCGATCGCCGGGTCGGCGTTGAAGGTGGCCTTGGTGACCTCGGCGTCGAAGAGGCTGCCGCCGAACTGGTAGACCAGCGAGTAGAAGGACATGCCGCCGGTGAACTGGAACGGGCTGATCCAGAAGCCCTGCACCCCGGACTTCTTCAGCTCGGTCAGCGCGGCGGTGAAGTCGTCCCGGGTGGTCGGCGGCTTGTTCGGGTCGAGCCCGGCCTTCTCCATCACCGACTTGTTGTAGTAGAAGCCCAGCGGGTGCATGTCCAGCGGAATGCCGTACCGCTTGTTGTTGTAGATGCCGCCCTTCCAGACGGTCGGGGCGAAGTCGCTCTCGGTCAGCCCCAGCGTCGTGGCCACGTCGTCCAGCTCGGTGATGACGCCGCGGGCGGCGAACGTGGCGAGCTGGTCCATGTGCATGACCGCGATGTCCGGGCCGTTGCCGCTGGAGGCGGCGCTCGGGAGCTTGTTGTAGTAGTCCTCCCACTGGTACGTCGCCACCGACACCGCGATGTTTTGGTGCTCGGTGTTGAACTGGTTCACCAGCGTCTTGAAGATCTCGCCGTCGCCGCCGGTGAACCCGTTCCAGAGCTTCAGGTCCACCTTCGGGCCGGTGTAGTCCTTACCACCGTTGCCGGCCGCCGGGCCGGAGGAGTCGCTGCCGCCGCCACAGCCGGCCAGGGTCAGTGAGGCCGCGGCGCCGAGGCCGAGACCGAGACCGAGGAGCCGTCGCCGGCTCATTTCGTTGTGGATCATGCTGTATCTCTCCTTGGGGGACGGGATGAAGTGTGCCTGCTCAGGGCCGGTTACCGAAGCGCAGCACGTTCCAGGAGACGGCCGGCAGGCGCACCGAGCACCGGCCGGCGTCGAGGGTGGGGGTGTGCAGTTCCCGGGGCGTCACCTTGTCCGGTTCCGCCTCGGTGTTGGTCGCCTCCGGGTCGTCCCCGGCGGCGAGGCTCAGGTGTGACGAGGCGGACAGACCGGGCAGCCCGCGAAGGTCGAGCTGAAGCTCCAGGTCGGTGTCGCCCCGGTTGACGGCGAACACGGTCAGCTCGCCGGTCTCCTCGTCGTGGACGGCGACGGTGTCCAGCACCGGCACGTCCCCGTACTTCTTCGTCTCGTAGCGCGGCGAGATCGGCTCCGTACGCAGGACGGTGCCCCGGGCGTAGCGGGCGGTCAGCGCGAACGGGTGGAAGATGCTCTGCCGCCAGGCGGGCCCGCCGTTGCGGGTGCGGATCGGCGCGATCACGTTCGCGAGCTGCGCCTGCGCGGCGACCCCGACCCGGTCGGCGTGCCGCAGCAGGGTGATCAGCAGGTCACCGACCACCACCGCGTCCACGGCGTTGAAGTCGTCCTCGATCAGCGCCGGGGCCTCGACCCAGCCGCGCCGGTCGAGGTCGGCCTGGAGGCGGGCCTCGTACCAGACGTTCCACTCGTCGAAGGAGATCTTGAGCTTGCGGCGGTGCCGCTGCTTCGCCGCCACGTGGTCGGCGGTGGCGACGACCTCGGTGATGAAGTTGTCCATGTCGACGGCCGAGGCGAGCAGGCTGGCCCGGTCGCCGTCGGAGGGGTCGTAGTACGTGTGCGCGGAGATGTAGTCGACGTGCTCGTACGTGTGCTCCAGCACGGTCGCCTCCCAGGAGGCGAAGGTCGGCATCCGCCGGTTGGAGCTGCCGCAGGCGACCAGGCTGATCGACGGGTCGATCATCTTCATGGCCCGCGCGGCCTCGGCGGCGAGCCGGCCGTACTCGTCGGCGGTCTTGTGGCCGACCTGCCACGGGCCGTCCATCTCGTTGCCGAGGCACCAGAGCTTGACCCCGAAGGGGTCCTCGGCGCCGTTCTTGCGGCGCAGGTCGGACAGGTGGGTGCCGCCGGGGTGGTTGCTGTACTCGAGCAGGTCGAGCGCCTCCTGCACACCGCGGGTGCCCAGGTTGACGGCCATCATCGGCTCGACGCCGGCCTCGGCGGCCCAGGTCATGAACTCGTGCAGGCCGAACGCGTTCGTCTCGATGGTCTTCCAGGCCAGGTCGAGCCGGCGCGGCCGGTCGCCGACCGGGCCCACGCCGTCCTCCCAGCGGTAGCCGGAGACGAAGTTGCCGCCCGGGTAGCGGACCAGGGAGACGCCGAGCTCGCGGGTCAGCTCCAGGACGTCGCGCCGGAGGCCCAGGGCGTCCGCCTCGCGGTGGCCGGGCTCATAGATGCCTCCGTAGACGCAGCGGCCCATGTGCTCGACGAAGGAGCCGAAGAGTCGCCGGTCGGCCGGCCCGATCGCGAACGCCGGGTCGATCGTCAGCTGCGCGGTCCGCACGGATGTCACCTTTCGTCGTTTCTGGTGGGCAGTGACCGCAGTCACCGCTCACCCGGTGTCCATGCTTTCTACAACGTTGTAGGCAACGTTGTAAAGGGTTCGTTAAGCGGTAGAGTGCCGGTGGTTACAGCGGGAGGTTGCGGAGTTGCGGCACAGGCTGAAGGACGTCGCCGAGCGCGCCGGCGTGTCGGTGAAGACCGTCTCCAACGTGGTGAACGGTTACGTACACGTCCGGCCGGACACCCGCGCCCGGGTCGAGGAGGCGATCGCCGAACTCAACTACCGGCCCAACCTCTCCGCCCGCAACCTCCGCAAGGGGCGCACCGGGGTGATCGCCCTGGCCGTCCCGGAGCTCGACATCCCCTACTTCGCCGAGCTGGCGCGCCACGTGGTCAGCGCCGCGGCCGACCTGGGCTGGACGGTGCTGATCGACCAGACCGGCGGTCGCCGCGAGCAGGAACGGGTGGTCGCCGCCGGCATCACCGACCACCTGATCGACGGGCTGATCTTCAGCCCGCTGGCGCTCACCGCCGACGACCTGGCCAACCTCGACGGCACCCCGATGGTGCTGCTCGGCGAGCGGGTCGACCACGGCCCCGCCGACCACGTCGTGATCGACAACGTCGCCGCCGCCCGGGAGATCACCACCCATCTCGTCCGCCTCGGCCGCCGCCGGATCGCCGCCATCGGCTCCCAACGCACGCCCGAAGGCGCCAGCGCCCGGCTGCGCCTCGCCGGCTACGTCGCCGCCCTCGACGAGGCCGGTATCGGCTACGACGAGGCCCTCGTGGCGCCCGCGCCGGCCTGGCACCGCGCGGACGGCGCGGCCGCCATGCGCGCCCTGCTGACCTCCGGCGTACGCCCCGACGCCGTCTTCTGCTTCAACGACACCCTCGCCCTCGGCGCGCTGCGGGCGCTGCACGAAGCGGGCCTGCGGGTGCCCGAGGACGTCGCGGTGGCCGGCTTCGACGACATCGAGGACGGCCGGTTCTCGGTCCCGACACTGACCACGATCGCCCCCGACAAGGAGCGGATCGCCCGGCTGGCGGTCGAGCTGCTGGCCGACCGCATCGACGGCGACCGCAGCGCCCCGGCCCGCGAACTCTCCGCCCCCTACCTCCTGACCCCCCGCGAATCCACCGAAGGCCGCTGACCTCCGCCCTACCGGCGGGGGTCGGTCCGGTCAGTCGAAGAAGCGGGCCAGGTGGGCCTTGGTCGGCGGGTCGGCGTCGGCGGCGACGGGGGTCAGGTCGGCGAAGATCGACGCGCCGTCGCAGCCCGCGTGCAGCGGGTACCAGCGCGGGGTCCCCGGTGGCCGCTGAAGACAGATCCCCTTGATCGTCTGCACGTCCAGCAGGCGTACGTGGGTCGGGTCGGCCACTGCGTTCACGTGCCCCCACCAGGGACTCATGACGTGCAGCACGCCGCCCGGACGGAGCACCCGGTGCGCCTCGTCGAGCAGCGGCAGGAAGTCGATGAGGTGCTCCAGGATGTGCACCGCGAAGAAGACGTCGACGGCGTCGTCGGCGAGCGGCAGCGAACCGGAGAGGTCGGCCACCGCGTCCACCCCGGGCGCCGGGAAGATGTCCAGCCCCAGGTTGCTCGGCCACTGCTTGGTCGGTCCGCAGCCCAGGTCCACCACCACCGGGTCCCGCCCGGCCACCCGGACCCGGCACCAGACGCCGAACACCCCGGCCAGCCGGCCGATCCGGTCCCGGACCAGCCGCAGCTGCGCGGGTTCGGCCACCTCGCCGGTGACGTGCGCGACGCCCCGGTCGAAGCGCACCTCCACGGTGAGGCCGCGCAGCCGGTCGTCGTGGCCGACCTGATCGGCCCACACCTCGGCGAGGAAGTCGTCCATCGCCCGCAACCGGTCCGCCGACGGCGGGGTCTGTGCCAACGCGACCACGGTCCACCTCCCGCCGCCCGTTACCCGGGTCGTCGCCGGATATGCCCCACTATGGGGGGACGTTCGGCGGGCGGGCGTGGCGGCGTCAGCCGCCGATGGTCCGGCGGGGCCGACCACCGGCCCGCATCCGCTGCCGGGGCGGCGGCGTGGCGGCCTTCGGTCGCTTCAGGTGGTAGCGGTGCAGCTCGTTGTTGCCGGGCAGCGACGGGTCCTCGCTCATCGCCACCAGTTCCCAACCCTGGTCGCCGGCCCGATTCAGGTGGGCGAGCGCGGTGTCCCCGTACGGGGTGACGTCGACCATCGAGCCGTCCGGGCCGTACCAGACGAAGACGACCTCCCACCCGACGTCGGTCGTCGCGGCCTGGCGTCGCCGGACCAGCAGCGCGTACTCCCACTTGAGCATGGGGTCATTCTCACCCCGCGTGCCCGGATCGGCACGGATCAGTCTTCGGCGATCCGTCCCGCGTCCACGCGCAGCCGCCGGTTGGTGGTCACCGCGTCCAGCATCCGCCGGTCGTGAGTGACCAGTAGCAGCGTGCCCGGGTAGGTGGCCAGGGCCGACTCCAGCTGCTCGATGGCCGGCAGGTCCAGGTGGTTCGTCGGCTCGTCCAGCACGAGCAGGTTCACGCCCCGGCCCTGCAGCAGCGCCAGCGCCGCGCGGGTGCGCTCGCCGGGGGAGAGGGTCGCCGCCGGCCGCAGTACGTGCCCGGCCCGCAGGCCGAACTTGGCGAGCAGGGTCCGCGCGTCGGCCGGCGACAGGTCCGGTACGGCGGCCCGGAACGCGTCGATCAGCGGCACGTCACCGAGGAACAGCCGCCGGGCCTGGTCCACCTCGCCGACCACCACCCCCGACCCGAGCGTGGCGTGCCCGCCGTCCAGTGGGAGCCGACCGAGCAGGGCGGCCAGCAGGGTGGACTTGCCGGCGCCGTTCGCGCCCGTCACCGCCACCCGGTCGGCCCAGTCGATCTGCAGGTTCACCGGGCCGAGGGTGAACGTGCCGCGGCGTACGACGGCGTCGCGGAGCGCGGCCACGACGGCGCCGGCGCGGGGCGCGGCGGCGATCTCCATCCGCAGCTCCCACTCCTTGCGCGGCTCCTCGACCACCTCCAGCCGCTCGATCAGGCGCTCGGTCTGTTTGGCCTTCGCCGCCTGCTTCTCGGTCGCCTCGGACCGGAACTTGCGGCCGATCTTGTCGTTGTCGGTGGCCTTGCGCCGCGCGTTCTTGACGCCCTTCTCCATCCACGCCCGCTGGGTCCGGGCGCGGGCCTCCAGGCCGGCGCGGGTCTCCGCGTACTCCTCGTAGTCGGCCCGGGCGTGCCGGCGCGCCACGGCGCGCTCCTCCAGGTAGGCCGCGTAGCCGCCGCCGTAGTGGTTGACCTGCTGCTGGGGCAGGTCCAGCTCCAGCACGCGGTTGACCGTCCGGGTGAGGAACTCCCGGTCGTGGCTGACCAGCACGGTGCCGGCGCGCAGCCCCGTGACGAACTCCTCCAGCCGCTCCAGCCCGGCCAGGTCCAGGTCGTTGGTGGGCTCGTCGAGCAGGAACACGTCGTACCGGCTGAGCAGCAGCGACGCGAGCCCCGCGCGGGCGGCCTGGCCGCCGGAGAGCGCGGTCATCTCCTGCTCCAGGTCCACCCCGAGGCCCAGCTCCGCCGCGACCTGCTCGGCCCGCTCGTCCAGGTCCGCGCCGCCGAGCGCGAGCCAACGCTCCAAGGCTTCGGCGTACGCGTCGTCGGCGCCCGCCGCCCCCGCGGTCAACGCCTCCGTCGCGGCGTCCAGCGCCGCCTGGGCGCCGGTCACGCCGGTGCGCCGGGCCAGGAACCCGCGGACCGTCTCCCCGGGCCGGCGCTCCGGCTCCTGCGGCAGGTGCCCGACGGTCGCGGTGGGCGGGCTGAGGGCGACCGCGCCGGCCTCGACCGGCAGCAACCCGGCGAGGGTACGCAGCAGCGTCGACTTGCCGGCGCCGTTCGGCCCGACCAGGCCGACCACGTCCCCGGGGGCGACCACCAGGTCCAGCCCGGTGAAGAGCGGACGGTCGCCGTGCCCGGCGGCCAGGTCCTTGACGATCAACGTGGCGCTCATGAGGAGCCGAGCCTATCCGCCCGGAGCAGCCGGGGAAGGAGCAGACTGCTCGGGTGGCGACCACACTGGCGATCGACTGCGGCGGCGGCGGCATCAAGGCCTCCGTGCTCGACGAGGCGGGCACGATGCGCACCCGTCCGCTGCGGGTGCCCACCCCGTACCCGCTGCCGCCCGCGCTCTTCGTGAAGACCCTGGTGGATCTCGGCGGCCGGCTGCCCACCGCCGACCGGGTGACCGTCGGCCTGCCCGGAATGCTGCGGCACGGCGTCGTGGTCGCGACGCCGCACTACGTCACCCGGGCCGGCCCGCGCACCAAGGTCGACCCGGACCTGCTCGCCGAGTGGTCCGGCTGGGACGTCCGGTCCGCGCTCGCCGACGCCTTCGGCATGCCGGTGCTGGCCCTCAACGACGCCGAGGTGCACGGCGCCGGCGTGGTCGCCGGCACCGGGCTGGAGCTGGTCCTCACCCTCGGCACCGGGCTGGGCTGCGCGCTCTTCGACGGCGGGGTGCTCGCGCCACACCTGGAGCTCTCCCAGGCTCCGGTGCGCTGGGGCATGACCTACGACACGTACGTCGGGGAGCCGGAACGCCGCCGCCTCGGCGACGGTTTCTGGTCCCGACGGGTCCGCGGGGTGGTCGAGGGCCTGCGCCCGGTGTTCCGCTGGGACCGGCTCTACCTCGGCGGCGGCAACTCGCGGCTGATCCGGCCGGAGCAGCTGGCCCGGATGGGCGACGACGTGGTGGTGGTGCCGAACACGGCGGGCATCGTCGGTGGCGTACGGGCCTGGGACCTGGCGGCGGCGCGGCCCGCCGAGCGGTGAGCCCCGTCACGATCCACCACCCCGCCGGCGATCAATACGCCCCCGGGAACAGTCGCCGTCCTGCCGATGTTGTGCCAGCGTCGGCACAGTGACGACAGCGACACGAGGGGGGAGGCCGAATGGATCTTCTGGCCGAGTACCGGCTGGCGACCTTGTACTTCGAGGCCGGTGACCCGACCGCAGCGGCCCGGCTGCTCGAGCCGATCATCGAGGCCGAGCCGGACAACGCCTCCGTGCGGCAGCTGCTGGCGCGTGCGTACTTCCAGTCCGCCCAGCTCAGCCGCGCCGAGGCGCAGCTGCGCACCCTGGTCGACCAGGACCCGAGCGACCACTACTCGCACCACGTGCTGGGCCGCACCCTGGAGCGGCTGAACCGGCACACGGACGCGCTGCGGCACCTGCGGATCGCCGCGGCGATGCACTCCGCCAACGACGACTACGCGACGGCGCTGCGCCGGGTGGAGACCCGGGTCAGCGGCGGTCGCTAGCCCCGGCCGGAGCACGACGACGAAGGGCAGCCCTGGTGGCTGCCCTTCGTCGTCTCCGTGCCCGGGCGTCGGGCGCGCCTACGATGAACTGGTGAAGCTCAAGCTCGACCTCCACGACATCTTCAACAAGGGCCACGACATCGACCGCGCGCTGCGCGGGATCATGGACGAGGCGGTCGCGAAGAAGGCCACGCTCGTGGAGATCATCCCGGGCAAGGGCTCCGGCCAGCTCAAGAAGCGCGTGCTGCGGTTCCTCGACCAGAAGGACGTCAAGCAGCTCTACCACCGGGTCGAAAAGGACTCGAAGAACTTCGGCCGCCTCTTCGTCCACTTCCGCTGGAAGTAGGAAATAACGCGGGGATGGCGGTTCCGTCCGGACCGTCGCCCCGATTCTGCGCGGCTCACCTCACGGGGCGTCCTCGCTCTCGCTGGATCGCTTGCAACCTTTTCTGACCGCCCGGCCGTCCAAGACGACGACAGGTACCAACGGCTGGTGAAGAGGGCGAGGGATCAGCCGGCACGGTGCGGAGGAGTGCGGCGGTGCGGCCGTCCTCCTGGTCCGCGCCGTGCCCGTACGCGAACGCATCACATTGAGCCCCGTCAAAGGATCTGCATGTACTCACCTCTCGATGCCGCGCGCCCTCGTGCGGGTGGTGACGCCCGTCCCGGGTGGCCGGGCAGCAGAATCGTCGTGCTGCTCGCCATGGTCGTGCTGGCGGCGCTGACCACGGGCTGCCAGCGCCCACCCGGCGGGTCGGGCGGGTCGGAGCCGGGTGCGACGCGCCCGGTCGGGGTGAGCTGGACGGACCCGGCGGCGCTGCTGTCCGCCGCCGACCTGGGGCCGGGCTGGCAGGAGCGCGCGACCGCCCCGGAGCAGCCCCGGTGGCCGTGGGAGCAGGCCGACTGCCCCGCCTACCGGCGGGAGGACTACCGCGCCCAGGCGCACCGGCGGGACGCGGTCCAGCGCTTCTACGACCGGGCCGGGGCGTCCGCGACGGTGCACCACATCGTCGAGGCGTACGAGCCCGGTTGGGGTGGGCCGGCCCTCGACGACGTACGGGCCGTGTTGCGGCGGTGCGCCGCCTACCTGGTGCTCGGCGCGCGCATGGCGTTCACCCTCGTCGACACGCCGCCCCTCGGGGACGGGGCCCTGCTGGTGCGCGGGCTGATCGCGCACTCCGGATCCACGCCGACGACCGCCTACTTCGTCGTCGTCCGGCGCGGCGACACCATCTCCACCCTCAACCTTCCGGATCCCGGGCACCGGGCGGCGGTCGAGGCGGTCGCCGCGAGGCAGGTGGCCCGCCTTGGCTAGTCCAGCTGGTCGCAAGCTGCCTCGGCGGTGGGTCCTCTCCTCGGGGGTCCTGGCCCTGGTGGGTCTCTCCTCGGCGGGTTTCGGCGTGGCGCGACTGCGCGCCGAGGCGGAGGGCGCGGTGGCGTCGCCGGCCACCCCGTCGCCCAGCCCGAGCATCAGCCCGACGCCGGACCGGTTGGCCATCGCGCGGACCCGCATCGACGCGTACGTGCGGCGGGCCGGCGGGCGGCTCAGCGTGGCGGTGCGGGATCTGGGCGGCAGCGCCGCCGCGACGGCGGGCACCCGGCGCTTCCCGACCGCGAGCATCGTGAAGGTCGACATCCTCGCGGCCCTGCTGCTGCGGGAACAGGCGCGCGGCCGGATGCTCAGCTCCTCCGCCCGACGACGGGCCAGGGACATGATCGTGTTCAGCGACAACGACGCGACCACCAGCCTGTATCGGGAGCTCGGCAGGTCCCCGGCTCTGACGACCGCGAACCGGACGTTCGGGCTGCGGGAGACCAAGCCCAACACGCACTGGGGCCTCACGACCACGACGGCGGACGACCAGCTACGGCTGCTGTCCACGCTGGTCGCGCCCGACGGCCCGCTCGACCCGGCCCACCGCGGGTACCTGCTGGACCTGATGGGCCAGGTCGACGCCGAGCAGCGGTGGGGAATCACCGCGGCGGCCGGGCCGGGTGCCACGGCGTACGTCAAGAACGGCTGGGACACCTCAAGCGACGACGGCGACCTGTGGATCGTCAACAGCATCGGCCGGATCACCGAGCCGGACCACGACTGGGTGATCGCGGTGCTCTCCGACCATCACCGGACGCGGGCGGACGGCATCCGGGTCGTGGAGCAGGCGGCCACGTACGCGCTGCGGGAACTGCGCGCCGCGTCGTCCGGGCTCTGAGTCGGCCTCGCCGGCCCGGTGTCGGGACCGGGCCGGCGAGGTGTCGGGTCAGACCGGGTAGGTCCGGGCGACCGCGAGCATCTCCGAACTGTGCGAGCCGACGACGCCGACGTCCGCCCGGCGGGGCTGGAAGCCGGGCAGCGCGTCCAGCCCGTCGCTGGCGTCCATGGCGCGCAGCGCCACCGGCCCGCCCGTCGGTGTGACCGTGAGCGTGACCTCGATGCCCTCCGCCGGGGGCGCGTGGAAGACCACCCCGAATCCCCACCGGCCGTCGCGGGCCTCGACCGGCACCGAGCGGCCGGCAACCTCGGCGCGCCGCACCGCTGCGGTGGTCGTGTCGACGTGCAGGCTCATCAGGCGTACCTGCCGCTGCGGGGTGACCCGCAGCCGCAGCGTCCGGTCCCCGCCGGCGGTGGTGTCGGCGAGCACCTCCAGCTTCGGCGCGGGCAGGTCGGCGGCCGGGGCCGGCCCGACGCGCAGCTCGCCGTCGCCGAGGCCGGGGAAGTCGTCGGAGACGTCCTGCTCGCCGTCCACGTACCGGTCGGTCCACGGCTGCGGTCCGGTCTCGTGGCTGAGCCACCGCGCCTGGCGGGTGCCGGCGTCGAGCGCGTACATCAGGTGGGTGGGCGCGGGGTGCGCGGCGTCGAACCGGTCGACGCGCAGGCCGACCCCCGCGCACACGACCGCCGCGACGGCGGCGGCCAGCGCGGGCAGCGCGCCGAGCCGCCGGGCCCGCAGCGCGACCAGGCCACGCTGCCCGCCGGCCTGCGGGTGCAGCAGGTCCAGCACCGGCAGCGCGGCCAGCCCCAGCAGCACCGCGACCAGCGCCGCGACGCCGCCCATCGCCATGCCGAGCGCCGGGAAGAGCAGCACCACGGTGGGGAGCAGGATCACCACGCCGACCGCCGCGGCGGCCGTCACCGCCACGACCGGCCACGGACCGTCGAGGCGGGTGCCGAGCGCGACCAGGGCGCCGACCGCGCCGGCCAGCGCCGGCAGGGTGGCGAGGTACGCGCCGCCGGGCACCGCCACGGCGAGCAGCACCCCGAACAGGGCCAGCCAGGTCAGCCCGCCGACGGCCAGCGCGGCCGGGCCGACCCGGCGGCGGGTCAGCGCGTACCAGGCGAGGACGATCGCGGCGGCGAGCGCCAGCACCGCGATCCGGTACCAGGTCGGGCGGTACGGGTCGAGCAGCTCGGCGTAGCCGGGCCGGATCGTGGTGATCGCCGCCCAGAGCAGCTGCGCGGCGACCGGGGCGGCCACGATGGGCACCAGCGTCAGCCCGAAACCGGCGGCCAGCCGTCCCACGGTGGTCCGCCCGCGCCGGCGCGCGAGCCAACCGACGGCGACGACGGCGGCCAGCGCCAGCAGCGCCAGCGGCAGGGTCAACCAGCCCGGGTAGTGGACGAGCGCGCCCGGCACGGGGAAGTAGGTGGCGTCGCCGCCGGCGCGCAGGTCGGCCAGGTCGGTGCGGCCGAACTCGCGGGCCAGCCCGAGCGCGTTGTCGCCGTGCTGCTGCAGGCTCGCCCGGTCCAGGGCGGCGGGCGTGTCCAGCGGGGTGTGGTAGATCGCCCCACCGTCGATGTACGCCGAGTTGAGGCCGAGGAAGTCCTCGTCGAGGAACGCGGTGAAGTCGGTGTCGTTGGGCAGCGCCCGGTAGATCTCCACGGCGAACGAGGTGCCGACCGGGTGCGGTGCGGCCCGGCCGAAGACGTCCACCAGCTTCGCGTTGTTCCGGGACGTCTCGAACATGATCACCGGGCCGGTGGAGCCGCGGGCCTCCAGGTTGAGCACCACCCCGCCGTCGGCGGCGAGCGGATGGCCGGATGCGAACGCCGCGGCGCCGCAGAGGCACGCCTCCTCGGCGTCGGTGAGCACGAAGACGATGTCGTTGCGGGGCCGGGGGCCGGCGGCGAGCGCGCGGGCGACCTCCAGGATCGCCGACGTGCCGGCCGCGTCGTCGTTGCCGCCCGGGCCGGTCTGCACCGAGTCGTAGTGGGCGACCAGGAACACCTTGCCGGTCGGGTCGGTTCCGGGCAGCCGGGCCACCACGTTGCGGACCCGCGCCAGGGTGGCGCCCCCGGCCGCGCCGCTGAGCTGGCCGGCCTCCGGCGCCACCGTGTCCTGCACCTGCGTCTCCAGGCCCAGCCCGCGCAGCACCTGCTCGACGTGTGCGCGTACCTGGTCGTTGGCGGGGCTACCGGCCGGGTGCGTACGAGCCGCGATGATCTTGACGTGCTCGTACGCCCGGCCGGCGCTGAAGTCGGTGGCCGGCGCGTCGGCGGCGCGCGGCGTCGGGGGCCGCAGGTCGACGAGGCTGGTGGCGCCCACCGCGATAAGCGCGGCGAGGGCGGCGAGCGCGGCGACCAGCCGGCGGCGGGGCCGGGCCAGCGCCCGGTCGGCGGCCGGCGGCCGGGGGCCGGGGCGGGCCGCAGCGCGGTCCGCGGTGGGGGTGGGGGGTGCGCCCACGGGGACTCCTCGGGGTGGGGCGGGTGGGCACCATCCTGCACCGGAAGGCACCCGGACGGTGCGACCGGAACGGACGGCCCGGAACGGCCGGCGTTGATGGCCCGTTTTGTCCCGGAGCGGGCAGTGATCCGGCCCATCCCCGCCGACGTCGAGCCCGCCGTGTTGTGTACGACCGTTGTGTAATACAGGATCAGCAGGGCACTCGGAAGGAGCCCGACATCAGCAGCGAAGTCCCGCGTCTCGCGGCGGTGACCCGGCCGCACCGGGGGACCGGCCTGGCCGGTCCTGCCGTCGTGCCCCGGGCGCTGCCGCAGGGCGGTCTCGGGCACCACCCCCAGGTGCCACCGGGCGAGCGGCTGCGGGTGCTGCTGGTCGAGGACGACGAGGGGGACGCCTTCCTCGTCGGCGAGCTGCTCGCCGAGACCAACACGATGATCGACCTGCTGGTCGCGACCAGCCTCAGCGAGGCCCGGCAGCGGGTGACCGGCGTCGACTGCGTCCTGCTCGACCTCGGCCTCCCCGACGCGCAGGGCCTGGACGGGCTGCGCCAGGTGCTGGAGATGTCCAGCGGCGCGGCGGTCTGCGTCCTCACCGGGCGCACCGACGAGCACCTGGGCATCGTGGCGGTGGCCGAGGGCGCCCAGGACTACCTGGTCAAGGGGCAGGTCGACGGCGTCCTGCTGACCCGGGCGCTGCGTTACGCGGTCGAGCGCAAGCGCGCCGACGAGAACGCCCGCCGGCTGCGCGAGGTCGAGCTGCGCCAGGCCGAGTCGGCCCGCCTGGAACGTGGCCTGCTGCCGCAGCCGCTGATGTCGACCGACACCGTCGCCGTCCACACGTTCTACCGGCCGGGCCGGCACGCCGCGCTGATCGGCGGCGACTTCTACGACGTGGTGCAGACCCGGCCAGACCGGGTCGACCTGATCGTCGGCGACGTCTGCGGGCACGGTGTCGACGAGGCCGCGCTCGGCGTCGAGCTGCGGGTCGCCTGGCGCGCCCTGGTGCTCGCCGGCGTGCCCGACGACGAGGTGCTGCCCGCGTTGGAGCAGGTGCTCATGAGCGAGCGCCGGCTCCAGGAGATCTTCGCGACCGTGGCGACCATCCGGCTGGATCTGGTCGCCAACCGGGCGACCGTACGCCTGGCCGGCCACCCGCCGCCGCTGCTGCTCTCCGGCGGCCGTGTCGTGCCGGTGCCGGCGCCCGGTGGACTGCTGCTCGGCGTCCGGCCCCGTCCGCCGGTCGCCTACGACCTGGAGTTCGACACCGATGACTGGTCCCTGCTGATGTACACCGACGGTCTGATCGAGGGGCGGGTGGGCGCCGGCGACGAGCGCCTCGACGTCCCCGGGCTCAGCCGGCTGCTGGACGAGCCGGCCAGCCGGGCGGTGTCTCTGTCCGAGCTGCCGGCCTGGCTGGTCGGCCGCGCCGAGCAGCTCAACGGCGGCCCGCTCGCCGACGACGTCGCCATGCTGCTGGTCAGCCGGGGCGGTGGCCGGTGAGCGCTGGAATCCGCGGGTGGAGTCTGCGCCAGCGGGTCGTCGCACTGCTGGCCGTCGCCGGCGTGCTGCTGATCGGGCTGGCCGCCGCCGAGGCCGCGGTGGCGGCGCGCAACCGCACCCACGTCGACGCCCTGCTCAACCGCACCGGCCCGCTGCGGGTGCAGTCGCAGGAGCTGCTCAACGCCCTGCTCGACCAGGAGACCGCGGTCCGGGGCTACGCGGTCAGCGGCAAGCGGGACGACCTCGCCCCGTACACCGCCGGGCTCGCCCAGGAGCGCGACCGCGTCGCGTCGATGCGGCGGCTGCTGGCGGACTACCCGCAGGTCGAGACGGAGCTGCGGCAGGTCGAGGAGCAGGCCGGGCAGTGGCGGCAGGCGGTGGCTGTGCCGGTCATCACGACGACCGAGCAGCAGGGCACCGAGGCCGGTCAGGCGCTCGTCACCGACGAGGCCCGGCAGCAGTTCGACGCGGTCCGGGCGGCCGTGGACGACCTGCAGGCCGAGATCCTGGCCGCGCGTGAGGTGAACGCCCGCAACGTCCAGCGGACCGGCAACATGCTCGTCGTGCTGCTGGTCGCCGCCGCGCTCGTGGTGGTGATCGCCGGTGTGGTGCTGCTGCTCTCGCTGGACCGGATGGTCGTCCGTCCGGTGACCGCGCTGGCCGGCCAGGTGCGGGAGGTCGCCGACGGTGACTACCAGCACCCCATCGTCGGCGGCGGTCCACCGGAGTTCGTGGGGCTCGCCGACGACGTGGAGGCGATGCGGCGCAAGATCGCCGCCGACCTCGCCGAGGTGCGCGAGGCGCGGGAACGCATCGAGTGGGTCAACAGCCAGCTCCAGAAGCAGGCCGAGGAGCTCACCCGCTCCAACCGCGACCTGGAGCAGTTCGCGTACGTCGCGTCGCACGACCTCCAGGAGCCGCTGCGCAAGGTGGCGAGCTTCTGCCAGCTGCTCCAGCGCCGCTACGCGGGGCAGCTGGACGAGCGGGCCGACCAGTACATCGCCTTCGCGGTCGACGGCGCGCAGCGGATGCAGCGCCTGATCAACGACCTGCTGGCGTTCTCCCGGATCGGGCGGCTCACCGCCGGCTTCACCGAGGTCGACCTCAACAAGGTGATGGGCGACGTCGCCAACCAGACCGAGGCGGCCCGGCAGTACGCCGACGCCGAACTCACCTGGTCCGCGCTGCCGGTGATCCGCGGCGAGGAGCCGTTGCTGACCAACCTGCTGGCCAACCTGGTCAGCAACTCGATCAAGTTCCGTCGCCCGGACGTGCCGCCGAAGGTGCACATCTCGGCCCGTCTCGTCGGCGCCGAGTGGGAGATCACCTGTCAGGACAACGGCATCGGCATCGAGCCGGAGTTCGCCGACAAGATCTTCGTGATCTTCCAGCGGCTGCACTCGAAGGACGCGTACCCGGGCACCGGCATCGGTCTGGCCATCGTGAAGAAGATCGTGGAATACCACGGTGGCCGGGTGTGGGTGGACACGGACGTGCCGGAGGGGACCGCGATCCGATTCACCCTCCCCGCGCTGCCGGAGGACGTCCAAGCCGCCGAGGCAACCGCCGACGACGACGCGGCGACCCCGAGTGAGCAGCCCGTTGAGCAGGCCGAGACGGAGGCGACGGCGGGTGCGACGGTGGCCTCCGGCGACGTGCCGGGCGCGGCGCCGGGGCAGACGAACGGGGCAGACCAGCCGGACCGCGCTGATGCGGCGCCGGAAGGCGGTAGAACGGGTGGCATGAGGGAGACGGTGGGATGACCGCGCCGGCAGATGGCAAGAGCCCGATCGAGGTCCTACTGGTCGAGGACGACCCGGGCGACGTGCTGATGACGCAGGAGGCGTTCGAGGAGCACAAGCTGCGCAACCGGCTGACCGTCGTCTCCGACGGCGCCGAGGCGCTGGCCTACCTGCGCCGCGAGGGGCAGTACGCGGACGCGGTCGTCCCCGACCTGATCCTCCTCGACCTCAACCTGCCCCGGCGGGACGGCCGCGAGGTGCTGGAGGAGATCAAGAAGGACGAGGACCTCCGCCGGATCCCGGTCGTGGTCCTGACCACCTCCCAGGCCGACGAGGACATTCTCCGCAGCTACCAGCTGCACGCCAACGCGTACGTGACGAAGCCGGTGGACTTCGAGCGGTTCATCTCGGTGGTCCGGCAGATCGACGAGTTCTTCGTCAGCGTGGTCAAGTTGCCGCCGCGTGGCTGACGACACCCTGCTCGACGACGTCGGCGCGCTGCTCCAGGAGGCCGCCGACGAGGTCGTGGTCCCGCTGTTCCGCAAGCTGGACGCCGCCGACGTCGCCGAGAAGGCACCCGGTGAGATCGTCACGGTCGCGGACCGGCGGGCCGAGGAGCTGATCTCCGCCCGGCTGCGCGAGCTGCGGCCCGACTCGGTGGTGGTCGGCGAGGAGGCGGTCGCGGACGACCGTGACCTGCTGCGCCACCTGGACGGCGGCGGGGACGTGTGGCTCGTCGACCCGGTCGACGGCACGTCCAACTTCGCCGCCGGCCGCCGGCCCTTCGCGCTGATGGCCGCGCTGCTCAGCAACGGGGAGCAGACCGCGGCCTGGGTGCTCGACCCGCTGGCCGGGCTGCTCGCCACGGCGCGCGCGGGCGACGGGACGTACCTGGACGGGCAGCCGGTGCGGCTCCCCGAGGGCGCGCCGCCGCCGGAGGAGCTGCGGGGCGTCGCCATGACCCGGTTCCTGCCGCCGGCCGCCCGCGAGCGGGTGAGCGCGGGCCGATCTCGGATCGGCGAGCTGCTCCCCGGGCAGCACTGCGCCGGCCGCGAGTATCTCGACATCCTCACCGGCCGTCAGCAGTTCGCCCTGTTCTGGCGCACCCTGCCGTGGGACCACGCGCCGGGCGCCCTGCTGGTCCGCCTCGCCGGGGGAGTGGCCCGCCGGTTCGACGGCAGCGAATACCACCCGGCCGACGAGGGCCACGGCCTGCTGGTCGCCGCGAACGAACAGGTGTGGACCGAGGTGCGGGACACCCTGCTGGGCGACTGAACCGAGGCGTACGGCAACCGGGCCGACACGCTGCGTCGACGATCCGTGCGCCGGACGTTCACGGGGCCGGCCGGGGGCTTCCGGTCCGGTAAGGTGACCGGCGGTCACCGCCAGCAGGCCGCCGACCGGCGCCGGCGGGGCCGCCGCCGCGCAGGACCACGGGGGCCGGCGGTCGACGGAAGGACGCTGTCGTGCCCACGACCATGCCCAGTCGGCGTCGCGCCCGCGGCCCGCTCATCGCCCTGTTCGCCGTCGTCGCGCTGCTGTTCGCCGGCGGTGCGGTGCCGGCGTACGCGGAGCCGAACGAGGGCGGCACCAAGAAGCTGCGTGACGCGCTGGAGGCGACCGCCCGGGCGCACCTCGAGGCGAAGGCGAAGCTGGACAACTCCAAGCGCCGACAGACCGCGCTGGTCGCCGAGATGGCCACCCTCCAGTCGCGGGTCACCGACCTGACCGCGCAGGTGGGCGAGGTGGCCGCGCAGTCGTACCGGCTGGGTCGGCTCACCCCCACGTCGATGCTGCTCAACAGCGCCTCCCCGGAGGCGTTCCTGCAGCGGGCCGCCAACCTCGACCTGATGGCGCAGCGGGACGGCAAGCGGCTGCGTGACCTCACCGCGGCGCGCGAGGAGGCGCAGCGGGCCAAGGTCGCCATCGACACCGAGGTGCGGGAGCAGCAGAAGCAGCTGGCCGTGATCGCGAGGAAGAAGAAGGAGGCCGAGGCGGCGCTGGCCGAGGTCAGCGGCGGCGGCAGCGGCGGGTTCAGCGGTGGCAGCTCCACCTCGGCCAAGCCGGCGCCCCGCAACGCGGACGGCTCCTGGCCGTCGGAACGCTGCTCGGTGGACGACCCCACCACCTCCGGCTGCATCACCCCGCGCACGCTCAACGCCCTCCAGCAGACCCAGGCGGCCGGCTACAAGCGACACGTCTCCTGCTACCGCAGCGGCGGCGACGGTGAGCACCCGAAGGGGCGGGCGTGCGACTTCGCCGCCGCCACCAACGGCTTCGAGGACCGCTCGGCGACGGGCGGCGACAAGGCGTACGGGGACAGCCTCGCCGCCTGGCACGTGCGCAACGCCAACCGGCTCGGTGTGCTCTACGTGATCTGGTACCGGCAGATCTGGCATCCCGGCACCGGCTGGCGGGCCTACAGCGGTGGCGGCAGCCCCGCCGCGGACCACACGAACCATGTTCATCTCTCGATGTACTGACCCGACGCCCCAGGATCACTGCGTACCATCGCGACGGTGAACACCGCATCGTCCGACGTCACGGTCCCGCCGACGCGGCCCGCGCCGCCGAGCGTCCACGCCCTGCCCAACGGGCTCGCCGCGTTCCTGGTCTTCTTCTCCAGCGGCGCCGTGCTGGTCCTGGAGACGGTCGCGCTGCGCCTCGTCGGCCCGTACGTCGGGGTGACCCTCCAGGTCACCAGCTCGGTCATCGGCATCGCGCTGGCCGCGATCGCGTACGGCGCCTGGTCCGGTGGCTGGCTCGCCGACCGCCGTGACCCGCGACCACTGCTGGCGCCCGCGCTCGTCCTGGCCGGCATCGCCACGGCGGTCACCCTGCCCGTCGTCCGGTACGCGGGCGAGGTCCTGCGCGGCGGTGCCGCGAGCGCCATCCTGCTGCTCGTCGCGCTGGCCGTCTTCGTTCCGGCGATGCTGCTCGCGGCGGTCACCCCGCTGGTCGTCAAGCTGCAGCTCGCCGACCTGCGCCGCACCGGTCAGGTGGTCGGCCGGCTCTCCGGCATCGGCACGCTCGGCGGCATCACCGCCACCCTGCTCACCGGGTTCGTGCTGGTCGCCGCGCTGCCCAGCACGGTGATCCTGCTGGCGTTGGCGGTGGCGCTCGGTGCCACCGGCCTCGGCCTCGGCTGGTACCTGCGCCGGCAGGTGCGCGCCGAGCTGCCCGGTCCGGCCCGCGCGCCGGCCGCGCTGGCGGTGCTCGGCCTGGTCGGCGCCGGCCTGACCACGGTCGCCCCGAACCCGTGTGACATCGAGACCGCCTACCACTGCGCGCGGGTGGCGACCGACCCGGCCCGCGCGAGCGGCCGGACCCTGCTGCTCAACTCGGCGCAACACTCGTACGTGGACCTCGCCGACCCGCGTCACCTGGAGTACGCGTACACGAAGTGGTTCGGCGCGGTCACCGACGTGGTCGCCCCGGCCGGGCAGCGGCTCGACGCGCTGCACCTGGGCGGCGGCGGCTTCACCGTGCCGCGCTACCTGACCGCGACCCGACCCGGCACCGACAACCTGGTCTTCGAGATCGACGGCGGGCTGATCGAGCTGGGCGAGCGTGAGCTGGGCGTACGCCAGGGGCCGGACCTGCGGGCGGTTACCGGCGACGCCCGGATGCTGGTCGCCGGGGAGCCGACGGACAGCCGGGACCTGGTGGTCGGCGACGCGTTCGGGCACCTGGTGGTGCCCTGGCACCTGGCCACCCGGGAGATGGCCGCCGACATCCGGCGCGTCACCCGCCCCACCGGCGTCTACGTGCAGAACGTCATCGACTACCCGCCGCTGCGCTTCATCCGCAGCGAGCTGGCCACGGTCGGCGCAGAGTTCCCGCACGTCGCGCTCATCGCCCCACCGGAGGCGCTCGTCGGCGAGCAGGGCTCCAACTTCGCGATCGTCGCCTCGGACGCGCCGCTGCCGCTGGACGCGATCCGCGAGCGGCTGGCCGAGGTGGACGCCCAGGTGAGCCTGGTCAGCGACGCCGAGCTGGACGGGTTCGTCGACGACGCGCTGGTGCTGACCGACGACTACGCGCCGGTGGACCAACTGCTCGCCACCGCCTGAACGGGTGACATCCTCGACCGATTTCGACCACTGAGGTGTAGCGGAGGCCGTCCTGGGCAACAACGCTGACCATGGACGGTGGGGACCGGAACGGCACCAGACTGCTCGGTGAGCGGTATCGGCTGATCGAGCAACTCGGCGCGGGCGGCATGTCCGTGGTCTGGCGGGGCTACGACGAGGTGCTGGGCCGTCAGGTGGCGGTCAAGGTCCTCGCGTCCCGGCTGGCCAGCGACCGGGCCTTCCGACACCGCATCCGGATCGAGGCACAGTCCGCGGCCCGGCTCTGCCACCCGCACATCACCAACGTGTACGACTACGGCGAGTCCCAGCAGGGCGGGCTGACCGTGCCGTACGTGGTGATGGAGCTGGTCGACGGCGGTTCGCTGAGCAGCCGGTTGGGGCGGCAGCCGCAGTTGGCGTGGCGTGAGGCGGTGACCATCGGCGCGGAGGTCGCCTCGGCGCTGGCCACCGCGCACGCCCGCGGCGTGGTCCACCGGGACGTCACCCCGGGCAACGTGATGCTGACGTCGACCGGGGTCAAGGTCGTCGACTTCGGCATCTCCGCGCTGGTCGGCGAGAGCGAGAAGGGCGCGGACGGGCAGCTGCTCGGCACTCCCGCGTACCTCGCGCCGGAGCGGCTGGACAACGGCCAGGTCTCCCCGGCGACCGACGTGTACGCCGTGGGACTGCTGCTCTACCGGATGCTCGTCGGGCGTCTGCCCTGGCAGGCCAGCACCACCACCGAGATGCTGCGCGCCCACATGTACAACGACCCGGAGCCGATGCCCACCGTGCCGGGCCTGCCCGACGAGGTGGCCGACCTCGTCCGGCGCTGCCTGGGCAAGCGACCCGCGGACCGGCCCTCGACCGCCGAGCTGACCCGCGTCCTGGCCGACGCGGCCGGGATGGTCGCCGCGGTGCCCGTGTCACCGGCCGCCGGACCGGTGGACCCGGGCACCCTGGCGAACGCGGGCACCACGATCCTCCCCTGGTCGGCCGAGACCGACGCGCTGCCGTTCTCGCGTACCCGCAACCAGCGCGCGTCGACGCGGCGTCGGCGGGTCGAGGCCGGGGTGGCCGCCGCCGGCCTGGTCGCCGTCACGGCCGCGCTCTGGGGGGTGACCGGGCGCACCCCGGCCAGCGGCGACACCGAGCAACCCACCGAGGCGCGCATGGGGCTGGAGCGGCCCGCCCCCTGCCAGGTGTCGTACGCGCTGCGCACCGACTCCGGCAAGGAGTTCGCCGCCGACCTGACGTTGACCAACACGGGCGAGCGGGAGCTGCGCGACTGGGCCATGAGCTTCACCTTCCCGGGTGGGCAGACGGTCACCCGGGCGACGCCCGCGTCCGCGCAGCAGCAGGGGCGTACGGTCGTCGTCCGCCCGCCGGCGGAGCGCCCGACGCTGGCGCCGGGCGCCGCCGAGAAGATCACCCTCTCCGGCCACTACACCGGTGCGAACCCGCTGCCGGTCCAGTTCACGCTCGGCGCGGAGAGCTGCGGCGTGCAGGTCTCCGGGGTGGCCGGCAGCGCGCCGAAGCCGGCCGTCACGACCAAGGCCCCGGCGCCGAAGCAGCCGGCGAAGAAGACGGCCACGTCGCCCCGCGGCGGCTCCGGCCCTGCCGGCGGCGCTCCGAAGGCCAAGGCCGAGAAGCCCGGCAAGGGGAAGGGCCCGGGTGGTGGCCCGGGAAAAGCGGGAAGCTAGGTAAGGGCCACGGGGGAGGCGGCCACGGGAAGCGGTGAGCCGACCGTACGGACGCAAGGTGGTGCCGGCCGGGGTCAGCTGAGCCCCGCGAACCTCTGCACCTGGTCGATGCTGCCCTCGACGACGAGGACGCTGCCCGCGGGCAGCACGGTGGTGTCGGAGGCGTACCGGAAGGGCTCGCCGGTCACCTTCGCGCCGAGGACCCGCACCCCGTACCGCTCGATCGGCCGGATCTCCGACAGCGGTCGCCCGGCCAGGGCCTTCGGCACGCGGACCTTGGCGATCGCGAAGTCGTCGCCGAACTCGATGAAGTCGAGCATCCGGGTGACGATCAGGTGCGCGACCCGCTCGCCGGTCTCGGCCTCGGGGAAGATGACGCGATGGGCCCCGACCGAGGAGAGGATCCGGGCGTGCCGCTGCGACGTCGCCCGCGCCCAGATCTGCGGTATGCCCAGCTCGGCGAGGGCCAGCACGGTGAACACGCTCGCCTCCAGCGAGGCGCCGATGGCGACCACCGCGCGCCCGAAGGACACGATGTCGAGTTGCCGGAGCGCGTCCTCCTCGGTCGCGTCCGCCTGCACCACCCGGTCGAGCCGGGCCGACCAGCGCTGCACCCGTGCCGGGTCGCGGTCCACGGCCATCACCTCGTGACCGAGCTGGAGCAGGGAGCCGGCGAGGTGGCTGCCGAACCGGCCCAGGCCGATCACCACCACTCCGTGCCCGTCGTTGCTGCTAGCCGACAATGGGTTGCTCCTCGGGGTAGCGGTAGAGCCGGCGCCGGGTGTTCAGGGCGATCGCCGACCCGAGCGTGAGCGGACCGACCCGGCCGATGAACATGAGAGCGGTCAGCAGGAGCTGCCCGCTCTCCGGCAGGCGCTGCACCAGCCCGACCGTCAGGCCGGTGGTGCTGAACGCCGACGTCACCTCGAACAGCGCCTGCGCGAAGACGACGTTCTCGGTCAGCAGGATCACCGCGAAGGTGCCGAGCGCGACCAGCGCGACGCTGAGCAGCGCCACGGTGAGCGCCTGCCGCTGACTCGCGTTGGCGATCCGGCGATGACCGACCGACACGTCCGGCTCGCCCCGCAGCTCGGCCCAGATGACGAACGCGAGTAGGAAGAACGTGGAGACCTTGATCCCGCCGGCGGTGCTCGCGCTGCCGCCGCCGATGAACATGAGCGCCACGAGCAGGGGGTAGCTCTCCTCCCGCAGGGCGCTGATGTCGAGCACCTCGAACCCGCCGGTGCGGCTGAGCGCGATCTGGGTGAACGACGCGACGGCCTTGCCCGGCATGTCGTACTGGCCGATGGTGTGCGGGTTCGTCCACTCGGTCATGAGCAGCCACAGGAAGCCGAACACGATCAGCGCGACACTGCCCCAGACGGTCAACTTGGTGGAGACGCCCCAACAGACCGGCTGGCGCCACTCGCGCACCGCCTCGAAGAGCGCCGGGAAACCCAACCCGCCGATGATCGCGCCCAGCGCGAGCGGCAGTGACACCCACGGGTCGCGGGCGAACGCGAGCAACCCGTCCGTGTAGAGCGAGAAGCCGCCGTTGTTGAACGCCTGCACGGAGTGGAACACGCCGACCCAGATGGCGTGGCCGGGCGAGTAGTCGTACGTGAGCCAGAGCCGGGCCGACACCACCACGGTCATCGCGGCCTCGCAGGCGAACACCGTGACAGCGATGCGGC
Organism: Micromonospora sp. NPDC049366; assembly: GCF_044466625.1. NCBI lineage: Bacteria > Bacillati > Actinomycetota > Actinomycetes > Micromonosporales > Micromonosporaceae > Micromonospora > Micromonospora sp. NPDC049366. The sequence goes on from NZ_JBITMV010000001.1 coordinate 446,990, forward strand.
GAAGCAGTCGGACCACGTCGCCGATCCCGAACTCCTGGGTCTCCGCCTGCACCAGCAGGCGGTTGCGTATCCCGAGTTGCCGGCTGACCAGGAGGATGACCAGTGCGGCGGCGGTGAGGATGCCGAGACCGCCCAGCTGGGTCAGCAGGGTGATGAGCACCAACCCCCACCCCGACCAGTAGTTCGGTGTGTCCGTGGCGGCCATCCCGGTGACCGACACCGCCGAGGTCGCGGTGAAGAGGGCGGTGACGAACGGCGCGTGCTGGTTCTCGGCGGTGGCCGGACGCATCATGAGCAGCCCGGTGCCGAGCAGGATCGGCACCAGGAACCCGATCGGCACCAGCCGTACGGGATGACGGAGAATCCGGCGCACCAGACAATCTTCCTTTTCCACCCCCAGCGGGGTGGGTGAACCGGGGATCCGGAGATTCACCTGCCGACCAGGCATCGACCAACTGAGCTGCCGGCCGCGCAACTTCCCGCCCCACGATCCCCGGGCCGCGGCGGTCTGTGCGCGTCGCGGTCGTGGTCGATGGCCCGGGTCGACACATGCGGTCCGGCGAAGGGGGCGGCGTGACCCATCGCGAGGCGGGACGAGACTCGGTATGGGAGCCGGGTTGTCAGTGTGGGCCACCCCACACGTGTTACTTGTGTGTTTCGACCACATAGCTCGTGGGTGACGTCACTTCTAGCGTGAGCCGACAATGAGTTTCCCTCCCTCCGAGTCCTCACGTGGAGTCGCAATGACGGTCCGGACGACGCGGCGGGTGTTCCTCTCCGCCGCCACGATGATGGCCGCGGCGCTGGCCGCCACGGCGTGTGGCAGCCCGCAGGACACCGCCTCCGGCGGCGGCGACAGCGCCGCGCCGGTCAAGGTTGGCCTGGTGTACTCGCAGTCGGGTGCGCTGGCGAGCTACGGAAAGCAGTACATCGAGGGTTTCAAGGCCGGCCTCGACTTCGCCACCAAGGGCACCAACAAGGTCGGCGACCGGGCCATCGAGGTGACCGAGGTCGACGACGCCGGTGACCCGGCGAAGGCGGTCTCCGCGGCCAAGGACCTGATCGGCAAGGGCACCAAGATCATCGCGGGTTCCACCGCCTCCGGCGTGGCGCTCCAGGTGGCCCCGATCGCGGCGCAGAACAAGGCGCTCTTCATCTCCGGCCCGGCCGCGACCGACGGGGTGACCGGGGCGAACAAGTACACGTTCCGCTCGGGCCGGCAGTCCTACCAGGACGTGCTGACCGCCAAGTCCTTCATCGGCGACCCGACCGGCAAGAAGGTCGTGGTCTTCGCCCAGGACGGCGCCTTCGGTGACGCCAACGAGGCGGCCGTGAAGGCCGTCATCGGTGGTGCGGGCGCGACCGTCAGCAGCGTCCGGGCACCGGCCAGCGCGACGGAGTTCACCCCGTTCGCCAGCCAGATCAAGGCCGCCAAGCCGGACCTGCTGTTCGTCGCGTGGGCCGGCGCCACCGCCCCGGCGATGTGGCAGACCCTCGACCAGCAGGGCGTCCTCGCCTCCACCACGGTCGTCACCGGTCTGGACATCCGCGCGTCCTGGCCGACGTTCGGCGCGGCCGGCACCAAGATCTCCTTCCTGTCGCACTACTTCGACGGGGCCAGCGACACCGAGGCCAGCAAGGCGCTCAAGGCCAAGGTCGGCACCGTCGACCTGTTCCACCCGGACGGCTTCGCCGCCGCCCAGATGGTGGTGCGCGCGGTGCAGGAGGGCGGCGACGACGTCGACAAGATGGTCAAGGCGCTGGAGGGGTGGACCTTCGACGGGGTTAAGGGCTCGATGACGATCCGGGCCGAGGACCACGCCCTGCTCCAGCCGATGTACCAGGCCAAGCTGACCGGCAGCGGCACCGCGTTCACCGCCACCGCCCAGAAGACCCTGACCGGTGACGAGGCCGCGCCGCCGGTCGTGGCGATGAAGGGCTGACCGGATGCTCGCCACCCGCGGTCTGACCTGGCGGATCGGTGAGGTCGCCATCGTCGACAGCGTCTACCTCGACCTGGCGCCCGGGGAGTTCCTCGGCGTGATCGGGCCGAACGGCGCCGGCAAGACCTCACTGTTCAACCTGATCACCGGCCTGCGCCGGGCCACGGAAGGTCGGATCACCCTCGACGGGCAGGACATCACGGACCTCCCGCCGCACCGGCGGGCCCGACTCGGGCTCGGCCGTACCTTCCAGGCGTCCTCGGTCTTCGGCTCGCTCAGCGTGCGGGAGAACGTGCGGCTCGCCGTACAGGCGCACCGCGGGGGCTCGATGAAGCTGTGGCGGCGGGCGGCGGCCGACCGGGAGGTGGCCGCCGCCGCCGACGCGGCGCTCGACCGGGTCGGCCTCGCCCACCGGGGTACGGCGCTCGCCGGCACCCTCGCCCACGGCGAGAAGCGCAAGTTGGAGATCGCCCTGCTGCTCGCCGGTGAGCCGCGGGTGATGCTGCTCGACGAGCCGATGGCCGGGGTCAGCGCCGAGGACGTACCGGAGCTGGTCGCGGTGATCCGCTCGCTGACCGGGGACAGCGGACGGTCGGTGCTCATGGTGGAACACCACATGGACGTGATTCTGGAGCTGGCCGACCGGATCGCCGTGATGCACCACGGTGCGCTGCTCGCCTGCGACACCCCGGAAACGGTGATGGCGAACGCCACCGTCCAGGAGGCATACCTGGGGGAGTCGCTCTGATGGAACCCGTACTGAATGTGGAGAACCTGTCGGTCCGGATCGCCGGGCTGCACATCCTCCAGGGCGTGTCGTTCACGGTCGCCCCGACGGGCGTGACCGTGCTGCTCGGCCGCAACGGCGTCGGCAAGACCACGACGCTGCGCGCGATCGTCGGGCTGACCCCCCGCAACGGGGAGGTGCGCGGCACGATCCGGATGGGCGCGCAGAGCCTGCTGGCCCGGCCCACCTACCGGCTGGTCCGCGGCGGGCTCGGCTACGTGCCGGAGGACCGCTGCGTCTTCGCCGGGCTCACCGTCGCGGAGAACCTGCGGCTGTCGGAACGGCGGGGCACCGCTCCGGCGTACGACAAGGTGTACGCGCTCTTCCCCGAGCTGGACCGGCGCGGACGGCAACGGGCCGGCTCGCTCTCCGGCGGGCAGCAGCAGATGCTCGCGATCGGGCGCGTGCTGCTCAACGACAACCGGCTGCTGCTGATCGACGAGCCGACCAAGGGGTTGGCGCCGAAGGTGGTGACCGAGGTGACCGAGGTGCTGGAGCGGGTGGCCGAGTCCGTGCCGGTGCTGCTGGTCGAGCAGAACCTGGCCGTGGTGCGGCGGCTCGCCCGCGACGCGGTGGTGCTCGCCGCCGGCCAGGTGGCCTGGGCCGGCGACGCCCAGGAGCTGCTGCTGGAGACGGCGCTCACGAAGTCCCTGCTGGGGGTCGGCACCGGCGACGGGCACCACCCGGCCACGTCGGCGCGGACCGCGCCGGGCGCGTCGGACGGGGCGCCGGGCAACCGGGCCGCCGCGGGGAAGGACGCGAACTGATGGGCACCGTCATCCTGTTGGCGCTGACCGGCCTGGGCCTGGCGGCGCTGTACTTCCTGGTCGCCTCCGGCCTCTCCCTCGTGTTCGGCCTGGCCGACGTGCTCAACTTCGCGCACGGGCTGTTCCTCGGCGTGGGCGCCTACGCGACCTGGTGGGCGGCGGGCAACCTGCCCGGCGCCGGGTCGGACGGCTTCGGCTTCGTGGTCGCGGTCGTCTTCGGCGTGGCCGCCGGCACCCTCGTCGCGGTGCTCGTCGAGCTGGTGCTGATCCGGCCGCTCTACTCGCGCACCATCGAGCAGGTGCTGGTCACCGTCGGCCTGTCGCTGGCGGGTGTCGCCCTGCTCCAGGCCACCTGGGGCGCCGACGCCCGGCCCTTCCCACGCCCCGACTGGACCCGCGAGGTGACGGGCATCCTCGGGGCGCAGGTGCCCAACGGCGGCCTGCTGCTGATCATCGCCGCGGCGGTGGTGCTCGGCGCGCTGCTCGCCTTCCTCCGCTGGACCCGCTACGGCCTGGTGATCCGGGCCGGCGTGGAGAACCGGGAGATGGTGACCGCGCTCGGCATCGACGTCCGCAAGGCGTTCACGCTGGTCTTCGCGATCGGCGGGGCCGCCGCCGCGCTGGCCGGGGCGCTCGGCGGCGTCTACTTCGGCACCGTCTCCCCCGGGCAGGGCGGCTCGCTGCTCATCTTCGCGTTCATCGTCGTGGTGATCGGCGGCATGGGCTCGGTGGTCGGCTCGGCGTACGCGGCGGTCGCGGTCGGTCTGCTGCAACAGTTCGTCAACTACTACGGCCCGTCCGGCCTCGGCGACGTCTGCGTCGTCGGTCTGCTGGCCGTGGTGCTGCTGCTGCGCCCGCAGGGCATCGCCGGAAAGGTGGCAACGGCATGACCGAGGTCAAGAGCCCCGAGGTTCCGGCGCCCCCCGCCGCGGTACCCGCCGAGCTGACGCCGCGGCGGGGCCGGTGGCACCGCGTACGGCCGTTCCTGCCGCTGGTCGCGCTGCTGGTCGCGGCGATCCTGCCGTACTCCACGGTGGAGCTGCCCGGGATCTTCGAGGGCCCGCTCAACTCGCCCGGCACCCTGCAACTGCTCGCGGTCTGCCTGGTGTTCGGCGGTCTCGCCGCCGGCTACGACCTGCTCTTCGGCCGCACCGGGATGCTCTCCTTCGGGCACGCCCTCTACTTCGCGGCCGGCGTGTACGGCACCGACATCCTGGTCACCAGGGCCGGGCTGCCGCTGTGGCAGGCGGCGCTCTTCACCGTCTGCGGTGGGACGATCCTGGCCGCGCTGCTCGGTGCGGTGGCGCTGCGTACGGTCGGCATCGCCTTCGCCATGGTCACGCTGGCGTTCGCGCAGGTCGGCGCGATCCTGGTGGCGCGGGACTTCGGCGGCTTCACCGGCGGCGAAGAGGGCCTCCCGTTGGACGTGACGAACCTGCCCGCCGGTCTGGTCGGGGTCGCCAACACGGTCAACCTGTACTGGTTGGCGCTGGCGTACCTGGCGCTGGTGGTCCTCGTCGTGCACCGGGTCTCCGGCTCGCCGACCGGGCGGGTGCTGGCCGGGCTGCGCGACGACGAGCGGCGCATCGGCGTGCTCGGGCTCGACCCGTACCGCTACAAGCTGGTCGCGTTCACCCTGGCGGGTGGGCTCGCGGCGGCCGGTGGCGTGGTCTACTGCCTCATCGTCGGTGGCGCGTCGCCGCACATCACCTCGTCCGAGCTGACCCTGTCGCTGCTGGTCATGGTGGTGCTCGGCGGGCCGGGCACCCGGTGGGGTCCGGTGCTCGGCGGCGTCCTCTACATGTACCTGGACCACCGGCTCACCGCGTTCGGCACCTCCGACGCGGTCGACGCCCTGCCCGCGGTCCTGAGCCGGCCGCTGTCCCAGCCGCTCTTCGTGCTCGGCACCATCTTCATCCTGGCCGTGTACTTCTTCCCCGGTGGCCTGGCCAGCCTCACCTCCCGGCTGACCCCGCTCCGCCGCGCCCTGCGCCCACCCCGCTAACCCCCACCCCACCCCCTTCCCGCCCTCCCGCCCCCACCCCGTCGATCATGAAGTTATTGTCACGACACGCCGCGTCGGCGAGCGACAACTTCATGATCGACGGGGTGTTTTTCGCGTACGGGGAGGACGAGATGGTGGATTCGCGGGTCGCGGTGGTCAGCGGAGGCGGAACCGGGATCGGCGCGGCGGTCGCCGGCACGCTCGCCGGAGACGGGTACGACGTGTTCGTCATCGGGCGGCGGGCCGACGTGCTCGACGCCGCCGCCGCCCGGATCGGCGAGGAGTGCGGCCGGCCGGGCGCGGTCACCCCGGTCACCGCGGACCTGACCGACCCGGAGCAGTTGGACCGCGTACTGGCGGCGCTCGACGGTCGGACGGTCGACGTCGTGGTGAACAACGCCGGCGGATACCTCGCCGGTGACACCGGCTCGCTGGCCGGCACCGCCGCCTTCTGGCGGTCCAACCTCGACGCCAACGTGCTCACCGCCGTGCTGCTCACCGAGGCGCTGCGCCCGTCCCTGCGTCGCCCCGGCGGCCGGGTGATCCTGGTCAGCTCCATCGCCGCCCAGCGCGGCGGCGGCGGGCCGTACTCGGCGGCCAAGGCGGCCCTGCACGGCTGGGCGTACGACCTCGCCGCGCAGCTCGGACCGGAGGAGATCACGGTCAACGTGATCAGCCCCGGCTACGTCGCGGAGACCGAGTTCTTCGGCGACCGGATGACCCCGGAGGGGCACGCGCAGCGGGTCGCGGCCACCCTGGTCGGGCGGGCCGGCGTACCGGCCGACATCGCCGAGGCGGTCCGCTACCTGGCGAGCCCGAGGGCGGGCTACGTCACCGGTCAGGTGCTGGGAGTCAACGGCGGCTCCGTGCTCGGCCGCTGACCAACGCCGTCCGACGCCCGCGCCGGCTCCGCGCCGATCCGCGCCGACCCGCTTCGGTGTCGTCGCCGGGCGGACCCCGGTGCGCGGGCGGCGGGCGATGTCGGCCGGGGCTGGTAGAAATGCCGGATGGGTCAGGATCGGGCGGCGGTACGGGAGCGGGCCGAGGCGGTGCTCCGGCGGTTGGCCGGCGAGCACGCCCGGCTGCGCGAGGACCAGTGGCGGGCGATCGAGGCGCTCGTGGTCGACCGGCGGCGGGTGCTCTGTGTGCAGCGCACCGGGTGGGGCAAGTCGGCGGTCTACTTCGTCGCCACCGCACTGCTGCGCGAGCGGGACCGGGCCGCCGACCCCGGCGCCGGCGGCACCGGAGCGGGCACGGCGTCGGGGGGGCCCGGGGAGGGCAACCCCGTCGGGCCCACCGTGATCGTGTCGCCGCTGCTCGCGCTGATGCGCAACCAGGTGGATTCGGCAGCGCGGGCCGGGATCCGCGCCCGCACGATCAACTCGGCCAACCTGGACGAGTGGGACGAGATCACCGCGGAGATCCACGCCGGCGGGGTGGACGTGCTGCTGATCAGCCCCGAGCGGCTCAACAACCCCGACTTCCGCGACGGGGTGCTGCCGAAGCTGGCCGCCACGACCGGCCTGCTGGTGGTGGACGAGGCCCACTGCGTCTCCGACTGGGGGCACGACTTCCGGCCCGACTACCGGCGCCTGCGCACCTTCCTCGGCAACCTGCCGACCGGCACGCCGGTCCTGGCCACCACCGCGACGGCCAACGCGCGGGTCACCACCGACGTCGCCGAGCAGCTCAGCACGGGTGACGGCAGCGACGCCCTGGTGCTGCGCGGCACGCTCGACCGTGAGTCGCTGCGGCTCGGCGTGCTCGACCTGCCCAGCCCGGCGCACCGGCTGGCCTGGCTCGCCGACCACCTCGACCGGCTGCCCGGCTCCGGCATCGTCTACACGTTGACGGTCGCCGCAGCGGGCGAGACCGCCGAGTTCCTCCGCTCCCGTGGCTACGCGGTGGCCTCGTACACCGGGCAGGTCGAGGACGCCGACCGGCGGGCCGCCGAGCAGGATCTGCTGGACAACAAGATCAAGGCGTTGGTCGCCACGAGCGCGCTGGGTATGGGCTTCGACAAGCCCGACCTCGGCTTCGTGGTGCATCTCGGGGCACCGCCTTCGCCGATCGCCTACTACCAGCAGGTCGGCCGCGCGGGCCGAGCCGTGGAGCACGCCGAGGTGCTGCTCCTGCCCGGCGCCGAGGATGCGGCGATCTGGCGTTACTTCGCCTCGCTCGCCTTCCCGCCCGAGGAGCAGGTGCGGGCCGTGCTGGCCGCCCTGCACACCGACCGCCCGCTCTCCACGCAGGCCCTGGAACCCCTCGTCGACCTGCGCCGGGCCCGCCTGGAGTTGATGCTCAAGGTGCTCGACGTGGACGGCGCCGTCCGCCGGGTGCGCGGCGGCTGGCTCGCCACCGGCGAGCCGTGGACCTACGACGAGGCCCGGTTGCGCCGCGTCGCCGCCGCGCGCACCGCCGAGCAGCAGGCCATGCGGGAGTACGCGACCACGGCCGGCTGCCGGATGCGCTACCTGCGGGAGTGCCTGGACGACGCCGGGGCGGCCGACTGCGGGCGGTGTGACCGGTGTGCCGGGCCGCTCTTCGACGCCGAGGTGTCCGGCCCGGCGCTGACCGCCGCGCAGACGTTCCTGGGTCGGCCGGGCGTCGAGATCCCGCCGAAGAAGCTCTGGCCCACCGGGCTGGAGGCGGTCGGCGTACCCCTGAAGGGGCGGATCGCCCCCGCGGAGCAGGCGCTGCCGGGCCGGGCCGTGGGTCGCCTCTCCGACCTGGGCTGGGGCGGGCGGCTGCGCGGCCTGGTCGGTCCCGAGGCCGCCGACGGCCCGGTGCCCGACGACGTGGCCGGCGCGGTGGTCGAGGTCCTGAAGGCCTGGGCGCACGGCGACGACCCCTGGCCCCGGCGTCCGGTGGCGGTGGTCGCGGCCGGCTCGCAGCGGCGACCCCACCTGGTCGGGTCCCTCGCCGAGCGGATCGCCACGGTGGGCCGGCTCCCGCTGCTCGGCCAGCTTCCGCCGCACACCGGCGGTGCGGCGGCGGGGGGCAACAGCGCCCAACGGGTACGCGCGCTGCACGACGCCTTCACCGTGCCGCCCGACCTGGCCGCCGCGCTCGCCGGGCTGGACGGGCCGGTGCTGCTGGTGGACGACCTGGTCGACTCGGGGTGGACCATGACGCTCCTCGCCCGGGCACTGCGCCAGGCCGGCGCCCCGGACGTGCTGCCGCTCGCCCTGGCGGTCGCCGGCTGAGTGTCGTGACGGTCCGTCGCCGCCGGAGTGCGAAAAGTTCCCGAGCCGTGGGGATTGCGACCGTCGCCACGCCGCCGCGACAGCCGGCGGGCACCGGTCAGCGCGGCGGTACGGTGGGCGCCATGGACGAGGAGGGCGTCACCCGCACGGTGCCTGACCAGCACCCCGCCGCGCCTGACCGCGCCACCGTCCGGCTCGCCCTGGTCGTCGGCGGTCTGATCCTCGCCGTGCTGCTCGGCTTCGGCCTCGGCCGGATGGGCGCCGGGGGCGGCCCCGCCACGGCGGTGGGCCTGGAGACCGTCACCGACCACACGCACCCGCCGGGCACCGGCGCCCACGACCACGGCGCCGTCGCCGACCAGACGACCACCGACGCGGGTGGTCTCTCCGTCACCTCGGCCGGCTACACGCTGACCCCGCTGGGCGGCGCGTTCACCCCCGGCCGCGAAGGCTCGCTCCGGTTTCAGATCCGCGACGCGCAGCGCCGGGCGGTCACCCGGTTCGCCATCGTGCACGACAAGCCGATGCACCTGATCGTCGTCCGCCGGGACCTGAGCGGCTTCCAGCACCTGCATCCGACGATGGCGCCCGACGGCACCTGGTCGGTGCCGCTGACGCTGCCGCAGCCGGGCACCTGGCGGGCGTACGCCGACTTCACCACCGTCGCCGACGACGGCACCCAGACGGTGCTGACCCTCGGCGTCGACCTCGTCGCGCCGGGCCGGTACGAGCCGACGCCGTTGCCCGCCCCCACGAGCACCGGCACCGTGGACGGGTTCACCGTCGACTACCAGGGCACCCCGCAGGTCGGCGTGAACGTGCCGTTGACCTTCCGGATCACCGCCGACGGTGCCGCGCCGACGGTGGAGCGCTACCTCGGCGCGTACGGGCACCTGGTGGCGTTGCGCGAGGGGGACCTCGGCTATCTGCACGTCCACCCCGAACCGGCGTTGGTCGACGGGGCGGTGCGGTTCTGGCTGACCGTGCCCGGGCCCGGCCGCTACCGGCTCTACCTGGACTTCCAGGTGGCCGGCGTGGTGCGGACCGCGGAGTTCACCGTCACGGTGCCCTGAGGGTCGGGCTCACCGGCGCGGCGGGCGGTCTGGTCGTCCGCGCGGCCGGCGGTCCGGGTGGGGCTCTGTCGGCGCGGCGGGCGGAGTGGTCGTCCGCGCGGCGGGCGGTTTGGTGGGGCTCAGCCGGCGCGGCGGATGGGGCGGCGGGCGAGGTAGCGGAGCAGGTCGCGGATGTGGTGCTTCTCCTCGGCCGGGACGGTCGGATCGGCGAGCCGGTCCAGGATCACCCGGACGTCGGCCTCGACCGGGCCGTCGTCGGTGCGGCGGCGCGGTGCCGGACCGGCGTCGGGCAGGCCGAGGGCGCGGAACGCCGCCGCGACCGGCAGGTCCAGCGCGGCGCAGAAGCCTCGGACCTTGGCGAGTTCGGGGTAGTCCTGCCAGTCGCCGGCGAGCCAGCGGAAGACGGTCGAGCGGCCGACGCCGGTGTGGGCGGCCAGGTCGGTGACGGTCCAGCCTCGTTCGTCCCGAGCGTCGTCGATGGCCCGCCGCACGAACCGTGCGAACGCCATCTGTGGCGAAACCTCTGCGGAACCCATCCCTGCGGCTCTTCCCTCCCGACCGGAACACCGGGGACGATCTCGCACCTGAGCGTAGTACCAGATGGCCCGGAAACAATTGACTGACCGCACAAACTGTCCCATGAACGGGACCAAATTCCACGCAGCATCGTGGGGAGCCGGATCGATGGCGTGATGATTGCCGCCGGTCAACCAAACGTGGTGCCGCCGACCACCGCCGGCGCGGACCGGTCGATCAGTCCACAGCGGACGGATCGGGTGGGAGCAGGGTCTCCAGTCGTGGCGTCACCCGCCACTGGTCGACCAGCTCCCGGTAGTCCCGGCGCTGCTCCCGGCTCGGTCCACCGCCCGTGCGACGGGCCCGGATCAGCAGGTTGCGCGGGGTGTGCCGGGAGTCGACGAACTCGACCACCTCGGTGCGGTAGCCGTGCAACCGCAGCAGCGCGGCTCGCAGCGAGTCGGTCAGCACGTCCGCGAAGCGCTCGCGCAGGATGCCCTGCCGCGTCAGCAGCTCGTACGGGCCGGGCGCGGGTCGGCTGCGCAGTTGGGCGGCCAGGTCGTGGTGGCAGCACGGCGCGGCGAGCACCCAGCGGGCGTCCCACCGCACCGCCCGGGCCAGCGCCTCGTCGGTGGCGGTGTCGCAGGCGTGCAGGGCGAGCACCAGATCGGGCGTGGGCTCGACCACGGCGTCGGCGATCGTGCCGGCCACGAAGCGCACCCGCTCGCCCCAGCCCAGCCGCTTTGCCAGTTCGGTGTTGCGCTGCCGCTGGTCCTCGCGTACGTCCACCCCGACCAGTTCGACGTCGAGCCCCCGCTGCGCCAGGTAGCGGTACGCGGCGAAGGTCAGGTAGGCGTTGCCGCAGCCGAGGTCGACCACCCGCAGGGGACCCGTCAGGTCGTCGGGCAGGGTCGCGGCCAGCGCCCGCAGGAACGCGTCGACCTGCCGGCGCTTCGCCGCGGAGCCGCCGATCTCCGCGAAGATCGGATCGCCTGGGTCGAGCAGGTACTCCTTCTCCCGGTCGTGCCCGCCGGCTACGGGGGCCGGCCGGGTGGCGGCGGCGCGGTGCACCTGGGCCTCACCGGACTTCGTCACCCGCAGTTGGAGGGTCCGGTCGGCCGTCTCCACGTGCCAGTTGCCGAAGGGTTCGGCCAGCAGGGCCCGGACCGCGGTGTCGGCCTCCGTGCCGGGGGCGACGTTGCGGGTGTACGGGCGGGCGCCGTCCGACGTGGAGATCTGCAACCGGGGCCCGGCCTTGAGGGTCACCGGCCGCAGCTCGGCCCGGACCACCGAGGGGCGCTGTCCACGCCGACGCCCGGCGGCCACCGCCCGGGTCAGCGCGGGATCGAGCAGCAGCCCCCGCACCTCGTCCAGCGCGGCGTCCAGATTCTCCGGCATCTCCCCATCCTCCCCATCCTGTCGCCCCACCCCCCGCCCTCACCCCCGGCCCGCCCCTCCTCGCCGCCCCGTCCTCGTCTCCGGCGATCATGGAGTTCTGGTGCCTGAAATATCCTGCCTGGCGGCTTCTGTGAGGCACCACAACTGCATGATCGACGGGGGCGTGGGGTGGGGGTGGGGTGGCGGAGGACGAGGGTGGGGTTGGGGTGTGGGGTGAGACGGAGAGTCCCCCGGCCCGGGTGGGGGCGGGGGACTTCTCTGGTGTTCGTGTGTCAGTCGGCGGTGGCTTCGGCGGGCGTACCGGAGCCGGAACCGCCACCACGACGGCGTCGGCGGCGGCGCGGCTTCGACGACGCCTCGACGGCCTCCCCGGCGTTGGCCGTGGTCGGCTCGCTGGTGCCGCCCTCGGCGATCACCGCGGTCGCCTCGCCCGCGACCACCTCGCCGGCCCGGCGGCGACGCCGGCGGCGCGGGGTACGGGTGCCCTCCTCGGCGGCGTCGACGGCCACCGTGGGGGTGGTGTCCGGCGCGTCGGCGGACGACGAACCGGCGCGGCCCCGGCGGCTCTCGCCCCGACCGCCGCCGCCCCGGCGGCTGCGGCCGCCCTCACCTCGGCGGGACCGGCCACCGCCGAGGTCCTCCTCGACCTCGGCGGAGAGCCCGGCCCGGGTGCGCTCGGCGCTCGGCAACGTGCCGCTGACGTCCGGAGAGATGTGCAGGTCGGTGTAGAGGTGCGCAGAGGTGTGATAGGTCTCCGGCGGCTCCGGCATCTCCAGGCCGAGCGTCTTGTCGATGATCCGCCAGCGGGGCATGTCGTCCCAGTCGACGAAGGTCACCGCGACGCCGCTCGCCCCGGCGCGACCGGTGCGGCCGATCCGGTGCGTGTACGTGTCCTGGTCTTCCGGGCAGTCGTAGTTGATGACGTGCGTGACGCCGGTGACGTCGATGCCGCGCGCCGCCACGTCGGTGGCGACCAGCGTGTCGATCTTGCCGGCGCGGAACGCCCGGAGTGCCCGCTCACGTGCGCCCTGCCCGAGGTCACCGTGCACGGCGGCCACCGCGAAGCCGCGGAAGTCGAGGTCCTCGGCGACCCGGTCGGCGGCACGCTTGGTCCGCGTGAAGATCATGGTCAGGCCGCGGCCCTCCGCCTGGAGGATGCGCGCCACGATCTCGATCTTGTTCATCGAGTGGGTGCGGTACGCCAGCTGCTCGGTCTGCGGCGACGGACCGGTCTCGGCGGTGTGCCCGGCGTGGATCGTCACCGGGTGGCGCAGGAAGCGCCGGGAGAGGGTGACGATCGGGTCCGGCATGGTCGCCGAGAAGAGCATGGTCTGCCGGTCCTCCGGCAGCATCGCGAGGATCTTCTCGACGTCCTCGAGGAAGCCCAGGTCGAGCATCCGGTCGGCCTCGTCGAGGACCAGCGCGCGCACCCGGTCGAGCCGCAGGTGCTTCTGCTTCTGCAGGTCCATCAGCCGGCCCGGCGTGCCGACCAGGATCTCCACGCCCTTGCGCAGCGCCTCGATCTGCGGCTCGTACGCCACCCCGCCGTAGATCGGCAGCACCCGGACGCCCCGGGTGCGCCCGGCCGCGGCCAGGTCCTTGGCGACCTGGATGCCCAGCTCGCGGGTGGGGACGACGACCAGTGCCTGGGGCACGCCGTCGCCGCCCTCGGACGGCGCGAAGACCCGCTCCAGCAGCGGTACGCCGAAGCCGAGGGTCTTGCCGGTGCCGGTCGGCGCCTGGCCGATGAGGTCGGTGCCGCGCAGCGCGATCGGGAGCGCGTACTCCTGGATCGCGAAGGCGCGGGTGATGCCGGCGGCGGCCAGCGCGTCGACGGTCTCCTGACGCGCGCCGAGCTCGGCGAAGGTCGGTGCCTCCGGTCGTACCGGAGCGGTGGGGGCCAGCTCCTGGCCTCCCGTGCTTTCCTGCGTCAATTCGCTCATGTGGATGTGGGGGTGCCCTCTCGTGGTGCGCCCCGTCGTGTCCGCAGGGCGCGTCTGGTATGGCGCGGGCCACACGGTCGGGGGCGGATCGCCGAGCCGGACCGGGCCGCACGCGCGCGCCGCGGGCTTGGCGTCGAATCAGATCGGCGCCCACGGCAACTGCTCCATACTACCTGAACCAGCAGGGGGTCGTCCCGATTCCATTTCCGCACCGTCTCCTCCCGGGACGGTCGATGCGGCCGGACTAACGGGCGGTATCGGCGATCCGGGTGTGGTTTCGGGCATGGGTGGGGACTTCACCGGGCGACCGGAGAACGGGCCCGTTCGAGCCCCCCCGCGCGGGTGTCGTGGGCGGTAATCTCCGCTCGTGTCCGTGCCGACCACCCCCGGTACCGCCGTCACCGACCTGCTCGGCCTGGTCGCGCTCGGCGAGCTGCTCGCCTTCGAACGGATGGCCGGCGACGCCCGACTCGCACCCGACCTGCGGCGGCGCGCCGCACTGGGCGAGATGGCCGCCGCCGAGATCGCCAACTACCGTCGGCTCGCCGACCGGCTCGGCGCGCTGGGCGTGGCGCCGGAGGAGGCGATGGCACCGTACGTGGCGGCGTTGCAGGCGTACCACGACTCGACCGAGCCGCGGGACTGGGCGGAGGCGGTGACCAAGGCGTACGTGGGTGACGCGATCACCGACGACTTCATCCGGGAGATCGCTGTGGCGCTCGACGGGCCGGACCGGGAGCTGGTGCTCGACGTGCTGCACGAGTCGCGGTACGCCGAGTTCGCCGCCGCCGAGATCCGGGTGGCGGTCGAGGCGGACCCGCGGGTGGCGAACCGGCTCTCGATGTGGGCCCGCCGGCTCGTCGGCGAGGCGCTGTCCCAGGCCGGGCGGGTCGCCGCGGCCGACCGGGGAGCGCTCACCGCGCTGATCGCGCAGGGGGGTCGGGTGGACGCGCCGGCGCTGTTCCGTCAGCTGACCGCCGCGCACACCGCGCGCATGGCCGCCGCCGGCCTCAACAACTGATCACGATCGACCGGTGCCGGGGCGGGCGGATCGGACCGCACCCCCCGGCCCCGTGACGATCAGCGAACGGTGAACCCGACCGCCCGCGGGGACGCCTCGGCGATCTCGACGTAGGCGACCTTGTTGACCGGCACGATCACCCGCCGGCCCTTCTCGTCGGTCAGGGACAGCGTGCCGCTGTCGTTGGCGAAGGCGTCGGTCACGATCTGCTCGATCTCGGCCGGCGACTGCGCGCTCTCCAGAACCAGCTCGCGCGGCGCGTACTGCACGCCGATCTTGACCTCCACTGTGCCTCCTCAACTGGGGCGAAAGAGCCGCCGTGGGAAGGCTATCCGATCTCGGCCGGGACGGTCAGGCTGACTCACCTTGCAGGGGGAAGCTGGCGATCCCGCGCCAGGACAGCGCCGCGACCAGCGCCTCGGCCTCCGCCTTCGGCACCTGCCGGCCGCTGGCCAGCCAGAACTGGGCGGCGGTCTCCGCCGCGCCCACCAGCCCGGAGGCGAGCAGCTCGGCGTGCGAGCGGCAGACCCCGGTGTCGGAGATGATCGTGTCGGTGATCGCGGCGATGCAGCCCTGCTCCACCCGCTCCACGCGCTGCCGCACCGCCGGGTCGTTGCGCAGGTCGGACTCGAAGACCAGGCGGAACGCCTCGCTCTCGTGGTCGACGAAGTCGAAGTACGCGCGGACGGAGGCGCTGACCCGCTCCTTGTTGTCGCTGGTGCCGCGCATCGCCTCCTGGACCTTCGCCACGATGGCGTCGCAGTGCGTGTCGAGCAGCGCCAGGTAGAGCTCCATCTTGCCCGGGAAGTGCTGGTAGAGCACCGGCTTGGAGACCCCGGCCCGCTCGGCGATGTCATCCATCGCCGCAGCGTGGTAGCCCTGCGCGACGAACACCTCCTGCGCCGCGGCGAGCAGCTGCTTACGACGGGCCGACCGGGGCAGACGGGTGGGCCGTCCGGTCGCCTGTGCGCCGTTCCCCACAGCGGTCATGGGAACCTCCGAGTTCTTCGTCCGAGCCGGCACTTTTACCCCGAACCGGTCGACCTTGACGGCTCGTCGCGGAATTGGCCCGCCGCGGTAACTTATCGCCACTCTCACCACACGGTAGCCTCAGCGGGGGCGACCAAGGAGCGCACGGTGAGTGAAGCAGGGCAACCCGGTGCCGCCACCCCGGGAGAGCACGGCGACGGGACGGGTCAGCAGGACGACCCGGGCCGCGCCGGCGGTGGCTGGGCGCCCCCGGCGGCCGACTGGGCCGGCCCCGGTGACGGACCCGCCGCCCGTGCGGCGGCGGCGCGCTGGCGGACCGACCCGGCCCCGGGCTGGGCGGCTTCCTCGCCCGGCCACGGCGACCTCCCCGCCCCGCTGAACGGCCGGTCGGGCGAGCCCGAGCCCCCCGCCCGGATCAACGGCCACCGCAGCAACGGGGTGAGCCACCCCACTGAGCAGCCGTTCGGCCGGCCCACGCCGGTGAGCGCCCCGCCGGTCGACGACCGCCGTGAGCCGGGCGGTGACCGCCTGATCGTGCCCGCCCAGCGTCCCGCCCCCGCGGTCGAGCAGCCCCTCGGCCCCGCCGACCCGGAGTCCGGGCCCGCCCGTCACTCGTCCGACGAGCCGCCGGCCCACCCACCGCGCTGGGCCGAGCCTCGTTTGCCGACGTCGGCGCCGCCCGCGATGCAGGTCCCGCCGGTCGGCACGGCCGCGTCCGGCTTCGAGGTGCCGCCGGGCTTCCACGCGCCCGCCGCGGAGCGGAACGCCGCCGAGGAGCCTCCGGCGGAGCCGCGCGGGTGGGGTGCCGCCTACCCGCCGCCCGCCGATCCGCACGCCGCGCAGCCCCGGGCCGCCGCCGAGCCGCCGGCCAACGAGCCGGACTGGTCCGGGCCGAGCTGGAACCGGCCGAGCTGGGGTGGCGGCTGGGCCCCGGCCTGGTCACGCACCAACGAGCCCGCGGCGCGCCGGGGGCGCGACGACGACGAGCCGGCCGCGCGCCGGACCCGGGACGACGAGCCGACCGGGCAGCGCCGAGCCGACGAGGAACCGACCGGACACCGCGGCCGGGCCGACGACGAGCCGGCCGGGCGGGAGACCGAGGAGCCCGCCGGGCGCCGGGCCCGCGAGGAGGGGCGGCCGTCGTGGGCGGCCGAGCCGCACCGGGCGTACGAGCCCGTGCGGGCCGAGCCGAACCACCCGTACGAGCCGGTCCGCACCGACCCGGGCCAGCCCTACGAGGTGACCCGTGCGGAGTCCGGCCCGGCATATGCCGCCGAGGCCGAACGGCGCGTCACCGGGGACCGACCGGCCTGGGCCGGCGGCAGCCCGTCGGCCGCGCCGAGCAGCGGCCCGCCCGATCCGTCCGGTCCGTCCCCGGCGACCGTCGAGCGGCCGGCCTGGGCTGGCGAGCGTACGACCGGGGAGCCGCCGGCCTGGGCGGGCGACCGGGCGACCGGGGAGCCGCCGATGTCAGCGGAGCGGGGGTCCTGGGCACCCGTCCCGCCCCCGAGCAGCGCGGTGCCGGTGTCGCCGGCCGGTGTCCGGCCGAGCAGTGCCCCGCCGGTGCCGTCCAGCGCGCCGCCGGCCGCCCCGGATCGGCCGGCCTGGGCCGGCGGTCCGGGCGGGGTCTGGTCGGCGCCGCCCGACCGGCCGTCCTGGGCCGGGCGCCCGGCGAGCGTGCCGCCGGCGATGTCCGACCCGACCACCGGCGACGACGGCCCCGACGCGGCGCAGTCCCGTGCCGCGGGGCTCCGCTCCCGGTCCACTGAGCCGACCGGCCCCGCCCACCCGCAGGCCGTCGGTCACCGCCCCGATCCGGCCGCCGTCGGTCACCGCGCCGACCCCGCTGACCTCGGTCACCGCGCCGACCCCGCCGCCGTTGGTCAGCCCGCCAGTTCGGCCGCCGGTCACCGCGCCGCGAACTCGGCCGTTGCCGGCCACCCGGCCGCGACCGCCGCCGGTCACCACGCGCCGGCTGCGGCCGCGGATCCCCATGCCGCCGCACCGAGCAGGCCCGGCGAATCCGGGTCGACGAGTCCCACGGCGTCCTCCGCCACGAGCAGAGGCGGCCGGGGCGACCGCACCCTGTCCGCGCCCGCCCCGACGAGCGCACCGCCCTACGCGGCCCGCCGGTCCGCGCCCGACCCGGTAGCCTCGGCCGGCCCGGCCGACGACCACCGGCCGGACCAGACGGCGGCGGTGTTGCCGCAGCGCGTCCCCGCCGAGCCGGACGTGCCCGTCGTGCCGGAGCCGCCAGCCGTGGAGCCACACGCCGAAACCCCGGAACTCGCCCGCATCGCCACCCACCTGCGCCGCGACGACGAGCCCGCCCCGCCGCAGGAGCGGCCCGAGGGGTTCGACGTCAACGCGATCCTCGGTGCCGTACGGGAGGTGGCCGGCGTCCGTGACGCGTCGCTGCGGCGTACCGCCGCCGGCGCCCACAGCCTGCGCCTCGACCTGGCCGACGGGGCCGACGCGGCCGAGGTGAGCCGGCACGTCGCCCGCCTGCTCCAGGAGCGGATGGGGCTTGCCGCCGCACCGCAGAACGTGCCGGGCATGCCGGCGACGCCCCCGCCGCCGGTTCGTCGGCGCGGCGCGGAGCCCGCCGCGCCGCGGGGAGCCGAGGGTCGCGCGGAGTTCGGGTCCCGTGCCCCCGAGGGGCGGGCGGAGGCCGGCTCCCGGGCCGCCGAGCGCCGCGCCGCCGACAGTGGCGCGGGTCCGGTCGCCGGTCGGCCCGACCCCCGGGCCGAGGGGCGGGTGCCGCGTGCGGAGACCGAGACGCCTCGACGGCGCCGGCAGAACGCCCCGCCGCGCGGGCGGGCCACTGTGGAGGAGACCTCGACCGGCGCTGCGGCTGGCATGGCCACCGGCAGCCCGGCGACGATCGGGGCGTCGTACTCCGGGGCGCAGTTGACGACCACGGAGAGCGCGCCGTCCCGGCCGCTGGACACCGGCGGCGTGCCCGGCCCCCGGGTGGTGATCGACCACGTTCTGGTGAGCACGTTCGGGCTGGACGCCACCGTCGAGGTCCGGCTGATCGCGGGCGACCGGAACGCCTCCGGCTACGCCACCGGCCCGGCCGTCGACGGCTACGTCCTGCGGCTCTGCGCGGTGGCCGCCGCGGCGGCGGTCGACGAGCTGCTCCGTCGTCCGGACAACGCCGAGGGCGGGCGGTGCTTCGTCGAGCATGCCGCGGTGGTCCCGTTCGGCAACTGCGAGGTGGCCACCGTCGTCGTGCTGCTGGTCTGTGACGGGTGGGTCGAGCAGTTGGCCGGCTCGGCGCTGGTCGCGGGTGACCCGCGACAGGCGGTCGTCCGGGCCACTCTGGCCGCGGTGAACCGTCGCCTGGAGGCCCTGCTCGCCTGAGCTTCGGAGGGCAGACTGGGACGATGAAGCGTGCCACCCTCTGCCCGGAGCACGTCCTTCCCGAACACCGGGTCCCGCCGCCGTGGCCCGGTCGGCCGGTCCGGCTCGACGGCTCCGTCATCTACGTACGGGACACCCCGGCCACCGGCCCGACGGCCGAGCCCGCGCTCTACGTGCACGGCCTCGGCGGCTCGTCGCAGAACTGGACCGACCTGGCCG
Source organism: Micromonospora sp. NPDC049366 (assembly GCF_044466625.1). NCBI lineage: Bacteria > Bacillati > Actinomycetota > Actinomycetes > Micromonosporales > Micromonosporaceae > Micromonospora > Micromonospora sp. NPDC049366. The sequence continues at coordinate 466,224 of NZ_JBITMV010000001.1, forward strand.
GCCTGCTCGCCCACCGGCTGGAGGGTCAGGCCATCGACCTGCCCGGCTTCGGCCGCAGCGAGCCGGGTGCCCGCTACACGGTGCCGGCCTTCGCCGAGCGGGTCGTCCGGTGGATCGAGCACTCCGGTCGAGGGCCGGTGCACCTGTTCGGCAACTCCCTCGGCGGGGCGATCTCCGTCCACGTGGCGGGGCTGCGCCCCAACCTCGTACGCACGTTGACGCTCGTCTCTCCGGCTCTGCCGTTCCTGGACTTCCGGCGCTCGTTGCAGGGCCGCATGCTGCCCCTGCTCGCCCTGCCCCGGGCCGAGCGCCTCGCCGCCCGTCGGCTCGCCCAGGTGGCGCCCGAGGTGATGGCCCAGCAGGTGATGGAGGCGTGCGTCGCCGACCTGAGCCGGATCTCCGCGCAGCGCCGCCAGGAGGCGTTGGAGGAGATCCTGGTGCGCTACCAGGCGGCGCACTACGCGTCCGCGTACGTCCGCACGTTCCGTGGTCTGGTCTCCAGCTTCCTGCGGTCGTACCTGCCGGGGTCGGGCTCGCTGTGGCGGCTGGCCCGGGCGGTGCGGGCACCCACGCTGGTCATCGGTGGTCGGCAGGACCGCCTGGTGGACGTACGCGTCGCGCCGCAGACCGCCCGGGTGATCCCGGACAGCCGACTGCTCATGCTGAACGGGGTGGGGCACGTGGCCCAGCTCGAGGTGCCCCGGGTGGTGGCCCGTGCGGTGCTGGGCCTGCTCGACGAAACGGGGGAGGGCGTCCGGCGTTCCGATCTGGCAGGCTGAGCCGGATGCCCAGCTCACCGTCCGGTCGATCCGCCGTTCCCCGGCCGTCGGCCACCGCAGCGGTCCCCACACCGCGTCCGCCCGCCGGCCGCGCGACCGGTCCGTCGCCCGCCGGTCCGGTGATCAGCGGGCGGGGCTCGTCGCCCCGGCCGGGCGACCGGCCCCGGCGCGGCGGTGGCCGCAGGTTCCAGGCGTTCGCCCAACTGGCCGCGGTGCTGCTGGCCGTGGGCGCGGCGGTCATCGTGGTGGCCCGGCACCAGGAGCCGCGTACGACGCCGCCGCCCCGCCCGGAGGCGGCGGCGCTGCCGTTGGTGGCCGCGTCGCCGGTGGAGTCGACCTCTCCCGTCGCGTCGGCGTCGAGCCCGGCCGCGCCGGAGCCGCCGGTGCTGACGCTGCCCGGGCCGGTGCCCTCCGCCGGCTCCGGCCGGTTCGGCTACGACGACCGCACCGGGCCGGTGCTGGGCCGGGGTGGGCGGTTGCAGCACTACCGGGTGGCTGTCGAGTCGGGCAGCCGGGAGGACGCGGGCGAGTTCGGCGAGGCGGTGCGGGTGGCGCTGGCCGGGCCGGGCAGCTGGGTGGACAGCGGCCAGCTGAGGTTGCAGCAGGTGCCCGGGCGGCAGGATGCGGACTTCACCGTCTACCTGGCCACCGCGCGCACGGCCGGGCAGATGTGTGCGGCCGGTGGGGTCGACATCCGGGTCGGCGGGCGTCCCTACACGTCCTGTCGCGCCCCCGGGAAGGTGATCATCAACCTGGACCGCTGGCGGCTGTCCGTTCCGCACTTCGTCCGGGCGCAGGTGCCGCTGTCGCTGTACCGGACGTACGTGGTCAACCACGAGGTGGGTCACCAGCTGGGGCATCGCCACGAGCGGTGCCCGGGTGCCGGCCGTGTCGCGCCGGTGATGATGCAGCAGACGCTCTTCCTGAACGGGTGTGTCGCCAATCCGTGGCCGTACCGGAACGGTCGCCGCTACTCCGGGCCATCGCTGTGATTCGCCCTATTTGGTCCCATTTAGAACAGATTATTCCGTCTGCGGCATTGGCAACATAAGTTGTTTTCACACGTATAAGCGGAGTAATGCGCGCTTAATCTGGCACGCTGGGATTCATGACGTCGTCGTCCCCTAACGACCCGCCTGAACCCGGTCATCGCGAGCGTGCGCCCCGGCCGGCGTCGGACCGGCCCCATCGGCCCGCGAGCCCCGCCCGCACCCGGATGTACCGGCGTCGCCGCCGCTCCCTGCTGCTCGGGCTGGTGCTGATCGCCGCCGCGACGGGCGGCGTGGCGGTGGCCCGGACCGGTCCGCCGCCGACGCCGCCGCCGACCGCGCTGCCGGGCCGGCTCCCGCAGGCCGCCGGAGCCGCGACGCACGCCGCGCCGCAGCCCGTGCCCTCGACCGGGGCGGGACGGTTCGCCGCCGCCGGCGGTGGGACCTCCGTCCAGGGCGAGGACGGCCCGCTGCACCGCTACCGGGTCGTGGTCGAGCAGGGCACCGGCCAGGACGTCGACGCGTTCGCCGCCAGCGTCGACGAGACGCTGGCCGACCCGCGCAGCTGGATCGGCTCGGGTGAGCTGCGCGTCCAGCGGGTGGCCGACCGGGCCGAGGCCGACTTCACCATCTACCTCGCCACCCCGGTCACCTCGGAGCGCATGTGCGCCGAGGGCGGGCTCAGCACCGAGGGCTACACCTCGTGCCGGCTGCCGGGTCGGGTCATCATCAACCTGGCCCGCTGGATGGAGGCCGTGCCCGACTACGGGGCTCCGCTGTCGGTCTACCGCACCTACGTCATCAATCACGAGGTCGGGCACGAGTTCGGCGAGGGGCACGAGGCCTGCCCGGGGCCGGGTCGGCCGGCGCCGGTGATGCAGCAGCAGACGTACGGACTGGACGGCTGCCTCGCCAACGCCTGGCCCTACGTCGACGGTCGCCGGTACGCCGGCGAGATCATCCCCTGACCCGGCCGCCGCGACGCCCGTCGGGCGGGGCGGGCGGCGTGGCCGGCCCCCCGACCGCCGCATCGGTCGACAGCTTTATTCCCGCTCCCGAATGGCGGGCGGAGTGTCCTCCCTCATGGCCGACCGGGACCTGAGCGAGCGACAATGGCGCGGTTCGCACCGCCGATCCCGGGGAGTCCACCGTGTCGTTGCCCCCCCTCGTCGAGCCCGCCGCCGAGCTGACCGTTGACGAGATCCGCCGCTACTCGCGCCACCTGATCATCCCGGATGTCGGGGTCGAGGGGCAGAAGCGGCTGAAGAACGCCCGGGTGCTCTGCGTCGGCGCCGGCGGCCTCGGCTCGCCGGCCCTCATGTACCTCGCCGCGGCCGGTGTCGGCACGCTCGGCATCATCGACTTCGACACCGTCGACGAGTCCAACCTTCAGCGCCAGATCATCCACGGCGTCTCGGACGTGGGCCGGAGCAAGGCCGAGTCCGCGGCGGCGAGCATCCGTGAGATCAACCCCCTGGTCAACGTGGAGATCCACAACACCGCGCTGGACCGGGAGAACGTCCGCGAGATCTTCGCCCAGTACGACCTGATCGTCGACGGCACGGACAACTTCGCCACCCGCTACATGGTCAACGACGCGGCGGTGCTGCTCGGCAAGCCGTACGTGTGGGGGTCGATCTACCGCTTCGACGGCCAGGCGTCGGTCTTCTGGGCCGAGCACGGCCCCTGCTACCGCTGCCTCTACCCGGAGCCCCCGCCGCCCGGCATGGTCCCGTCCTGCGCCGAGGGCGGCGTGCTCGGCGTCCTCTGCGCCTCGATCGGGTCGATCCAGGTCACCGAGGCGATCAAGCTGCTCACCGGCATCGGCGAGCCGCTGGTCGGTGGCCTGATGGTCTACGACGCCCTGGAGATGTCCTACCGCAAGATCAAGGTTCGCAAGGACCCGGACTGCGTGCTCTGCGGCGAGAACCCGACGGTGACCGACCTGCTGGAGGACTACGAGGACTTCTGCGGCGCGGTGTCGGTGGAGGCCCAGGAGGCCACCCTCGACGCGACCATCACCGCGGCGGAGCTGAAGGAGTGGCAGGACGCCGGCAAGGACATCTTCCTCGTCGACGTGCGCGAGCCGGCCGAGTACGAGATCGTCCGGATCCCCGGTGCCACCCTGATCCCGAAGGGCGACATCCTCTCCGGCGAGGCGCTGTCCCGGCTGCCGCAGGACCGCCAGATCGTGCTGCACTGCAAGTCGGGTGTCCGCTCCGCCGAGGCGCTCGCCGCGCTCAAGGCGGCCGGGTTCCGGGACGCGGTCCACGTCCAGGGCGGCGTGCTCTCCTGGATCAAGCAGGTCGACCCGTCGCTTCCGGCGTACTGAGTCGTCGACGAAGGGGCCTTTCCGACGACGGAAGGGCCCCTTCCGTCTGCCCGGGGTGGGCGGGGCCACCTGGCCGAGCTACCGAGGCGTAATCACGTTTGCGCCGGTAGCGTGTCCGCCGTGGTCGACTTGGACGCCGCGATCGGCTACGTCGTGGCTCATGGGGACGCGGTGGAACGCGCGCGTCTCTCCCGGCTCCGGACCGGCGCGTCGCCGCCACCGGAGCTTTTCGAGCGCGCGGAGGTCGGGCAGGCGCCCGACGGCGGTTGGCCGCCGGTCCTGGGCGGTGCCGTCGGCTCCGTCGACGCCACCTGTTTCCGGCTCGCCGAGCTCGACGACCTGGGCGCGCTCGGGCGGCCCGCCGCCCGCAAGGCCCTCGACTGGCTCGCGTCCCGGCAACTCGCCGACGGCAGCTGGGAGGAGGACGCCTCGCTCGCCGAGGTGGCGCCGCCCTGGGCCCGGCCCGGTGATCCCGAGGCCCGGTTCCTGCTGACCGCGAACGCCGGCTACTGGCTGGCCGTCGCCGGGCGGGACGCCCGCGCCGGTGGCCCGCTGGACAGCCGGGTCGGCGGGGCGTACGCCGGTGTGGTCCACGGCGCGGCGGAGGCCCTCGCCGGCCAGCTCGCCCCGGACGGCGGCTGGCCGTCGTACCTGCCGGCCGGGTGGCTGGCCGCGGCCGTCTTCCACGGCCAGCACATGTACGACGAGTCGGCGCGGATCCTGGTCGCGCTCGCCGGGCGGCTGCCCAGGATGTCCCCGGCGGACGCCGCCTGGCTCGCCGCGACGCTGCGCCGCGTGGACCTCGACCCGACCCACCCGACGATGCTGGCCGCCCGTCGCCGGCTCGCCGAGACCCAGCGCAGTGACGGTGGCTGGGAGAGCGACGACGGCCACCAGTTCGACGTCCACACCACGCTGACCGCGATCCGCGCCCTCCGCTGACGCTCGCCCGCGCCGGCCGGGAGCGCGCCGTGGTCAGCCGCGCAGGTGGCCGTCGCCGGTGACCACGTACTTGGTCGACGTCAGCTCCGGCAGGCCCATCGGCCCTCGGGCGTGCAGCTTCTGCGTGGAGATGCCGATCTCGGCGCCGAAGCCGAACTCGCCGCCGTCGGTGAACCGGGTGGAGGCGTTCACCATCACCGCCGCCGCGTCGACCCGGGCCACGAAGTCCCGGGCCGCGGTCGTCGAGTCGGTGACGATGGCCTCGGTGTGCCCGGTGCCGTACCGCCGGATGTGCGCGACCGCGGCGTCGAGCGAGTCGACGACGGCGACCGAGATGTCGGCGGAGAGGTACTCGGTGGCGAAGTCCTCGTCGGTGGCGGGCACGACCGCGGCGGAGAACGCGGCGACCTCGGGGGAGCCGTGCACGGTCACCCCGGCCTCCGCGAACGCGGCGAGCATCGGCGGCAGGAACGCGTCGGCGACGGCCGTGTGCACCAGCAGCGACTCGGCGGTGTTGCAGGTCGACAGGCGCTGGGTCTTGGCGTTCAGCGTGATCGCCACGGCCTTCGACAGGTCGGCGGCGGCGTCCACGTAGACGTGGCAGTTGCCCACCCCGGTCTCGATGACCGGCACCGTCGACTCCTCGACCACCGTGCGGATCAGCGACGCGCCGCCGCGCGGGATCAGCACGTCGACCAGCCCGCGGGCGCGCATCAGCTCCTTGACCGAGTCGCGGGAGGTGGCGTCGAGCAGCTGCACCGCGTCGGCGGGGAGGCCGGCGGCGGCGACCGCGTCACGCAGCACCTCGACCAGCGCCGCGTTCGAGTGCGCCGCCGAGGAGGAGCCGCGCAGCAGCGCCGCGTTGCCGGACTTCAGGCAGATGCCGGCGGCGTCGACGGTCACGTTCGGCCGCGCCTCGTAGATGATGCCGACCACCCCGAACGGCACCCGGATCTGGCGTAGCTCCAGCCCGTTGGGCAGGGTCGAGCCGCGGACCACCTCGCCGACCGGGTCGGGCAGGGCGGCCATCTGCCGCAGCGCGTCCGCGATGCCGGCCACCCGGCCCTCGTCGAGGGCGAGCCGGTCCAGCACGGCCGCGGTCAGCCCGGCCTCGCGGCCGGCCGCCAGGTCCGCCGCGTTCGCGGCCAGGATCTCCGGCGTACGCGCCACCAGCGCGTCGGCCATCGCGTGCAGCGCGGCGTCCTTGGCCGTACGCGTCGCCACGGCCAGCTCGTTCGCCGCCTCCCGGGCCCGCCGTGCCTGCTCGGTCACGCCCATCCTCGTCTCCCTCACAGCAGCACCAGGTCGTCGCGGTGGACGACCTCCCGTTCGTACGCCGGGCCGAGCGCCGCGGCGAGCTCCGAGGTGGAGCGGCCGAGCAGTCCCGGCAGCTCCACCGCGTCATAGTTGACCAGACCGCGGGCCACCGGCGCGCCCTCGGCGTCGACCAGGTCGACCGGGTCGCCGGCGGTGAACGCCCCGTCGACCGCGGTGATCCCCGCCGGGAGCAGCGACTTGCGTCGCCCGACCACGGCGGCGACCGCCCCCGGGTCGAGGTGCAGCCGGCCCCGGGGCGAGGTGGCGTGCGCGAGCCAGAACAGCCGCGCGGCCGGGCGCCGCTGGCGGGGGTGGAAGAACGTGCCGACCGCCTCGCCGGCCAGCGCCGGAGCGGCGAGCGGGGCAGCGGTGAGCACCACGGGGATGCCGAACCCGGTGGCGATGCGGGCCGCCTCGACCTTGGTCACCATGCCGCCGGTGCCCACCCCGGCGCGGCCCGCGCCGCCGATGGAGACGCCGCTCAGGTCGTCCTCGTCGCGTACCTCGGTGATCCGGGTCGACCCGGGCCGGGCCGGGTCGCCGGTCCACAGCGCGTCGACGTCGGAGAGGAGCACCAGCAGGTCGGCGTCGACCAGGGCGGCGACGAGCGCGGCCAGTCGGTCGTTGTCGCCGAACCGGATCTCCTCGGTGGCCACCGTGTCGTTCTCGTTGACGATCGGCACCGCCCGCAGGTCGAGCAGCTTGCGCAGGGTCCGGTAGGCGTTGCGGTAGTGCGCCCGCCGGGTGACGTCGTCGACGGTGAGCAGCACCTGCCCGACGGTCAGCCGGTGGCGGGCGAAGCTGGTCGCGTACCGGCCGATGAGCAGGCCCTGGCCGACGCTGGCCGCCGCCTGCTGGGTGGCCAGGTCGCGCGGGCGCCGGGCCAGGCCCAGCGGGGTCAGGCCGGCGGCGATCGCGCCGGAGGAGACCAGCACCACCTCGCGGCCCTCGGCGGCCAGCGCCCCGAGGGTGTCGACCAGTGCGTCGACCCGCTCGTCGGCCAGCCCACCGGCCGCGGTGGTCAACGAGGAGGACCCGATCTTGACGACGACCCGCCGGGCCGTCGTTACCGCTTCGCGCACCCGCCCATTCTGCGTGGTCACGGGCGCGGCGCCCGGCGGCGTTCCCATATCGTGGCGCTCGTGACCCCTGACGAGTACGTGGAGGCGGTGCTCGACCTGGTCGAGCGGATCCCACCGGGGCGGGTGATGTCGTACGGCGCGGTGGCGGACGCGCTCGCGGACCGCAGCGGGCGGACGTCGGCCCGCCTGATCGGCTCCATCATGTCCCGCCACGGCGGCTCGGTCCCCTGGCACCGGGTGGTCAACTCGGCGGGGCGGCTGCCACCCGGCCACGAGCGGGAGGCCCGGGCGCGACTGCGCGCCGAGGGGACGCCGCTGCGCGGCGAGCGGGTGGACATGGCGGCGGCCGGCTGGTCACCGGAAGAGGGGATGTGACCCACCCCATAACGTGAGTAACATTCGGCGCCATGGACGCGCCGCCGGTCGCCCCGGCTCCGGTCCCGGGCGGCCTTCCGCGTCGGGTGCACGCCGGCTACGCCCTCGGTTCGTTGGCCACCGGAGCCTTCGGCACGGTGCCCGGCTTGCTGCTCCTGCCCTACCTCACCGACACGCTCGGCGTCGCCGCCGGGGTGGCCGCGCTGCTGGTGCTCCTGCCCAAGGCGTGGGACGTGCTGGTCAACCCGGTGGCCGGGCGGATCTCCGACCGCACCCGCTCCCGCTGGGGAGCCCGCCGCCCCTACCTGCTCGTCGCCGGGCTCGCGCTCGCGGTGCTCTTCGCCGCGATCTTCGCCGGGCCGTTCGGCGTGGGCGACGCCGCCGGAGCGTACGTGGCGGTCGCCTTCCTCGCCACCGCCACCGCGTTCGCCTTCTTCCAGGTGCCGTACGTGGCGATGCCGGCCGAGCTGACCGACGACTACGCCGAGCGGACCCGGCTCATGACCTGGCGGATCGCCGTGCTTGCGCTCGCCATCCTGGTCTCCGGCGCGGTGGCGCCGGTCGTGGTGACCGCCGGCGGGGAGGGGCTGCCCGGGCACCGCTGGATGGGGCTCTTCGTGGCGGCCCTGATCACGGTCGGCGCGGTGGGCGCGTTCCTCGGCACCCGGTCCGCGCCGACCGGCGCGGTACGCCAGAGCGAGCCGACGCTGCGGGCGCAGCTCGCGGTGGCCGGGCGCAACCGGCCGTTCCGTGCGCTGCTGCTCTGCTTCGTGGTGCAGTCCGCCGGGGTGGCGACCGTCCTGGCCGGGGTCAACTACTTCGCCGACCAGATCCTGCGCGACCCGGAGACCGGAGCGACCCTGCTCTTCGCCTGCTTCGTCGGGCCGGCGCTGCTGGTGATGCCGCTCTGGACGCGGGTCGGCGCCCGGGTCGGCAAGCTGCGCGCCCTCGTGGCCGCCTCGCTGCTCTTCGCGGTGGGTGCGCTGGCCCTGGCCGCCGCCCCGGTGCTGCCCGCCGTCGCCGGGTACGCGGTGGTCGCCGCGATGGGCGTCGGCTACGCGGGCCAGCAGGTCTTCGCCCTCGCCATGCTGCCGGACTGCATCACCTTCGACGAGGCGCGCACCGGGCGGCGGCAGGCCGGGGTGCTCACCGGGCTGTGGACGGCCGGGGAGACGTTCGGGCTGGCGCTCGGGCCGGGCATCTTCGGCCTGGTCCTCCAGCTCACCGGCTACGTCTCCTCGGACACCGGTGTCGCGGCCGCCCAGTCCGACACGGCCCGCCTCGGCATCCTGCTCGGCTTCACCGCGCTGCCGGCCCTCCTGGTGGCCGTGGCCCTGGTGTTCCTCCGCCCGTACGACCTGACCCCCGCCCGCCTCGCGGCCGCGCGCACCGTCGACGCGCCCGTCGATCATGCGGTTGTGGTGGGGGACGAGAGCCGCTGAACCGCACGGAAAGGGCACCGCAACTCCATGATCGACGAGGAGACCGGGGGCTTCAGCGCCCTGCCGGAGCGAGGAGTTCCCGCGCCGCGGGTGCTGGACGAGATCGCGGCGTTGCGGGCGGCCGACCGGCCCACGCACGGGGGGCGGTTGTTCGCGTACGTCTACGACCCCGCCGTGCCCGGGCTCGACGAACTGGCCGCCGCGGCGTACGCGGCGAGCGCGCACGTCAACGGGCTCGACCCGACGGCCTTCCCGTCCCTGCTGGCCATGGAGAACGCCCTCGTCGGCGCGGCCGCCCGGCTGCTCGGCGCCGGCCCGGGCAGCGCCGCGCCGGACGCCGTGGGCAGCGTCACCAGCGGCGGGACCGAGTCCCTGATCCTGGCCGTCAAGACCGCCCGGGACGCCCGCCCCGACATCACCGCACCGCGGATCGTGGTGCCGGCGAGCGGGCACGCGGCCTTCGCCAAGGCGGCGCACTACCTGCGGGTGGCGCTGGACGTCGTGCCGGTCTCCCCGCAGACGCTGCGCCCCGACCCCGCCGAGGTGGCCGCCGCGATCGGGCCGGACACCGTGCTCGTCGCCTGCTCCGCCCCGTCGTACGCGCACGGCGTCGTCGATCCGGTCGCGGAGATCGCGGCGGCGGCCGAGGCGGTCGGGGTGCGCTGTCACGTGGACGCCTGCTTCGGCGGCTGGACGCTGCCGTACCTGCGGCGGCTCGGCGCGCCGGTGCCGGCGTTCGACTTCGCCGTGCCCGGTGTCACCTCGATCTCGGTCGACCTGCACAAGTACGCGTACGCCCCGAAGGGCGTCTCGGTGCTGCTGCACCGCGACCCGACGCTGCGGGCACCGCAGTACTTCGCGTACGCCGACTGGCCCGGCTACACGATGATCAACCCGACGATCGCCTCGACGCGCTCCGGCGGGCCGATCGCCGCCGCGTACGCCACGCTGCGGCACCTCGGCGACGACGGCTACCTGCGGCTCGCGGCCCTGACCCGGGACGCGGTGACCGCGTTGGCCGGGGCGGTGCGGGGCGTCGACGGGCTGCGGCTGATGGCCGAGCCGGAGTCGACAGTGGTCTGCTTCACGGTCACCGACCCGGGGCTCGACCTCTTCGTGCTGGTCGACGAGCTGACCGCCCGGGGCTGGCACACCCAGCCGCAGCTCACGTACGCCGGCCTGCCGGCCAGCGTGCACCTCACGGTGACCGCCGCCGTGGCGCCCCGGGTGGCGGAGTTCGGCCCCGACCTGGCGGACGCGGTCGTGGCGGCCCGGACGGCCGGACCGGTCGCGCTGCCGCGGGAGCTGGTCGCCCTCGCCGGCAGCCTGACGCCGGACGCGCTCACCCCGGAACTGGTCGCCGGCCTCGCCGCCGGTCTGGGCCTGGGCGGCGGCGAGACGGGCGGCGGTGCGGCGGCCGGGCCGCCGGTGCCGGAGCGGATGGCCCCGGTGAACGCCCTGCTCAACGCGGCCCCACCGGCGCTGCGGGAGCGGCTGCTGATCGAGTTCGTGGGCCTGCTCCAACGCCCCACCTGGGCATAGCGCGCGTGCGGTATCAACGACCATATGTATAGAGATCTGTAAATTAAAGGAGGTTTCTTCGCTTTAGCGTGCGGGCCCGGCCGGGAAGCTCCGGCCGGGCCCACCCCGATCGTCGACGGCCGCTGGTGCCCCGCGACCACGGGTGCCCTCAGGACACCACGTTCAGCTCGACCGTGTTGTCCTGCCGCTTCCGGTCCGCCCAGTAGCGGTCCTGCGCGTCGAAATGGATCACCTGAAGCTGCGGCCGGATGGTGCGGACCTCCGGCCCGTACCGGAACTCGAAGGTGTACGTCTTCCGTCCCCCGGCGGCCAGCGGGTCCAGCAGGCACGCGCCGGAACCGTCCCCGTCCACCGCTCGGCATCGCGTGAGAGTTCCACCGGTGGGTTCACCGATCGTGTCGAACCTGGCGAACCCGAGCCGGGGCACGTCCACCGGTCCCTTGTTGACGACGGTGACCGTCACGAAGGCGATCCGCTGACCGCTCTCGTCCGTCGGGCTGAGCCGGAGGTCACCCGCGCTCAGGGTGAGGTCGGTCAGCCGGGGATCCGCCCCGAACCGGGTCGGCCCGCTGGTCTGGTCGAACCGCTCGCCCGTCCACTTGTACGTGCGCCACTGCCGTTGGGGTGACCACGCGGGGGTGCCGCAGCAGGGCTGGATGTCGGCCACCTGCACCCGGACCACGCCGCCGGCCTCCACCGAGAACGCGGTGATGTCGTCCATGTCCTCCCGGGTGCCGATCACCCGGCCCAGCGTCACGATCCGGCCGTCGCGGTCACGGTCGAACGCCACCACCTGCTTCGCGCTCGCCTCGCCGTAGCGGCACGCCACGAGCGCGACCGTCTCGGTGGCCCCGTCGTCGTCCAGGTCGCCGTAGCGGAGGTCGCCGCGCACCTCCGGGAGGTACTCCCGCTGCGGCTCGCGCAGCCGCACGTCCCTGGTGGTGCAGGTTCCCGGGACGCCCGTCTGCCAGGCGGGCAGGTCGACCCGGGCGGCGAGGAGTCGGGCGCGGGTGATGCGCCCGTCCGGCGCCGCCGGGGTGGCGGGGGTCGCGCTGGGCGTCGCCGATGCGGACGGGGTCGGCGGCGGAGTCGGCGCCGACGGGGTCGGATCGCCGGTCTGGGCCGGTCCGGGCGGCGTGGGCCGCCCGTCGAGGGCCGCGTTCGCGCCGACCGGAATGGCCACCGCCAGCACCGCGACGGCAGCCGCGACCACGGCCGTCCGCCGGCGGCGTCGTACGGTCCGCCGCACCTCGCCCGTGCCGGGCGGCCGCACCGTCGGAACGTATGCCTCGCGGAACGCGTTCAGCTCGCCGTCGACCAGGATCTCCTGCGGGTCACTCATTGTCGTTCACCTCCTTCGTGGTGGTCAGGTGGGTCGCCAGCGCGGCCCGACCGCGGTGCAGCCAGGACTTGACCGTGCCCTCCGCCACCCCCTCCTGCCTCGCGATCTCACTGACGGACATGTCGGCCAGGTGGTACAGGACCACCGCTCGCCGATGCTGGAGCGGCAGCAGTGCCAGCGCCGCGGTCAACGCGACCCGGTCGGGGCCGGGGCCGGGCACGGTCTCCTCCCGCTGACGGCTCAACCAGGACCGGGCGGTCCGCAATCGCCGCCACCGGGTGGTGGCCAGGTTCCAGGCGACCCGGCGGACCCAGGCGACCGGGTCGTCGTAGCGGGAGACGCGGGACCAGCGGGCGAAGGCGCGGCAGAACGCCTCCTGCACCAGGTCCTGCGCCTGTGACAGGTCGCCGCAGTACGCGGTCAGCTGCACGGTCAGTGACCGGAAGTGCGCGTGGTAGATCGCGTCGAAGTCGACCCCGTCGGGGCGCTCCGCGCGCGGCACGGTGTCCTCGGGTGGTGGCTCACCGAGCCTCGGTTCCTTCGTCACCGTCATCTGATCCTCCCCGTTGACGTGGCCGTGGTCGCGGTACGGCCGTCACACGTCCGGCCCGGTAGACCGGTTGCACCCGCCTCCCGTCGCCGACCCTGTGGTTGACTGTCGAATCGGGGACACGGGAGGGAGACGGCGAGGTGCAGCTACCGGCGGTGCTCGGCGAGCCGATCCGGTTCGTGCTGAACTGGGGCCGCCGCTACTCGCTCTGGGTGTTCAACTTCGGCCTGGCCTGCTGCGCGATCGAGTTCATCGCGACCAGCATGGGTCGGCACGACTTCATGCGACTCGGCGTGATCCCGTTCGCCCACGGCCCGCGGCAGGCCGATCTCATGGTGGTCTCCGGCACGGTCACCGACAAGATGGCGCCGGCCATCAAGCGGCTCTACGACCAGATGCCCGAGCCGAAGTACGTCATCTCGTTCGGCGCCTGCTCCAACTGCGGCGGCCCCTACTGGGACTCCTACTCGGTGACCAAGGGCGTCGACCAGCTCATCCCGGTGGACGTCTACGTGCCCGGCTGCCCGCCCCGGCCCGAGGCGCTCCTGCACGGCATCCTGCGCCTGCAGGAGAAGATCGCCGCCGAGCAGTCCGGCGTCGGCGGGGTGCCCCGACCGGACGCGCTCGCCGCCCCCGTCGACACCGCACCCCGCGACGGCGCCGCCCCCCGCTCGGTCGAGTCGCTCACCGCTCCACCCGTACGCCCACCGGCAGGTTGACCGGTCGTCCGACTCTCCCGGCTGGCGGTCCGGGACTAGCGTGCGCAGCATGAGCACCTCCGCGGACCAGCGATCCGCCTTCATCATCGACGTCCTGACCGAGGAGTTCGGGGCGTCGATGACGCTCGACCCGGCCGCCTTCCGTCGCAAGTTCCGCAAGATGGCCGCGTCGCCGTTCGCGTTCTACCGGGGCAGCGCCTCGCTCTTCTACGCCGACCAGCGCGGCGACTTCACCGACGACCGTTTCCTCGACGAGCGCACCGGCCGGGTGTGGATCCACGGTGACCTGCACGCCGAGAACTTCGGGACCTACATGAACGCGTCCGGCCAACTGGTCTTCAACGTCAACGACTTCGACGAGGCGTACGTCGGGCCGTTCACCTGGGACCTGCGGCGGTTCGCCGCCAGCGTCGCCCTGCTCGGCTACGCCAAGGCGCTCTCCGACCAGGTGATCAGTGACCTGGTCGGTGCCTTCGCCCGGTCCTACCTGACGGAGCTGCGGGCGATCGCCGCCGGCGGGGACGACGCGATCGGCTCGATCACCCTCGACAATGCCGACGGGGTGCTCCGCCGGGTGCTCCAGCAGGCACGGCTCAACACGCGGGTGGACCTGCTCGCCGCGCAGACCACGATCGACAACTATGAGCGGCGGTTCTCCCTCGGCGACGGGGTGTTCGAGATCGACGGGAGCACCCGCGAGCGTGTCCTCACCGCCTTCCACGACTACCTGGGCACGCTGCCGGTCTCCTCGGCGCAGCTGCGCCCGGTGGAGGCGCGAATCAAGGACGTGGTGCTGCGCAAGGGCGTCGGCATCGGCTCGGCGGGGCTGCCGTCGTACAACCTGCTGCTGGAGGGGCACACGCAGGCGCTGGAGAACGACGTCGTCATCTACATGAAGCAGGCCCAGGTGCCGGCGGTCGCCCGGCACATCCCGGACGAGACCGTACGCGGCTACTTCCAGCACCAGGGCCACCGGACGGCCGAGTCGCAGCGGGCGTTGCAGGCGCATGCCGACCCGTGGCTGGGCTTCACCGAGCTGGACGGGGCCGGTCAGCTCGTCGCCGAGGTCTCCCCGTACGCCGCCGACCTGGACTGGGCGGACGTCAACGAGCCGGAGGAGCTGGCCGGGATCCTGGGCGACCTGGGCCGGGCGGTGGCCCGGATGCACTCCGTCGCCGACGACGAGTCCAGCCACGACCTGGTCGACTACTCCACCGAGGAGGCGATCGTGGCGGTGGTCGACCGCGACGAGCCCGGCTTCGTCACCCACCTCGCGGAGTTCGCCCACGAGTACGGGGTCCGCGCCCGCACCGACCATCAGCTCTTCGTGGACCTGTTCCGCAACGGCCGGCTGCCCGGCATCTGATCCGGCGACGGATCACACGGCGAAGTCCAGGACCACCTTGATGTCGTCCGGCCCCGGCTGGTAGGCCTCCTGGTAGCGGGACACCGGCAGCCGACGGCTGATCAGGGTGCTGAGCCAGTGCCGGTCGGCCCGGGCCAGCGCCTCGGCGGCCAGCTCCCAGTGCCGCCGGTTGGCGTTCACCGAGCCGAAGACCACGTTGTTCTCCAGCACCAGCGCCCGGTTGAGCGCGCCCGCGTCGAAGTCGATGGTCCGGCCGCCGCTGGAGACGCCGGCCAGGCAGACGATGCCGGTCGGCGCGGCCTTGCACATCACGTCCAGCACCACCGTCGGCGCCCCGGTGCACTCGACCACCACGTCCGGCTCGAAATCGAGGTCGTTGACCGGCACCGAGTGGTACGTCGCGCCGAGCGCGTGCACCAGCTCCGGCTTGGGACCGTCGGTGGCCAGGTCCAGCACGTGTACGGAGAGCCCGCGCTGACTGGCGAGCAGGGCGGCGAGCAGGCCGATCGGCCCGGCCCCGGTGACCAGGACGCTCTGCGGCTGCCACTCCGCCCGGTGCCCGATGCGTTCGATGTGGTCCCACGCCTTCGCCACCACGCTGGTCGGTTCGAGCAGCACCCCGACGTCGGAGAGGGCGGGGTCCAGCGGCACCGCGAAGGTCGGCCGGACCCGCCAGCGTTCCCGCGCGAAACCGGGCAGCGCCTTGATGCCGTGCTCGGTGTAGCGGCCGTTGCGGCACATGTCCCACTCGCCGACCGCGCAGTTGGTGCAGGGCACCGGGTCGGGGTGGCGTACGACACCGGCGACGAGGTCACCGGGCTGCAGTGCGCCGGTCGGATCCTCCAGCACCCGGCCCAGCGACTCGTGCCCGATCACCAGGCGGCGCTCGCCCGGCGGCGCCTCGCCGTAGTGCCCGGCGATGATCTCGTGGTCCGTGCCGCAGATACCGACGGCCACGGCCTCGACCAGGACGGCGCCCTCCTCCGCCGCCGGTTCCGGATAGTTCTCGTCCAGGGCCAGCGAATCGGCGACTCCGGGGATCACAGTCACAGCGCGCACGGTTCACATCTTGGCGTGCCGGCCCGGCTCGCGCCCCGTAAAGCGACAGATGCCCCACGGACGGCGCGGACGGCCCGGCGCGGCCGGGCGTTCGCGGTCCTAGGATCAGCGGCATGACTCCGGAAGAGGTCGGCCGCCGGATGGCCGCGCTGCTCGCGCCGGCCGAGGTCACCCCGTCGATCTCCGGCGGTCAGCGGCACACCCGCGCCACCGTCGACGTGCCGGCGGCGAGTTGGCGTTCGGCCCTGCTCGTCGCGCGGGACGACGGGGAGTTGGCCTGTGACTACTTCGACTGGCTCTCCGCCGTCGACGAGCTGGCCGACGGGTTCGACGTGGTCGCCCACCTCTGGTCGACCCGCCACCGGCACGGGGTGCTGCTGCGCGCCCGGGTGCCCCGGGAGGCGCCCGCGGTCGCCTCCGTCGTCGACGTCTACCCCGGTGCCGCCTGGCACGAGCGGGAGACGCACGAGATGTTCGGCATCGACTTCACCGGCCACCACGAGCTGCGTCCGCTGCTGCTCCCGCCGGAGTTCGAGGGCCACCCGCTGCGCAAGGAGTTCGTGCTCGCCTCCCGGGTGGCGAAGCCCTGGCCGGGGGCGAAGGAACCGGGCGAGTCGGAGGCGGGCGGTGGCCGTCGACCGATCCGGCCGCCGGGCGTACCCGCACCGGGTGAGTGGGGCACCACCCCCACCCCGGCCGGCGCCGGTGGCGTGGGGGAGGGGCCGCGCGGCGGCACTCCGGCCCGCCCGGCCCGGGAACGACCGGCCCGCCCGGCCCCCGGCGCCCGCCCGACGCGTACCCCCCGGCCGGCCTCCGGGACCTCCGGCCCGGCGGCGGGCGACGGCCCGGCGGGGAGCCGCCCTGCGGCGCCGCCGCAGGGCGGTGGGGAGCGGCCGGACGGTGCGGAGGAGGCGGGCTGATGCCGCTCTGGCTGGAGTTGGTGATCCGGGTCGGCGGCGTGCTGGTCGCCTTCCTCACGCTGCCGCTGCTCGTCGGGCAGGCCGAGCACAAGGTGATGGCGCACATGCAGGGCCGGTTGGGCCCGATGTACGCGGGCGCGTTCCACGGCTGGGCCCAGCTGGTCGCCGACGGGATCAAGTTCGTGCAGAAGGAGGACGTGACCCCGCGCGACGCCGACCGGGCGGTGTTCCGGCTGGCCCCGGCGGTGGCGCTGGTGCCCTACCTGCTCGTCCTGCTGGTGATCCCGCTCGGCCCGGACGACCTGGTCGGCCAGCCGCTGGACATCGGGTTGTTCTTCGTCCTCGCCGTGGTCGGCGTGGGCGTGGTGGCGGTGCTGATGTCGGCTTGGGCCTCGGCCAACAAGTACAGCCTGCTGGGCGGGCTGCGCGGCGCGGCCCAACTGCTCGGCTACGAGCTGCCGCTGGTGCTGGCCGCCGCCTCGGTGGCGATGGCCGCCGGCACGCTCAGCCTCTCCGGCATCGTCGAGGCGTGGCAGCCCTGGTGGCTGATCTGGCAGGCGCCCGCGATGGTCGTGTTCTTCATCGCCGGGCTCGCCGAGATCCGTCGCCCGCCGTTCGACATGCCGGTCGCCGACTCCGAGCTGGTCTTCGGCTACATGACCGAGTACACGGGGCTGCGCTTCGCGTTCTTCCTGCTCGCCGAGTACGTGGGCATCGTCGTGATCGCCGCGCTCACCACCGTGCTGTTCCTGGGCGGCTGGCAGGGGCCGTTCGCCGACGCGCAGCTCGGCTGGCTGTGGACGCTGCTGAAGGTCTTCGCCGTCGCGTTCGTGATCATCTGGCTGCGGGTGTCGTACCCGCGGCTGCGCGAGGACCAGCTCCAGCGGCTCTGCTGGCTGGTGCTGGTCCCCGCGTCCCTGGCCCAGCTGGTGCTGACCGCTGCCGTCCGCGTCGCCCTGTAGCGGGCGCTCAGCGCAGCGGCGTGTGCGTCGGTTCGACCCGCTCCTTCTCCGGTGGCGGCGGGGGTGGGGTGCCGTCGCCGAACGGGCGCCCGCCCAGCGCCTCCCGGCCGTGCGGGGTGAGCCAGTTCGACAGGTCCGGTCCGAGGGGCACGATCCCGGTCGGGTTGATGTCCCGGTGCACCTCGTAGTAGTGCCGCTTGATGTGGTCGAAGTCGATGGTGTCGCCGAAGCCGGGGGTCTGGAACAGGTCCCGCGCGTACGCCCACAGCACCGGCATCTCGGTCAGCTTCTGGCGGTTGCACTTGAAGTGCCCGTGGTAGACGGGGTCGAAGCGGACCAGCGTCGTGAACAGCCGTACGTCCGCCTCGGTGATCGTGTCCCCGACCAGGTACCGCCGGTCGGCCAGCCGCTCGCTCAGCCAGTCGAGCCGGTCGAAGAGCCGCCGGTACGCCGACTCGTACGCCTCCTGGCTACCGGCGAACCCGCACCGGTAGACGCCGTTGTTGACGTCCCGGAACACGACGTCGTTGACCTCGTCGATCTCGGCGCGCAACCGCTCCGGGTAGAGCTCCGGCGCGCCGTCGCGGTGGTACGCGGTCCATTCGGTGGACAGGTCCAGGCTCATCCGCGCGTAGTCGTTGGTCACCACCTGGCCGGTCGGCACGTCCACGATCGCCGGCACCGTGATGCCCCGGTCGTAGCCGGGGAACCGCGCGAAGTACGCGTCGGCGAGCCGCTCGATGCCGAGCACCGGGTCCCTGCCACCCGGATCGAGGTCGAACGTCCAGCTCCGGGCGTCGTGGGTGGGGCCGGCGACCGCCATCGAGATCGCGTCCTCCAGGCCGAGCAGGCGCCGGACGATGATCAGCCGGTTGGCCCAGGGGCAGGCGCGGCTGACCGCGAGCCGGTAGCGCCCGGCCGTCACCGGGTAGCCGTCCCGCCCGTCGGCCGTGATCCGGGTCGCGATGTAGCGCTGGTCGCGGGTGAACTCGCCACCGGGCTCCACGTACTTGCCGCCGGTCTCGCCCACGTCGCCTCCTCGGTCGTGGCCCGCCCCGTCCGCCGATGCGGTGGCCGACCCGGCCGGCGGCCCGTGGCGGGGATCCTGCTCCCCGCCCCATCATGGCGGATCTCCGGCCGGCCGGCCGGACGACGCTGGCTACGCTGCTCCGATGACCGATGTGGAGGCCGTCGCCCGGCGCTTCGTCGCCGACGTGTGGAACGCCGGCCGGGAGGAGTCCGCGTACGAGTTGGTGGGCCCGGAGTGCCCGGGGCTCGGCGGGACGGGCCCGGACGCCACGCTGGCCTGGCACCGGGACCGCCGGGCGGCGTTCCCGGACCTGCGCTACAAGATCGTCGACCTGGTCGCGGCGGGGGACCGGGTGGCCGTCCACTGGCGGGCGGCCGGCACGCAGGTCGGGCGGTTCGGCCCGGTGCCGCCGACCGGTCAGGTGGTCAGCTACTCGGGCGCGAGCTTCCTGCGCTTCGACGGGGCGGGCCGGATCGTCGACGTGTGGAGCTGCAACGAGCTGTTCCAACTCCTGCAGCAGCTCGGCGTCGAGATGATCCCGCCGGTCGGGGGTGTCAGCGGCGCCGGGGCGTGATCCGACTGACCGGCAGGTTGACCGGGAACGGCTCGCCGGTGTCGACGAACTTCGTCCACCGCCCCGTCTCGGTGTAGACCTCGTTCGCCGCGTCGATCCGGTAGGTGACGAACTCCAACCCGACGCCCTCGGTCTCGATCCGCCAGTAGAACGGGATGCCGGCCTGGGCGTAGAGCGTCGGCTTCAACACCCGGTCGATGGAGCGGGTGTTCGGGGAGACGATCTCGACGGCGAGGACCACCTCGTGCGGCTCGTACCGCGACGGTTCCCGCGCCGCGGCGGCCGCGGTCGTCACCAGCACGTCCGGGATGAAGGAGCGGGTGCGGTTGATCCGCACCTCGACCCCCTGGGTGACGTCGTAGTCGTCGGGGCACTCCGCTTCGAGCGCGACCATCAGCCGGCCGGCGATGGTCTGGTGCGTGCGGGTGGGGGAGGGGGACATCAAGAGCACACCATCGAGCAGTTCCCGGCGGTGGCCGTCCTCAGGCAGCGCGTCCAGATCGTCCGTCGTCCACCCACCGTCGGGCGGGTAGTCGCTCTGCAGCGCGGCGGTCATGGGCGGGTCCTTCCCGGTGTGTCGTTCTCCCCGCACCCACGGTACCGCCACCGGCCCTCGGGGGGTGGTCGCGCGCGCCCGGGGCACAGGGCAGGATGGTCGGCATGAGCGACCCCAGCGAGCACAGCGCACCGCAGGCCGGCGCCGGCGAGCGCGGGCTGCCCGGCGCGGGCCTGGTCAAGGGGCTCGCGGTCACGCTGAAGACGATGACCCGGCGCTCCACCACCCAGCAGTACCCGGACGTCGCCCCCGAGCTGCCGCCCCGCTCCCGCGGGGTGATCGCACTGCTGGAGGAGAACTGCACGGTCTGCATGCTCTGCGCCCGCGAGTGTCCGGACTGGTGCATCTACATCGACTCGCACAAGGAGGAGGTGGCGGTGCCCGGCGCCGCCCGCCCCCGGCAGCGCAACGTGCTCGACAGGTTCGACATCGACTTCTCGCTCTGCATGTACTGCGGCATCTGCATCGAGGTCTGCCCGTTCGACGCGCTCTACTGGTCGCCGGAGTTCGAGTACGCCGAGTACGACATCAAGGACCTGCTGCACGACAAGGACCACCTCGGCCAGTGGATGGGCACCGTCCCACCGCCGCCCGCGCACGACCGCAACGGCGAGCCGGCCAAGGAGGAGACCAGCGCGGCCCGGAAGGCCGCGGTCCCCGCCGCCCGGCCCACCGCCCCGGCCGTACGCCCCGAGCCCGCCCCCGGCGAGGGGACGCCGTGACCGGCGCGGACGTGCTGCTGGTCGCCCTCGGCGCGGTCGCCGTCGGCGCGGGGGTGCTGGTCGTCACCACGAAGCACCTGGTCCGCGCCGGCCTCTACCTGGTGGTCTGCCTCGGCGCGTTGGCCGGCGACTACCTGGTGCTCACCGCCGAGCTGGTGGCCTGGGTGCAGGTGCTGATCTACGTGGGCGCGGTCGTCGTGCTGCTGCTCTTCGCGGTGATGCTCACCCGGGCGCCCATCGGCGCCTCCGACGACCTCGACCGTCCCGGCTGGCCGGCCGCGCTCATCGGCGGCGGCAGCGGGCTGGGGCTGGCAGCGCTGCTGGTCGACGCGTACCGCTGGACGGCGGTGGACCTGCCGGAGGCGGGGACCGCCGAGCGGATCGGCGGGGAGATCTTCCGCAGCTGGGTGCTGCCGTTCGAGGTGCTCTCCGTGCTGCTGCTCGCCGCACTGGTCGGCGCCGTCGTGCTGTCCCGGCCGGACATCGGCCGGTCCGGCCCGGCCGGGCGGGGGATGGAGGCGCCGCGGTGAGGCCGGTGATCCCGTACGTCACGGCGGCGCTGCTGTTCGGCCTGGGCGCGTACGGCGTGCTGCGCCGCCGCAACGCGGTGCTGGTCCTGATGGCCGTGGAGCTGATGCTCAACGCGGTCAACCTGATCCTGGTCACCGCCGACACGACGGTGCGGGCGGTGCTGCCGCACAGCGGTCAGGTGTTCGCCCTGTTCGTGATCGTGCTGGCCGCCGCCGAGGTCGGGGTGGGTCTGGCCATCGTGCTCCAGCTCTACCGGCTGCGCGCCACCGTGGCCGTCGACGAGGTGCCGCTCGCGGAGCCGCCGGCCGTCGCGCCGGTGCCGGCCGCCGCCGTGCCCGCCGCTGCGAGTGGGGCGTCCGGCGGGCAGACCGGGCCGGGGGAGCAGCGGTGAGCACGGCCACGGTCCTCGGCGCGTTGCTGCCGGTCGTACCGCTGGTGGCGGGTCTGACCGGCCTGCTGCTGCCGCCGTCGCCGCGCGGCCTGGGCGGCGACGGCGTCGACGTCGAACAGCGTGCCCGGCGGGCGGCGATCACCCTCGGGGTGGCCGGCGCGGCCGGTGCCCTGGTGCTGGCGGTCGCCCTGCTGGCCACGTTGGACGGGCCGGTCGAGGCGTCCACCACCTGGGTCGACCTGGGCGGGCTCGCGGTCACCCTGGGCGTCCGGCTGGACGGCGCGGCGGCGCTGGTGGCCGTGGCGGTCGCCGCGGTCGCGTTGGCCGTGCAGGTCTACTCGATCGGCTACCTGAAGCGCGGTCCGCACGACGACGTGGACGTCGACCACCGCTACCCGCCGTACGCCGCCCAGATCAGCCTCTTCACCGCGGCGATGCTGCTGGTGGTGGTCTCCGGGGACCTGATCCTGCTGCTGGTGGGCTGGGAGGTGATGGGCCTCTGCTCCTACCTGCTGATCGCCCACGACCGTCGGCTCCCCGAGGCGCCGACCGCCGCGATGAAGGCGTTCCTCGTCACCCGGGTGGGTGACGTCGGGTTCCTGCTCGGCATCGCGCTGCTCGGCGTCTCCGCCGGCAGTTTCCGGATCGCCGACGTGCTGGCCCACCCGCACTCGCCCGGCATGCTGACCGCCGCCTGCCTGCTGCTGCTCGCCGGGGTGGCCGGCAAGAGCGCCCAGTTCCCGCTGCACACCTGGCTGCCCGACGCGATGGCCGGCCCGACGCCGATCAGCGCGCTCATCCACGCCGCGACGATGGTGGCCGCCGGCGTGTACGCGGTCACCCGCCTCTACCCGCTCTTCACCGCCGCGCCGGTCGCGTTGACCGTGCTCGGAGTGCTGGCCTCGATCACGCTGCTGCTCGGCGCGTTCGCCGCCACCGCGCAGGACGACATCAAGCGGGTGCTCGCCTGGTCGACGGTCTCCCAGATCGGCTACATGACCGGCGCGCTCGCGGTCGGCTCGCCGGCTGCCGCGCTGTTCCACCTGCTCACCCACGCGGCCTTCAAGGCGCTGCTCTTCCTCGCCGCCGGCGCGGTCATCCACGCGGTCGGCACGACGCTGATGTCCCGGATGGGTGGGCTGCGCCGCACCATGCCGGTGACGTTCTGGTGCACGGTCGTCGGGCTGGGCGCGCTGGCCGGGCTGCCGCCGCTGTCCGGGTTCTGGAGCAAGGACGGCGTGCTCGCCGTGGCGCAGGCCGCCGCGTTGGACGGCGACGGCCCGACCCCCGCCTGGGTGGGCTGGCTGGTCTGGCTCGCCGGGCTGGTCGGTGTCGCGGTCACCGCCTGGTACGCCACCCGCCTGCTGCTGCGCGCCTTCTTCGGCGACGCCCGCGTCCCGCTGGTCCATCCGCACGACCCGCCGGGCACGCTGCGTTGGCCGCTGCTGCTGCTCGCCGTCCCGGCCGCGCTGCTCGGTCTTGCCGGACTGGCCGGCGCGTTCACCGCCCGGCTGGTGACGGAGCCGCCCGCCACCCGGGAACACCCGTCGGATCTCCTGCCGCCCGAGCCGCTGGTCCACCTCACGCCGTCGCTGCTGCTGCCGCTGCTCCTGCTGCTGGTCGGCGCCGGGCTGGCCTGGGGCCGCTGGCGGCGGGACCCGGCCGCCGACCCGGCGACCGCGCTGGGCCCGCTGCGGCCGGTCCTCGCCCGCGCGTTCCGGCTCGACGACGTCCAGCACGCCCTCGTCGTACGTCCCGTCCGGGCGCTCGCCCACGTCGCGCGCACCGGTGACGAGGTGGTGGTGGACGGTGCTGTCGAGGGCAGCGGTCGGGCGGCGTCCGGGTTGGGCGCGGCGCTGGCCGCCCTGCACCGCGCCGCGCTGCCCCGCGCCGCCGCCGGGGTGCTCGCCGGGGCCCTGCTGATCGGCCTGGCCGCCGCCCTGATCGGAGCGAACGCATGACGGTCGGTCAGTTCCTGCTGGTCGCGGTGCTCGCGGTGCCGGCGCTCGGCACGGTCGCGGTGGTCGCGACGCGCGCCGACCGGGTGGCCCGGCTCGTCGGCACGGTGGCGGCGGGCCTGACGCTGCTCGCCGCGCTGCCGCTGGCCGCCGGGGACCGGGGCTGGTTCGCCTGGTCCGCCACCGCGCCGGCGGTGCGCCCGTGGCACCAGCTGGACCTGCCGTGGGTGCCCGGTCTGGACCTGCGCTTCCACCTCGGCGTGGATGGCATCTCCTACCCCCTGGTGGTGCTGACCGCCCTGCTGACCCTGCTCTGCTGCGGCTACACGCTCGCCCGGGTGCCGGCCGGCGGCAGCGGCCGCGCCCTGGTGGCGCTGCTGCTGGTCGTCGAGGTCGGCATCCTCGGCACGTTCCTGGCGCTCGACCTGGTGCTGTTCTTCCTCTTCTTCGAGGTCGTCCTCCTGCCCATGTACGCGATCATCGCCGGCTGGGGTGGCGAGGACCGGCGTCGGGCGGCCCGCAAGTTCGCGCTGTACACGCTCTTCGGCTCGGTGCTGCTGCTGGTCGGCGTCTACGTGGTGGTGTCGGCGGCGGGCACCGCCGACGTCGTGGCGTTGACCGGCGGCGCCGGGCTGTCCCGGGGCACCCAACTCGCCGCGTTCACCCTGCTCGCGCTCGCGTTCGCGGTGAAGAGCCCACTCTGGCCGCTGCACTCGTGGCTGCCGGACGCGCACACCCAGGCCCCCACCGTCGGCAGCGTGGTGCTCGCCGGGGTGCTGCTCAAGATGGGCACGTACGGGCTGATCCGGGTGGCGGTCGGGGTGGCTCCCGAGGGCGCCCGCTGGGCCGCGCCGGTGCTCGGGGTGCTCGCGGTCGCGGCGATCCTGGTCGGTTCGCTGGTCTGCCTCGCCCAGACCGAGCTGAAGCGGCTGATCGCGTACTCCAGCGTCGGGCACATGGGCTTCGTGCTGCTCGGGGTCGCCACGCTCACCACCACCGGCCTCCAGGCCGCGCTGATCGGCAACGTGGCGCACGGCGTGATCACCGGCCTGCTGTTCTTCCTGGCCGGAGCCGTCAAGGACCGTACGCACACCGGCGCGCTCGCCGACCTGTCCGGGCTGCGGGAGACCGCGCCCCGGCTCGCGGGGCTGCTCGGCTTCGCGGCGGTCGCGTCGCTGGGCCTGCCCGGGCTGGCCGGCTTCTGGGGCGAGGCGTTCGCGGTGATCGCGGCGGTCCAGGTGGGCGGTGCGCTCTGGACCACCCTCGGCGTGCTGGCGGCGGTGGGCGGGGCGCTCACCGCCGCGTACTTCCTGCGGCTGCTGCGTCAGGTCAGCCACGGTCGGCCCAGCCCGGCGGTGGGCCGGCTGACGCCCGGCCTGGCCGGCGCGGAGCTGACCGCGTGGACACCGCTGGTGCTGCTCGCGCTCGCCATCGGGCTGGCCCCGGCGCTGGTGCTGGGCGTGGCGGAGGCGCCGGTGGACGCCCTGGTGAAGGCGGTGTTCCGGTGAGCGCGGTGCAGAGCGTGGACAACGTGGCGCTGCTGCCGGCCTACCTGGCGGCGGGAACGGCCCTGCTGGTGCTCCTCACCGACCTGCTGTTCGCCCGGCCGCGCGCCACCCTCGCGGTGGCCGCCGTGGGCGCGGTCGCCACCGCGGTCGGCGCGGGGCTGGTCGCGGCCGGCGGCGAGCGGCGGACGTTCTGCGTCGCCGGGGACTGCTCGTTCGTGTTCGGGGACCGGGCGGGCCTGGTCGCGGCGGTGTTCGCGCTGCTCACGCTCGGGGTCCTCGGGCTCTCCGGCGGGCACCTGCGAGCAGGTCGGGCGCCGACGGGCGAGTACGCCTTCCTGCTGGCCTGTTCGATGACCGGCGGCGTGGTGCTCGGCGCGGCCGGTGACCTGATCACGCTGATCGTCGCCTTGGAGACGCTGACCCTGCCGCTCTACGTGCTGGTGGGGCTGCGCCGGGGCAGCCTGGCCAGCGCCGAGGCGGCGGTCACCTTCTTCGTGGTCAGCGTGGTGGCCACCACGGTCAGCCTGCTCGGCGCGGCGCTGCTCTACGCGGTCGGCGGCACCCTGCACCTGGGCCGGCTCGGTGTCCTGCTCGGTGAGCGTCCGGAGCTGCACGATCTGCCGTTGACCGCGGCGGCGGTCGCGTTGCTCGTCGTCGGGCTGGCGTTCAAGGTCGCGGCCGTGCCGTTCCACGCCTGGGCCCCGGCCACGTACGACGGCGCGCCCCTGCCGGTGGCCGCGTACCTGTCGACGGCGTCGAAGCTCGGCGGGGTGGTGGCGCTGCTCGCGGTGGTCGGGACGGCCCTGCCGGCGGACCGGACCGGCCCGGTGCTGGCCCTGCTCGCGGTGTTGACGATGACCGTGGGCAACCTGGTGGCGCTGCGCCAGCGGCGGACGGTCCGACTGCTCGCCTGGTCGTCGGTGGCCCAGGCCGGCTACATCCTGGCCCCGCTGGGCGCCCTGGCGCTCGCCGCCGGCCGCACCGGGGAGGCCCGCGCCGGCGCGTACGCGGCGGCCGTCGCGTACGCCGTCTTCTTCGTGCTGTTGGAGTTGGCCGCCTTCGCCGGGGTGACCGCCCTGCGCCCGGCGGACGCCGACGGCGGCGCCCTGGACGACCTGCGCGGCGCGGCCCGCCGCCGGCCCTGGATCGGTGCCGGGCTGGCGCTGGCCCTCATCGGGTTGGCCGGGCTGCCGCCCGGTCTGGCCGGCCTGTTCGCGAAGGTGACGGTGGTACGCGCGCTGCTGGACGGCGGGGCGGCCTGGCTCGCTTTGGTGGTGGCGGTGAACGCGGTGATCGGCCTCGCCTACTACCTGCGGGTGGCCGCGAGCCTGTACGCGCCGCTGACCCCCGAGGCGGCGCCGGTCAGCGTGCCCGGCGCGCCGGCCGCCGCCGCCCGGACGGTCGCCGTGGTGCTCGCCGTGGCGACGGTTGCCGCCCTGGTGGTCGGTTTCGCACCGCAGATCCTGCTCGACCTCGCCGCCCGCTGATCCGGCCCGTCGAGCCCTGCTCCTTCTCCTGGGTGCGCTCCCAGCGAACTCACAGCCATAGGACGGATGGTTGACGGGTACCGGAGTGTTGAACCGGTCGACGGGTCTCCTCGATCCGTACACCGAAGGAGTGATCGTGCACCACAACCGTCTGAAGACCGCCGCGCTGCTCGGCCTTCTCACCGCGCTTATCCTCGGGGTGGGCTACTGGTTCGGCGGCAGTGGCGGACTGGTCATCGCCGTCATCATCTCGCTGCTGATGAACGGCATCAGCTACTTCTACTCCGACAAGCTCGCCCTGCGCGCGATGCGGGCGCAACCGGTCAGCGAGGCACAGTTCCCCGAGCTGTACCGGATGGTGCGTGAGCTGGCGACCGAGGCGCGGCAGCCGATGCCCCGCCTGTACGTCAGCCCGACCGCGCAGCCGAACGCGTTCGCCACGGGCCGCAACCCGCAGCACGCCGCGGTCTGCGTCACGCAGGGCATCACCGAGATCCTCGACTACCGCGAGCTGCGGGGTGTGATCGGGCACGAGCTGTCCCACGTCTACAACCGGGACATCCTCATCTCCAGCGTGGCCGCCGGTCTCGCCGGCATCATCACCACCCTGGCCAACATCGCCTGGTTCATCCCGCTGACCAGCGGTGACGACGACGACGCGCCGAACCCGGCCGTGCTGCTGCTGACCATCATCCTGGGCCCGATCGCGGCGTCGATCATCCAGTTGGCGATCAGCCGGAGCCGCGAGTTCCAGGCGGACGCGTCCGGTGCCACGCTGACCCGCGACCCGCTGGCCCTGGCCAGCGCGCTGCGCAAGATCGACGCGGTGGCCCGCCGCCGGCCCCTGCCGGCTCAGGGCAACCTGACCAGCACGGCGCACCTGATGATCGCCAACCCGTTCTCGGGCGGCGGCATCGCGGCGCTGTTCTCCACGCACCCGAAGATGGAGGACCGCGTGGCCCGGCTGGAGCAGATGGCCGGCGCGGTCAACCCGGTGCAGTACCGGCGCTGACCCGCAGATCCCGACACCTCGCCCGCATCCGGTTCGCCGGGTGCGGGCGACGTCGTGTCCGGCGCAATATCCACTTCACCCGCCGGCCGCCCGGCGTTAGGGTCGAAACGGCTCATCACTCATTACAGCCCCTGGAGGTACGTGTGGCCGCGCTGCGCCAGTATCTGGGCGTCTGGCGGATCCCCGGAGCGCCGATGCTGCTGGTCACGGGCATCATCGGGCGGCTCGGGATCGGCATGACGCCACTGGCGCTCCTGCTGGTCGTCGAGCAGGTCACCGGGCGCTACTCGCTCGCCGCCGTCGCCGGCGGCATCTACGCCATCGCGGGCGCCGCGCTCAGCCCGATCGCCGGCCGGATCGCCGACCGCGTCGGCCCCAGCCCCGTGCTGCTCGCCACCGCCGTCGCGCACCCACTCGCCCTGACCGGGCTGCTGCTGGCCAGCCGGGCCGGTGCCGACGGGCTGGCCGGCATCTACCTCGCCGCCGCGGTGGCCGGCGCCACGTACCCGCCGCTGACCGCCGCGATCCGCGGCGCCTGGAACGACCTCACCGCACCCGCGTCCGGCCGGTACCACCTGCGCAACACCGCCCTGGCCGCCGAGACCTCCCTCTTCGAGATCGTCTTCGTGCTCGGCCCGCTGCTGGTGGCCGGCTTCGTGCTGGTCGTCGACGCGACCGCCGCCCTCGTCGGCGCCGCGGTCGTCACCCTCGTCGGCACCGCCGCCGTGGCCCTCGGTCGGGTCATGCGCGGCTGGCAGCCGCACGCGCGGGAGCACCAGGCCCGCGGCCTCGGCCCGCTGCGGGTCGCCGGCTTCCCGGCCCTGCTGATCTGCGTGGCCTGCCTCGGCATCGCATTCGGCGCCGCCGGCGTGACCGTGCCCGCCTTCGCCGGCAACGCCACCACCGACGACCCGGAGAGCCTCGCCGGCATCCTGCTGGCCGTCTGGGGCGTCGGCAGCGCCGCCGGCGGGTTCTGGTTCGGGGTACGCAAGCCCGCCCTGCGGATGACCCGCCAGTTCGCCTGGCTGCTCGCCGCCGTCGCCGGCAGCTTCGCCGTGTTCGCGCTGATGCCCACCCCGTTGGCGCTGGGCACCGCCCTGATCGTCGGCGGGGCCACCATCGCGCCCGCCCTCACCCTGGAGAACACCCTGGTCGGGCGGATCGCCCCGGCCGGCATGCTGAACGAGGCGTACACCTGGGTGGTCACCATGTCGGTGGCCGCCAGCGCGGCCGGGGGCGCGGTCGCCGGGCTGATCGTCGACCACGCCGGCGGCGTGCCCTGGGCGTTCCTCTTCGCCGGCGGCGCGGTCGCCGTCGGGGCCGGGGTCGCCGCGCTGCCCGCCGGGCCCATCGCCCGCGCGGAAGCCTCCGCCGTACGCCTCGAAGAGCCCGTCCCCGCCTGACAGCCGCGTTCGGTCTGCCGCCCTGCCGTCGGCCTGCCGCGTGCCCGCTTGCCGGCGTCCACCGGGCGCGGGGAGGGGCAGGCCAAGATCACGATTTGGCTCCGGCCGTTGACGGTCCAGTTGATCTGTCGTGTGCTGTGCGCGGACAGAGGTCCGGATCGGGGGAACGACGATGGAAACCGCGGCACCGGCACCGGCACCCGTTACGCCGAGACCGCAGCGACACCGTGCGTGGTGGCTGGTCGCGTCGGCGGTCGCGCTCGTCGGAGTGCTGGCTCTCGGGGCCGCCGGACTGACGGTCTGGCGGATCAGCGCCACCCGGACACCGGCGACCGCCGCCGCCCCGGTCACCGTCCCGGAACCCCTCGCCGGGCTGCCCGACCGGCTGCAGCCGCCGGCCAACCCGACCGCCCTGCCCAGCGGCCGGGCCGTGGGACGGGGAGCGCTGCTCTACCGGATCGACAATCCCGACGACTTCGACGCAGCGACCGGCTCCTTCGCCCCACAGCCGATGTATCTGGTGACCGCGTCCGGTGAACAGTTCGGCGTCGGACTGGCGGCCCGGGTCGGCGAACTCAGTCAGGCGCTCTCCCCGGACGGGCGGTGGTTCGCCCACCGCCGGGACGGACAGTGGTGGATCCGCGACCTCACCGGGACCGCCGAGTTGGCCGTTCCGGTCGGGTACGAGCTGCGGCTGTGGTCGACCGACGGGCGGGCGGTGCTGCTCGGGCAACGCTCCGGCAGCGGCGAGGCGTACGCGGCGTTCTCCCTGCCGGGAGGGCAACTCCGCACGCTGGCCCTACGCGGGATGGGGAACCGCCGGCATGTGGCCTTCCTGGACGGGCGTGAACTGGCCACCACGGAGTTCACCAACGCTCCCAACCCCCGGCCGTACCGTCAGCTCACCGTCGCGATCCAGGACGTTGACGGCCGCACGGCCCGCTCGGTGTCGGTCGCCACCACCCAGGAGGTGGGCCCCGGCGACCTCCGCAACGCGCCCGTCCCGCTCGTACGCGGCGGCGGTGACCCGCCGACGATGTGGGCCATGGTCGTGGGGACCGAGGTCCCGGCCGGGAAACCGGCGGGGACGGAACCGCCGGTGACGTTGGTCGGGGTCGACCTGCGTTCCGGCCGCCCGGTCGGCCGGCTCGAACTCGCGGTGCCTCAGGACCGCGAGAGCGAAGAATTCCTCGGCCTCGCCGGCACCGCGATCCTCCTGCAAAGTCACACGACGAACGGCAGCCAGCTGGTCGCCGCCGACCCGGCCACCGGCCAGCGTCGCGTGCTGACCACGCTGCCCGACCCGGCGCGGGTGTTCATCCCAGGCGAATAGGGCCGGAACCTGCACGCGGGCCGCGCAGGCCGTCACCAGTGCTGTCGCAGGACGATCGGGGCGACCAACGACGGCACTGGTGACGACGCCTGATCAGGCGGCAGGCGCCGTGCGCTGCCTAGCGGTAGTTGGTGAACTGGTGAGAAACCACCTGCTACCAGCGAAAACGCACCCATGATCGCCGCTAGGCCGTCGCCAGGCCGTCCGAGGGTAAGGCTAGTACCTTGTCCACGGCTCGACGCGTGCGATCCTCGCTGGTCGGCATGAGGTGGGTGTAGGTCCGGAGGGTGAAACCCGGGTCGGCGTGGCCGAGGTATTCCGACAGCGCCTTCACGCTCTCCCCAGCATCGAGCAGGACTGAGGCGTAGAAGTGCCGCAGGGCGTGCATCCCGGTGGCCCGGGAAGACTGGATACCGGCAGCCGTCAGGGCGGGATGCCAATAGTCCCGGTTGAGCGTGTGGCGGTCCAGGGCGACGTTCGTCCGACCGTGAACGACCAGGTTGACGGTCACCGGAGGACCGCCCGGCGTCTCCCACGGCAGCGTCACCGGAACCGGGGAGAACTCTTCCAGGTGACGGGTGAGGGCAGCGCCCACCGAGGCGGGCAACGGGATGTCCCGCGTCTTACGACCCTTGGGCAGCGCGTAGACCAGGCGGCTACCCACGATCTTCAACTGCCGGACCACGTGCAGGGTGCCCTTGAGGAAGTCGACGTCGTCCACGGCCAAGGCCAGCACCTCACCCTGACGAAGCCCGCAGCCCGCGCCTAGGTCGACGGCGACTCGGTAACGCGCCGGCAGGCCGGCTCGGATGGCGAGCACCTGCTCCCGGGACCAGGGCACCACCTTGCGGGGCGGCACCTTCGGTGGCCGGACCGTCTTCGCATGGCACGGGTTTCGAGGGATACGGCCGTCATCGACCGCCGCGTTGAGGATCGTGGCGACGTTGCTGTAGGCGACGACCCGGTAGGTGACCGCCAAGCCGAGCTGTTGCAACGAGCGGTCCAGCTCCCGCAGGTGGGCCGGCAGGATCGCCGCCAGCGCCCGGCCACCGAGGTAGGGGAAGATGTGCCGACGCAGCCGCCGCTCCGTTACCTCCCGAGTCGACTCGTCGAAGGTCTGTGCGGCCAACCACTGCTCCGCATACTGGCGGAAGGTCACCTTGCCGGCGGCAGGATCGATGTAGGCACCGCGCAGCTTGTCCGACTCCACCGAAACGAGGAACGCCTCAGCAGCCCGCTTCTCCTTGTCGGGGAAGGACTTCGACCGCTCCCGGCCATCCGGCGCGATGTACCGAACCCGATAGCGGAGACCCTTCCCGTGAAGCGGTGTCTTGACCCGCTCCGACTTGCCATCCGGACGCGGAACAGTCTTAAACCAGCGATCTTCAACGTGGGCCAAAGCTCGTCCTCCCCTCAGGCTGCGGCTTGCTGCTCGAACCAGGCCCGGACGGCATCCGGGTCATAGCGCAGATGGCGGCCGACGCGTCCGGCGGGTGGACCGATGCGGCGTTTGCGCCAGGTGTAGAGGGTCTGGACCGGGACGCCGAGGTAGGCCGAGACGTCTTCGACGGTCCAGAGCTTGAGCGGTTGGGCGGTGGTCATGTCGTCTCCCGTGATGGAGGGGTCAGGCGGCGGCCGACACGGTGTCGGCCGGGGTGGTGGCGTGTTCGTGGGCGAGTTCTTCGCGGCCGGTGGTGTGTCGCTCGCGGGCGAGGGCGGCGGCGGTGTTGGCGAGGAGGGCGTCTCCGGTGGTGTGCCAGCCGACGCCGGCGAAGGTGAGGGTGCCGACGATCAGCGTGGTGTCGTCGTCGAGGTGGTCGACGGCGCGGAGGGTGCCGGTGTGGTCGTCGGCCTGGTGGTGGTGTTCGTGGCGTCGGTAGGCGACGCGGGTGTCCCGCAGGAGCCGGAACGTGACGGAGTAGCGGCGGCCTTTGGTGAGGAAGTGGCCGCCGAAGCCGAGCATGTGCGCCCACCGCCGCAGCCGGGCGTAGGGGTTGGTCGTCGCTGGTTTCGTCGGTTCGGTGTCAAGGCTGGCTTGACGGTGGGCGACGCAGGTGGGGCAGGCCGGGTAGCGGGTGTGGGTGCCGCAGTCGGGGCACTGCCACCGGTCGACGAAGCCGGGCCGGGGTCGGTGGTCGCGGGGCCGCTCGGACAGGGGCCGGGGTGTGCTGGTGGGTCGGCCGATGCGCCAGCAGGCGTCGATGAGGCGGGCGGTGTGGTCGCCGTCGGGGTCGGCGTAGTCCCCGACCGTGTCGGCGTTGAGACGGGTGGAGGTGTGCCCGGTGGCCTCGGTGCTCTTGGTGGCGTACTTGGCAAGGTAGCCGGCGACCATGCCATCGGTGACCTCTCCGTCGGTTCCGGTGGTGATCGGTCGTAGGTCGACCTGGTCGCCCCAGGTGATCGGCCACCCGCCGGGCTGGTCGGGGTGGGCGGGGGTGTGGAACGCGATCTGCGCGGCGGCGTGGCGCAGCGCGTCGACGAGGTCGTCGATGGTGAACCCGGCCGGCGGGGGGACGACGGCGTCGGGGTCCTGGCCGTTGACGCCGTCGAGGCGGGCGATGGCGTGGAAGTGGACCGCTCCCCGGGCTTGGAGTTCGGCGACCTTCCCGGGTGAGAGCCGCACCGGGGCGACCGTCCGTGTCTTCCCGGAGGCGGTGACGACCTCAACGCGGGGGATGCCGCGGCGGCGGGCGAGTTTCGCCAGCCACCGTTCCGCGGCTTGCTTGGTGCGGTGCCACAGTTCGCCGGAGAACAGGTTCCAGACGACCTGGTGGTCGTGGTCGTAGCAGTCCAGGCACAACGGCTGCCCGAGCACGGCGTCACCGGCTTCGTGGCGAGCCCAGCAGACGGCCGGGCGGCCGTGGGCGCAGACGCCGGTGTCGCGGCGGGCGTGGCACGGCTCCGCACGGCAGTCGCAGCGCTTGCGACTGCGGCAGGTGTGCCGCTTCACCACCCGGTTGTGAACGATGCCGAACGACGGCGCGGTGAAGGTCGCGAACACCGCCGGATGCTCCGAGACCGTCTCGGGGACGCCCTTTCCGCCGACCAGCCCGGCGCGTAGAAGTTGGAAAGCGTCGCGCTGGTAGGTGCGGGCACAGGACGGGCAGACCCTCGACCGGCGGTTGCCGCAGGCGGTGTAGATCGCGGCGTCGGGCATGCCGTCGGTGTGCCGCTGGTCCAGGACCCGGCCGGTGGCGGGGTCGACGGTGTAGAGGCTGCCGGCGAGGCGGATGGGTCGGGTGCAGCCGGCGGCGGCGCGGACGTGGTCGAGCCAGCCGAAGTAGTCGGGTCGGGTGGCGCGTTCGAACGCGGACCCGGCCGCCGTGTAGCCGTAGACGGGCGCGATGGTGTCGGCGTTCGAGCCCACCCCCCGGGCCTTGGAGGCGCGGGGGGTGAGGTCCAGCGTCGAGGCCATCAAGCCGCGATCCCGGTGTGGGTGCGGGTGGTGATGGTGTTCTCTCGCACGATGGTGCGGCAGGCGCCGCACTGGCGGTGGGCCGGCTCGTGCCGATGACAGGGAATCGTGGTGGTCACCTGGCCGCAGCGGATGGTGACCGGGGTCCGGCAGGGTCCGCCAGGGATGACGTCCAGGAGCACCCGGCGGGTGTCGTAGGGGTGCGGGTCCGGCTGGGCCGGGCAGGTGTGCAGGACGTGAACGACGTCAACGAGGTGAATCGTCATCGGGCACCACCGGCCAGGGTGGTGAGGATGTGCCCGGCGGTGGTCGGAGTGACGTCGAGCCGGTCGGCCAGCTCGGCGGCGGTGATCGGGTCGCCGGTGGCTTGTTCGTGCTGCACGGCGGCGAAGCGGGCCATGGGCAGCAGGTGGGTAGGGACGTCGACCGGCTCGGAGGCCGGCACGGTGACGGGCACCGGGTCGACAACGGCCGGGGTGATGGTCGGCTCGACGGTCGGGGCGGGTGCCGGGGTGATGGCGGCCGGCGCTTCGGTGGTGACCTGCTCGGCCACGTGAACGCGGATCGGCTCAGCCGGCGCAGCGGCCGGTGGAGTGCCGTCCCGGGCAGGGGCCGGGGTGGGGGCGAGGACGAGTTTGACCAGGGCCATGAACGCCAGAGCGGGCACGGCGGACAGGAGCCAGCCGGACGGGCCGGGCTTGGCGACCGCCAACTGAGCGGCCAGGGAGAGACCGGCAGCGGCGACGAGCAGGAACAGCGGATAGCCGATCGCGCCACCTGACCGGCGGCGTCGGCGGATGCTCAACAGGGCGGCGATGGGGACGAGTTCGGAGATGACCGCGTTGGCCCAACCGAACCAACCCGGCGTGTTGGCCGGGCTGTTGGCCATCGTCCAGTCGTGAACGTGGGTGAAGGAGGCGGCACCGGCGAAGCCGGCGACGGTGAGCAGGATGAGGACCAGGACGACACCCTCCACGCGGGTGCCCCGATTGGTCGTGGTGGTGACGGTCATCAGTGGCCTCCGTGGCAGTCGAGGCAGCAGCCGTAGCGGCGGGGGATGTAGTAGGGCTGGACCAGGCCGCAGACGCGGCAGGTTCGGCGGGCGAGCAGGGCTTTGGCGATGGCCTCCCGCTGCGCCGGAGTAGCCACCCGCTTCGGTTTGGCGTGGTCGAGGCGGTAGAGGTAGGCGATGCGCTTGCCGCGCCGCCACAGCAGTTGCGCGACCGGGTCGTGTCCTGCGGGGCGGAGGCCGGCGGCGCGTAGTTGGCGGCGGGTGGCGAGGCCGTCGGGGGCCATGCGGTAGGGGAAGGTGGGGAACCCGTGCCGGATGCCGAGCGGGTCGTAGAAGCGGACCTGTAGGCCGATGTGGTCAGCGAAGTCGGTCACGGCCGGTCACCGCCCCAGCGTTGTTGGGCGGCTTGGCGGGAGATGCCGAGGCGGGCACCGATCTCGGCCCAGGAGTAGCCGAAGGCCCGCAGGCCGATGACGGCTTCGCCGATGGCGTCGTCGAGGTTGGCCGACAGGGCGACCAGGTCCCGGAGCGCTTCCACGTCTCCGGTGGCGACGCGGCGGCCGTGAGCCCGGATGATCCGGCGGGCGAAGGCGGCGAACGAGGTGTTCTCGACGATCTCCCGGCGGCGCTGCTGTCGAGGCACCGACGTCAAGGTGTGCTTGACGGTGGTCATCGGTTGTCGCCTCCCTGGTTGTGGAGGCAGTCCCAGTCGTCGGCAGCCGCGTGCAGGGCGGTGATGACCTGCTCGGCGGTGCGGGCGGGGTCGTCGTTCCAGGAGAAGGGCCAGGTGTGTTCCTCGATGAGGAAGCCGTCTTCGTCGGTGTAGGAGAGGGGTTCGTAGGCGTCGAGGTAGTCGACGAACGCGCCGAGGGCGGCGAGGGTGTCGGTGCGGGCGTCGCCGTCGAGGTGCAGGAAGTGCGTGACCCGGTGGCCGGTGCAGGCGATGCCGATGGCCCCGGCGACGCAGGCCGGCGGGGTGGGGGTGTCGGTGGTGGCGTAGTAGGTGCCCTGGTGCCAGCCGTGCCGGCGCAGGTAGAGGGCGGCCATCCGGAGCAGGTCAGCGGGTGTGACCTGCACTGCGGTGGGTGGGTTGTGGGTAGCCTTCATGGCAGCCACGTCCTTTCGGTAGGGCTGTTGGCGGGAGGTCGGCAGGACCAGCTCTGCTGGCAGGCGAAGTCCTGGTCCTGTCGGCCGTTTCAGTGGGTGCGCAGCCGCAGGTAGCGGCGGTGGCGGGTGTCGTCGCCGCCCATCGGTTGGGGTGCGGAGACGAAGACGAGCCGGCCGGTTCGGCTGGCGGCGTGGATCATCACGGCGATGTCCTCGGGACTGCCGATGACCCACAGTTCGGTGTATTGCGCGGCCCGCTGCTGGTTGGCGCGGGTGTAGGTGCGCTCTCGGGTGGTCATGCGACGGCCTCCCATTCGGTGGTGGTGCCGGCCGGCGCGGTGGTGGGTCGGCGGATCCAGGCGGCGTAGTCGGCGATGCCGGAGATTTGGGTGTCGGTGAGGTAGGCGACCTTGATGCGGCGGGGGATGCCGCCTTCGGCGATGAGGTAGGCCGCGCCCTGGTTGGTGGGTGCGATGTCGGTGGCCGTGTAGCCCTGCTCGGCCCAGCCGTGGCCGAGGACGATGTTCGAGCTGTTGGGGGTGGTGCAGCGGAACGCGGCGCGGTAGCCGAACAGGTCCCGCAGGCTGGTGGGGATGATGTCGAAGGACGGCCGCTGAGTGGCGGCGACCACGGGGATGCCGGCGGCGCGGCCCCGGGCGACGAGGTCGCGCAGGAGGGCGACGAACTCTTCTTGCTCCTGCTTCGACCCGACGGTGGCGGAGTAGTAGGCGATTTCGTCGACGAGGACGGTGATGACCGTCAGGTTGTCGGCGGCGGTGAGTTTGCGGCGCCCGTGGGCACGGAGCCAGGCGTAGCGGTTGTTCATCACGACCTGGAGCCGCCGCAGCACGGCGAGGGCTTCGGTGATGTCGGGGCCGATGAAGGCGTCGGCGACGTCTTCCCACTGGCCGAGTTCGACGAGTTTGCCGTCGAGCAGGACGAGTCGGGAGTCGACGGAGAGGGCGGCGTGGGCGGCGATGCCGTTGAGCAGGCCGGATTTGCCGCCGCCGGGTTCACCGCCGGCGAGGAGGTTGCGGTAGGCGAGGGTGATGTAGACGGGCTGACCGAACTCGTCGATGCCGATGAAGATGGGGTCGAACATCGACAGGCCAGGTCCCACCGGAACCCCGGAAGCGGGGGCGGGAATCGTGGTGGCCATGAGGTGCCCTCCTTGGGCGTGAAGTGGGCGCGAGGAGCCACACGAACGAGCCGCAATGGCTCCTCGCGTCCGAGGTTGGGTGTGGGTCAGATCCAGTCGGTGACGTCGTCGGCGGCGTCAGCCGACGAGGAAGCCGCGGGCTTGTTGCCGTTGGCGGTGGTGGCCGGCTTCTTCGGGACCGGCTTGCCCTGGGTCGGGAGGGTGATCGTCGGTGCGTCGACGTCCGGCAGGTCCAGGGCGGTGGGGACGACCGGGATGGGCCGGTCGGTGGTGGGGGTGTCGGGGTTGATGACGTCGGCCAGTGGGGAGGCGACGTCGGCGGTGAGGACTTCCCGGCGTTTGATGTCGAACCGCAGGTAGGCGGCGTTGCCGTCGGAGGCCCGCTCGATCAGCGCCGAGGCGGCGTGGCAGGCGACGGCGATCTTGTCCAGACGCCCTTCCAGGTCGGCCAGGGAGAGGCCGGGGCGTAGGTAGACCCAGACCCGCTCACCCACGGGGGTGGGCTTGGCCCAGAGGATCAGGGGGAGGGTGCCGGACTGGTTGGCGATGATGAACTGCGCGAAGCACACGCGCAGCCGGTGCCGCACGAACAGGCACATCCCCCAGGCGAGAATGGCCCGGCGGGACGCCGGGATCGCGGCGGGGACGCCGACGACCAGGGCGACCACCACACCGGTGACCAGACCCGACGTGTGGTTGGCCAGCTGCACCCAGAAGGTGAGCAGCCCGATGGTGAGCACGATTTCCGTGAACCACCACCACAGCCGTTGCAGCACCGGCCAGATCCGGACCAGGACCCAGGCCATGCCGCCGGTCGGCACGCCGATCAGCCCACCGAGGATGAGGGCGAGGATCGGGTGAATGGAGGAAGCGGCCACCACGGCCGCGAGTAGGCCGACGATGACCGCCGTCAGGATGAACGCCAGGCGAGCTTTCCTGGCCGAGGAACGGTGAACCCTGGTCTCGATGACCGTCACCGTGCCGCTGGACTTCCGCCCGAAGGAGCGGC
This sequence comes from Micromonospora sp. NPDC049366, assembly GCF_044466625.1. Lineage (NCBI taxonomy): Bacteria > Bacillati > Actinomycetota > Actinomycetes > Micromonosporales > Micromonosporaceae > Micromonospora > Micromonospora sp. NPDC049366. The sequence goes on from NZ_JBITMV010000001.1 coordinate 504,149, forward strand.
GGGGGCTAGACTTGGACACGACGAGTCCTCCCAGATGATGGGCGGGATGAGTTGGAGGGCACGGGGTCGGCAGATGTAGGAGTCGGACCGACCCCGCGCCAGCTCTTGCAGGGTTTGCCACCACCGCAGGTGGTGACCAGACCGGGAATGTAGGAGTCGGAACCACTCCCGGACCGTTGGGGTTCAGCGGACCATCAGGCCGCGTTGAGGTGAGACACCGCAGGCTTCACGCAGCACCCTGCGCGAGAGACCTACTTGGCCGCCGACGTACCCGTCTTCGGCTTCAGCGAGATCGCACGGAACGCGACGCCGTTACGCCCGTTGGTCGCCCACGGGATGGCCTCCAACTGCTCGACCTCGATGAGCTGCCCCACCATCACGCCCGGCTTCTCACCCGCCGTGGTGATGGTGATGACCTCACCGCCCGTCTCGTCGAGCACGAAGACCTGGGTGGACCACATGAGCCGGCCCGTTCCCTTCTCCGACCGCTGACTGCCGTTCTGGTCGTTCTTCGGCTCCGGGTCCCTCGACACCGTCACCTGCTTCGCCTTGGTGTCCACGTACAGCTTCACAACAGACCTCCTGTGTCTCGGGTCGTCTTGAGCACATCCCCTGTGGACTTTCGCTCGTGACCTCTGCCAATAGGCTGCCGGTTTGGCGAGGACGAGCCACCCGACGACGTAGACAACTAGGGACGTCTTGGCTATGGTGAATGCGTCCTAGTCGTCCCTTGGAGGCTTCCGATGCCGAACGATCGACTCCGCGACACCATCCTTCGCAATGGGATGACGCCTGCCGTGATCGCCGAGAAGATCGGCGTTGATCCGAAGACCGTGGAACGATGGATCACCCAGGATCGGACGCCCTACCCGCGCCATCGACACGCGATCGCTGCTGTCGTTCGAGAGAGCGAGTCGTATCTGTGGCCGAACGCGGTGGCTCCCGAGAAGGCGTCGAAGATCGGGCAGAGCGAGATGGTCCAGCTCTACTCGCGACGTTCATCGGTGCCGTACGAGGTATGGCGGCGGCTGATTGATCGGGCGGAAGAGCAGATCGGCATCCTGGCCTATGCCGGCCTCTTCCTGGTGGAGCAGGATCCGAAGATCATTGACACTCTGCGCCAGAAGGCGCTCGACGGTGTCTCGGTGACGGTGCTCCTTGGCGATCCGACGAGCCCCGCGATCGAGCGGAAGAGTGTGGAGGAGGGCGCGCCGGGGGTCATGGCGGCGAAGATTCGCCAGGTGCAGGGGTACTACGACCGCCTTGAAGACGTGCCTGGCGTCACGGTCCGCTACCACGACACAACCCTCTACAACTCGATCTACCGGTTCGATGACGAGATGATGGTCAACATGCACGTACTGGGGTTCCCCGCTCCCCACGCTCCTGTGATGCATCTCCGCCGGATATCCGGCGGTGACCTGTTCGGCACCTACGCGGACAGCTTCGATCGGGTCCTGTCGGGCTCGCGGCCCAAGACGTCGAACGAGGTGGCAGCCTAGACGCATGGCGAGGACCGAGCATTACCACGACCCAGAGGCGCCGAAGGCCAACAGCATCGTTGTGGCGGTCTCCGTGTTCGTGCGTGACGAGCTCGGTCGTGTTCTGCTCATCCGGCGGAGCGACAACGGGCTATGGTCGCTGCCGAGCGGAGGGCAGGAGATCGGGGAGACGGTAGCCCAGACGGCAGTCCGGGAGACTCGCGAGGAAACCGGGATCACGGTCGAGGTAGCAGGGTTGGTGGGGGTCTACTCCGATCCTGGACACGTCATCGCGTACTCCGATGGCGAGGTGCGGCAGCAGTTCTCTCTGTGCTTCCGGGCTGTGCCTGTCGCCGGAGAGCCGACACCGAGCAGCGAGTCAATTGATGTCCGCTGGGTGCAGCACGACGAACTGGGCGACTACGACATCCACCCGTCGACCCTGCTGCGCATCCAGCACGGCTACGAAGAGCGCGCTGAGCCCTACATCGGTTGAGGAAGTCGCGCCGTCAACCGCTGCTGAGTGCGACGAACCGCGGCAACCATCTCCGGCTCAGCGCGGATGATGAAGCGCGTCACGAGGTGATCCGGACCGTAGCGAGACCGAATCTCCGCCAGCCGGTCCAAGACCTCGAAGTCCTGACCATCAGGGCCCGTCGTCATGTCCGAGAAGCACAGGGCATCAGCTACCGGGGAATCCTCCCGAGGGAACTCGGCGACCAGGACGTCATGCAGGCCCCGCGCTTCCGCTTCCAGCCAGGCGCAGGAGTGATGGGCAACCAGGCCGGCGATCCTGTCGTCGAACTGCTCCCGTCGCAGCCACCTCCCGCCATCGAGAGAGTGGAAGCCGGTATCGACCAAGTCAGGGCTGTACCCCACATCGTGCAGCCACGCGGAAGCCACCAACACGTCACGATCCTCGGGCGGGACGGCAGCGCTGACGGTCTGAGCCTTGGCCGCAACCGCACGAACGTGACTCCACCTCCGAGGCAACGGAGCTTCCAGCTTGCGGCGTGCGATCTCCCGGGCGACATCGACGAGGGTGGCCATGTGCTCAGCCTACGGAGCACCCCCGACTCCCACCATCCGGCGGACGGACCAGCAGGTGGCGGCCGTCTGCCGGCGAAGTGGTTCAAACTTTCTGTACGTCTTCAAGGCGGCCCTTGACGGGCCGCACGCGCCGCCGCCTGGGCAGGCGCCGGCCGCTGCCGCTGTCGCTCTGCGGCCGTCACGCTTGATGCCCGGCGGCTGGCGCGGAGAGCGGGGAGCCCGGAGGGCCGCCGCAGAAGGACAGGCCGTTGACCGGTGCAGTGGTGGGCCGGCACCCGGCCGGGCCGCGCGGCCACGAGCCCGCGCGACGTAGGGGAGCGCACGCCGGCCGCGCCGGCCAACTGGCGGCGGTCACGGGGTTGCCCTTAGGGCGCCTCCGGCGGGGGCGCTCCGGCTCCAGGATGGCCGAAGGTCGTAGGCAGCCGCCGGGTCCGTGGATGGTTGCGGTAGGCCATCCCGCCTGCCATCGACCCGGGCAAGCCGAGCAGACCGCCGCCCGACCCGCCAGCGTCCGTACGAGCCGTCAAGGTCCGCTTGACATGGCGGGCCGGGCGGCGGCCCGCTCCCCAGGAGGGCGGGTCGATGGCAGACGGGATGGCGATACCGGTGTCCTTGTGCGTGCACACATGTACGCCCACGTCGCGATGGCGTTACGCTTACACCATGCCTCAGAGGAAGCAGCAGCCGGCGCCGACCTCCCGTAGGTCCGTCGTCATGCGCGCTGCTAAGAGTGGCGCTCGCGTCACGAAGTCTGGCGTCTGGTCGAAGGCCAGGCGCATCGATGAGGTGACGAAGGCGGCTGCCCAGCGAGCCCAGGAGATTCGGGCTAGAGCAGACGCGGCACGCTCTCGGACACCGGACGCCGAGAAGGTCAGCCTGCCCGGTTTTGTGGGGATGCTGCGTAGTGGCCGCGCCGATCTTGCTGCTCGTGCCAAGGACATCGTTCGCGGCACTGAGACTGAGAGGTGACCGCTCTCAAGCCGCGGCCTTTCGTGGTGGTTGACACAGGACCCTTGGTCGCCATGATCGATGAGGACGACGAACATCACGCATCCTGCGTTAAGTGGCTTGAACTGGCGTTGCGCGAGCGGCGGACGTTGGTCATCCCGGTTCCAGTAATCACCGAAGTTTGTTACCTACTCAAGAGGGCAGTGGGCAGCGAGCACGAGGCAGCTTTCCTTGAGGAAGTAGCGCGCACTCCACCACACTTCCGCCTGTTCTATCCCGGTCGAACCAATTTTGCACGGATGGGGCAGCTCGTGCGGAAGTACGCGGATCTGCCCTTGGGCGCGACGGATGCTGCCGTGATTGCCTCAGCGGAGCACTTCGACACGACCGAGATCGCAACCATCGACGGACGGATGGCGGCCACTGTCAAAATCCGGGACCGCTTTCCGATCACTGCAGTGCCCTAGCACGCAGGTAGTGATGCAGCTAGGCGCCCCGTCGAGTCTCAGGCACTTCTTCTGTCGTTGGCCCGCCGGAGTCCTTCCCTCGTGTCTCTAAGCACCTTGAGAAGTTTCGCGCGCTGCTCTAGGTGCCACGCTGAGTGACCAGCGAGCTGAACCGAGCCAATCAGTCCCCAAACACCTATGAAGATCGAACTCCCGAAGACGCTCCAGCGAGCGAGTCGCCAATACCACTGTGAGGTTTCGGGGAGCGTTGGCCAGGCCAGGGCGGCCAGCAGGGAGACGAGGACGCCGATGGCGCACACCCAAATCACGATCTTGTAAGGCCGCGACACTGCTCGCAACCCGCCGGTGGTTCGTTCCAGGACGACTAGATACTCAGGGCTGAGGAGACTAACCAGGATCGTGTGGGCAGCCATCACGATGCCAGTCAGTGTCGCAAGCAAGGCTGTCACCGCTAGGAGGATCGTGCCAGCTTGGGCGGCGGGTTTGTCTGCGAAGGTCACAAGGGCGCCTGCGCCGACACCAACAGGAATGGCGAGCATGAAGTCGATGGAGAGCAGCACGGCGCCGAGGCGGGTGTGCGCGAGCCGCGACCAGGTCGCTCTCAGGCGCTCCCGAGCGGCAGGGGACTCAGCAGGTCCGTCGCGGCCGTTGGGGATAGATCTATAACCGTCGTCCGTAGTCATCACGGCTCCTCGGTAACCTCAAGCATCCCTAGTTCCATGATGAGCACGTCCACCGACACTTCACCATCGGCCTCTGCGGGCACAGTTGAAATCGGGCTTTCGCCGTCAAGTTCGCTAGCCCAGACAGTTTCGATCGTTTCGCCATTAACCCGGCGCTCGCCGGCTGCAACGGCGTGACCGTAACCACGCATGACGTGGTCGAGCATCTGCTGAGTCAGTTCGACGTCCGTGTCGATCCGCTCCCCCCGAAGGTCAAGGGTGGCAACGTCGAGGTGAAGGCCTTCGATCAGGCGTTCGACCTCAGGGCGGCCTTCGTAGTTGGGGTTGGGGCGCTCCAGGTGAAAACGAAGTCGCTTGACGTTCTCAACGCTCCGCTTCCAGTCACCAAACGACTGAGCCCGTGTGAGCGCGACGATGTCCCACTCGCGGGCACCTGTCGCTTGTCGCAGTATGTCCAACATTGCCCCGGTAAAGGAGGTGACGCGGATGTCCTGCTTCCGGGTTTGAAAGATCAGAGCAAGGTCCGCGAGCCGGATCGCAAAAGGCGTGGCAAGCCCGCCGGGGACATCGGTGTGCTCGAAGTCCTGTTCCTCTTCGTCCCACAGGTCGACGCCGGTACTGGACTCGAAGCCCAAACGCCCGTGAAGAAACCCGTCGACCTGGTGCACCTGCCCGAGTCGCCAGAGTCGTCGGTAGCGAATCGTCTCTGCCCCCGGCACCAGTGCCGCAGCGACCTCTTCAGCGGGCGTTCCAAAGACCGACCCCTGCTGAGGAGGGATGATCCTGGCACGAGCCAATTTGCCAACGTGATTCCGAGGACTCATCCGGGCGATCTTAGGCACGGTGTTGATCTGCCGCTAGACCTGTCAGTCGTCAGAAAGTTGCCTGCTGTGATGTCCGGCAGCATAGGGCTAGGTCCAGCAACAAGCCGCTCTAGGCCGTCGCCAGGCCGTCGGAGGCCAGCCAAGGCCAGCCAACGATGACCATTGGCGACGACGTTTACGCAGGTCGCATAGAGTGATCGATCTAATGACCTGGGGTGGACCGGTTGCCTTACCTGTAGTTGGTGAACTGGAGGGCCACCCCGAAGTCCTCGCCCTTGAGCAGCGCGATGACGGCCTGGAGGTCGTCCTTCTTCTTGCCGGTGACCCGCAACTGGTCGCCCTGGATCTGCGCCTGGACGCCCTTCGGGCCCTCGTCGCGGATCTTCTTGCTGATCGCCTTGGCCTTGTCCGAGTCGATGCCCTGGATGACCTTCGCGTCGATCTTGAACACCTTGCCCGACGGGCGCGGCTCGCCCGCGTCCAGCGACTTGAGCGAGATGTTCCGCTTGATCAGCTTCTCCTTGAAGACCTCCAGCGCGGCCCGCACCCGCTCCTCGGTCTCGGCCTGGAGGCCGATCGCCTCCTCACCCGACCAGGAGATCTCAGCACCGGTCCCCCGGAAGTCGAACCGCGTCGCCAGCTCCTTCTCAGCCTGCCGAAGGGCGTTGTCGACCTCCTGACGGTCGACCTTGCTCACGATGTCGAACGACGGGTTGGCTGCCATGCTCATGCTCCTGCTGTCCGGCGGTCATCTGGCGTTCCGTCGCCCGCTGACCAGCGGTACGACCCTCTGACGGTACCCGGTTGCGCCCGTGCCGGGTGGAGCCGCTATTCTTGCTTCCGCCGCCGCGTCACGACGCGGTGGGGTGCCCTGGCGGGTTGCCCGAGCGGCCAATGGGAGCGGACTGTAAATCCGTCGCGAAAGCTACAGAGGTTCGAATCCTCTACCCGCCACCAGGTGCGACAACGGCCCCTGACCAGCAGAGATGCTGATCAGGGGCCGTTCTTGTTTGTCCGGCGGGGTCCGGCTCGGTCCAGCCGTTGACGACTGGTTGTGGGCAGATGGTGGGCGGGTCGATCTTGCCGCTGAGGGCTCTCCTGGGGCCGCGAGCCGGGGCTGGTGCTCTGGGTTGGCCCAGCGGAGTTCGTGCGTGTAGCGAGCGGCTGAGGGTTCTGCGGCGAGTTATCGCCGGCTGCATGTCGGGGACCGGGGGCAAGCCAGTCCCGGGGTTGGACTGGCGCGGCAGTCGGAAGCCCTGATCGTCGGCGAGGCCGACCGGTTCGGCTTCCGTACCGCCTAGCCGCGATCCTGCCGCCGGCCGGATCAACAGACTCGGGGCGGCGGTCCGGCGGCAGTCGGTGGCTCTCCGCCCCGGCGCCGGAGGCGGCCGGGGCGGCTTGCCGCCGGCCGGGTCACCGCCCCCGCGCCGCGCGGAGCGCGGTGCCTTGATCGACCGGCGGGTAGTGGCGAACCCGGCCCAGGTCGCCGCGCTGCTGGAGGCGGTGAAATCTCTCGGCAAACGGGCCGACAAGGTGACAGCCTTCTTCGGCTGCCTCTACTACGCGGGGATGCGCCCCTCAGAAGCGGCCGACCTGCGGCGGGAAGACTGCGACCTGCCCGGCAGGTGTGCCGACTGCGGCGCTGACTTCGACGACCTGGCGGCGGTCCAGCCATCCCGGTCCTGCGACCACGAGAAGATCGAATTTCGCTGGGGGCGCCTGGTGCTCGCAGGCACCTCGCCGCGGGCCGGGTCGCACTGGACCGATGACGGCGGCTCGCACGAGCGGCGGGGACTCAAGCACCGGGGGCGGCAAGAGACCCGGACCGTGCCGATCCCGCCCCGGCTCGTCGAGCTGCTGTGCGCCCACGTCGAGAATCACGGCGTCAGCCCAGACGGGCGCTTCTTCCGTGGCCTGCACGGCGGGCCGCTCTCCGAGTCGGTCTACGACCGTTGGTGGAAGCTCGCCCGGGAGCGGGCGCTGACCGAGACTCAGGTCTCGTCGCCGCTGGTGCGCCGCCCGTACGACCTACGGCACGCGGCGGCCTCGCTCTGGCTGAATGCCGGCGTCCCGCCGACCGAGGTCGCCCGGCGCCTGGGCCACGGCGTCGCCGTCCTGCTCCGGGTCTACGCCAACTGCATCGACGGCGGAGGCGACACCATGAACGACAAGATCGGCGATGCTCTCGGATGAGGTTGCTGCGGACCTCAGCTGCTCGCGGGCGTCCTATTGAGCCTAGCTGTGGACGAGGTGCGCTAGAAGGAGAGAGTGGAGTTGCCAGCGCCGCAAGATCGAAGCCAGTCCGGAGTTCGTGTCGTGGTTGGTTCGAATCCGGCCGCTGATAGTCTCGTGCCAAAGCTGCGGCTTTGGGGCATCCGTCGGTCAATCGCTCTGGCCGTCGCAACTGCGCTGCTGCTAGTCGGAGGCTCGGTTGCTGCGGCGCTTGCATATGCCGGCTGGCCTGGGCTCCAGCGGGACGCAGCGGTCACCGCGGCCACGATGTTCGACCTATTGAAGCTCGTCTTCGCGGTTGTTGCGGGTGTCGGTGGCGTCGCCGCCTTGGTGGTCGCCTACCGCCGCCAGCGGGTAGCGGAGCACACGAATAAGCTGGCTGAATTCGCTCATCAACTGGCGCACGCTGCTGATCTGCGTGCTGAGGTGACCAAGGTTCTCGCTCAGGCGGCCGACGAACGAGCAAAGATTGAGACTGACCGCAACGGTGTCCGTCTGTTCAATGAACGCTTCGCCACGGCATCCGAGCAGCTTGGGTCCGCGAAGGTAGCCGTACGTTTGGCGGGCGTCCATGCCATGGCGGGTCTTGCCGATGACTGGTGGGAGGGGCGGCAGACCTGCATCGACGTTCTCTGCGCCTACCTCCGCCTGCCCTACACCCATCCCGCCGATGTTTCGGACCAGGCGCCGGCGCAGGCCGACGATCAAGTTCCGATTGCGAACGTCGAGATCGATCGCGCTTCTCGCGAGGAGCGTGAGGTGCGACATACCGTCATCCGCCTCGTCGGTAGACGCTTACGTCATGTCGCAGACGACTCCGCCTCATGGCGAGGCTATGACTTTGACTTCACCGGCGTGGTCTTTGACGGCGGGGATTTCACGGGCTCGGTGTTCAGTGGCGGGCGGGTTTCCTTCGGCGGAGCCATTTTTCGCGGGGAGTCGGTGTCCTTTGGTGGGGCGAGATTCGATGGCGGGTTGGTGTCCTTTGCTGGGGCGAGTTTCGACAGCGGGAAGGTGTCTTTCGACTCAGCGAAATTTGATGGTGGGGAGGTCTCCTTTGTTGGGGCGAGTTTCGGCGGAGGGAAGGTATCTTTCGACTGGGCGACATTTGATGGCGGGGAGGTTTCCTTCGTTGGGGCGAGTTTCGACGGTTCGGAGGTCTCCTTCGACCGAGCCACGTTCGACGGCGGGGAGGTGTCCTTCCGTAGGGCCACGTTCAAGAGTCGGCTGGTGTCCTTCAGGGAGACGAGGTTCAGCAGCGGGCAAGTTTCGTTCGATGCGGCGAGTTTCAGCGGTTCAGGGCTGTACTTCGACCGGGCCACGTTCGACGGTGGGCGGGTGCACTTCCGCGGGGCGACGTTTGACGGTAGCTACGTGACGTTTGACAGAACGACGTTCCACGGTGCCGAGGTCACCTTCATTGGGGCGACGTTCAGCGATGGGCGAGTGTCCTTTGATGGGGCGATGTTCGACGATGGATGGGTGAATTTCGATGAGGCGCGGTTCGGCGGTGGGATGGTGGTCTTCGGCGCGGCGAAATTCGACGGCGCGCGAGTGTCCTTCCGTAACGCGACGTTCGCCGATGGATGGGTGGGCTTCGGCGAGGCAAGGTTCAGCGGTAGGCAAGTGGACTTCAGCGGGGCGAAGTTCGTCGGAGGGGAGGTGCTCTTCCACGGGGCAGCTTTCCTGATTCCGCCCAGGTTCGACGATTGGCCCGCCGGACAACCACCGGGTGTTCTGTTTCTGCCCGAAGCGTGAGTTATCTGTGCCGTGGGCAGATGGTGGGCGGCCAGCCCTTCCGAGTTTGGGCCGGGAAGAAAAGGCGCAGCTCAGCTTGGCTGACCGGCACAGGATGGCGGACGCCCTGTAAATCCGTCGCGAAAGCTACAGAGGTTCGAATCCTCTACCCGCCACTAGGCAACGGGAAGGCCTCTGACCTGCGGAAACGCAAGTCAGAGGCCTTCCTCGTCTTCTGCTCCAGTCGACCGCTGTCAGCCGCGATCCCCACCCCATCGGGCACGCAACGGGCACGGAGGTGTCGCCGTGGAATCCCTTCTTTCGGCCGTTGGAGCCGTTGTGGGAGTCGCTGGCGCGTCTCATAACGGCATGGCTCGCGAGCCGACAGTTGCGCGCGGCTGGGCGCCGGGCGGCCGAAGCTGCGGATGTCGCGGCCGAACTCGTCAAGGACATCGATGAGACCTACCGGCCGGAAGACTTCAACCGCCGCGTGTATCCCTCGTAGAGGAGGGAGCCGGAAGGGGCGGCCGGTATCGATGACCGGGTATCTCGCCTCGTCGAGTCGCTGGGCGAGGCCGAGTCGATCGTCACAGAGCTTCAGGCCGAGCTGCGTGCGCGCCACGCCGCGGTAGACAGGCTGCGAGCCGAGGAGGAGCAGAGCCGGCAGTTGGCAGCGCTCAGGGCGGAGGAGGCGAAGGCCGTCCGGGGCGTCATCGATGCCGCGATCGCCTCGGCGCACGCCTCATTGCAGCAGAGCATGCTGAAAGAGCAGTCGGAGCTTCGCGCCCGCCTGAGGCTGCTGCAGAAAGACCTTGAGCAGGCTCAGCGCAAGAGCCGCAAGGAGCAGATGCTGTTCTTCCTTGCTGGTGCGTTGCTGTCGATCCCGATCGGGCTCCTCGTGAACGCCTTTTCGTAGCTCACCGCTGCTGGCTGTTTGAGCGGATCTCCTCGTCGGGAGGGGGAGACCTTCGACCGGGTCACCGACCGCCCGGTCTCCGAGGCGGGAAGCAAGAACCCCACCACCCTGGTACGCACAGCCGGCGTACGTCGAGATGAAGTGGCTCCGGGCGGCGACCAAGACCCGGCGGTCGCTCGCGTGAGAGCACTTGGTTCAGTTGCCCTCGGCAGCGCTGCCGCCGCCGTTCCCGCTTCGTGGCATAGCTCCCTGGCCCGGTGATCAAGAGGTTTGGGTCAGTCCGGGGCCGGATCCTGACGCAAACCTCTTGATCACCGAGGGCGGGCGAGGCAGCGGGGGCGGGTCAGGAGGCTGGCTTTGCCTTCTTGGCTCCGCCCCAGAGGGAGCCGGGGTTCACGCGGCGCGGATACCTTTCGAGCATCGCGGCGTACAACTCCTCGGCCGTCGTGGTGCGGGCGGCGATCTCGTCGAAGTCGCGCAGGTAGGTCGCGGTCTCGGCGAGGATGGCCGGGTCGTCGGCCCGGTCGGGGTTCTTGTGCCCGGCGACCACCGCGACCGGGTCCAGCTCCCGCAGCCGGTCGACGGTGGCCGCCCAGTGGGCCCGCGTCTCGGCGGTGCTCTCGGCCATGTACTGGTGGGTGTCGTTGTACGCGACGTCACCGGCGACCAGCAGCCGCAGGTCGGGCACCCAGAGCACGGTGGATCCGGCCGTGTCGGTGGCGCCGGTGCCGATCGCCTCCAGCCGGTGCCCCTCCAGGTCGATGGCGTCGCCGTCGAGCGTCTCCGGCACGGGCAGGTGCTGCGGGATCTGGCCGGGGAACAGCTGCTCCCAGAACGAGTCGACCCACTCCGGCCCGACCTGGACCTCCGCGCCGGCGACCGTCTCCCTGGTGGCCACCGCGCGTACGCCCGGGAAGGCGTCGACGATCTGGCCGATCCCGAACAGGTGGTCGCCGTGCCCGTGGGTGATGTAGACGTGTGTCAACCGGCGCCCGAACGACCGCACCCAGTCCACGAGCGCCTGGTTCTGCTCGACGGTGGTGTAGGTGTCGACGAGCACGGCGTCGCGTTCGCCGTACACCAGGGTGGCGGTGTTGGCGACCCAGCGCAGGTCTTCGGGTCCGAAGGGCAGGTCCCGGGTGGCACTCGGCCGGCGCACGGAATGGACGGCGTACTCCATGGTTGGCTCCTGGTTCTCGGTGAGGGCGTGCGGCTCAGTACCGGACGGTGCTGGAGCCGAGCCGCGGCGATACCACTGTCGCTCGGCCGTCGACCGTCGCGCCCGCGAACGCCAGAGACGGGGCCAGGAGCCGGTTGTTGTCGGCGGGGAAGTTGAGCGCCGGCGTGGAGACCTCGTCGAGACGGGCCGTCCGCTCCGCCGACAACCGCACGTCGACCGCGTCCAGGTTCGCCTTCAACTGGTCGAGGCGCCGGGCCCCGATCAGCACCGACGACACGCCGGGGCGGGCGCCGACCCAGGCCAGCGCCGCCGCGGCCGGTGTCACCCCGGCGTCGGCGGCCGCCTCGTGGAGTGCGTCGATCACCTGCCAGTCGCGCTCGCCGGGCGCGCCGACCAGGTTGCCGCGCGCGGTGTCGACGGCACCGCTGCTGGTGCCGCGGGTGAACTTCCCGGAGAGCCAGCCGCTCTTCAGCGGGCTCCACGGGAGTACGCCGAGGCCGTGCTCGGCCGCCATCGGGATGAGCTCGCCCTCGCCCGTACGCTCCAGCAACGAGTACTCGATCTGCATGGCGATCGCCGGCGTCCAGCCGCGGAAATGCGCGACGACCTGCGCCTCGGCCGCCTTCCACGCGGGCAGGTCGGACAGCCCCACGTACCGGACCTTGCCGGCGGTGACCAGGTCGTCGAGGGCGCGCAGGGTCTCCTCGATCGGCACCCCGCGGTCCCAGTTGTGCAGCCAGTACAGGTCCAGGTAGTCGGTGCCGAGCCGGCGCAGGGACTCCTCGGCCTGGGCGACGACGGCCTTGCGCCCCGCGCCGCCGCCGTTCGGGTCACCGGGGTACAGGTTGCCGAAGAACTTCGAGCCCAGCACGATCCGGTCGCGCAGGCCCGACCGGGCGGCCAGGTAGTCACCGATGATCTTCTCGGAGTGGCCGTTGGTGTAGATGTTGGCGGTGTCGATGGAGTTGCCGCCCCGCTCCAGATACTCGGTGAGCATGGCTTCGGACTCCTCGACCGAGGCGCCCCAGCCGTGGTCCTCACCGAAGGTCATCGCGCCGAGCGTGTACGGACTGACGCGGAGGCCGGACCGACCCAGCGTCACGAAGTTGTCGAGTGGCATGTGTCGAGTGCACACCCGCGGGCCCGGACCGTGTAGACCAATAGCGCCATCGCGTTGCCTGATCCTGCCAAAGTGACAGAATCGGCCAGGTGAGCGCGCTGCCGGAGATCCGCGACCTGGTGCTGCGTCACGTCGGCCGGCCGACACCGGCCGGTCTCGTCGTCCACCGCGCCGACGCGCCCACCGAGCCCATGCCGTCCCAGTCCGCCCCGGTGTTCGCCCTGGTGGTGCAGGGCGCGAAGCGTGCCACCCTGGGGACCCGACTCTTCGCGTACGGTGCCGGGCAGTTCGTCGTCGCGTCGATGGAGCTGCCGGTGATCGCCCACGTCAGCGAGGCCTCGCCCCGCGAGCCCTACCTCGTCCTGGGCCTCACTCTGCGGCCGCCCCTGATCGCCGAGCTGCTGCTGGACATGCCACCGCGGGCCGGCGGCGGTCCGGCGCCCGGGATCGCGGTCAGCACGGCCGGCGAGGACCTGCTCGACGCGGTGGTACGCCTGCTGCGGCTCCTCGACCGACCGGACGACCAGCGGGTGCTCTGGGCGGCCCTGGAACGCGAGGTCGTCTGGCGGCTGCTGACCGGCGAGCAGGGCGGCACGGTCCGTCAGGTGGGGCTCGGCGACAGCAACATCGTGCAGATCGAGCGTGCCATCCGATGGATCCGCGAGCACCACGCCGACCTGTTCCGCGTCGAGGACGCGGCGCGCGTCGCCGGGATGAGTCTGACCTCGTTCCACCGCCACTTCCGCGCCGTCACGACGATGACGCCGATCCAGTTCCAGAAACTCATCCGGCTCCAGGAGGCGAGGAGCAGGCTGCTCGCCTCGCCCGGCGACGTGGCGGCCGTCGGATTCGCCGTCGGGTACGAGAGCGCGTCGCAGTTCAGCCGCGAGTACCGGCGGTTGTTCGGCCTGCCGCCGGGCCAGGACGCGGCCCGCTTCGCCCGGGTCGGTCCCGCGCAGCTCACCGACGGCGTGGTGTAAGCGGGAAGGTGAACACGAGCCGGGAACGCTAGGGTCGCGTCGCGTCCGGCGACGGCGCGCCTGTCGGCGGGCGCGAGGGCCGGGCCGGGAAGGCGAATACGACGCATGTCCGAGCTGACGCTGCCGATCCGCACCGAGCGGCTGCATCTGCGTACCTTTCACATCGACGATGTCGACGCCCTGCTGACCTACTACGGTGACCCGCGCGTCGCTCGCTACATCCCGTGGGAGCCGTGGACGCGCGAGTTCGCGGCCGAGATGGTCGGCCGACGGGTGAACTACACGGGCATCACCGGGCCGGAGTCGCGACTGGCGCTCGTGGCCGAGCACGAGGGTGAGGTCGTCGGCGACGTCATCCTGTGGCCGGCCGACGAGACGCTCTCGCGCGGGGAGGTGGGTTGGGCCTTCCACCCGTCGGTGGCGGGCCGCGGGTTCGCGACCGAGGCCGCCCGTGCCCTCATCCGGGTGGCGTTCGAGGAGTACGGCATGCATCGCCTTATCGCACACGTCGACGCGCGCAACGAGGCGTCGGCCCGGTTGTGTGAACGGGTGGGCATGGTGCGGGAGGCGCACCTGCGGCAGAACCACTGGGCCAAGGGGGAGTGGGCCGACACGCTCATCTACGGGCTGCTCGCGGCAGAGTGGACGGCCTGATTCCGGCCTGTCGGAGCGAGGAATCGGCGCTGGCCGCAACCGTTGTGTCCGTTACCGGCGGGGGTATTGAAGGCAGTCACATCCACGGCTACCCTCGGTGACTCGCCGTACGCTAACCGATCATCAGGTCCCACTCGTCCGGCGCCGGTACGATCCCCGCCCGACCCGGCGGACCGGCCGGCGTACTGTCCGGTAGATCGGTTACAAGCGGTAAACGGTTATTGCGTCCTTGGTCTTTTCTTCGTACGACGATCCCACGTGCCGCTCGTGATCTGCACAGACGTTCCACGTGGTCGGCCCGGATGTCGCTGATGGCCCGACAAGCGGACGACCCTCTACGCCCGCGCTTTCCAGGCCGCCGGGCCCTGTGGCACCATCGGGGGAACCCGTACCCCCCGTCTTTCACCCCCAGGAGCACAAATGTCTGCTCGACGCCTGGGCCGGCTGCTCGGCTCCCTCATGTTGCTCGCCGGTCTGGTCGCCCTGCCGGCCCTCGCGATCGACACCCAGATGCACGCGGTCGACTACAACTGGCAGATGCCAGCGGTACACGCGCTGCTGCCGTAACGCTGAGTGACGCCGCTTCGGCGGCGTTCACCACGACGAGCTGGCCACGGCGAGGGGACGGCAGTGTCGCGTAAACCATCCTCTCGCCGCCGCACCGAGCAGGCCTGGCTGATCACCGGGCCGCTCGCGCTGTGTGCGGTGGTCTTCTGCACGATTCTGGGGCTCACGTCGTCGCCGGCCGTCGGCGAGTGGCCGCTGACACTGCTGCTCACCGCGGCAATGGTGGCGGCGACTCTTCCGGTCATCAACATCGTCGTGCGCCGGCAGGCCCTCGGCATGGCCCTCACCGAGGTCCCGCTGGTCCTCGCCCTGCACGAGTTGCCGCCGCTGTCGGTCGTGCTGGCCTACACCACGGCCACGCTCATCGTGCAGATCCGGCGCAAGCTCGTCCCGGCGAAGTTCTGGTTCAACGTCGCGCTGGCCGCGGCCGCCACCTCGCTGGCCAACCTGGTGCTCGTCGCGCTGCCCGAGCCGCAGGGCGTCGGCCCCGGCACGTGGGCCATCCTGCTGGCCGCGGTGGGCACCCACACCCTCGCCACCCTGGCCGCCGTCGTCGCCGTGATCTCGGTGGTGCAGGGCCGGCAGGCCGGGTTGGAGCTGGTGCGCACCGCGCCGCCCACCCTGCTCACCGCGGCCATCAACCTCTCCCTCGGCCTGCTGATCATCGTCGCCCTGAAGGCCACGCCCTGGGCGCTGCTGCTCTTCGCCGGGCTCGCCGTCGCGTTCCTGCTGGTCTCCCGGTCCTACGCCCAGTTCCTGCGTCAGCACCGCACGCTGGCCGACATGTACCAGTTGACCAAGGCGATCACCGAGAGCGGCGCCGACGGCACACTGGTCGACGTCCTGATCAGCCGCATCCGCAGCCTCATGCAGGCTGAGCACGCCACTCTGTGGCTGCCGGCGCAGGGCCGGCACCCGGAGGTGTTGCTGACCAGCCAGGAGGGCAAGCCGGGTCTGCTCGACTCGGCGACCACGCCGGCGCTGCTGCGGGAGACCGCGGTCGCCCGGCAACGGACCATCGCGCTGGGCAGTCGGCTCGGCGGCGAGGCCGAGCTGCGCGGGGCGCTGAGCAGGGACGCGGTCAAGGACGTCATCCTCGTGCCGCTGCGCTCCGGCAAGGCGGTGATCGGCACGCTGGAGGTGGTCAACCGCCTCGGCGACACCAACCACTTCGCCCCGGCGGACATCCCCGTCCTGGAGACGGTGGCCGCGAACGCCGCCGTGGCCCTGGAGAACTCGCGGCTGGTCGACCGGCTGCGGCACGACGCGTACCACGACGCGCTGACCAAGCTGCCCAACCGGCGGCGCATCACTGGCGCGCTCGGCGAGTCGGTGAAGATCCGGGCGCCGGGCGAGGTCGTGGCGCTGCTCCTCTTCGATGTCGACGGGTTGCGTCAGGTCAACGAGTCGCTCGGCCACGCCGCCGGCGACAAGGTCCTCGCCGAGGTCGCCGAGCGGCTCCGTGCGTCAGCGCCGTCGTCGGCCCTGGTCGGGCGGGCCGGGGGCGACGAGTTCCTGGTCACCATGCGGCTGGAGAGCGCCGAGGCGGCCCTGGAGCTGGCCGCGCAGCTCCGCGAGCAGATCCGCGACGAGATGGTCTTCGACGCGCTGACCCTGGACGTCGACACCGCGGTCGGGGTGGCGGTCCACCCCGAGCACGGCAGCGACCCGGCGACCCTGCTGCAACGGGTCGACCTGGCCGCCACCGCCGCGAAGTCGGTGCCGGGCAGCGTGCAGTTGTTCAACCCGGCCCTGGAGTCGCGCTCGCTGCGCCGGCTCGGTCTCGCCGGAGACCTGCGCCGCGCCCTCGACGAGGGGGAGGTGAAGGTCTACTTCCAGCCGAAGGTCACCCTGCGGGACCGTCAGTTGGTCGGTGTGGAGTGCCTGGCCCGCTGGGAGCATCCGACGCACGGCAGTGTCGCCCCCGCGGACTTCGTCGCGGTGGCCGAGCACACCGGCCAGCTCGGCCGGCTCACCGAGGTGGTGCTCCGGGAGGGGCTGCGGCACAGCCGGGCCTGGGACCAGGCCCACCAGCCGCTCTCCGTGGCGGTCAACCTCTCTCCGCGTACGCTCACCGACAAGGCCTTCCCGGACCTCGTTCAGGAGCTGCTCACCGAGTACGAGGTGCCGCCGCAGCGGCTCACCCTGGAGATCACCGAGGCGGGCGTCCTCGACGGCACCGACCGGCCGATCCCGACCCTGCGGCGCCTGCGGGATCTGGGCGTACGGCTCTCGGTGGACGACTTCGGCACCGGTGACTCCTCCCTCGCCCACCTGCGCCGGCTGCCGGTGCACGAGGTGAAGGTCGACCGGTCCTTCGTGCAGGGCATGGCGACCGACCCGGGCGACCTGGCGATCGTCAACGCGGTGGTCACGCTCTCCCAGCAGTTCGGCCTGGCCGTGGTCGCCGAGGGCGTGGAGAGCGAGTTGACCCTGGAGCTGCTCCAGGACATCGGCTGCGAGATCGGCCAGGGTTTCCTGTTCAGCCGGCCGCTGCCGTACGAGCGGCTGGAGGCGTGGTTCGGCGCCCAGGTCGACCCGGAGTCGATCTCCAGCACCGAGCTTCCCCGGCTGCGTGTGGTGCCCTGACCTGCGGTGATTGCCCCCGGGGGGATCCGATTTCACCTGGGGGGCGGGGCCGTGTACTCTTACCTCTGCGCGCCCCACGGGGAGATCGCGCAGGCCCCCTTAGCTCAGTCGGCAGAGCGTCTCCATGGTAAGGAGAAGGTCTACGGTTCGATTCCGTAAGGGGGCTCTAGGGTCGCTGGACCCACCGCGGCGGTGTAGCTCAGATGGCAGAGCAAGCGGCTCATAATCGCTGTGTCGCCGGTTCAAGTCCGGCCACCGCTACTCTCGTCCTCCGGGCGTGCCCCGGTGGTCGGCAGGAAGGGGCGCCGCAGGCGCCCACTTTGCATGTCCGCGCAGTCAGTGCGTAAGCTGGCGCGCTGTAGTTGTTATCCGTAGCGAGGAAGGCACTCCGCCGTGGCGAAGGCGACCGATGTCCGGCCGAAGATCACTTTGGCGTGTGTGGAGTGCAAGGAGCGCAACTACATCACGCGCAAGAACCGTCGTAACGACCCGGACCGCATCGAGCTGAAGAAGTTCTGCCCGCGCGACGGTCGGCACACGGTCCACCGCGAGACCCGCTGACGTTCGGCCGGCTCGCGCCGGCCACCCAGTTTCTCACCGAACGCCGATCTGACCGGCCGGCGCGGCTTTCGCCGCGGCCGACCGCTCGGGTCGGCGTTCGTGCTTTCCGTGTAGGTTCGCGGCATGTCCCTGGACCCGTCCTACGTCGGCCGGAGTTACCCGCCGACGGCCCCCTATCTGGTGGGCCGAGAGAAGATCCGTGAGTTCGCCACCGCCATCGGCGCGACCGACCCGGCGTACCACGACCCGGAGGCCGCCCGCGCGCTCGGGCACCCGGACGTGGTGGCCCCGCCCACCTTCCCCTTCGTGGTGACCATGGCGGCCACGCAGCAGATCGTCGAGGACCCGGCGCTCGGTGTCGACTACAGCCGCGTCGTGCACGGCGACCAACGGTTCGCGTACACCCGGCCGGTGGTGGCCGGCGACGAGCTGGTCTGCGTCAACACCATCGAGGACATCACCAACCGGGGCGGGCACGGCTTCCTGACCACCCGCACCGACGTCAGCACGGTCACCGGCGAACCGGTGGTCGCGGTCTGGTCCAAGCTCGTCGTACGCGGGGAGGCCTGAGATGGAGCTGGCACCCAGGACGTTCCGGGTGACCCGCGCGGACCTGGTCCGCTACGCCGGTGCCTCGGGCGACTTCAACCCGATCCACTGGAGCGACCGGTTCGCCACGAAGGTGGGGCTGCCCGGCGTGATCGCCCACGGCATGTTCACCATGGCGCTGGTCGGCCGGGCCGTCACCGAGTGGGCCGGCTCGCCGGACGCGGTGGTCGACTACGGGGTCCGGTTCACCCGGCCGGTGGTGGTGCCCGACGACGACCAGGGCACCGAGATCGAGGTCAGCGCGGTCGTGCGTGAGGTCACCGAGGACGGGCTCACCCGGCTCGACGTGACGGCCACCTGCCTGGGGGAGAAGGTGCTCTCGCAGGCCCGGGCGACCATCCGCACGGCACGCTGACGGGGCGCCGCCACGCGCGATGGGCAGACCGGTTGGGAAAGTCGGTCGGCTACCCGTACACTGGTCCGCCGTGGGGCATGTGACCCCTGCCTGGCCCTGTGGCCTGGTGGGGCGAATGGTGCCGCACAGGGGTGTAGCTCAATTGGCAGAGCAGCGGTCTCCAAAACCGCAGGCTGCAGGTTCAAGTCCTGTCACCCCTGCGCCTCAGGCCTGACCGTTCCCGTGGGTCGCGCCGCCGAGATGGCGGCGTCCGGCCCGTGGTGGTGGTATCGGCGGGGTGGTCCGAGGCATCGGGCCATACCGGCCGGTCCGCCGGCCGCGGCCCGTCGCGGGACGGTTGGTCCGGCCGGCGTGACCAGCGCCGCGCACGCCGCCCGGCGTGCGAACCCGAGAACCCGCGACGGAGGGCGAAGTGGCCGACAACAAGCGGCGCGGCGAGGACGCCGGCGACGATCGTCTCAACGACGAGATCGTCGACGACGTGGCCGGCGACGACGCCACCGACGCGGACGAGCCGGTTTCCCGGGGTGGCACCGCGACCCGGTCGCGCAACCGGGCCGAGTCCGCCGACAGCCGGAAGACCCGGTCGGAGACCGACCGCGTGGGCCTCTTCGGTCGCATCGCCCGGTTCTTCCGCGAGGTCGTCGCCGAACTGCGTAAGGTCATCTGGCCGACCCGCAAGGAGTTGCTGACCTACACCGCCGTGGTGGTCACCTTCGTCGCGGTGATGCTGACGATCGTGGCTGCCCTGGACTACGGCTTCGCCAAGGGCGTGCTGTGGGTCTTCGGCAACCCCAGCTGACCGGCTCCGAGAGCCGATAGTGACGGAAGTGAGCGAGCGTGCCTGAGTACGACGAGACCGCCGGACCCGCGGACGAGCAGTCCACGGTGGCGACGGCGGCGGACGACGAGTCGGTCGAGGCCGCCAGCGAGCCGGAGTTCCCGACCACCGAGCCGGAGCCGGACGAGGACTACGACCCGGTCGCCGAGCTGCGGCAGAAGCTGCGCTACGCGCCGGGCGACTGGTACGTGGTCCACTCGTACGCCGGTTACGAGAACAAGGTGAAGACCAACCTCGAGACCCGGATCACGAGCCTCGACATGGAGGACTACATCTACCAGGTCGAGGTGCCGACCCGGGAAGAGGTCGAGGTCAAGAACGGCAAGCGGTCGCAGGTCCAGGCGAAGGTCTTCCCGGGCTACATCCTGGTCCGGATGGAGCTGACCGCCGAGTCCTACTCCTGCGTGCGCAACACGCCGGGCGTCACCGGCTTCGTCGGTGCGACGGACCGGGCCGACCGGCCTGCTCCGCTCTCGCTGGACGAGGTGCTCAAGTGGCTGGCCCCGGCCGTCGAGACCGAGCAGAAGAAGGCGAAGCCCGAGATCAAGGTCCTCGACTTCGAGGTCGGCGACTCGGTCACCGTCACCGACGGCGCCTTCGCCTCGCTGCCGGCCACGATCAGCGAGATCAACGCCGACCAGCAGAAGCTCAAGGTCCTGGTGTCGATCTTCGGCCGCGAGACCCCGGTCGAGCTCAACTTCAACCAGGTCGCCAAGATCTGATCTCCGGTCGCCGGCGGTGGGCACGTCCCGCCGCCGGCGTCGCCGTTTCCGCCTGGCCCGGCGACCTCGCCGGACGGGCCGGCTTCGGCCTGCGCTACTCTTGAGAGTCGCTGCCCTCGCGCCGCGCTGACCGTGCGCGCCCCGAGGCGGTGTCGATGAGCACCATTCCCAGTTCCAAGCCCCAGGAAGAGACATGCCTCCGAAGAAGAAGCTCGTCAAGACGTTCACGCTTCAGCTGCCGGCGGGCCAGGCCACTCCGGCGCCGCCGGTCGGTCCCGCGCTCGGCCAGCACGGCGTGAACATCATGGAGTTCTGCAAGTCCTACAACGCGCAGACCGAGTCGCAGCGGGGCGACATCGTCCCCGCCGAGATCAGCGTGTACGAGGACCGGTCCTTCACCTTCGTGCTGAAGACCCCGCCGGCCGCCCGGCTGCTGATCAAGGCCGCCGGTGTGCAGAAGGGCTCGGGCGTCCCGCAGGCCCAGAAGGTCGGTTCGGTGTCCCGCGCCCAGGTGCGTGAGATCGCCGAGCGGAAGATGGCCGACCTCAACGCCAACGACCTCGACCAGGCCGAGAAGATCATCGCCGGCACCGCCCGCTCCATGGGCATCACCGTCACCGACTGATCCCGGCCAGCCCCGACCCGTACCGATCGTGGGAGGGCGCGCGGACGTCGCGGCCCGCCATAGACCACAGGAGTAACCAGAACATGCAGCGCAGCAAGAGCTACCGCAAGGCCGCCGAGGTCATCGACCGGGCCAAGCTCTACACCCCCGCCGAGGCCGTGAAGCTGGCCAAGGAGACCACCAACGTCAAGTTCGACGCCACGGTCGAGGTCGCCATGCGCCTCGGCGTCGACCCCCGCAAGGCGGACCAGATGGTCCGCGGCACGGTCAACCTGCCGCACGGCACCGGTAAGACCGCCCGCGTGATCGTGTTCGCCGCCGGCGCGAAGGCCGAGGAGGCCACCGCCGCGGGCGCCGACGAGGTGGGCACCGACGAGCTCGTCGCCCGGATCCAGGGTGGTTGGCTCGACTTCGACGCGGCGATCGCCACGCCGGACCAGATGGCCAAGATCGGCCGGATCGCGCGGATCCTGGGCCCGCGCGGTCTCATGCCGAACCCGAAGACCGGCACGGTGACCATGGACGTCACCAAGGCGGTGCAGGACATCAAGGGCGGCAAGATCACCTTCCGGGTGGACAAGCACTCGAACCTGCACCTGATCATCGGCAAGGCCTCGTTCTCCGAGAACCAGCTGATCGACAACTACGCCGCGGTGCTGGACGAGGTCCTCCGGGCCAAGCCGTCCGCGGCCAAGGGCAAGTACCTGAAGAAGGTCACCCTGACCACCACCATGGGCCCGGGCGTCCCGGTCGACCCGAACGTGGTGAAGAACATCCAGGAGGGCTCGGCCGAGAGCTGAGTCGTCCACCCGCACGGGGCGTCGCCACGGTCGTGGCGGCGCCCCGTCGCGCTTCCGGTGTGGCAGTCTCGTTCCATGCGGCTGGAGGACGTCTGGCTGCGGTACCGGCGGCGCGGGCCGTGGGTGCTGCGGGGAGCGGACGTACGGATCGGTGCGGGCGAGGTGGCGGTCGTGCTCGGCCGCAACGGCGTGGGCAAGTCCACGCTGCTCCAGGTGGCGGCGGGAGTGCTCCGGCCGGGCCGCGGGCGGGTCGTGGACCGGCCGGCGTCGGTCGGGTGGGTTCCGGAACGCTTCCCGGCGGACCAGCCGTTCACCGTGGACCACTACCTGACCGCCATGGGCCGGATGGCCGGGCTGTCGTCGTCCGAGGCCGATCGCGCCGTGGACGCCTGGACCGAACGGCTGGCCCTCGGCCGGTTCCGCCGAGTCCGGCTGCCGGAGCTGTCCAAGGGCACGGCCCAGAAGGTCGGCCTCGCGCAGGCGATGCTCCGGCCGCCCGGCCTGCTGGTGCTGGACGAGCCGTGGGAGGGGCTGGACGCCGCCGCCCGTGAGCTCGTACCGGAGCTGATCGACGAGGTGCGGGCCGGCGGCGGAGCGGTCCTGGTCAGCGACCACCGCGGGGAGGTCGCACGGCTGGCCGGCGCGCGCCGCCTGACGCTGACCGACGGGGTGGTCTCCGAGGAGACGCCGCCCGGCGAGGAGGCGTACGCCGTGGTCGAGGTCGCGGTGCCCGCCGCGCGGGTCGACGACGCCGTCGCGCGCCTGCGCGCCGAGGGCCACCAGATTCTCGGCGTACGCCCCGGCCGGCCACCCGTCCCGACGCCGGCGGGTCCCGGTGACCGGGTCGGACCGGTGACTGGGGTCGTCGCCAAACCGTCCACCGGGGGTGACCGGTGACCGCGCTGGTCCGGCTGCGCCTGGCCGGCTTCCTGCGGACGGGGCGGGCGGTCGCACCGCTGCTCGCCGGTCTTGTCGCCCTCGGCATCCTCTACGGCGGGGGTCGGGCCCAGCCCGCGGAGGCGTACGGGGTCTCGGCCGTGGTGCTCTTCCCGGTGCTCGCCTGGCAGACGAAGGTGCTGCTGGACGTGGAGCCGGACGGTCAGCGCCGGCTGGCCCAGGTGGTGGTCGGTGCCGGCCGGGAGCGGTCGGCGGGGCTGCTGGCGGCCGCCGTGGCGGCGCTGGGCACGGTGGCGATCGCGCTGGTCTTCCCGTGGCTGATCGGCGGTGTCACCGGCCCCGTCGAGCCGGGGGACCGGCCGGTCGTCGTCGGGGTTGCCCTCGGGGTGTGGGCGCACCTGCTGGCCGTACCTCCGGCGGTGACGCTGGGCGCGCTGGCCAGCCGGGCCGTCACCCGCAGCGCGGGCTACGGCGTCGCCGTGCTGGCCCTCGGCGGGGTCGGCGCGGTCGTCCTCGGTCTCGGCGGCTCGGTCGCGCCCTGGCTGGTGCCCCCGATCATGGCCACCGCTCGTGCTACCGGGGGCGAGGCCGCCGCGCCGACTGTGATGCTGCTCACTGCCTGGGCGGCGGCGTGGAGCGCGGTGGCGGCCGCCGGCTACCTCTGGCGGCGCCGGGCGCGGGCCTGACCGTGCTCGCCGAGGCCCCTCGGGCGGGGGCGTGAGCGGGCGCACCGGGGGCCGGTTTGGCGAGCCGGCCACGGGTCGCGTAACCTTGCCGAGAAGTTCCACCCAGAGACCGCTGGTCACCGTGCTCCGGCACGGTCGAAGGTCCCGCGACGACGGGCGACCCGCGTAGGGCGGCAAGCGAAAATCGGTGCTGGTGTCCATGGTCCGCCGACCGTGGTCGTCTAGGCCGGCCCTCGCCCCGTGCGCCCTGCGCCGGGGCTTTTCTCGTTGTCGCGCTTCCTGAGGCGCCGTCGAAGCGACCGCTTACGACGGCGACCAGCCTCGAGCAACGAGAGAGGAGGGACATGGCGGACAAGCCGATCCGGGCCGACAAGGCCACGGCCGTCGCCGAGCTGACCGAGAGCTTCCGCAGCGCGGGTGCCACGGTGCTGACCGAGTACCGCGGTCTGACGGTTTCCCAGCTCACCCAGCTGCGGCGCTCGCTCGGCAAGGAGACCAGCTACACCGTCGCGAAGAACACGCTGGCCAAGCGTGCCGCGGCCGATGCTGGCATCTCCGGCCTCGACGAGCTGTTCACCGGTCCTACCGCGCTGACTTTCGTTTCGGGCGACGTCGTCGAGGCGGCGAAGGGTCTTCGCGACTTCGCGAAGGCCAACCCGAAGCTCGTCATCAAGGGCGGTGTCTTCGAGGGCAAGGCCATTTCCGCGGCCGAGGTCACGAAGCTCGCCGACCTGGAGTCCCGTGAGGTGCTGCTGGCCAAGCTGGCCGGCGCGATGAAGGGCAACCTGAGCAAGGCCGCGGCCCTGTTCCAGGCGCCGCTCTCCAAGGCCGCCCGTGCGGCGGCCGCCCTGGCGGACAAGCGCGAGAAGGAGGGCGCCGAGGCGGCCTGAGGCCACCCGGCGCACCCACGTTCTTAGTTTTCACTTTCAGAAAGGACGCCAGACATGGCGAAGCTCAGCACCGACGAGCTGCTCGACGCGTTCAAGGAGATGACGCTGATCGAGCTCTCCGAGTTCGTGAAGCAGTTCGAGGAGACCTTCGAGGTCACCGCCGCCGCCCCGGTCGCCGTGGCCGCGGGTGCCCCGGCCGCCGGCGGCGCTGCCGCTCCGGTCGAGGAGGAGAAGGACGAGTTCGACGTCATCCTCGACGCCGACGGTGGCAAGAAGATCCAGGTCATCAAGGTCGTGCGTGAGCTGACCGGCCTGGGCCTCAAGGAGGCCAAGGACCTGGTCGAGGCCGCGCCGAAGCCGGTCCTGGAGAAGGTCAACAAGGAGACCGCCGACAAGGCCAAGGCCAAGCTCGAGGGCGAGGGCGCCAAGGTCACCCTCAAGTGACCTGAGGCTCCACCCGCGCGTGGCCGGTTCGAGTGAGCCGGCGCACACACCGCGTCGCGGGGGGGGGGGGGGGCGCCCCGGGGGGCCCCCCCCCCCGGGGGGGGGGGGGCCCGCCCCCCGGGCGGGGGGGCGGGGGGGGGGGCGCGGCGGCGGGCGGGGCGGGGGGGGGGGGGGGGGGGCGGCCCGGCCCCCCCCCCCCCCCGGCCGGCCCCCCGGGGGGGGGGGGGCGGGGGGGGCCCCGCCCCCCCCCCGGGGGGGGGGGGGGGGCCCCCCCCCCCGGCCCCCCCCCCCGCCGTGTTTGGTGACGCCCAGCGGCAGCGCATGTGAGCAGGGCGTCCGGACGCGCGGTCCGGCACGGCGGCGGCGGTCCGTGGTACCGCGTACGCGGGAAAGACGCGGCGACCCGGGGGCGGCCCCTTGACGCGGCCCCGGGCCGCCAGGCACGCTGACACCAGCAAGACCTTCCGCGCTTGCGACGGCCACCACCGGGGTAATGACAGCGGCGACACCACAGGCCGCACGACCCCGAGCGGCCCGGCAGGAACGTTGCGTTCCGAGCGGCCCGGTAGACCCCCGATCGGGGGTCCCGAGGCACGTTCCGCAACGACCTGCGGGGTGGGCTGGACAGCGGTTAGCCTCTCGGCTACACTGCTAGTTTGCGCTGCCTTCCGACTTGACCCCTGCTCGGAAATGTCCGTTTGCGGATAATTCCGGCGGGGTCATTGGAGTGCACGCGTACCAGCCGTTCTGCAGCACCGGTCCTCGGAAGGACGCATCTTGGCAGCTTCCCGCCCTGCGAAGACCAGTCGTACGTCGAGCGCTTTCGCTCCCCGCCGAGTTTCATTCGGCAGGATCACCGAACACCTCGAGGTCCCCAACCTCCTCGCCATTCAGAACGAGTCCTTCGACTGGCTCGTCGGCAACGAGGCTTGGCAGGGCCGGTCGGCGGACGACCCGCACGCACGCTCGGGTCTCGCGGAGATCCTCGACGAGATCAGTCCCATTGAGGACTTCTCCGGCACCATGTCGCTCTCCTTCTCTGCCCCGCGCTTCGACGAGGTCAAGGCCTCGATCGAGGAGTGCAAGGAGAAGGATCTGACTTACTGCGCCCCGCTGTTCGTGACCGCGGAGTTCACCAACAACACCACCGGCGAGATCAAGAGCCAGACGGTGTTCATGGGTGACTTCCCGATGATGACGCCGAAGGGCACGTTCATCATCAACGGCACCGAGCGGGTCGTGGTCAGCCAGCTCGTCCGGTCCCCGGGCGTGTACTTCGACAAGCAGCCGGACAAGACCTCCGACCGCGACCTCTCCAGCGTCAAGGTCATCCCGAGCCGGGGTGCCTGGCTGGAGTTCGACATCGACAAGCGCGACACGGTCGGCGTCCGCATCGACCGCAAGCGCCGGCAGGCCGTCACGGTCCTGCTCAAGGCCATCGGATGGTCGGCCGAGCAGATCCGTGAGCGGTTCGGCTGGTCCGAGCTGATGATGACCACGCTCGAGAAGGACCACATCGCCGGCCAGGACGAGGCGCTTCTCGACATCTACCGCAAGCTCCGCCCTGGCGAGCCGCCGACGCGTGAGAACGCCCAGACCCTGCTCGACAACCTCTTCTTCAACCCGAAGCGGTACGACGTCGCCAAGGTCGGTCGTTACAAGTTCAACAAGAAGCTCGAAGTGGACGTGCCGATCACCACCGGCACGCTCACCGAGGACGACATCGTCGCCACCGTGGAGTACCTCTGCCGGCTGCACGCCGGTGAGGAGGGCTACGAGGCGGACGACATCGACCACTTCGGCAACCGTCGTCTGCGCACCGTGGGCGAGCTGATCCAGAACCAGGTTCGGGTCGGCCTGTCCCGCATGGAGCGGGTCGTCCGCGAGCGGATGACCACCCAGGACGTCGAGGCGATCACGCCGCAGACCCTGATCAACATCCGCCCGGTGGTGGCGGCGATCAAGGAGTTCTTCGGCACGTCGCAGCTGTCCCAGTTCATGGACCAGACCAACCCGCTGGCGGGCCTGACCCACCGGCGCCGGCTGAGCGCGCTCGGCCCGGGTGGTCTGTCCCGGGAGCGGGCCGGCTTCGAGGTCCGTGACGTGCACCCGTCCCACTACGGCCGGATGTGCCCGATCGAGACGCCGGAAGGCCCGAACATCGGCCTGATCGGCGCGCTGTCCACCTTCGCCCGGGTCAACCCGTTCGGCTTCATCGAGACGCCGTACCGGAAGGTCGTCGAGGGTCGGGTCACCGACCAGATCGACTACCTGACCGCGGACGAGGAGGACCGCTTCGTCAAGGCGCAGGCCAACGCGCCGCTGCGGGCCGACGGCTCGTTCGCCGAGGACCGCGTCCTGGTCCGCCGTAAGGGCGGCGAGACCGAGGACGTCCCGCCGGCGGCCGTGGACTACATGGACGTGTCGCCGCGGCAGATGACCTCGGTCGCCACCGCGATGATCCCGTTCCTCGAGCACGACGACGCCAACCGGGCGCTGATGGGCGCGAACATGCAGCGCCAGGCGGTGCCGCTGGTCAAGGCCGAGGCGCCGCTCGTGGGCACCGGCATGGAGTACCGGGCCGCCGTCGACGCCGGTGACGTGGTCGTCGCCGAGGTCGGCGGTGTCATCGAGGACCTGTGCGCCGACTACATCACCGTGCACCAGGACGACGGCCACCGCCGGACGTACCTGCTGCACAAGTTCCGCCGCTCCAACGCCGGCTCCTGCGTCAACCAGAAGCCGGTGGTCTTCGAGGGCGACCGCGTCGAGGCCGGCCAGGTCATCGCCGACGGTCCCTGCACCGACGAGGGCGAGATGGCGCTCGGGCGCAACCTGCTCGTGGCCTTCATGACCTGGGAGGGGCACAACTACGAGGACGCGATCATCCTGTCGCAGCGCCTGGTGCAGCAGGACGTCCTCACCTCGATCCACATCGAGGAGCACGAGGTCGACGCCCGGGACACCAAGCTCGGTCCGGAGGAGATCACCCGCGACATCCCGAACGTCAGCGAGGAGATGCTCGCCGACCTCGACGAGCGCGGCATCATCCGGATCGGCGCCGAGGTCGTCCCCGGCGACATCCTGGTCGGCAAGGTCACGCCGAAGGGCGAGACCGAGCTGACCCCGGAGGAGCGGCTGCTCCGCGCGATCTTCGGTGAGAAGGCGCGCGAGGTCCGGGACACCTCGCTGAAGGTTCCGCACGGTGAGACCGGCACGGTCATCGGTGTGCGGACCTTCTCCCGGGAGGATGGCGACGAGCTGCCTCCGGGCGTCAACGAGCTGGTCCGGGTCTACGTCGCCCAGAAGCGGAAGATCCAGGACGGCGACAAGCTCGCCGGCCGCCACGGCAACAAGGGTGTCATCTCCAAGATCCTCCCGATCGAGGACATGCCGTTCCTCGAGGACGGCACCCCGGTCGACATCGTGCTCAACCCGCTCGGCGTGCCGAGCCGGATGAACATCGGTCAGGTCCTGGAGACCCACCTCGGGTGGGTGGCCAAGACCGGCTGGAAGATCGAGGGCGAGGACACCGAGTGGAAGCGTCAGCTCCGCTCGATCGAGGCCCACGAGTCCGAGCCGGACACCAACGTGGCCACCCCGGTCTTCGACGGTGCCCGCGAGGAGGAGATCTCCGGTCTGCTCGCGTCGACCCTGCCCAACCGGGACGGCAACCAGCTGATCGGTTCCAGCGGCAAGGCGCAGCTGTTCGACGGTCGCTCCGGCGAGCCGCTGCCGGACCCGATCGCGGTCGGCTACATCTACATCCTGAAGCTCAACCACCTGGTCGACGACAAGATCCACGCTCGGTCGACCGGCCCGTACTCGATGATCACGCAGCAGCCGCTGGGTGGTAAGGCGCAGTTCGGTGGTCAGCGCTTCGGTGAGATGGAGTGCTGGGCGATGCAGGCGTACGGCGCCGCGTACGCCCTGCAGGAGCTGTTGACGATCAAGTCCGACGACGTTCTCGGCCGGGTGAAGGTCTACGAGGCCATCGTCAAGGGCGAGAACATCCCGGAGCCGGGCATCCCGGAGTCGTTCAAGGTGCTGCTCAAGGAGCTGCAGTCGCTGTGCCTCAACGTTGAGGTGCTCTCCAGCGACGGCGTGGCCCTCGAGATGCGCGAGACCGACGACGAGGTGTTCCGGGCCGCTGAGGAGCTGGGCATCGACCTGTCCCGGCGCGAGCCGAGCTCGGTCGAGGAAGTGTGACGTCGAGGTCCCGGGGGCGGGTGACCGCCCCCGGGACCCGACCCCGGTGAGCTGCTGGCGCAACAAGCGACGTGTGAGGGATATATAACGTGCTCGACGTCAACTTTTTCGACGAGTTGCGAATTGGGCTGGCGACCGCCGACGACATCCGTCAGTGGTCGCACGGCGAGGTCAAGAAGCCAGAGACGATCAACTACCGCACCCTGAAGCCGGAGAAGGACGGGCTCTTCTGCGAGAAGATCTTCGGTCCTCAGCGGGACTGGGAGTGCTACTGCGGTAAGTACAAGCGGGTCCGGTTCAAGGGCATCATCTGCGAGCGCTGCGGCGTCGAGGTGACCCGGTCCAAGGTCCGCCGTGAGCGGATGGGCCACATCGAGCTGGCCGCCCCGGTCACCCACATCTGGTACTTCAAGGGCGTGCCGAGCCGGCTGGGCTACCTGCTGGACCTCGCGCCCAAGGACCTCGAGAAGATCATCTACTTCGCCTCGTACGTCGTGACGAGCGTTGACGCCGAGGCGCGTCACCGTGACCTCTCGACTATCGAGAACGAGATCCTGGCCGAGAAGCGGCAGTCCGAGAACAGCCGCGACTCGGAGATCGAGAAGCGGGCCGCCAAGCTCGAGGCCGACCTGGCCGAGCTGGAGGCCGAGGGTGCCAAGGCGGACGTCCGGCGCAAGGTCAAGGAGGGCGGAGAGCGCGAGATGCGCCAGATCCGCGACCGGGCCCAGCGCGAGATCGACCGCCTGGACGAGGTGCTGGACACCTTCCGCAAGCTGGAGCCGAAGCAGCTGGTCACCGACGAGCTGCTCTACCGCGAGCTGCGCGACCGGTTCGGTGAGTACTTCACCGGATCCATGGGCGCCGAGGCGATCAAGGCGCTGGTCCAGAACATGGACCTCGACGCCGAGGCCGAGAACCTGCGGGAGACCATCCGGTCCGGCAAGGGCCAGCGGAAGATCCGGGCGCTCAAGCGGCTCAAGGTCGTGGCGGCGTTCCTGAACACCCGCAACTCGCCGCTCGGCATGGTGCTGGACTGCGTCCCGGTCATCCCGCCGGACCTGCGCCCGATGGTGCAGCTCGACGGTGGTCGGTTCGCGACCTCCGACCTGAACGACCTGTACCGCCGCGTGATCAACCGGAACAACCGCCTCAAGCGGCTGATCGACCTCGGCGCGCCCGAGATCATCGTCAACAACGAGAAGCGGATGCTCCAGGAGGCCGTCGACGCGCTGTTCGACAACGGCCGCCGCGGCCGGCCGGTCACCGGTCCGGGTAACCGTCCGCTCAAGTCGCTCTCCGACATGCTCAAGGGCAAGCAGGGCCGGTTCCGCCAGAACCTGCTGGGCAAGCGCGTCGACTACTCCGGCCGTTCGGTCATCGTGGTCGGCCCGAAGCTCAAGCTGCACCAGTGCGGCCTGCCCAAGCAGATGGCGCTGGAGCTGTTCAAGCCCTTCGTCATGAAGCGGCTGGTCGACCTCAACCACGCGCAGAACATCAAGTCCGCCAAGCGGATGGTCGAGCGGCAGCGGCCGGTCGTGTGGGACGTGCTGGAAGAGGTCATCGGCGAGCACCCGGTGCTGCTCAACCGTGCGCCGACCCTGCACCGCCTGGGCATCCAGGCCTTCGAGCCGCAGCTGGTCGAGGGCAAGGCGATCCAGATCCACCCGCTGGTCTGCACCGCGTTCAACGCCGACTTCGACGGTGACCAGATGGCGGTCCACGTGCCGCTGTCCGCCGAGGCCCAGGCCGAGGCCCGGATCCTGATGCTGTCGTCGAACAACATCCTCAAGCCGGCCGACGGCAAGCCGGTCACCATGCCCACCCAGGACATGGTCATCGGTCTCTACCACCTCACCCACCTCACCCCCGGTGAGAAGGGCGAGGGCCGGGCGTTCAGCTCGGACGCCGAGGCCCGGATGGCGTTCGACAACGGCGAGCTGCACCTGCAGGCCCCGGTCAAGATCCGGCTGCGCGGCATCGTCGGCGTCGACAACGGTGCCGGCGCCGAGCCGTGGACCGCGCCCGAGGGTTGGGCCGAGGGCGACACGCTGACCGTGGAGACCACGCTCGGCCGGGTCCTGTTCAACGAGACGCTGCCGCAGGGCTACCGCTTCGTGAACTACGAGATCCGCAAGGGTCAGCTCTCCGCGATCGTCAACGACCTCGCCGAGCGCTTCCCCAAGGTGGCCCTCGCGGCCACCCTGGACGGGCTCAAGGAGGCCGGTTTCCACTGGGCCACCTGGTCCGGCGTGACGATCGGTATGGAGGACGTCATCGCCCCGCCGCGCAAGGCGGAGATCCTGGCGAAGTACGAGACCGAAGCCGACCGGATCGACAAGCAGTACCAGCGTGGTCTGATGACCGCCGAGGAGCGTCGCGGCGAGCTCATCGAGATCTGGACCAAGGCGACCAACGAGGTCGCCAAGGAGATGGACACCGCGCTGCCGCAGGAGAACCCGCTGTGGAAGATGATCAACTCGGGTGCTCGCGGTAACCTGCTCCAGCTCCGGCAGATCGCGGCGATCCGTGGTCTGGTGGCCAACCCCAAGGGTGAGATCATCCCGCGGCCCATCAAGGCCAGCTACCGGGAGGGTCTCTCCGTGCTGGAGTACTTCATCTCCACGCACGGTGCCCGTAAGGGTCTCGCCGACACCGCCCTGCGTACCGCCGACTCGGGTTACCTGACCCGTCGTCTGGTGGACGTCTCGCAGGACGTGATCATCCGCGAGGAGGACTGCGGCACCGACCGGGCCATCCCGATGCAGATCGGCGAGCGGCTCGACGGCAAGCTGGTCGTGCACGAGCACGCCGAGACCAGCGTGCACGCCCGGACCCTGGCCGACGACATCAAGGGGCCGGACGGCACCGTCGTCGCCGAGCGGGGTCAGGACATCAACTCGATCCTGGTCGACAAGATCGTCGCGGCCGGGGTGGAGACGGTGCGGGTGCGCAGCGTTCTCACCTGCGAGTCGAAGCTGGGCGTCTGCGGTGCGTGCTACGGCCGCTCGCTGCCGACCGGCAAGACCGTGGACGTCGGCGAGGCGGTCGGCATCATCGCCGCCCAGTCGATCGGTGAGCCGGGTACGCAGCTGACGATGCGTACCTTCCACACCGGTGGTGTCGCGGGTGAGGACATCACCCAGGGTCTGCCGCGTGTCCAGGAAATCTTCGAGGCCCGCGTCCCGAAGGGTAAGGCGCCCATCGCCGACACCCCCGGCCGGATCCGGATCGAGGACGGCGAGCGGTCGCGGAAGATCATCGTGGTGCCGGACGACGGCAGCGACGAGATCGTCTACGACAAGATCTCCAAGCGGGTCCGGCTGCGGACCCAGGACGGCCAGCACGTCGAGGTCGGCGAGAAGCTCACCGAGGGCACGATCGACCCGCACGAGCTGCTCCGCATCCTCGGCCCGCGGGCGGTCCAGGTCCACCTGACCCAGGAGGTCCAGGAGGTCTACCGGTCGCAGGGTGTGCTCATCCACGACAAGCACATCGAGATCATCATCCGCCAGATGCTCAAGCGGGTGACGGTCATCGACTCCGGCTCGACCGAGTTCCTGCCGGGCGTGCTCGTCGACCGGGCGCTCTTCGAGTCGGAGAACCGCCGGCTCGTGTCCGAGGGCGGCGAGCCCGCCGCCGGTCGTCCGGTGCTGATGGGTATCACCAAGGCCTCGCTGGCCACCGACTCCTGGCTCTCGGCGGCCTCCTTCCAGGAGACCACCCGGGTGCTGACCGACGCGGCGATCAACTCGCGCAGCGACTCGCTCGTCGGCCTCAAGGAGAACGTGATCATCGGTAAGCTCATCCCGGCCGGTACGGGCATCAGCAAGTACCGCAACGTCCGGGTCGAGCCGACCGAGGAGGCGAAGGCCAAGGTCTACTCGATGACCGGCTACCCCGAGACCGACTACGGGTTCGGGCCGGCCAGCGGGCAGGCGGTTCCGCTGGACGACTTCGACTTCGGGTCGTACCGCTAAACAGCACGATCGACGAGGCCCCCGGCGTTCGCCGGGGGCCTCGTCGCGTCCGGACCGGTACGCGGCCGGCGGCCCGTTCGGCATGATGGGGGTATGACGACCGCACCCGGGCAGGTGCCCGTCGCGGAGCACCCGACGCGTCACCCGCTCGACCCCGATCCCGCCCGTGCCACGAAGGCCAGGGCGGTGTTCGCGCTGGGGTTGATGGCGGCGTTGACCGGCCTGTTCCTCGGTGGGGTGGTCCCCGCCACGGTGGCGTTGTACCTGGCTCGGCAGGCGCGCCGCGAGGCGTACGCCTCCGGAGGTTTTCTCACCGGCGCGGCCTGGCTGCGGCGGGGGGAGCGGTTGGCGTGGACGGGCCTGGTGCTGGCGGCGTTCTGCGTGGTGGCCGTGGTGGTGATCGCGGTGGTTCGGCTGGCCGGGGCGCCCCTCGGGCACGACTACCCGTCGAACGTTGACTGACCGTCCCGCCCCGACCGGTCGGGGTGCCACCCACGCCGGTGGGCGCGCCCCGCACCGCGCCATCGGGCGCGGCCGGTGTGCGGTCCGGCGGTAGCCTGGCCGGTGTCCGTCGCGGTGGCGGCCCTGTCGAGGAGGAGAAGCTCGTGACGGAACCGGCGCGACCCTCGTCGGGCGACCCCGAGCGGCCGTCCGACGTCCCGGACACCGGCGCGCCCGACGCCGCCGGGCCCGCGCCGGACGTCCAGACCGCATCGGGTGCGCCCGCGTCCCCGTCGTCGCCCGGCGGGGGCCCGACGTCCCCCTCGGGCGGCCCCGGCCAGCCGGCCGCGGCTCCGGCTCCCGGTGATTGGGGCTCGCCGCCGCCGGCCGGGTGGGGCTCGCCCGCACCGGCCGGCTGGGGTGACCCGCCGGCTGCCGGGACCGCGGGTCCTTGGGGTGGCCCTCCGCCGACCGCGCCGGGCGGCCAGCCGTCGTCCCTGCCGCCGACCGGCTGGGGCGGCCAGCCGTCGTCCCTGCCGCCGACCGGCTGGGGCGGCCAGCCGTCGTCGCCGGGCGGACAGCCTCCGTTCCCGCCGTCGCCTCCGGCCGGCTGGGGTGGTCAGCCGTCGTCCTCGGGTGGCCAGCCGTCGTCGCCGGGCGGACAGCCTCCGTTCCCGCCGTCGCCTCCGGCCGGCTGGGGTGGTCAGCCGTCGCTCCCGGGTGGTCAGGCGCCGTTTCCGCCGTCGCCGACGGGCTGGGGCGGGCGGCCCTCGGGCGCGCCGGCGCCGTGGGGCGCGCCGCCCGGCTGGCACGCGCCGCCGCCGCCCCGCGATGCGCGGCTCCTGCCGCCGAAGCGGATCGAGGCGGTGCCCGGAACGCCCTACGGGGTGGTGCACCTGGAGGTACCGCCGGTCACCTCCGGGCTCGCGGTGGGCGCCCTGGTGGCCGGTATCGCCTCGATCCTGGTGTCGGTCCTGGTCCTCTGCTTCGGCGTGACCGGGTCGGGCTGGACCGGAGTGTGGGCGGCCGGCGCGTTCACCGTGCTCGGTGTGCTGGCCGGTGCCGGCGCGGTCGTGGCCGGTCTGCTCGCTCGGCGACAGATCCGCCGACCGGCCGCGCCGCCCGCGGTGCGGTTCACCGGCCGTGGACTGGCCGTGGCCGGGATGAGCT
Source organism: Micromonospora sp. NPDC049366 (assembly GCF_044466625.1). Classification (NCBI taxonomy): domain Bacteria; kingdom Bacillati; phylum Actinomycetota; class Actinomycetes; order Micromonosporales; family Micromonosporaceae; genus Micromonospora; species Micromonospora sp. NPDC049366. Next base: position 538,804 of record NZ_JBITMV010000001.1, read on the forward strand.
GTGGTGGGGCGGGGTTGGCGATCAGCCTGCTCGGTCTGGCCCTCGCCCTGTTGGTCGCCCTCACCTGAGCGCCGGCCCGGTCGCCCCGGTGCCGCACCGACCTCCGTCGGCCGCCGGGCACCGGTCTCGTGATCCACTCCGTCTCCCGGATGTCGCGCTGTCCGGTCCGGGATACCGCGACATCCGGGAAGACCAGTGGATCATTGAGCTCGGCCCCGCATACGTGATCCGCGTCGCACCCGGGGAGGGGCCGGCGAGGTCGGTGAGGCCCGGAGTGGTCGCCGGTGCGGGTGTGGTGGCGGCGGCCTGACGGGGCCGACGGGCCGTATCGCGACGAAGCCGGTACACTTGTATGCGTAGGTGCCCATCGGGGGCGCGCAGGCGAGACAGACCGACGGCCGCGGCGGCGTGGTTCGGCGGACCATTCCGTTTTGACCTGGGCGGCTGTGGTAGGTAACCTTTCCCCTTGTGCCCGGGCATGCCCGGGCAACTCGTGCGTGGGCTGGATCCGGTTGTCCGGAGATCGAGCGGCAGCACGACACAAGCCGAAGACCCGGCCCGGGGCAACCCGCGTGCCGGTGACATACCCCGGTACGCGCGTGAGCGTCGACGCCGGGACCGTGAGCTGGGCGACACGCCCGACCGCGGGTGCCGGGACCTCCCAGTGGGGCCCTGGTCGGAATGTAGGAGAGCCGATCAGCAGGTCGGCTACGGCAGACGGCGCGGTCGCGACAAGCGCGGCCGAAGGGAGCGGAGAAACCCGGTGCCCACGATCCAGCAGCTGGTCCGAAAGGGCCGCCAGGCCAAGACGACCAAGACCAAGACCCCGGCGCTGAAGGGGTCTCCCCAGCGTCGCGGCGTGTGCACCCGCGTGTACACCACCACCCCGAAGAAGCCGAACTCGGCCCTGCGCAAGGTCGCTCGCGTCAAGCTCAGCAGCCAGATCGAGGTGACCGCCTACATCCCCGGTGTCGGCCACAACCTGCAGGAGCACTCGATCGTGCTCGTCCGCGGTGGCCGTGTGAAGGACCTCCCCGGCGTGCGGTACAAGATCGTTCGCGGCTCGCTGGACACCCAGGGTGTCCGCAACCGCAAGCAGGCTCGCAGCCGCTACGGCGCGAAGAAGGAGAAGAGCTGACATGCCGCGTAAGGGACCCGCTCCGCGGCGGCCGCTGGTCGCTGACCCGGTGTACAACTCGCCGCTGGTCACCCAGCTGGTGAACAAGATCCTGCTGCGCGGCAAGCGCCAGCTCGCCGAGCGCATCGTGTACGCGGCCCTGGAGGGCTGCCGCGAGAAGTCCGGCACCGACCCGGTCGTCACCCTGAAGCGGGCGATGGACAACGTCAAGCCGACCCTCGAGGTGCGCAGCCGCCGCGTCGGTGGCGCCACCTACCAGGTGCCGGTCGAGGTGCGCCCGGCCCGCGCGACCACCCTGGGTCTGCGCTGGCTGGTCACCTACTCCCGGGCGCGTCGCGAGAAGACCATGGTCGAGCGGCTCATGAACGAGCTGCTGGACGCGAGCAACGGCCTCGGTGCCGCCGTCAAGCGGCGCGAGGACACGCACAAGATGGCCGAGTCCAACAAGGCCTTCGCGCACTACCGCTGGTAACACCCTGGTTCCGGCGCCGACCGGCGCCGGAACCGCCACCAGTTGTGTCGAGACGACGATAAGTAGGGATTGAAGTGGCCGCCGCAGACGCGCTCGCCAACGTACGCAACATCGGCATCATGGCGCACATCGATGCCGGTAAGACCACTACCACCGAGCGAATCCTGTTCTACACCGGTATCACGTACAAGATCGGTGAGGTCCACGAGGGCGCTGCCGTCATGGACTGGATGGAGCAGGAGCAGGAGCGCGGTATCACCATCACTTCCGCCGCCACCAAGTGCGAGTGGAAGGGCCACACGATCCAGATCATCGACACGCCCGGCCACGTCGACTTCACGGTCGAGGTGGAGCGGTCGCTGCGCGTGCTGGACGGTGCGGTCGCGGTGTACGACGGTGTCGCCGGCGTGGAGCCGCAGACGGAGAACGTCTGGCGCCAGGCCGACAAGTACAACGTCCCCCGGATGTGCTTCGTCAACAAGCTCGACCGGACCGGTGCCGACTTCTTCCGCTGCGTGCAGATGATGATCGACCGGCTCAACGCCACTCCGCTGGTGCTCCAGATCCCGATCGGTACCGAGGCCGAGCACATCGGTGTCATCGACCTGATCGGCATGCGCGCCCTCACCTGGCGCGGGGAGACCCAGAAGGGTGAGGACTACGCGATCGAGGAGATCCCGGCCGAGCTGGCCGACTCCGCGGCCGAGTGGCGCGAGAAGCTGATGGAGACCCTGGCCGACGTCGACGACGCGGTGATGGAGCGGTACCTGGAGGGCGAGGAGATCGCCGTCGAGGACATCAAGGCCGCCATCCGTCGCGCGACCATCGCCGGCAAGGCCAACCCGGTGCTCTGCGGCTCCGCGTTCAAGAACAAGGGCATCCAGCCGATGCTGGACGCCGTGGTCGACTACCTGCCGTCGCCGCTGGACATTCCGGCGATCGAGGGCACCGCGACCGACGGCGAGACCCCGATGCAGCGGAAGCCCTCCACCTCGGAGCCGTTCTCGGGCCTGGCCTTCAAGATCCAGACCGACAAGCACCTCGGCAAGCTCACCTACGTCCGGGTCTACTCCGGCGTGGTCGAGTCCGGGTCTCAGGTGGTCAACTCCACCAAGGACCGCAAGGAGCGGATCGGCAAGATCTACCAGATGCACGCCAACAAGCGGGAGGAGCGCAGCTCCGCCAAGGCTGGCGACATCATCGCGGTGCAGGGTCTCAAGCAGACCACCACCGGTGACACCCTGTGCGACCCGGCGAACCCGGTCATCCTGGAGTCGATGACCTTCCCGGAGCCGGTCATCGAGGTCGCCATCGAGCCGAAGACCAAGGCCGACCAGGAGAAGCTCAGCACCGCCATCCAGCGGCTGGCCGAGGAGGACCCGACCTTCCGCGTCAAGCTGGACGACGAGACCGGCCAGACGGTCATCTCCGGCATGGGCGAGCTGCACCTGGACATCCTGGTCGACCGGATGCGCCGCGAGTTCAACGTCGAGGCGAACATCGGTAAGCCGCAGGTGGCGTACCGCGAGACCATCCGCCGCGCGGTGGAGAAGGTCGAGTACACCCACAAGAAGCAGACCGGTGGTTCCGGCCAGTACGCCCGGGTGATCATCAGCCTGGAGCCGCTGCCGCTGGACAACGACTCGCCGACCTACGAGTTCGCGAACGCCGTCACCGGTGGCCGCATCCCCCGGGAGTTCATCCCGTCGGTGGACGCGGGCGCCCAGGACGCCATGCAGTACGGCATCCTCGCCGGCTTCCCGCTGGTGGGTGTCAAGCTGACCCTGGTGGACGGTCAGTACCACGAGGTTGACTCGTCCGAAATGGCGTTCAAGATCGCCGGTTCGATGGCGCTGAAGGAGGCGGCCCGCAAGGCCGACCCGGCGCTGCTCGAGCCGATGATGGCCGTTGAGGTCACCACTCCGGAGGAGAACATGGGTGACGTCATCGGCGACCTCAACTCCCGCCGTGGCATCATCCAGGCGATGGAGGAGCGCGGCGGTGCCCGCGTCGTCCGCGCCCTGGTGCCGTTGTCGGAGATGTTCGGCTACGTCGGCGACCTGCGGTCGAAGACCCAGGGCCGGGCTAGCTACAGCATGCAGTTCGACTCCTACGCCGAGGTTCCGGCCTCGGTCGCCAAGGAGATCATCGCCAAGGCGACGGGTGAGTGACGCTCGCCTGAGCTGATCCGATGAGCCGGGGCCGGCCGCGGGAGGGAACTCCCGCTCGCGGCCACCTCGGTCGGATTGCGTGAATCCGGGCCTGTAGGCTTCATCGCCGCAGAACCCACAAAGGCTCTCCGGCCGTCAGGCCGGAAAGGCTGTCGACAGAGTCCTAAGCGCCGACCGGCGCACCGGGGCGAACGAACCAAGAAAGTCCACAGGAGGACACCAGTGGCGAAGGCGAAGTTCGAGCGGACTAAGCCGCACGTCAACATCGGCACCATTGGTCACATCGACCACGGTAAGACGACGCTGACGGCGGCCATCACCAAGGTCCTGCACGACCAGTTCCCGGACCTGAACCCGTACACGCCGTTCGACGAGATCGACAAGGCGCCGGAGGAGAAGGCCCGCGGCATCACGATCTCGATCGCGCACGTCGAGTACCAGACCGAGGCGCGTCACTACGCGCACGTCGACTGCCCCGGTCACGCCGACTACATCAAGAACATGATCACCGGTGCCGCGCAGATGGACGGCGCGATCCTGGTGGTGGCGGCGACCGACGGCCCGATGCCGCAGACCCGCGAGCACGTGCTGCTGGCCCGTCAGGTCGGCGTGCCGTACATCGTCGTGGCGCTCAACAAGAGCGACATGGTCGACGACGAGGAGCTCCTGGAGCTCGTCGAGCTCGAGGTCCGTGAGCTGCTCTCGTCGCAGGAGTACCCGGGTGACGACCTGCCGGTCGTTCGGGTCTCGGCGCTGAAGGCCCTCGAGGGTGACCCCGAGTGGACCGGCAAGCTGATGGACCTGATGACCGCGGTCGACAACGCGATCCCGCAGCCGGAGCGCGAGACCGAGAAGCCGTTCCTGATGCCGATCGAGGACGTCTTCACGATCACCGGTCGTGGCACGGTCGTCACCGGTCGCGCGGAGCGCGGCGTGCTCAAGCCGAACGAGGAGGTGGAGATCGTCGGTATCCGCGAGAAGTCGCAGAAGACGGTCGTCACCGGCATCGAGATGTTCCGCAAGCTGCTCGACGAGGCCCGCGCGGGTGAGAACGTCGGTCTGCTGCTGCGTGGCATCAAGCGCGAGGACGTCGAGCGCGGCATGGTGGTCATCAAGCCGGGCACCACGACCCCGCACACGGAGTTCGAGGCGACCGTCTACATCCTCTCCAAGGAGGAGGGCGGCCGGCACACCCCGTTCTTCCAGAACTACCGTCCGCAGTTCTACTTCCGGACCACGGACGTCACCGGTGTCGTCACCCTCCCCGAGGGCACCGAGATGGTCATGCCGGGTGACAACACCACCATGACGGTGAAGCTGATCCAGCCCATCGCCATGGAGGAGAACCTCAAGTTCGCGATCCGCGAGGGTGGCCGCACCGTCGGCGCCGGGTTCGTCACCAAGATCATCAAGTGAGCTAGGTAACCCCGATTAGACCCGCCGCCGGTCGTGCGGCATACTAGTCAGGTTGCGTAACGGCAGTTCGCTGCCCGTGTTCGGCTGAGTCGAACCTCCGGGCGGCAGGACAGTCGAGCGTGGGGTGGTTGGCGGTTCGGCCGCCAACCACCCTCGCACGGCGTTCAGGTCGCAGTAGCGATCGGCGCCTTGACCCACCGCGTGGTCGGAACGCTCCGGAGCCCGGGGCGGAGCCTGGCCCGAGGGCGCGACACGCCCGACCGCGGGGGTCGGCGAAGTGGGCCTGCACCAGCCGGTGCAGGCGCCCGCAACACAGCGGCATCGAGAGAAGGAACAGAAGCCACCATGGCGGGACAGAAGATCCGCATCCGGCTCAAGGCCTATGACCACGAGGTCGTCGACTCCTCGGCTCGGAAGATCGTCGAGACGGTGACGCGTACCGGGGCGCAGGTCGCTGGCCCGGTGCCGCTGCCCACGGAGATCAACCGTTTCTGCGTCATCCGCTCGCCGCACAAGTACAAGGACTCGCGCGAGCACTTTGAGATGCGTACGCACAAGCGGCTGATCGACATCATCGACCCGACCCCCAAGACGGTCGACTCGCTCATGCGCCTCGACCTGCCGGCTGGCGTCGACATCGAGATCAAGCTGTAGGGACCGGACAAATGGACAGGCAAGTTAAGGGGATCCTGGGCGCAAAGCTCGGTATGACCCAGGTCTGGGACAACAACCGTGTTGTGCCGGTGACCGTGGTCGAGGCCGGCCCGTGCGTCATCAGCCAGGTTCGTAGCGCCGAGAAGGACGGTTACTCCGCGGTCCAGCTCGCCTACGGCGCGATCGACCCTCGCAAGGTCAAGAAGCCGGTCAGCGGCCACTACGCCAAGGCGGACGTGGCGCCGCGCCGGCACATCGTCGAGCTGCGCACCACCGACGCCGCGGACTACTCGCTCGGCCAGGAGGTCACGGTCGAGGAGTTCCCGGCGGGTGTCACGGTCGACGTGACCGGCCGGACCAAGGGCAAGGGCTTCGCCGGTGCGATGAAGCGGCACGGCTTCCACGGTCTGGGCGCGGGCCACGGTGTCGAGCGCAAGCACCGCTCGCCCGGCTCCATCGGCGCCTGCGCCACCCCGGGTCGTGTCTTCAAGGGCACCCGGATGGCGGGCCGGATGGGTGGCGTGCGCTACACCGTCCAGAACCTGACCGTCCAGGCGGTCGACACCGAGAACAACCTCCTGCTCGTCCGCGGTGCCATTCCCGGCCCGAAGGGCGCGCTCGTCCTGGTCCGCACCGCGGCCAAGACCAAGGTGAAGAAGGGCGGTGTGGCCAAGTGACCACCGTTGACGTCCTCACCGTCGAAGGCACCAAGAGCGGCTCGGTCGAGCTGCCGGCTGACATCTTCGACGCGCAGGCCAACGTCGCGCTGATGCACCAGGTCGTGGTCGCGCAGCTCGCGGCCGCCCGGCAGGGCACGCACAAGACCAAGACGCGCGGCGAGGTCGCCGGCGGCGGCAAGAAGCCCTACAAGCAGAAGGGCACCGGTCGTGCCCGCCAGGGCTCGATCCGCGCGCCGCAGTTCGCCGGCGGTGGCGTGGTGCACGGCCCTGTGCCGCGTGACTACAGCCAGCGGACCCCGAAGAAGATGAAGGCCGCCGCCCTGCGTGGCGCCCTGTCCGACCGGGCCCGCGCCGGCCAGGTGCACGTCGTCGAGGCGTTCGTCGCCGGCGAGAAGCCGTCGACCAAGGCCGCCCTGGCCACGCTGGCCAAGCTGACCGAGGCCCGTCGGGTCCTGGTCGTGCTGAGCAGCACCGACGAGCTGAACTGGGTGTCGCTGCGCAACGAGCCGCGCGTGCACCTGATCGAGGCCGGCCAGCTGAACACGTACGACGTGCTGGTGGCCGACGACGTGGTCTTCACGAAGGACGCCCTGGACGAGTTCCTGGGCGTGCCCGCCGAGACCACCGAGGAGGGTGGCAAGTGAGCACGATCGCCGACCCGCGCGACATCATCGTGGCGCCGGTCGTCTCGGAGAAGAGCTACAGCGAGCTGAACCGCAACTGGTACACCTTCCTGGTGCACCCGGACGCGAACAAGACCGAGATCAAGATCGCTATCCAGCAGATCTTCAACGTCCGCGTCCTGACGGTCAACACGCTCAACCGCGAGGGCAAGCGCAAGCGGACCCGTACCGGGTTCGGGAAGCGCAAGGACACCAAGCGGGCGATGGTGAAGCTGGCTGACGGTGACCGTATCGAGGCCTTCGGCGGCCCGGTCAGCTGAGGGGTGTAGACAATGGCTATCCGTAAGTACAAGCCGACGACGCCGGGCCGGCGTGGCTCCAGCGTTGCCGACTTCGCCGAGATCACCCGGTCGACGCCCGAGAAGTCGCTGCTGGCGCCGCTGCCGAAGAAGGGCGGACGCAACGCCCACGGCCGGATCACCACGCGGCACCACGGTGGCGGTCACAAGCGGCAGTACCGTCTGATCGACTTCAAGCGGGTCGACAAGGACGGCGTGCCGGCGAAGGTCGCGCACATCGAGTACGACCCGAACCGCACCGCGCGTATCGCGCTGCTGCACTACGCCGACGGCGAGAAGCGCTACATCATCGCGCCGAAGGACCTGAAGCAGGGCGACTCGGTGGAGTCGGGCCCGGGCGCGGACATCAAGCCCGGCAACAACCTGCCGCTGCGCAACATCCCGGTCGGTACCACGGTTCACAACGTGGAGCTGCGTCCGGGCGGTGGCGCCAAGCTGGCCCGTTCGGCCGGCGTCGGCATCCAGCTGCTCGGCCGTGAGGGCGCGTACGCGACCCTGCGCATGCCGTCTGGCGAGATCCGGCGGGTCGACGTGCGCTGCCGGGCCAGCGTTGGCGAGATCGGCAACGCCGACCAGTCGAACATCAACTGGGGTAAGGCCGGCCGTATGCGGTGGAAGGGCAAGCGCCCGACCGTCCGTGGTGTCGCCATGAACCCGGTCGACCACCCGCACGGTGGTGGTGAGGGTAAGACCTCCGGTGGTCGCCACCCGGTCAACCCGCAGGGTAAGCCCGAGGGCCGCACCCGTCGTAAGGGCCAGCCGAGCGACCGGCTGATCGTCCGCCGCCGCTACGCCACCCGCAAGCGCGGCTAACAGGAGAGCTGACTTATGCCTCGCAGCCTGAAGAAGGGCCCGTTCGTTGACGACCACCTGATCAAGAAGGTGGAGACGCAGAACGACAAGGGCACCAAGAACGTCATCAAGACCTGGTCGCGCCGCTCGACGATCATCCCGGAGATGCTCGGGCACACGATCGCCGTGCACGACGGACGCAAGCACGTCCCGGTGTTCGTGACCGAGGCGATGGTCGGGCACAAGCTCGGCGAGTTCGCGCTGACCCGCACGTTCAAGGGTCACGAGAAGGACGACCGGAAGAGCCGTCGGCGCTGACGCCGCGGGCATACGGATAGAGGATCAAGGGGTTACAGCGATGCCAGGAAAGGGCGACGCTCCGGTGCTTCCGGGCGCGCGGGCGGTTGCGCGGCACGTGCGCATCTCGCCGATGAAGGCGCGCCGGGTGGTCAACCTCGTCCGCGGCCTGCCCGCGAAGGAGGCGCTCACGGTGCTGCAGTTCGCGCCGCAGGCTGCGAGCGAGCAGGTGTACAAGGTGCTCGCTAGCGCGATCGCCAACGCGGAGAACAACGAGCGGCTGGACCCCGACGCGCTGCTCGTCAGCGAGGCGTTCGTGGACGAGGGCCCGACGATGAAGCGGTTCCAGCCGCGGGCGCAGGGCCGGGCGTACCGGATCCGCAAGCGCACCTGCCACATCACGGTGGCGGTCGAGGCCGTCGCGCCGGCCGCGCCGCGCAAGGCCGCGAAGAAGACGGCTCCGGCGAAGCAGGCCGCGCCGGCCGAGACGCAGAGCAACACGGAGGGCGCGGAGTAATGGGTCAGAAGGTTCACCCGCACGGGTTCCGGCTCGGGATCTCGACCGACTGGAAGTCCCGCTGGTTCGCGGACAAGCTCTACAAGGACTACATCGGCGAGGACGTCAAGATCCGTCGCATGATGTCCAAGGGCCTGGAGCGCGCCGGCATTTCCAAGGTCGACATCGAGCGGACCCGGGACCGGGTCCGGGTCGACATCCACACCGCCCGGCCGGGCATCGTCATCGGTCGTAAGGGCGCGGAGGCCGACCGGATCCGCGGCGAGCTGGAGAAGCTGACCGGCAAGCAGGTGCAGCTCAACATCATCGAGGTGAAGAGCCCCGAGTCGGACGCTCAGCTGGTCGCGCAGGGCGTGGCCGAGCAGCTGTCCAGCCGGGTCAGCTTCCGTCGGGCGATGCGCAAGGCCATGCAGTCGGCGATGAAGAACCCGGTCTGCAAGGGCATCCGGGTGCAGGTCTCGGGCCGTCTCGGCGGCGCCGAGATGAGCCGGACCGAGTTCTACCGTGAGGGCCGGGTTCCGCTGCACACGCTGCGGGCCAACATCGAGTACGGCTTCTTCGAGGCCCGTACCACCTTCGGCCGGATCGGTGTGAAGGTCTGGATCTACAAGGGCGACGCGGTCCCGGGCCGGGAGGCCCCGGCCGAGGCCGGTCCGTCCCGCCCGCGCCGTGACCGTGGCGACCGGCCCGAGCGGCCGCGCCGTGGTCGGTCGGGTTCGTCCGGCACGACCGCCGGCGGTACCGAGGCCGGCCGGGCTGCCGCGACGACGCTCGCGCAGCAGGCCGAGACGCCGAGTGGGGACGCGGTGGATCCCGCCGCCGTCGCCGCCGCGGCAGAAACGCAGCAGGAGGGCTGACAGATGCTGATGCCGCGCAAGCCCCCGAAGGGCTTCCGCAAGCCGCACCACCCGGACCGCAGTGGCGCGTCCAAGGGTGGTAACCGGGTGGTGTTCGGCGAGTTCGGGATCCAGGCTCTCGAGCCGGCGTACGTGACCAACCGGCAGATCGAGTCGGCGCGTATCGCGATGACCCGTCACATCAAGCGTGGCGGCAAGGTCTGGATCACGATCTTCCCGGACCAGGCCCTCACCAAGAAGCCGGCGGAAACCCGGATGGGTTCCGGTAAGGGCTCGCCCGAGTGGTGGGTCGCCAACGTGAAGCCGGGGCGGGTTCTCTTCGAGATGTCCTTCCCCAACGAGCAGATCGCGCGAGAGGCGATGCGTCGCGCGATCCACAAGCTCCCGATGAAGTGCCGCATTGTGACGCGCGAAGTGGGTGAGTCCTGATGGCAGCGGGCGTTAAGGCCGCCGAGCTGCGTGAGCTCTCCGAGGAGGAGCTGGTCACGAAGCTGCGGGAGGCCAAGGCGGAGCTGTTCAACCTCCGCGTGCAGGCCGCAACCGGGCAGCTGGACAACAACCGGCGGCTGCAGGTCATCCGTCGGGAGATCGCCCGGATCTACACGATCATGCGTGAGCGCGAGCTGGGGCTCTCGGCCGCGCCGACTGAGGTGACTGCAGGATGAGCGAGAACACCACCGCCAGCGCGCGGGCGCGCCGCAAGGTCCGTGAGGGTCTGGTCGTCAGCGACAAGATGGAGAAGACCGTCGTCGTCGAGGTCGAGGACCGGGTCAAGCACGCGCTGTACGGCAAGATCATGCGCCGGACCAGCAAGCTCAAGGTGCACGACGAGCAGAACAGCGCCGGCATCGGCGACCGGGTCCTGATCATGGAGACCCGGCCGCTCTCCGCCACGAAGCGTTGGCGGCTCGTGGAGATCCTGGAAAAGGCCAAGTAGCGAAGGCTCGAGCTCGCCCGGCGTCGCGTCGGGCGCGGGTTCCGCCAGGCTCCGGCCGCCACGGCGGCCGGAGAACCGGCAGACATAGGAGATAGACGTGATTCAGCAGGAGTCGCGACTGCGCGTCGCCGACAACACGGGTGCTCGGGAGATCCTGTGCATCCGGGTTCTCGGTGGCTCCGGTCGGCGCTACGCGAGCATCGGCGACGTCATCGTGGCCACCGTCAAGGACGCGATCCCCGGTGCCGGTGTGAAGAAGGGCGACGTCGTCAAGGCCGTCGTCGTTCGCACCGTCAAGGAGAAGCGGCGCCCGGACGGGTCGTACATCCGCTTCGACGAGAACGCCGCCGTCATCATCAAGGACGGCGGGGACCCGCGCGGTACCCGTATCTTCGGCCCGGTGGGCCGTGAGCTGCGGGACAAGCGGTTCATGAAGATCATTTCTCTCGCGCCGGAGGTGTTGTGACCGTGAAGGTCAAGAAGGGCGACACGGTCGTCGTCATCGCCGGCAAGGACAAGGGTGCCAAGGGCAAGGTCATCGCGGCCTACCCGCGGCAGGACAAGGTCCTCGTCGAGGGCGTGAACCGGGTCAAGAAGCACACCCGCATCAGCACCACTCAGCGTGGCGCCAAGACCGGTGGCATCGTCACCCAGGAGGCCCCGATCCACGTCTCGAACGTGATGGTCCTGGACTCCGACGGCAAGCCGACTCGCGTCGGCTACCGGATCGACGACAACGGCCAGAAGGTCCGCATCGCGCGTAGCACCGGTAAGGACCTGTGATGACCACGGCTACCGAAACCAAGACCCTGCCGCGCCTCAAGGAGCGGTACCGCAACGAGATCGTGGCCCAGCTGCGCGAGCAGTACAGCTACGGCAACCCGATGCAGGTGCCGCGGCTGGTCAAGATCGTCGTCAACATGGGTGTCGGCGAGGCCGCCCGTGACGCCAAGCTGATCGACGGCGCCGTCCGCGACCTGGCCACGATCACCGGCCAGAAGCCGCAGGTGCGTCGGGCGACCAAGTCCATCGCGCAGTTCAAGCTCCGCGAGGGCATGCCGATCGGCGCGAAGGTCACCCTCCGCGGCGACCGGATGTGGGAGTTCCTGGACCGGCTGCTCTCCATCGCGCTGCCGCGTATCCGCGACTTCCGCGGTCTGGACGGGCGCAAGCTCGACGGGCACGGCAACTACACGTTCGGTCTGACCGAGCAGTCGGTGTTCCACGAGATCGACCAGGACAAGATCGATCGCCAGCGGGGCATGGACATCACGGTGGTCACCACCGCCACGACCGACGACGAGGGCCGGGCGCTGCTCAAGCTCCTGGGCTTCCCGTTCAAGGAGAACTGAGATGGCCAAGAAGGCGCTGATCCTCAAGGCGGCCGCGAAGCCGAAGTTCTCGGTTCGCGCGTACACCCGCTGCCAGCGGTGCGGGCGTCCGAAGGCGGTCTACCGCAAGTTCGGTCTCTGCCGGGTGTGCATCCGGGAGATGGCCCACCGCGGTGAGCTGCCCGGCGTGTCCAAGGCTTCCTGGTAATAGCCCGGCGCGCTCCGCGCGTCAGCTGCACTGTCTCTTCGCCGTAGGCCTGCGGGCGAACGCGGGAACCCCGGCGAGAAAGGTTGACGAAATCCATGACGATGACCGACCCGATCGCAGACATGCTCACGCGTCTGCGTAACGCCAACCAGGCGTACCACGACCGGGTGACGATGCCCTACTCCAAGATCAAGGCGAACATCGCCGAGGTCCTGAAGGCGGAGGGTTACATCGCCACCTGGTCGGTCGAGGAGCCCGAGGAGGGCGCCGTCGGCAAGCGACTGGTCGTCGAGCTGAAGTACGGCCAGAACCGCGAGCGGAGCCTGGCCGGCATCAAGCGCGTGTCCAAGCCCGGTCTCCGGGTGTACGCCAAGTCGGACGGGCTCCCCCGGGTGCTCGGTGGGCTGGGCGTGGCGATCATTTCGACGTCCCAGGGGCTGCTCACCGACCGGCAGGCCCGCAAGCGGAGCGTTGGCGGGGAAGTCCTCGCCTTCGTCTGGTAACGGGAGACAGGTAGAAATGTCGCGTATTGGACGTAAGTCGATCCCGGTGCCAACCGGCGTTGACGTCACCATCGACGGGCAGACCGTCAAGGTCAAGGGCCCGAAGGGCGAGCTGTCGCACACCCTGGCCGAGCCGATCACGATCGAGAAGGGCGAGGACGGTCAGCTGTCCGTCAACCGCCCGAACGACGAGCGGAAGGCCAAGGAGCTGCACGGGCTCAGCCGTACCCTGGTCGCCAACATGATCGTCGGCGTGACCGAGGGCTACCGCAAGAGCCTGGAGATCGCCGGCACCGGTTACCGGGTCACGGCCAAGGGCCAGGACCTCGAGTTCGCGCTCGGGTTCTCGCACCCGGTCGTGGTCACCGCGCCGGCGGGGATCACCTTCACCGTGGAGCGGCCGACCCTGTTCCACGTGGCCGGCATCGACAAGCAGCAGGTCGGTGAGGTCGCCGCCAACATCCGGAAGATCCGCCCGCCGGAGCCCTACAAGGGCAAGGGCGTGAAGTACCAGGGCGAGGTCATCCGCCGCAAGGCTGGAAAGGCAGGTAAGAAGTGACCGCCACGCTGCTCAAGCGCCGCCGCGGCGTCGCCGCCAAGCGCGCCGTCGGGCGGGCGCGTCGGCACTTCCGGGTCCGCAAGAACGTCAGTGGCACCGCCGAGCGTCCGCGCCTGGTCGTCACCCGTTCGCTGCGGCACATCGTCGCCCAGATCGTCGACGACACCAAGGGTCACACCCTGGCGTCGGCGTCGACCCTGGACGCCTCGCTGCGCGGCACCGAGGGCGACAAGAGCGCCCTCGCCGGCAAGGTGGGCGCCCTGCTCGCCGAGCGGGCCAAGGCCGCCGGCATCTCCAAGGTCGTCTTCGACCGCGGCGGCAACCGGTACGCGGGGCGGGTCGCCGCGCTCGCCGACGCCGCCCGCGAAGCCGGGCTCGAGTTCTAGTAACCCCGTCACGAGAGAGAAGGAAGGCTGCTGATGCCAGGTCAACAGCGCCGTGGCGGCGGGTCCGGTGGCAACGAGGGTGGTCGCCGCGACAACCGCCGTGAGGGCGGCCGCGGAAACGCGCCCGTCGAGAAGACCCCGCACCTTGAGCGGGTCGTCGCGATCAACCGCGTCGCCAAGGTCGTGAAGGGTGGTCGTCGCTTCAGCTTCACCGCCCTGGTGATCGTGGGCGACGGCGACGGCACGGTCGGCGTGGGCTACGGAAAGGCCAAGGAGGTGCCCGCGGCGATCGCCAAGGGTGTCGAGGAGGCCAAGAAGCACTTCTTCAAGGTGCCGCGGATCGGTCAGTCGATCCCGCACCCGGTTCAGGGCGAGGACGCCGCCGGCGTCGTGCTGCTCAAGCCGGCCTCCGCCGGTACGGGTGTCATCGCCGGTGGGCCGGTGCGCGCGGTGCTGGAGTGCGCGGGCATCCACGACGTGCTCTCCAAGAGCCTCGGCTCGTCGAACCCGATCAACATCGTGCACGCCACCGTGGCGGCGCTGAAGGGGCTCGAGTCCCCCGAGGCCGTCGCCGCCCGCCGTGGCCTGCCGGTGGAGGACGTCGCGCCGGCCGCCATGCTGGCGTCGCGGGCGGGGGTGGCTTCCTGATGGCTCGCCTGAAGGTCACCCAGGTCCGATCCGAGATCGGGACCAAGCAGAACCAGCGTGACTCGCTGCGTTCGCTTGGTCTCAAGCGGATCAACGACGTGGTGGTCAAGGAGGACCGGCCCGAGATCCGCGGCATGATCTTCACTGTGAACCACCTCGTGAAGGTCGAGGAGGTCGAGTAATGACGATCAAGGTTCACCACCTGCGCCCGGCGCCGGGGTCCAAGACCGCGAAGACCCGCGTGGGTCGCGGTGAGGGCTCCAAGGGCAAGACCGCCGGCCGCGGTACCAAGGGTTCGAAGGCCCGCAAGAACATCTCGGCGGCGTTCGAGGGTGGGCAGATGCCCATCCACATGCGCCTGCCGAAGATGAAGGGCTTCAAGAACAAGTTCAAGGTGACCTTCCAGGTGGTCAACCTGGACCGGCTCGCCGAGCTGTTCCCGAACGGCGGCCAGGTCGGTCCGCTGGAGCTGGTCGAGGCCGGCGCGGTCCGCAAGGGCCAGCCGGTGAAGGTCCTCGGCACCGGGGACCTCGGTGGCGTGACTCTCCAGATCTCGGCGCACGCGTTCAGCGCGTCGGCGAAGGAGAAGATCGCCGCCGCCGGTGGCTCCGTCACCGAGCTGTAAGGCAATCCATGGCGCCCGTCCAGTTGATCGCAACTGGCGGGCGCCATGGTCTACCTGGGCCGTGTGCGGCCAGTAACATCGGAAGCGATTTATGTAGCCGGGCACACCTGCCCGGCACGGGATCGGGCTGTTAGAGTCCCTTCCCAGCCATGGATATCGGGCGCTCGCCCGACACCCACCCCGATCCGCCAGGGACATCCGGCGGCCCGCCTCGCGCAGGAGGAAGAAGTTGCTGTCCGCCTTTCTCAGTGCGTTCCGTACGCCTGACCTGCGCAAGAAGCTGCTGTTCACAGTCGGCATCATCGCGGTCTACCGGCTGGGGGCGACCCTGCCCAGCCCCGGTGTGTCGTACGGGAACGTGCAGAAGTGCCTCGACCTGCTGCAGGGCGACACCACTGGTGTGCTGAACCTGCTCAACCTGTTCTCCGGTGGGGCACTGCTTCAGCTCTCGGTCTTCGCGCTGGGCATCATGCCCTACATCACCGCGTCGATCATCCTGCAGCTGCTGACCGTGGTGATCCCGCGGCTGGAGCAGCTCCGCAAGGAGGGTCAGTCCGGCCAGGCGAAGATCACCCAGTACACCCGCTACCTGACGCTCGGCCTCGGTGTGCTGCAGGCCTCGACGTTCGTGGCGCTGGCCCGCTCCGGGCAGCTGTTCCAGAACCGCTGCGACCAGTTCCCGATCATCCCCGAGGGCACCGGCATCCCGGACTGGCTGACCCTGGGCATCCTGGTCATGACGATGACCGCCGGCACCGGCGTGGTCATGTGGCTCGGTGAGCTGATCACCGACCGCGGCGTCGGCAACGGCATGTCCGTCCTGATCTTCACCTCGATCGCCGCCCGCCTCCCCGGCGAGGGCTGGCAGATCAAGACCTCCCAGGGCTGGTGGAAGTTCTTCCTCGTCATCGCCCTGGTCCTGGTGGTCATCACCCTGGTCACCTTCATCGAGCAGGCGCAGCGCCGGATCCCGGTGCAGTACGCCAAGCGCATGATCGGCCGGCGGATGTACGGCGGCACCTCCACCTACATCCCGCTGAAGGTCAACCAGGCGGGTGTCATCCCGGTCATCTTCGGCTCGTCGCTGCTCTACCTGCCGCAGCTGGCGCTGCAGTTCTTCGACCAGAACAACCCGGGCAAGACCCAGGCCTGGATCCAGAACAACCTGGTGGCCCCCGACAGCCCGATCTACATCTCGATCTACTTCCTGCTGATCATCTTCTTCACGTACTTCTACGTCTCGATCACGTTCAACCCGACCGAGGTCGCGGACAACATGAAGAAGTACGGCGGGTTCGTGCCGGGTATCCGCCCGGGCAAGCCGACGGCCGACTACCTGGACTTCATCCTCAGCCGGATCACGCTGCCGGGCGCGCTCTACCTGGGCATCGTCTCGATCCTGCCGAACTTCTTCTTCATCTGGCTGGACAACCAGCAGTACCAGAACTTCCCGTTCGGCGGCACCGCTGTGCTGATCATGGTTGGCGTCGGTCTGGAGACCGTCAAGCAGATCGAGAGCCAACTGATGCAGCGGAACTACGAAGGGTTCCTGCGGTAGATGAGACTCGTTCTGGTTGGCCCGCCGGGCGCGGGCAAGGGCACGCAGGCCGAGTTCATCGCTGCGCACCTCTCGGTTCCGAAGATCTCGACCGGCGACATCTTCCGGTCGAACGTGTCCCAGGGCACGCCGCTCGGCGTCGAGGCGAAGCGCTACATGGACGCTGGCGAGCTGGTACCGGACGAGGTCACCATCAACATGGTCCGGGACCGGCTCGCCGAGCCGGACGCCGGTGAGGGCTTCCTGCTCGACGGCTTCCCGCGTACGACGCCGCAGGCCGCCGCGCTCGACAAGCTCCTCGCCGACCTCGGCACCGCGCTGGACGTGGTGCTGGAGCTGGTGGTCGACGACGACGAGGTGATCCGGCGGCTGTCCGGCCGGCGCACCTGCCGGGGCTGCGGCAAGATCTGGCACGTCGAGTTCGACGCCACCACCCGCGAGGGCATCTGCGACCGGTGCGGCGCCGAGCTGTTCCAGCGGGACGACGACAAGCCCGAGACCATCGCGACCCGCCTGCGGGAGTACGCGGAGAAGACCGCGCCGCTGGTCGACTACTACGGCGCCCAGGGCAAGCTGGTCGGGATCGACGCCACCGGCCCGGTGGAGGACGTCACGGTCCGCGCGATCGACGCCCTGCGCTCGTACGGGGGTTGACGTCCCGCCGCTCTCCGGCGGATAGAGTGCGAACAGCGGGGTACGTGCGGCGTGCCCCGCTGAACGGCCACGAAAGGTAACGCTCCATGCGTCGTCCCCAGCTGGACATCCAGCTGAAGACCCCGGACCAGATCGAGAAGATGCGTGCCGCCGGTCTGGTGGTCGCCGAGGCCCTGCGCCGGATGCGCGAGGCGGTCGCCCCGGGGATCAGCACCGCCGACCTGGACGCCATCGCCGAGTCGACCATCCGGGAAGCCGGGGCCGTCCCCTCGTTCAAGGGCTACCACGGCTACCCGGCGTCGATCTGCTCGTCCGTCAACGAGCAGGTCGTTCACGCGATCCCGGCGCCCAGCCAGGTGCTGGCGGACGGCGATCTGATCTCGATCGACTGCGGTGCGGTGCTCGACGGGTGGCACGGCGACGCGGCCATCACGGTCGGTGTCGGCGACGTCGACCCGGCGCTGCTGAAGATGGCGGCCGTCGC
The DNA here is from genome assembly GCF_044466625.1 of Micromonospora sp. NPDC049366. Taxonomy (NCBI): domain Bacteria; kingdom Bacillati; phylum Actinomycetota; class Actinomycetes; order Micromonosporales; family Micromonosporaceae; genus Micromonospora; species Micromonospora sp. NPDC049366. The sequence continues at coordinate 556,673 of NZ_JBITMV010000001.1, forward strand.
CGAGGACGCGATGTGGGCGGGGATCGCCGCCGCGGCCCGTGGCGCGGCGAGCGGCCGGGGCCGGCTCACCGACATCTCCCACGCCGTGGAGGACGCCGTCCGCCGCGGTGGCCGGTACGGCATCGTCGACGGCTACGGCGGGCACGGCATCGGCACCGAGATGCACCAGGACCCGCACGTGCTCAACCACGGGCGGCCGGGGAAGGGCCCCCGCCTGGTGCCGGGGATGGCGCTGGCGATCGAGCCGATGATCACGATGGGCTCGCCCCGTACGGTCGAGCTGGCCGACGGTTGGACCGTGGTGACCCGGGACGGGTCGATGGCGGCGCACGTCGAGCACAGCATGGCTCTGCTGCCCGACGGCGTGTGGGTGCTGACCGCCCCCGACGGCGGTCGGGCCCGTCTCGGTGACCTGGTGACCGCCCGCCAACCCGCCGGCAGCCCCACCCCCTGACCACCCCGCTCATCCCAGGCCCCGAGGGGCCCCAGCCGCTCGGGGCAGCGGGTGCCCCGCTGACAGCCCCCCACCCCACCCACCCGCCCACACTCGCTCGGTGATCAAGAGCTTTCGGTCAGATCGGGGCCCGATCCCGACGCCGAACTCTTGATCACCATGGCCAGGCCGTGGCCGGGGCGAGACCGGGGTCGGGGTCAGGCCGAGCCGGGGCCGGGCCGGGGTGGGGGAGAGGTGCGGGAGCGTGGGGTTTGTCTGGTTCGGGGCGTAGTGGTGGGGCGGTTTGGCGGCAGCGCGCCGTCCGGCGTACACTTTCAGATCGGCGCACAGCGTCCACTCCGGCATGCCCATCCTGCGCTTCGGTGGGGTCGGAGACCGCGGCTGGCGCGGGCTACCTGATCTTGGTCGGTTACCCGTGAAAGACGTTGTGGGCCGTCCGGAGCAACCGACGTCAGGACAGCGGAGGACATGCCGAAAAAAGACGGAGCCATCGAGATCGAGGGTCGGGTCATCGAGCCCCTGCCGAACGCCATGTTCCGGGTGGAGCTCGCGAACGGCCACAAGGTGCTGGCTCACATCAGCGGCAAGATGCGGCAGCACTACATCCGCATCCTGCCGGAGGACCGGGTCGTCGTCGAACTCTCGCCGTACGACCTGACCCGCGGGCGCATCGTCTACCGCTACAAGTAAGCCTGACGGCGGCCGGAAGCTACCCCGTGTCCGTCTTCGACGTCCGAGGTCGCGCCAGACGCGTCACCGGGCCTGATGGGAAGTAAGGCAACCGTGAAGGTCAAGCCGAGCGTCAAGAGGATCTGCAACAAGTGCCGGGTGATCCGCCGGCACGGCCGGGTCATGATCATTTGCAGCGACCCGCGCCACAAGCAGCGCCAGGGCTGAGCCCCTCGTCCGGTCGCGTCCGCGGCCGGTGAGGACCGGCCGGGCGGCAGATCCGGAGCACACACATCACACATGCTCGTCCCAGCCGCGAGCGGTACGCGTCACGCGTACTCCTTCGTGGCCAACCCCCGGTCGGAGGCCGGGGCCCGCTCGGGCAGCGGCCGTTCGGTCGCCGGCGCGAATCGCGTCGGAGGCGACACGGCCGGGGCGGGGTGGGACGGGTGCAGACCTCCGCCACAACATCACGAGGAGCACGCCCGCACATGGCACGTCTAGTCGGCGTCGACCTCCCCCGCGAAAAGCGGATGGAGATCGCGCTCACCTACATCTTCGGCGTGGGTCGCACCCGCGCTCTGGAGACGCTCGCCGCCACCGGCATCTCGCCGGACAAGCGCGCCCGGGACCTCACGGATGAGGAGCTCGTCCAGCTCCGCGACCACATCGAGGCCAACTACAAGGTTGAAGGCGACCTGCGCCGCGAGGTCGCCGCTGACATCCGCCGCAAGGTCGAGATCGGCTGCTACGCCGGTATCCGGCACCGCCGGGGCCTGCCCGTGCGTGGCCAGCGGACGCGGACCAACGCCCGCACCCGCAAGGGCCCGAAGCGGACCGTCGCCGGCAAGAAGAAGCCCGGCAAGAAGTAAGACGTAAACCGGAAAGCCGGTCGGGGTCCGCCGAGCTGGGCCAGACCGGTTCCGGGAAGTCAACTAGGAGCGCAGAAGACTTATGCCACCGAAGGCTCGTGCCGGAGCCGCCGTCAAGAAGGTCCGGCGCAAGGAACGCAAGAACGTCGCCCACGGGCAGGCGCACATCAAGAGCACCTTCAACAACACCATCGTGTCCATCACGGACCCGACCGGTGCGGTCATCTCCTGGGCCTCCGCGGGCCAGGTGGGCTTCAAGGGCTCGCGTAAGTCGACCCCGTTCGCCGCGCAGCTGGCCGCCGAGGCCGCCGCGCGTCGGGCGATGGAGCACGGCATGCGCAAGGTCGACGTCTTCGTCAAGGGCCCCGGCTCCGGCCGGGAGACCGCCATCCGTTCGCTGCAGGCCGTCGGTCTGGAGGTCGGTCAGATCTCCGACGTCACCCCGCAGCCGCACAACGGATGCCGTCCGCCGAAGCGTCGCCGGGTCTGAGAGGTAGAGAGAGATGGCTCGTTACACCGGTGCTGACTGCCGCCGTTGCCGGCGGGAGAAGATGAAGCTGTTCCTCAAGGGCAGCAAGTGCGATGGCCCGAAGTGCCCGTTCGAGTCCCGGCCGTTCCCGCCCGGGCAGCACGGCCGCGGCCGCACCAAGGAGACGGAGTACCTGCTCCAGCTCCGCGAGAAGCAGAAGGCCCGCCGCGTGTACGGCGTGCTGGAGAAGCAGTTCCGCGGTTACTACGAGGAGGCCGTGGCCAAGCAGGCCAAGACCGGTGAGGTCCTCCTGCAGATCCTCGAGTCGCGGCTGGACAACGTGGTCTACCGGGCCGGCTACGCCGGTTCCCGTGACATGGCCCGCCAGCTGGTCAAGCACGGTCACTTCACGGTGAACGGCAAGAAGGTCGACATCCCGTCGTACCGCGTCAAGGAGCACGACATCATCGAGGTTCGGGAGAAGAGCAAGCAGCTCACCCCGTTCGTGGTGGCGCAGGCGCAGGCCGGTTCGCGGTCGGTGCCGGCCTGGCTGGAGGCGATCCCCAGCCAGATGAAGATCCTCGTGCACTCGCTCCCGGCCCGCCAGGTGATCGACACCCAGGTCCAGGAGCAGCTGATCGTCGAGCTCTACTCCAAGTAAGGGCTCGTTGCGGTGGCCCGTCCTCCGGGGCGGGCCACCGGAACAGTTTGTGTCGTGGGCGTCAAATAGCGGGCGCCCCGGAAGAGAAGAGAAGACATGCTCATCAGCCAGCGACCCTCCCTCTCCGAGGAGTCGATCAACGAGACCCGTTCCCGGTTCACCATCGAGCCGCTGGAGCCGGGCTTCGGTTACACCCTGGGCAACTCGCTGCGGCGTACGCTGCTGTCGTCGATCCCGGGTGCGGCCGTGACCTCGATCAAGATCGACGGCGTGCTCCACGAGTTCACCACGATCCCCGGGGTCAAGGAGGACGTGGTCGAGCTCGTCATGAACATCAAGGAGCTGTGCGTCAGCTCCGAGCACGACGAGCCGGTCAGCATGTACCTGCGCAAGCAGGGCCCGGGCGACGTGACCGCGGGTGACATCCAGCCGCCGGCCGGCGTCTCGGTGCACAACCCGGACCTGAAGCTCGCCACCCTGAACGGCAAGGGCCGGCTCGACATGGAGCTGACCGTCGAGCGGGGTCGCGGCTACGTGACCGCGGCGCAGAACAAGCAGGCCGGCGCCGAGATCGGCCGGATCCCGGTCGACTCGATCTACTCGCCGGTGCTGAAGGTGACCTACCGCGTCGAGGCGACCCGTGTCGAGCAGCGGACCGACTTCGACCGGCTGATCATCGACGTCGAGACCAAGCCGTCGATGGGCCCGCGCACCGCGCTGGCCTCCGCCGGCTCGACGCTGGTGGAGCTCTTCGGCCTGGCTCGGGAGCTCGACGAGACCGCCGAGGGCATCGACATCGGGCCGTCCCCGCAGGACGCCCAGCTGGCGGCGGACCTGGCCCTGCCGATCGAGGAGCTGGACCTGACCGTCCGCTCCTACAACTGCCTCAAGCGCGAGGGCATCAACTCCGTTGGTGAGCTCATCGGGCGTACCGAGGCCGACCTCCTCGACATCCGCAACTTCGGGCAGAAGTCGATCGACGAGGTCAAGATGAAGCTCGCCGGGATGGGCCTGGGGCTGAAGGACTCGGCTCCGAACTTCGACCCGGCGCACGTCGTGGACGCCTTCGGCGAGGCCGACTACGACACCGACGACTACCGCGAGACCGAGCAGCTCTAGTCCGCGCTGCCGCCACACCTGAGGAGCACCAAGCATGCCCACGCCCACCAAGGGCCCCCGCCTCGGCGGCAGCCCCGCGCACGAGCGGCTGATGCTGGCCAACCTGGCCACCGCGCTGTTCCAGCACGGCAAGATCCAGACCACCGAGACGAAGGCCCGGCGGCTGCGTCCGCTGGCCGAGCAGCTCATCACCAAGGCCAAGCGCGGCGACCTCGCCTCGCGGCGTCGGGTGCTGGGTGTCGTCAAGGACAAGGACGTGGTCTACGCCCTGTTCGACCAGATCGCGCCCCGGTACGCCAACCGCCCCGGCGGTTACACCCGGATCGTGAAGACCGGTCCGCGCAAGGGTGACGCCGCGCCGATGGCGATCATCGAGCTGGTCGAGGAGCTTCAGGTCGCCGAGCCGAAGGCGAACAAGAAGACCGCCGCCCGCAAGGCCGCCCAGCAGGACAAGGTCGAGGCGCTCGCCCCCGCGGAGGAGACCCCGCGGGCCGAGTCGGCCGACCAGGACGCGGAGCCGCCGGTCTCGGCGTCCGGCGACACCGCCGAGGCGCGCGAGGACAGCGACCTCGCGGTCGAGGAGAACAACGAGAAGGCCTGATCACGGGCTTTCGTCGGGCCCGGCACCCCTGGTGGGTGTCGGGCCCGACCTGTCACGGAGGTACGAGGTGGACGAGCGGACCCGGCTGCGGCTGGACGTGTCGTACGACGGCACCGGCTTCTCGGGCTGGGCGGCTCAGCCGACCCGCCGGACCGTCGCGGGGGTGCTCGTCGAGACGCTCGACCTGGTGCTCGGCGCCGGCACCGCCACCGGGCTGACCGTCGCCGGCCGCACGGACGCCGGGGTCCACGCGACCGGGCAGGTCTGTCACCTGGACCTGCCGACGGCCGTCTGGCGGGAGCGGGAGGGGCAGTTGCTGCGCCGGCTGGCCCGGCTGCTCCCCACCGACGTGCGGATCCGGGCGATCACCGAGGTGCCGGCCGAGTTCGACGCCCGCTTCTCGGCCACCTTCCGGCGCTACGAGTACCGGGTGACCGACGCCCCGTACGGGGCCGAGCCGCTGCGCCGGCACGAGATCCTGGCCTGGCCGAAACCGCTGGACGTCGACGCGCTCAACACCGCGGCGGCCGGTCTGGTGGGCGAGCACGACTTCGCGGCGTACTGCCGGCGCAAGGAGAACGCCACGACCCTGCGCGAGGTGACCCGGCTGGAGTGGCGGCGGGAGCCGGACGGCGTCCTGGTCGCCACCGTGCAGGCGGACGCCTTCTGCCAGGCGATGGTCCGCAGCCTGGTCGGCGCCATGCTGGTCGCCGGGGACGGCCGGCGGCCCGTCGAGTGGCCCGCCAGCCTGCTCACCCGCCGCGAGCGGTCCAGCGAGGTGACCGTCGCGCCCGCGCACGGGCTGACCCTGGTGGCGGTCGGTTACCCGGACGACCCGGCCGAGTACGCTCGCCGCGCCGACCTCACCCGCCGCCTGCGGGTACCCGCCGAGGCCTGAGCTCCGCCGAATCGCGGCCGCCTAAACCGCCGGCCGCCGAGCTGTCGGCCGCCGAACCGTCGGGCGGCCCTGGACGCGCGACGGGTGCGTGCCCCGTGGTCACGCACCCGTCGACGTTCCGTGCGGCCGTCAGTCGCCCGGCAGCTCGTCCGTGCCGTCCTGGCCGCCGGTGCTCCCGGACGGTGCGTCGCTGTTCCCGGACGGTTCACCGGCGCTCTCCGAGGCGCCGGTGGTGGGCTGGCTCGCCGTCCCACCGGCGGCTCGCCGGTCCAGCACGCCCTTGTTGAGGTGCTGCTCGATCAGGTCGAAGAGGACCTCGCGAGCCGCGCTGTCGCCGGACCGGATCGTCTCGCCGTCGCTGCGGACGACCACGGCGTACGCGAGGTAGTGGCCGCGTACCTGCCAGCCGACGCGGGCGGGGGCGGAGGCGACCGCCTCGCTGTCCTCGTCGGCCGCCATGCCGCGGAAGCGGCCCTGCCGCTCGTCGAGCAGTTGGCGGATCCGGTCGCGGGCTCGCTCGGCGCTGGCGCGGTCGGTCAGGTTGAACAGGCCGGCGGTGACCAGGTGGGTGCCGTCCGGGGAGCGGAGCGTGGCCCGGACCACCTGGTTGCAGCCGAGCCGGACCAGCAGGTCGGCGATCTCGTCGGTGGCCGCCACCGCGCAGCTGCCGCTGGACTGGGTCTTGAGGATCTTGTAGGCCGGCTGCCCGTCGGCCGTCACCAGCTCCTTGCCGGGGAAGACCTCCTTCGCGGTCAGCGGCGCCTGGTCGGTGTCCCGCGAGTCCAGGTCGTCCCGCTCCGGCGCACCGGACGGATCGGCGCCGGCCTGGTAGGACGGCGTGGACTGCGGCTCGGGGGTGCGGTCGACGAGCAGGGCGGCCGCGCCGAGCCCGCAGAGCGCGAGCAGGACGAGGACGGCTGCGCCGCCGATCAGGACCTGCCAGAGCCGGCCGCCGCCGCGCCGTGGGGACGCCGGCTCGGCCGGGGCGGGCGACTCGTACCCCCGGGACGGGGGCGGACCGGAGGCGGCCGACGGCGCCGGTGCCACCGGGGCCTCGGCCCGCACCGGCAGCGGATCGGGTGTGGACGCGGGCAGCGCCATCCGGCTCGTGCGCGGCAGCGACGGCGTCGGGAAGCGCGACGGGGAGGGCCCTGCCGGCGGCGGACCGGCGCCGAGCACCGACAGGTCGGACCCGGGTTCCGGGTACTCCACGAAAGCGTCCTCATCGGACTCGTACCGATACACCATGACGCTCAGAGTAGGAGTGTTTGTCCCTTTCGGTGGTAATAATGGGAAATTGCCGGCGCGGGTCGGGCCGTCGCCGCCCGGCACCCGGGCCGGTGCGAGAATTGCCGGCGTGACCGGCGACCACTACTTCACCGCTGAACCCACGACCGCCGCCCGCGGGCGGGAGGTCGAGTTCACCGCCGCCGGCCGCGACTTCACGCTCGCCTCCGCCAGCGGCGTCTTCTCCGCCGACCGGCTCGACCCCGGCACCGCCGTGCTGCTGCGCAAGGCCGAGCTGCCGACCGCCGACACCACCGGCGACCTGCTCGACCTCGGCTGCGGCTTCGGCCCGATCACCTGTGTGCTGGCCAGCACCGCGCCGTCGGCCACGGTCTGGGCGGTCGACGTGAACGAGCGGGCCCGCGAGCTCACCGCCGCCAACGCGGAGCGGGTCGGCGCCGCCGACCGGGTGCGGGTCCGCACGCCGGACGACGTGCCGGCCGACGTCCGCTTCGCGCAGATCTGGTCGAACCCCCCGATCCGGATCGGCAAGGACGAGCTGCACGACCTGCTGCGTCGCTGGCTGCCCCGGCTCGCGCCCGACGGGGTCGCCTGGCTCGTGGTAGCCCGGCACCTCGGCGGTGACTCGTTGCACCGCTGGCTGGTGGACGAGCAGGGCTGGCAGGTGCGGCGGCAGGCCAGCCAGAAGGGCTACCGGGTGCTGCACGTCAGCCGGTAAATGGATGTACCGCCCCACCTGGTCTGAGGCAGGATCCCGGCGTGGGTTACGTGGACGTGGCAGCGGTCGGGCACACCCTTCCCGACGGCCGGGAACTCTTCGCCGACGTGTCCTTCCGCGTCGGCGAGGGCGCGAAGGTGGCGCTGGTCGGGCCGAACGGGGCGGGCAAGACGACGTTGCTGCGGATGGTCGCCGGCGACCTGCCCGTGCGCGTCGGCGGCATCGCCCGCGCCGGTGGGCTCGGCGTGATGCGGCAGTTCATCGGCATGATCGGCGACGGGTCGACGCTCGCCGACCTGGCGCTGTCGCTCGCCCCGCCCGCGCTCCGCGACGCCGGCCACCGACTCGCCGCGACGGAGGCGGCCATGCGGCAGGCCGAGGTGCGCGGCAAGTACAGCACCGCGGCGGGGAAGGCCCAGCTGGCGTACGCGGACGCGCTGGCCGCCTGGGGCGAGGTCGGCGGATACGACGCGGAGGTGTTGTTCGACACCGTCGCCACCATCGTGCTCGACCTGCCCTGGGAAGCCGCCCGGGAGCGGCCGGTCCGGACCCTCTCCGGTGGGCAGCAGAAGCGGTTCGCGCTGGAGCTGCTGCTCCGCGGCCCGGACGAGGTGCTCCTCCTCGACGAGCCGGACAACTTCCTCGACGTGCCAGGCAAGCGGTGGCTGGAGGGTCGGCTGCGTGAGTCGGCGAAGTCGGTGCTCTACGTGTCGCACGACCGGGAGCTGCTGGCGCGTACGGCGGACCGGGTGGTCGCGGTGGAGGGTGGCAGCGCCTGGGTGCACCCGGGCGGCTTCGCCAGCTGGCACGAGGCGCGGGTGGCCCGGCACGACCGTCTGGACGAGCTGCGCCGCCGCTGGGACGAGGAGCACCAGAAGCTGCGCGAGCTGATGCTGATGTACAAGCAGAAGGCCGCGTACAACGACGGACTGGCCTCCCGCTACCAGGCCGCGCAGACCCGGTTGCGCAAGTTCGAGGAGGCCGGGCCGCCGCCCGTACCCCCGAAGGACCAGGACATCCGGATGCGCCTGACCGGCGGGCGGACCGGCAAGCGTGCGGTGATCGCCGAGCAGCTCGAACTGGACGGCCTGACCTACCCCTTCGACCTGGAGCTCTGGTACGGCGATCGGGTCGCGGTCCTCGGCGCCAACGGCACCGGGAAGTCGCACTTCCTGCGGCTGCTCGCCCGCGGCGGCACCGACCCGGACCCGGCCAGCATCCCGGCTGAGGGGGCGAAGCTCGCGCCCGTCGCGCACGGCGGGGTGGTCCGCCTCGGCGCCCGGGTCCGGCCCGGCCACTTCTCCCAGACCCACGACCGGCCGGAGCTGGTGGATAAGACGCTGGTCGAGATCCTGTGGCGGGGTGACGAGCACCGGGCCGGCATGGACCGGCACGCGGCGATGGCGGCGCTGTTCCGGTATGAGCTGGCCGCGCAGGGCGACCAGCGCTTCGGCACCCTCTCCGGGGGGCAGCAGGCCCGGTTCCTGGTCCTGCTGCTCGAACTCTCCGGGGCGACCCTGCTGCTGCTCGACGAGCCCACCGACAACCTCGACCTGGCCAGCGCCGAGGCGCTGGAGGCCGGCCTGAACGCGTTCGAGGGGACCGTGCTCGCGGTCACCCACGACCGGTGGTTCACCCGTACGTTCGACCGGTTCGTACTCTTTCGGGGGGACGGCGAGGTGGTGGAGACACCGGAGCCGGTGTGGGACGTGGGCTGAGTAGGGTTGATCTCGTGACTGAGATGACCTACCGCCGGTTGGGCGACTCCGGGCTCGTGGTGTCCGTGGTCGGGATCGGCTGCAACAACTTCGGCCGCAAGCTCGACGTCGACGGCACGCGCGCGGTGGTCGACGCCGCGCTCGACGCCGGCATCAACTTCTTCGACACCGCCGACATCTACGGCGAGCCGCAGGGCGGCTCGGAGGAGTTGCTCGGGCAGGCGCTCAAGGGCCGCCGGGACGACGTGGTGGTGGCCACCAAGTTCGGCATGGACATGCACGGGCTCAACGGGCCCGACTTCGGTGCCCGCGGCGCCCGGCGCTACATCGCCCGGGCGGTGGAGGCGTCGCTGCGGCGGCTCGGCACCGACCACATCGACCTGTACCAGATGCACGAGCCGGACCCGGGCACGCCGATCGACGAGACCCTCGCCGCGCTGGACGACCTGGTCCGCGCCGGCAAGGTGCGTTACCTGGGCAACTCCAACTTCGCCGGCTGGCAGATCGCCGACGCCGACTGGGTCGCTTCGTCGAACGGGCGGTCCCGGTTCATCAGCGCGCAGAACCACTACAGCCTGCTGGAGCGGTCGGTCGAGGCCGAGGTCATCCCGGCCTGCGAGCGGTTCGGCCTCGGCATGCTGCCGTTCTTCCCGCTCGCCAACGGGCTGCTCACCGGCAAGTACCACCGGGACTCGGCGCCGCCCGCCGGCAGCCGCCTCGCCGGTGGCGGCCGCTACGCCGAGCGGCTCGCCGCGGCCGACTGGGACACGATCGAGGCCATCCGCGCGTACGCGGACGAGCGGGGTATCACCATGCTCCAGGTGGCCATCGGTGGGCTGGCCGCCCAGCCGGCCGTGACCTCGGTGATCGCCGGCGCCACCACGCCGGAGCAGGTGCGGGCCAACGCCGCCGCCGGCTCCTGGCAGCCCACCGACGAGGACCTGGACGCCCTGGGCGCCATCCTCTGATCCCGGGGGCGGGCGCGGTTGTGATCCACTCGCGTTCCTCGACGTCGGGGTGACCCGAGGCTCGGGACACCCCGACGTCGAGGAACGAGTCGAACGTTCAGTCGGGCCGGCGGCGGCTGGACAGCATCGCCACCGCGATCACCGCGGCGACGAGCACGAGGCCACCCGCCGCGACCGGCCACCAGCCGACCCCCGCCCCGCGTCCGGCGGCGTCCGGCTGCGCCGCCACCGGCTCGGGTGCCGGCGGCGACCCCGGTGCCCGGGCCTCCACCTGGGCGCTGGCCTCGCTGCCGTCCGGCGCCGGGGTGCTCACCGTCACCCGCCAGCGGCCGGGCGAGAGGATCGAGCCGATGCTGTAGAAGCCCTGCCCCTCGGCGGACGGTTCCAACTGCACCGGCCCGACCCGCTGGCCGTCCGGGCCGGTGGCGTTGAGCGTCAGCCGGACGAGCGTCTCCAGTTGGCGCCCGTCGGCGTGGGTGGCCCGCACGGTGACGCCGTCGGCGCCGTCGCCGGCCACGGTGAGCTTGAGTTCGCCGGTGTCCGCCGCGGCCGGGGCCGCGCCCAGCAGGGTCAGCACCAGCCCGACGGCCAGGGCGGCGAGACCCTTCCACATACGCCTCACGGACGTCTCCTCACTGCCGAAGAGGGAGGCCCCTCCCCGACGCCGTGGCGTCGGAGAGGGGCCTCGGACGGATCAGAGCTGGCGGCCCGGAGCGAGCCGGGTGACGTCGCCACCCAGTCGCCCGGCACCCTTGACGGGTTTGCCGTCGTTCGCCTTGACCCCGGCGCTGCTGGCCGTGCCGCCCAGCCGCACCGTCATCGCGTCGGCGTCGCGGATCAGCACGTCCCGGATCTCCGCCTCGGTCACCAGCTTGGTGTCGGCGGCGAGCTTCCGGAAGGCGGCGAGTTCCTTGAGCGCCTTGGTGTCGTTGCCGGACGCCTCGGCCTTACGGGCGGCGTCCAGCTTCTTCGTCAGATCCGTGTGCGCCTTGGCCGACAGCCGCCCCGTCGCCTTGAACCGGTCCAGCAGGTTCTGCATGTCCCGGAACGAGGTGGTGACGAAGAACCGGACCGCCGAGGTGGTCTGGTTGCCCGCCTTGTCGGTGGCGGTGACGGTCAGCTCGTGCAGGCCGAGCGGCAGCTCGTACATGGCCTGCAGCGTGCCGCTGACGTACGGGCGGCCGTCCAGCGTCCCGACCACGCTCGCGATGCCCGAGGTCGGGTCGACGGCCTGCCAGGACACCCGGACGTCCTGGCTGTCACCGTAGAGCTGGCCGTCGGCGATCCCGGACACCAGCAGCGTCGGCTTGGCGCCGTCGATCCGCAGCACCGCCGACTTGAGCGTCTCGGCGTTGCCCGCGTTGTCGGTGGACCGGAACAGCAGCTCGTGCGTCCCGTCGCCGGTCACCTCGACCGGCTCCGAGTACGGCGTCCACGCGCCACCGTCCAGCGACCACTCCACCGTCTTCACCCCGGAGCCGGCGTCGGTCGAGGTCAGCACGACGGGGATCGTCCCGTTGTGCCAGCCCTCGTCGTTGGCCGGCGCGAACGACGCCGAGGTGACCGGCGCGGTGGCATCGATCTTGACCGCGACGGTCTTGGTCGACTCCACGTTGCCCGCCTTGTCGGTGGAGCGGAACCGCAGCTCGTGCGCCCCGTCCCCGGTCACCTGCACCGGACCGGTGTAGTCGGTCCAGGTGGTGGCGCCGTCCAGCTGGTAGGCGGTGCCCGCCAGCCCACTGCCACCGGCCTCGTCGGCCGCGGTCAGCGTGACCGTGACCGGCCCGGTGTGCCAACCGGCGGTCGGCGTACCGGAGACCGCCGCGGTGGTCACCGGAGCCGTCTCGTCCGCCACCGCCGTGCTGAGCCGGAAGTAGTCGAACGAGGCGGTCTTCGAGGCGGTCTGGTTGGCGCCGAGGGTGAACAACCCGACCTTCGGGGTGGCCCCGACCGCGCTGTTGGTCAGTGCCGTCAGCGCGCTCCAGGTCGTCCCGTCCGCCGAGTACGACGCGGTGAAGGTGTCGCCGCTGCGGGCCAGCCGCAGGTACCACACCGAACCGGTCAGGTTGCCCGCCTCCGGCTGCGGGTTCTGCACCGTACCGCCGATCTCGCTGCGGAACTCGATCCGCCGCGTCACCGGCTGGCCGGCCTGGTTGTCCGCGATGAAGTCGAACTTCAGGTAGTTGTCGTCGTCGGCGTGCACGATCAGACCGGCCTGCTGGTACTGCTCGTTCAGCAGGCTGCCGTCGACCTTCGTCTCCAGGGTCCAGTCGCCCGACGGCGCGGTCTGGAGGATGAAGTTCGCCGGCCCGGTGTTGTCGGTGCCGTAGATGTCACCGTTCGGCACGTCGATGCGCAGCGCGCCGTCGCTGACCCGGTAACCCGACGGGTTCTCCCGCAGGATCGCGTCCCACCGGCACTTGTCGAGCGCGGTGCCGGTGAACTCGTCGGACGGCTCGACCGACCCGGCCGGCTCGTCCGGCGAGACCTGGAACCAGTCGAAGGCCGCGTCGACGACCGGCGCGTCCGTGCCGCCGTTGAGGGCGAAGACCCCGATCCGCGGGTTGGTGATGCCGGCGAGCGCGGCCGACCGGCCGACCGGGGTGAAGGTCTGCCCGTCGGCCGAGACGGCCGCGGTCAGGTTCGTCCCGTCACTGGTCAGTCGCAGGTGCACGGTGTCACCCGCCGGTGCTGCGGCGCTGTCGGCACTCTCGTTGCGAGGCGTGCCGGCCGTCTCCCGGATGAACTCCACCCGGCGGCTGCCGTTGTACAGCAGGTCCAGCTTGGCGTAGTTCTCGTCGTCGCCGTAGATCAGCAGACCGGCCTGCTGGTAGTTCGCCGTCACCGGCAGGGTGACCTTGGTGGTCGCCTGCCAGGCCCCGGCCGGCGCCGGCTGGAGCACCAGGTTGGTGGCGTCGTTGCGGGTGCCGTAGAGGTCACCCACCGAGGTGGGCAGCCGCAGGGACCCGCCGGAGACCGAGTAGAGCTGGTTCTCGCGAACCACGCCGCTCCACCGGCTCTTGTCGAGGCTGTTGCCGTTGAAGTCGTCCGAGCGCGCCCCGAAGCAGGACGTGTTCGGCGCGTCCACCCGCACCCCAACGGTGGCGTACGACTTCGCACCCTTGCTGTCCGTCACCGTCAGGGTGGCGGTGAAGGTGCCCGGGCTGGTGTACGTGTGGGTGGCGTCCAACGTGGAAGCGGTGCCCCCGTCACCGAAGTCCCAGGCGTACGTCAGCGGGGTGTTCCCCTCGGCGTCGGTGGCCGTGCCGTCGAACGCGACGTTGAGCGGCGCGGTGCCGGTCGTCGGCGTGGCGGTGGCGGTGACCACCGGCGGCGCGTTGTCGGTGACGCCCCGCCCGAGGAAGTCCATCCAGTTGACGTTGAACAGCGAGCCCGTGCCGCCGTTCGGGTCCTTGGCGACGAAGTAGAGCGAGCCGCTGGCGGCGCCGGTGACAGGTGCCGTCACGTCCGCGTACGTCTGCCAGTCACCCGTGCTCGGCACGGTGGCCGTGGCGACCACCGGACCGTCGACCGCTCCGGCCCGGACCTCGATCCGGCCGCCGGTGGTGGCCGAGGCCGCCCGGAACCGGATGTCGGTGATGTTCGTCAGGTTCGCCGGGGCCACCGACCACCAGTCGCCGTCCTCGATGAACCCGATGTTCTGGCCGCCGCCGGCGGTGTCGCCGGTGGTCTCCCGCTGCACGCCCGGGTCACCGCCGCCGGTGCTGCCCGGCGCCCGCCCGGTGGCCGTGAAGTACTCGGCCTGCTTGCGCTTCGGCTGGAGCTGCTCGATCGCCCGGCCGGTGAGCGCGCCGGCACCGCCGGCGCCGCCGTCGTCGGTGTACGTCGCCTCGAAGACACCGAAGACGTTCGCCTCGGCGCCGTGCCCGGAGGCCAGCGACGTCTGGACCGTGCCGGTGCAGCCGGTGTGCTGCTCCAGCGGGTGGGCGTGCTCGTCGTGGCCGAGCAGCACCTGGAGCTGGACCCGGTCGCAGTCGATCTCCCCGTCCTCGGGGTCGGTCACCTTGATCGTGTAGCGGACCTGGTCACCCCACTCGAAGAAGCCGCCGTCCGGCGGGAACTCGATGGTCACCGTCGGGGCGGTGTTGCCCACGGTGACCGGGACGTTCGCCACCGCCGTACGGCCCTTCGGGTTGGTGACGGTGAGCTGGGCGGTGAAGTTGCCCGCCGTGGCGTACGTGTGCGTCGGGTTGGCCTCGGTGGAGGTCTGCCCGTCACCGAACGCCCAGGCGTAGGTGAGCGTGCCGCCGTCCGGGTCGCGGGAGCCCGCGCTGGAGAAGTCCACGGTCAGCGGAGCCGACCCCGAGGTCGGGGTGGCGGCCGCCACGGCGATCGGCGCGCGGTCACCGGCGATGTAGTCGATCCGGTAGACGCCGGAGTTGTCGTTGTTGCCGCCGAAGCCGCTACCCCACTCGATCATGTAGAGCGCGCCGTCCGGGCCGAACTCGAAGTCCATCGGCCGGATGAAGCTCATGCCGGTGAGCAGCTGGTTGATGTCGACCAGCGACTTGCCGTCGGCGGTCAGCTGCATCGTGTACATCTTGGACTGGTTCCACTCGCCGAGCAGCGCCTTGCCGTCGTAGTAGGCCGGCCACTTGCGCGCCGAGTTCAGGTCGGCGTCGTACCGGTAGACCGGGCCGCCCATCGGAGCGCCGCCGCCGCCGATCTCCGGGTAACGCGCGTCACCGGCGTACCCGTAGTCGACAGTGGCCGGCACGACCGGCGGGAGGTTGGTGAGACCGGTGTTGTTGGGCGAGTTGTTCACCGGCGCGGAGCAGTCGAACTTCGCCCCGCTCGGGCCGCTCGGGAAGGTGTAGTCGTTGTACGCCTCGTTCGTGCCCGTGCAGTACGGCCAGCCGTAGTTGCCGGGGGCGACGATGTTCCACTCGACCAGACCCCGGGGGCCCCGGTTCGGGTTGTCGGAGTTGGCGTCCGGTCCGTAGTCCGCGACGTAGAGCGTGTTGGTCTTGGGGTCGGTGCCGATCCGGAACGGGTTGCGGAAGCCCATCGCGTAGATCTCGGGACGGGTCTTCTCGGTGCCCGGCGGGAAGAGGTTGCCGGCCGGGACGGTGTAGGTGCCGTCGTCCTCCGGGTGGATCCGGATGACCTTGCCGCGCAGGTCGTTGGTGTTGCCGGAGGTGCGCTGCGCGTCGTAGTCCTGGCGGCCCGGCCGCTCGTCGATCGGCGTGTACGCGCTCGACTCGAACGGGTTGGTGTTGTCACCGGTGGCCAGGTAGAGGTTGCCGGCACTGTCGAAGGTCATGCTGCCGCCCGCGTGGCAGCAGGTGTTGCGCTGGGTGTCGACCCGCAGCACCTGCTTCTCACTCGCCGGGTCGATGGTGTCGCCCGTCACCGTGAACCGGGACAGCAGGTTGCGCGCGACGCCGTCGTTCGGGGCGTAGTAGAGGTAGACCCACTTGTTGGTGGCGAAGTCCGGGTCGAGCCGGATGCCGATCAGGCCGTCCTCGTTGCCGGTGAAGACGTCCAGGTCGACCGCGGTGACCGTGCTGCCGGTGTCCGGCTTGATGATCTGCACCCGGCCGTCGCGCTCGATGTAGAAGACCCGCCCGTCGGGGGCGATGTCCAGCTCCATCGGGTTGCTGGTGTTGCTGTCCAGCGTCACCTTCTCGAAGCTGGCGGTCTTCGACGCGCCGCAGTCGGCGTCGGCCACGCCGGCGGCGGTGCGGATGCCGCCGAGCAGGTGGCTGAGGAACTGCGGCTCCGCGTACGACTCGCGGGTGTGCCCGCCGCCCGTGTACCAGGACCGTCCGCCGTCGAAGTCCTGACACCAGGCGAACGGGTGGTCGGCGCCCATCGCGCCGGCGCCGGGGGAGTAGCTCTTCTCGTCCAGGCTGGCCAGCACGTGCACGTCCGGCCGGGGGTTGGACTGGTAGTTGTACCACTCGTCGAACCGGGACCAGCGGTCCGGCAGCTCGCTCGTCGACGGGTGGGCGTGGTCCTCCACCTTGATCGTGGCCTGCTGGTTGGCCGGGTGGCTCGCGAAGTACGCGCCGACCAGGTCGCCGTACCAGGCCCAGCTGTACTCGGTGTCGGAGGCGGCGTGGATGCCGACGTAGCCGCCGCCGGCGCGTACGTAGCGCTCGAACGCCGCCTGCTGCTCGGCGTTCAGCACGTCACCTGTGGTGGAGAGCCAGATGACCGCCTTGTACTTGGCCAGGTTGGCGTCGGTGAACGCGCCACCGTCCTCGGTGGCGTCGACCGTGAAGTTGTTCGCCGCACCGAGCTGTTGGATGGCGGCGATGCCGGTGGGGATCGAGTCGTGCCGGAAGCCGGCGGTCTTCGAGAACACCAGGACGGAGTAGGGCTCGTCGGCCGCCGCCGCGGCGGCCCGGACCGGTGTGACCGGGGCCGCGGCCGGGGCGGCCTGGGGGGCTCGCGGGGCGGCCTGCGCGGCGGCCGGAGCCGCCTGGGCGGGCGCCCCGAACAGGACGCTTGAGACGAGGGCGAGGGACAGGGTCGCGGTGATGGGTATACGGGCACGACGACGGGACACGCCGCCTCCTATGTCGCGGTGGACAGGGATTGCGGGGGCCGGCTCGCCGAAGACCGTCCCAGGTGGATGCCAGTGCGGACGCCGGGCCAGGGCGTACGCGCCAGCATTTTTGTCGAATCGCTGAACAAATTAATTCCGCTGGATCCGTGTCGGGCAAGATGCCAGCACGTAACGGTTTGGCAACAGTGGGCGACATTCCGAACAGGACCGCATGAAGCGACCAGCGATGTCGGCCACTGCCGGCTCGTCTTGGCAGCCCGGCGGATCTGTCGTACGGTGGCCGAGTACCCACGGGAGCCCGGTGGACCGGGCTGAGAGGGGGGCTGTTCGCCCCCGACCGTCGAACCTGATCCGGGTAATGCCGGCGCAGGGAGGAGTGTTGCCGTGCCGTCCCTGGGACGATTGCATCTCATCACCGACACCCGACCCGGGCGAGATCCGCTCGCCGTGGTCCGGGCCGCGCTGTCCGCCGCCCGCGCCGACCTGGTCGTGCAGGTCCGCGTCGAGGACACCGCCACCGACCGCGAGACGTACGACCTGGCCAGCCGGATCGTGGCGCTCTGCGCGCCGTACGGGGCCCGGTGCCTGGTCAACGACCGGCTGCACGTGGCACTGGCGGTGGACGCCGCCGGCGGGCACGTCGGCGCGGACGACCTGCCGGTCGACGCGGCCCGCCGGGTGCTCGGCCCCACCGCCGTGCTCGGCGCCACCGCCCGGGAACCGAACACCGCCACGGCAGCCGTCGCGGCCGGTGCCACCTACCTCGGCGTCGGCCCCTGCAACGCGACCACCACCAAGGACGGGCTGCCGGCCCCCATCGGCGTGACCGGCGTCCGCGCCGTCGCCGAGGCCGTCGACGTGCCGGTCATCGCCATCGGCGGGGTGACCGCGGCCCAGGTGCCGGCCCTGCGGGCGGCCGGCGCGTACGGGGTGGCCGTCGTCGGCGCGCTCTCCGCCGCCGCCGATCCGGCCCGCGCCACCGCCGAGCTGATCGGGGCGCTGACGTGCTGACCGGCCGGTCCCCGTCGGCGTACGTCGACCGGGCCCGGCCGGACGTTGCGGTGGTGGGGGCGGGCCCGATCGGCCTCGCGGTCGCCTGGCGCTGCGCCGCCCGGGGCCTGCGGGTGACCGTCCACGACCCGGCGCCCGGCTCGGGGGCGTCCTCGGTGGCCGCCGGCATGCTCAGCCCGGTCGCCGAGGCGCACTTCGGTGAGCGGGAGCTGACCGACCTGCTCGTCGAGTCGGCCGCCCGCTGGCCGGGATTCGCCGCCGAACTCACCGAGGCGAGCGGGGCCATGCTCGGCTACCGCACCGAGGGCACGCTCATGGTCGGGCTGACCGGGGACGACCTGGCCGAGGCGCGCCGGCTCTGGGCGTACCAGCAGGACCTCGGGCTGCCGGTGACCCCGCTGCGCCCCAGCGAGCTGCGCGAGCACGAACCGGCGCTGGCGCCCCGCGTCCGCGGCGGGGCCCTGGCGCCCACCGACCACCAGGTCGACCCGCGGCTGTTGGTCCCGGCGCTGCGGACCGCCGCCAGACGCGCGGGCGCCGTGCTGGTGCCCGGCGCGGTGCGGCGGCTGGCCGACCTGGACGCCGCCGTCACGGTCGTGGCGGCCGGCTGCGGTGCCGCCGCGCTGACCGGGCTGCCCGTCCGACCGGTGAAGGGCCAAGTGATCAGGCTCCGCGCGCCCGACGGCGGCCCGCCCGGCTTCCGGCACGTCATCCGGGGGTACGCCGACGGCGAGCACGTCTACCTCGTGCCCCGCGACACCGGCGAGGTGGTGGTCGGCGCGACGGTCGAGGAGCGCGGCGACACCAGCGTCACCGCCGGGGCGGTGCTGCGCCTGCTGCGTGCCGCCGTCGAGCTGCTACCCGAGCTGGCCGAGTACGACCTGGTCGAGACGGTCGCCGGCCACCGACCCGGTACGCCGGACAACGCCCCGATCCTCGGCGCGCTGCCCGGCCGGCCGGACGTGCTGGCGGCCACCGGGCACCACCGGCACGGCATCGTGCTGACCCCCGTCACCGCCGACCTGATCGCCGATCTCGTCACCGGCGGGGCGCCCGACCCGCTGCTCGCACCCTTCCGGCCCGACCGGTTCGCGGCGCGGGCAGACAGCGTCGGCGCGGCGTCGGCCGGGGCGGCCGTCGCCCCGAACCAGAGGACCGAGGAGGAGTCGTGGAGTTGACGGTGAACGGGGCCGGGCGGACGATCCCCGGCGAGGCGACCGTGGCGGACCTGGTGCGGGAGGTCGCCCCGCAGCACCGGGGCGTGGCCGTGGCGGTGAACGGCGAGGTCGTGCCACGGGCCGGCTGGCCGGCCGCGGTGCTGCGCGACGGCGACCGGGTCGAGGTGCTCACCGCGGCCCAGGGCGGGTGAGCGGCGTGACCTTCCAACTCGGCGGGGTCACCTTCACCTCGCGGCTCATCCTCGGCACCGGCGGCGCCGCGAACCTGCGACTGCTCGAACAGGCGATCCGCGCCTCCGGCACGGAGCTGGTCACCCTGGCGCTGCGGCGCGTGGACACCGCGCCCGGCACCGCCGGCGGGCTGCTGGAGCTGCTGGACCGGTGCGGCGTACGGCTGCTGCCCAACACGGCCGGCTGCTACACGGCCGGGGAGGCGGTCAAGGTGGCTCGGCTGGCCCGGGACGCCTTCGACACCGACTGGATCAAGTTGGAGGTGATCGGCGACGAGCGGACCCTCCTCCCGGACGGGATGGAGCTGCTCCGGGCCGCCGAGGAACTGGTCGCCGACGGGTTCACCGTCCTGCCGTACACCAGCGACGATCCCGTGCTCGCGCGGCGCCTGGCCGACGTCGGCTGCGCGGCCGTGATGCCGGCCGGCGCGCCGATCGGCTCCGGGCTGGGGATCAACAACCCGCACCACATCCGGCTGATCCGGCAGAGCGTGCCGGTGCCGGTGATCCTCGACGCGGGCATCGGCACCGCGTCCGACGCCGCGCTCGCCATGGAGCTCGGCTGCGACGCGGTGCTGCTGGCCAGCGCGGTCACCCGGGCCGCCGACCCCGTCGCGATGGCGACCGCCATGCGGTACGCGGTCGAGGCCGGCCGCCTCGCGGCCGGCGCCGGCCGGATCAGCCGCCGCTACCACGCCCTCGCCTCCACCCCGGACGAGGGAAGGCCGGACCTGTGACGGCACCGTCGGGGATCGTCGTCCTGACCGACCGGAGGCAGACGACCCGACCCCTCGCGGAGGTGGTCGCCGCCGCGGTCGCCGGGGGAGTGCGCTGGGTGGTGCTGCGGGAGAAGGACCTGCCCCGTGCCGAACGCGCCGCGCTCGCCGCCGACCTGCGCCCGATCCTCGCCGAGACCGGCGGGACGCTGATCGTCGCCGGCCCGGACCCGCTCGACGGGGACGCCGTCCACCTGCCCGCGGCCGGCCCGTACCCGCCGCCGCTGCTCGGGCTGGTCGGCCGCTCCTGCCACGACCCCACCGAGCTGGCCCGACTCTCCACCGAGGACTACGTCACCCTCTCGCCGGTCTACCCCAGCCGGACCAAGCCCGGCTACGGCCCGCCTCTCACCCCGGACGGCCTGGCCGCGCTGATCGAGGCCAGCCCCGTGCCGGTCCTCGCCCTCGGCGGCATCGAGACCCCCGACCGGGTGCGGCGGTGCGTCGAGGCGGGAGCCGCCGGAGTCGCCGTCCTCGGTGCGATCATGCGGGCCGAGGACCCCACGGAGGTGGCCGCGACACTGCGGGACGCCTACCTGACCTGCCCGACCGGGCGCGGCCGGCCGCAGCCCTCGACCCTGGCCACGGGAGCGCAGCGATGACCCCGGCGACCGTCCTCACCATCGCCGGCTCGGACTCCGGCGGCGGCGCCGGCATCCAGGCCGACCTCAAGGTCTTCGCCGCGCTCGGCGCGTACGGGACCAGCGTCATCACCGCGATCACCGCCCAGAACACCCGGGGCGTGGACGCCGTGCTGCCGCTGCCCCCGGCCACCATCGGCGAACAGGTGGACAGCGTGCTGGCCGACTTCACCGTGGGCGCGGTCAAGACCGGGATGCTCGGCAGCCCGGCGGTGGCCGCCGCGGTCGCCCGGGTCGCCGAGGCCGGGCGGCTGCCCCACCTGGTCGTCGACCCGGTGCTGGTGGCCACGAGCGGCCACCGGCTGGGCGTGGTGGAGGCGGTCGAGCGGTTGCTCCCGTACGCCGAGGTGGCGACGCCGAACTGCGCGGAGGCCGCGGCCCTCACCGGACGCCCGGTGACCACGGTCGAGGAGATGGTCGCGGCGGGCGAGGCGCTCGCCGCGCGCGGCCCGTCGCACGTGGTCGTGACCGGCGGCGACGTGGACGTCGACGGTGAGTCGGTCGACGTGCTGGTGGGTGGCGGGGTCACCACGCTGCTGCGGGCGCCCCGGGTGGACACCCGGCACACCCACGGCACGGGCTGCTCGTTCTCGGCGGCCATCGCCGTCCGGCTGGCGCTGGGCGATCCGGTGCCGGCGGCGGTCGCGGCCGCCAAGGAGTACGTGCACCGCGCGCTGACCGGCGCGCGGGGCTGGGAGTTGGGCGCGGGACGCGGCCCGCTGGACCACTTCGGCTGGTCCGTTTGATCATCAGGGAGGCTGTCATGCAGGCACGACGCAAGGTGTACGTCGAGGGGGCCCGACCGGACGTCCGGGTGCCGTTCGCCGAGGTGACGCTGACCGGGGACAACCCGCCGGTGCGCCTCTACGACACCTCCGGACCGGGCTCCGACCCGGAGGTGGGGCTGCCGCCGCTGCGCGGCCCCTGGATCGCCGAGCGCGGCGATGTCGCCCCCGTGCGGGGTGCGGGCACACCGCTCGCCGGCACGGAGGGGCGCCGCCCCACGCAGCTCGCGTACGCCCGGGCGGGGATCGTGACGCCGGAGATGGAGTTCGTGGCCGTCCGGGAGGGCGTCGCGCCGGAGTTCGTCCGCGATGAGATCGCCGCCGGGCGGGCGGTGCTCCCGCTCAACGTCAACCACCCGGAGTGTGAACCGGCGATCATCGGCAAGGCGTTCCTGGTGAAGGTCAACGCCAACATCGGCACGTCGGCCGTCAGCTCGTCGATCGCCGAGGAGGTGGAGAAGCTGACCTGGGCGACCCGGTGGGGCGCGGACACGGTCATGGACCTGTCGACCGGCAAGCGGATCCACGAGACCCGCGAGGCGATCGTACGGAACTCGCCGGTGCCGATCGGCACCGTGCCGATCTACCAGGCGCTGGAGAAGGTCGGCGGCGACCCGGTGAAGCTGAGCTGGGAGGTGTTCCGGGAGACCGTCATCGAGCAGGCCGAGCAGGGCGTGGACTACATGACCGTGCACGCCGGGGTGCTGCTGCCGTATGTGCCGATGGCCGTGGACCGGGTCACCGGGATCGTGTCGCGCGGCGGCTCGATCATGGCGGCCTGGTGCCTGGCGCACCACGAGGAGAACTTCCTCTACACGAACTTCGAGGAGCTCTGCGCGATCCTCGCGCGCTACGACGTGACGTTCTCCCTCGGTGACGGGCTGCGCCCGGGCTCCATCGCGGACGCCAACGATGAGGCGCAGTTCGCCGAGCTGAAGACCCTCGGTGAGCTGACGAAGGTCGCCTGGGAGTACGACGTCCAGGTGATGATCGAGGGCCCGGGTCACGTCCCGATGCACAAGATCAAGGAGAACGTGGACCTCCAGCAGGAGTGGTGCCACGAGGCGCCCTTCTACACGCTCGGCCCGCTGACCACGGACATCGCCCCCGCGTACGACCACATCACGTCGGCCATCGGCGCCGCGATGATCGGCATGTTCGGCACCGCGATGCTCTGCTACGTCACGCCGAAGGAGCATCTGGGCCTGCCCGACCGGGACGACGTGAAGGCCGGCGTGATCGCGTACAAGATCGCTGCCCACGCCGCCGACCTGGCGAAGGGGCACCCCGGGGCGCAGGCGTGGGACGACGCGCTCTCCAAGGCGCGGTTCGAGTTCCGCTGGGAGGACCAGTTCAACCTGGCGCTCGACCCGGAGACCGCGCGGGCCTACCACGACGCGACGCTGCCGGCCGAGCCCGCCAAGACGGCGCACTTCTGCTCGATGTGCGGCCCGAAGTTCTGCTCCATGAAGATCACTCAGGAGTTGAAGGATTACGCCGCCCGTGGCATGCGGGACAAGTCGGAGGAGTTCGTGGCCGGCGGCGGCCGGGTGTACCTGCCGCTGGCCTGAGCCGGGCCGCCCGCTGCGGCGGTGCCGCTGACACGACGAGGGGTGTCCGGGTCGACCCGGACACCCCTCGTTCTCCGTCGCCCGCCGCCGTGCGGACTGGTCGGTCAGTCGCGGTGGTGGCGGCCGGTCGAGCGCAGCGACCGACGACCGCTCTCCTGCTCCGGCTCGTTGTCCGCGAGCGGACGGCCCAACCCGGCGACCCAGTCCACGTACTCCTCGTCCTGCTCCGCCAACGGCTCCGGCTCGGCGGGGCTGGCCTCCGCGTCACCTCGGGCCCGGCTGCGTCGGAAGAGCCCGAGTCGACTCCGGGCCCGGCCGGCGGACTGCTCCGTCGCCGGCTCCTGCGGCGAGGCGCTTTCGGCGGCATCGGCCTCGGGTGCGTCCGCGGCCGTCGCCGACGGGGCGTCCGCCGCCTCGGCCGACGGTGCTGTGTGGCGCGGTGTGGTGTGGCCAGGCGTGGTGGACGCGGGACCGGCGCGCCGGGCCGTGGCCAGCGCCTCCCAGTCCGTGGCCCGGTTCAGGTCGGGCAGCGGTGCCCGGTGCCGAGCCCGGGGGAGTGGCTCCGACGCCTCGTCACGGGACCCCGTGGTGGCCTGCTCGGCCACACCGCCGTGACCCCCCGCTCGCCAGGACAGCCCGGCCAGGTCGTCGTGGCCCGTCGACCCCGCCAGGTCGTCGCGGCCCGTAGGCGGGGCGGGCTCGCCGGCATGCCCGGCCCCCGCCGGCACCGGACCCACCGGCGCGGTCCGAGGCGGGACCGGCCACGCGGGCGTCACCGGCCGAGCCGCCGCCGGGGGGCCGGTCGGTCGCGGAGTCCCGTCACCGGCCGGCGTCTCCCGGCTGGCCGTTGTGTCGTGACCGGCGGTTGTGTCCTGACTGGCCATTGTGTCCCGGCTGGCTGGTGCCCTCCGCGCGGCTGGTGCGCCGTGACCGGTCGGTGTCTCCGCTGCCGCGGGCGACTCGTGGGTCGCTCCGCTCGCGGGGCGCTTCGCCGGTCCGGCCGGCGACCCGTCGCCGCCGGCCCGGGTGCTGGCGACGTCGCCGTTGCTGCCGGTGCCGGTGCCGGTGCCGGTGCCGGTGCCGGTGTCGCTGGCGGTGGTGGCGGTGGGGCTGGCGGGTGCCTCCGCGCCGTCGGGCGCGGCCTGCGGTGTGACGGTCGGCTTCGACGAGGCCCGGGTCTTGCGCGGGCGACGCGGCTTCGGCGTCGCCGCCGCCGTCGCCGTCGCCGGAGTGTCCGCCGCCACGCCTTCCTGCGGCTCTGCCGCGCCGACGGTGGACTCTGCCGGGGATCCTTCACCGGCGGCCGCACCAGCGCTGCTCCGCTCTGCGGCGGCCTGGGCGGGGGTGGCCTGGCTCGCGGCGGCCTGGCTCGCGGCGGTCTGGTCTGCGGCGGTCTGGTTTGTGGCGGGGCCCACCGTGGCCGTCGGGCTCGGCGTGGCCTGTCCGCCGTGCGCGTCGTCGTCGTCGGTACGTCGCCCGCGCGTGCGGCCGGTCTCGTCGGGAAGCACATGGGGAATTGAGGACGATGACTCAGAGGCATAATTATGCCGCTGAGTCATCGCGCTCAATCCGATATCACTGTCGGCCGGCTCGCCACGGGTGCCAGCGACGGCCCCACCGTCGACGGCAGCACCGGCGGGGCCGGAACCGGAGCCGGCATCGGTGCGGGGAGCAGGAGCGGACGCCGCGGCGGCGCGCTCCGTGCCGGCGTCGCTCTCGGGCGCGTCGTGCGGCCCGGTGGCCGACCCGTCGGTGCGGGCGAGGGCCGACACGTCGCCGAGGCCACCGTCCATGCGGGTCACCGGGGGCGTGGACGCCGCGGATGCGGGCGAGGGTGCGGGCCCGGTGGCGGGTGGTGGGCGGTCGCCGGTGGGGGCGGACTGCGCGGCCCGCGTGGACGGGATCGCCGAGCCGAGCGTGGACTCGACCGTCAGCGGCTTGCCGCCGCCGGCTGGCCAGTCCCAGTGTGCCGGCGCGCTCTGGACGGCGGAGCCGTCGAAGGCCGGGTCGCCGGCGACCCGGTCGGGCGTACGGCCGGTGCTGGCGCGGTCGTCGGCGACCGGGCCGCCCGTGGTCACGCAGTCGGCGGTCGAGGCGTCGGCGGTCGCGTCGCCGGCGGCCGATGCCGCGCCGGACGGGCGTGCCGGGTCGGCGGAAGCGGACGGACGCGCCGGACCGGCGGGCAGCGGGCGGAGGATGGCGCTCGGCTCGATCGCGTGCGCGCCGGTGGCGTGTGCGCCGTGCGGGTGAGCGCGGAGCGGCCAGCGCAGCAGGGCGGCCGCGGCCGCGCCGAGCGCGCCGGCGGCGACCGCGATCAGCGCCGCGTAGTAGGGCGTGGTCTGGTAGCGGTTGACCGCGTCGCCGGGCCCGGCGGTCAGGTAGGCGAACGCCACCAGCACCGGGCCGGCGACGCCGGTCGCTCCACTGACCAGCGGGACGTGACCGCGCCAGCGGGCCAGCGCGGCGCTGGCCGCGCCGGCGAGCAGCCCGATGGTGGGCAACAGGAGCAGCGACAGCCGCTGCGCGGCGTCCGTGGCGAGCCAGGTCGGCTCCAGCACGCCGAGGCGTACGGCACGCAGCGGTCCGGCCGCGCCGACCGAGGGCAGCGCGGAGATCAGGGCGAGCAGCCAGATCGCGCCGGCCACCGCGGCGATGTTCCACCCCAGTGGCGGATTGAGCAGGACGGCGATCGCCGCACCCGCCCCGACGATCGCGCCGAGGACGGCGCAGATGCCGACCGCGAAGACCGGGTCGACGGAGACCAGCTCCGCCGCCCGGGCCGGCTGCATGCAGAGCGGCGCGACGGCCGTGGCGCCCAGCGCGGCGGCGGCGCCGACGGCCAGGTGCCGGCCGGTGGTGGCGGGCAGCACGTCCCGTCGGGCGAGGCGCCCGGTGAGGACCGCACCCGCGACGGCGGCGTTCGCCGCGAACCAGCCCACCCAGACGAGCTGGGCCGGCCACTGGTTGACGGTCGCGCCGCTGAAGGCGCCGGTGAGCCGGACGATGCCGAAGCCGTACGCGATGCCCAGCTGACCGGCCCCGGCCAGCACGCTCACCCCGAGCGCCGTGAGCAGCAATCTGCCCCAGGTCCGAAAGGCCATGTCCGGCACGTTACGCACCGGGTACACCGGATCGCCACCGGCGCGCCGCGCGGCGCGCCGGTCGTGACCGGCCGGTCTACTTCAATTCGACCAGGCGGGCCAGGTACGTCGTGTCCCCGACGTTGGTCAGCATGTGCACCGCACCCGGATCGCGGTAGACCACGCCTCCGGTCGGTTCGTCCGCGTCGATGCGGGTGCCGTCGACCGTCTGCACCACGTTCTTCGCGCCCTGGATCGCCACTACCAGATACGGGTGGTCGTGCCGGTGCAGCGGTTGCCGCTCACCCGGCTCCAGCCGGATGTGCCACACCCGGACCCGGTCGTTCTCGTACACGATCTCCTGGCCCACCGGCCCGAGCTCCAGGCCCTCGGTCGGCACCGTCACGTCGGTCATCGTTCTCCGTCCAGCTGAGGGAGCACGTCGCTCGCGATCAGCTCCAGGTGGTCCAGGTCGGCGAGCTCGATCAGACGCAGGTGGACGCGGGTGGCGCCGATCGCCGCGAACTGCCCGATCCGCTCGACGAGTTGGGCGGGGGAGCCGACCACCGCGTCCTCCGGCGGGAGCGCGCTGGCGACGTGCAGCGGCGCGGCCCGCCGCTGCGCCTCGGCGTCGGTGCGGCCGATCGCCACCACGATCCCGGCGGACAGCACCAGCGGCGGCCGACCGGACTCGGCGCGGCCGACCCGGTCACAGGCCTCCCGCACCCGGTCGTACGCCTCGGCGGTCTCCGCCACCGACTTGAAGGGCATGTTGAACTCGTCGGCGTGGCGGGCGGCCAGCTCCGGCGTCCGCTTCGGACCGCGGCCGCCCACGATGATCGGCGGGCCCGGCGCCTGCACCGGCTTCGGCAGCGCGGGAGCCTCCATCAGCCGATAGTGGTCACCGGTGAAGGTGAAGGACTCGCCGACCGGCGTACGCCAGAGACCGGTGATCACTTCGAGCTGCTCGGCCAGCCGGTCGAAGCGCTCGCCGACCCGGGGGAACGGAATGCCGTAGGAGGTGTGCTCGCGCTCGAACCAGCCGGCGCCGATGCCCAGCTCGACCCGGCCGCCGCTCATCTGGTCGACCTGCGCCACCATCACCGCGAGCGGGCCGGGCAGCCGGAAGGTCGCCGAGGTGACCAGCGTGCCGAGCCGGATCCGGCTGGTCTCCCGCGCCAGCGCGGCCAGCGTCAGCCAGGCGTCGGTCGGCCCCGGCAGGCCCGGGTCGGCACCCATCGACTGGTAGTGGTCGGCCCGGAGGAAGCCCTCGAAACCGGTCTCCTCGACGAGCTGGGCGAAGCGGAGTTGGTCGTCGTAGCTGGCGCCCCGGTGCGGTTCGGTGAAGACCGACACCCGCATGCTCATCGTCCCTCCGTGCCGGCGGCAGCCGGTTCTTCACGTTCCATCAGCAGTTCGTGCAGGTCGGCGCTGACCCGCGCCACGTCCGCGAGGTGCGCGTTGCGGCCGAGCGTGCGCGGCCGGGGGATGTCCACCTCGACGACCTTGCGGATCCGGCCCGGTCGAGGGCTGAGCACGACGACCCGGTCGGCGAGCAGCACCGCCTCGTCGATCGAGTGGGTGACGAAGACGACAGTGGCGCCGTTCTCCATGTGCACCCGCTGCAGCTCACCGGAGAGCTCCTCGCGGGTGAGCGCGTCCAGCGCGGAGAACGGCTCGTCCATCAGCATCACGCGGGGCTCACCGATCAGCGACCGGCAGAGCGAGACGCGCTGCTGCATGCCCCCGGACAGCTCGTGGGGCAGGCGCTTCTCGAACCCGGCCAGACCGGCGAGGTCGAGCAGTTGGCGGGCGCGCTCGCGGTACTTCGACCGGCTCCAGCCGAAGATCTCGACCGGGAGCAGCACGTTGTCGAGCACCGTGCGCCACGGCAGCAGGGCCGGCCGCTGGAACAGCATGGCGATGTCCCGGCGGGGCTTCGAGACGGGCGTGCCGGCGACGGTGATCTCGCCGCTGGTGACCGGCAGCAGCCCGGCGACCAGCCGGAGCAGGGTGGACTTGCCGCAGCCGGAGCGGCCGAGAACCGCCACGAACTCGCCCTCGGCGACGTCGAGGTCGATGCCCCGTAACGCCTCGACCCGGCCCGAACGGCCGTCGAAGGTACGGGACACACCGGACAGTCGGATCATCTCCGGCCGGCCTCCACTGAGCGGGGGGTCAGGAATCCGACACACACTATCCGGCTCATGCCCGTAACGCACCGTCCGGGGTCGTCGCCGTTTTGTTTCCGTTCCGCAACCCGACACGCCTGGCGTCGCAAAGGTGAGGTTCTCGTACGCTGTGCCCGCGAATCCCCTCACGACGGTGGTGCCGGCCTGCCCCCTTGCGCCGGCCCCCTGACAGAACCCCGCCGGCGGGCCTGCCGCCCCCCGGTCGGAAAGGACATGGTGCACTGATGAGAAGGCTGACCCGTACGGTCGCCGCGGCCGCCCTGGCCACCGCCCTCGCTTTCGTCGCCGGTTGCAGCGGCGACTCGGATTCCGACAAGGACGCTGCGGGTGGCAGCGGCGGCCCACTGGAGAAGGTGACCTACCTCACCTCGTTCGGCAACTTCGGCCGTGACTCCTATGCCTGGGTGGCGAAGGAGAAGGGCTTCTTCAAGGAGGCCGGCTTCGACGTCGAGATCAAGGCCGGTCAGGGCACCGGTGGTGTGATCCAGACGATCGTCGGCGGCCAGGCCGACTTCGGCCCGATCGACCTGACCGGTGGTCTGCTCCAGCTCGGCAACGGCCAGGCGAAGGACTTCATCGCGGTCGCCGCGATCCAGCAGCGCACCATGGCGGGCATCGCCACCCTGGAGGGCAAGGGCATCGCCTCGCCGAAGGACCTGGAGGGCAAGAAGCTCGCCGACACCCCCGGGTCGGTGGTCCGCAATCTCTTCCCGACGTACGCGCGGATGGCCGGCATCGACGCCAGCAAGGTGACCTGGGTCAACGGTGAGGCGCAGACGCTGATCGGCACGCTCGCCGCCGGCCAGGTCGACGGCATCGGGCAGTTCGTCGTGGGTCAGCCCACCATCGAGTCGGTGGCCAAGGGCAAGAAGGCCGTCATGCTGCCGTACAGCAACGTGATGCAGGACCTCTACGGCAACGTGCTCATCACCTCGGCGAAGAACGCCAAGGAGAAGCCGGAGATGGTGAAGAAGTTCACCGCGGCGCTGATGAAGGGTCTGGAGTACAGCCTGACCAACCCGCAGGAGGCGGCGGACATCCTGAAGAAGAACGTGGACGCCACCAACCCGGCGGCGGCCGCCGCCGAGCTGCAGCTGATGGCCGGCTACGTCCGGTCCAGCAACTCCGGCACCCAGCTGGGCACCCTGGACAGCGGCCGGGTGGCCAAGAGCATCGCGATCCTCCAGGGCGCCGGCGCCCTGAAGCAGAACATCACGCCCGACCAGATCATCGACTTCAACCTCGCGCCGAAGGCCTGATCGCCACGGTCCCCCCGGGGTGCGTTCCGCCGGCCACGGCGGGGCGCACCCCGGCTGCGTGCCGGTCACCGAGCCGGCGGATCCGAAGGAGGAACCATGACCGAGGTCCGGTCGGCGGAGCCGGCGACCGAACCGACACCGGCGGAGGGTGCGCCGGCCGTTCGCGTACGCCGCTCGGCGCGGTTGCGATCCGGCGCGGGCGCGGGCCTGCTGCCCGCGGTCGGCCTGCTGGTCGCGCTCGCGGTGTGGTGGCTGGTCGCCCGGCTGGAGCTGGTGCATCCGGCGGCGCTGCCGCCCCCGGCGGACGTGCTGACCGCGTTCGTCGACAAGCCGGCCCGGATGCTGGAGCACACCGGCGACACCACTCTGGAGATCCTGATCGGCTTCGCGCTCTCCGCGGTGGCCGGCGTCCTGATCGGACTGTCGCTCGCGTCGTCCCGCATGGTGGAGCGGATGTTCACGCCGCTGCTCGTCGCGGTCAACGCGGTGCCCAAGATCACATTGGGCCCACTGCTGGTGGTCGCGCTCGGCTGGGGTCAGCGGCCGATCCTCACGATGGTCTTCCTGCTCTGCTTCTTCCCGATCGTGCTCTCCACCGCGACGGGGCTGACCACCACGCCGGCGGACCTGGCCGAGCTGGTCCGTTCCTGGAACGCGTCCCGCTGGCAGGCGTTCCGCAAGGTGCGCTTCCCGGCCGCGCTGCCGCAGATCTTCGTCGGCCTCAAGGTCGCGATGCCGCTGGCCGCGATCGGCGCGGTGATCGGTGAGTTCCAGGCCGGCGAGGGCGGCCTCGGCTATGTCATCCAGCAGTACGCCGGCGTCGGCGACACCGCCACCGCGTGGGCCGCGATCATGCTGGTGGCGTTGGTCAGCATCCTGCTCTACAGCGCGCTGGTGCTGGCCGAACGACTGGCCCTGCCCTGGGTCCGCGAAACAACGAGCACCCGCTGACACGGCAAACGCCGCGATCTTGCAGGTTCCGCCCCGACGAGACCGGGCGTTCCCGGCCCCTCGGGGGCACGAGCTGCGAGATCGCGGCGTTTCTGCCGTGGGGCAGGGGCTGGGTCAGCCGGCCAGGCGCCAGCGGCCGTTGCGGGCCACCAGGGTGGTCAGCGCCTGGGGCATCAGGCCGCTGTGGTTGTCCGGGGTCATCCGGATCGGTCCGGAGAGCCCGTCCAGCTGGGAGGTCTCCAGCACGTCGCGGATTCCGTCGCGGTCGACCCTGCCGTCCGGGCTGCCCGCCCGCAGCTCCGCGTCGGCGATGAGCTGGACGGCGTCCGCGGCGAACGACGAGGCGCCGTTGTAGCCGCCGAAGCGCGCCGTGTAGTCCTGGAACCACTGCCGCCGGGCCGCCTTCGCCGGGGTGGTGGCGATGACGTCGTCGATCACCATGGTCTGGGTGAAGATCAGGGTGGCCCGCTCGGTGGCCCGGGCCGCCGACCCCAGGAACAGGTCACCGGCCGCCCCGGCGTCGAAGTAGAGCGACCCGGCGTAGCCGGCCTGCTGGGCGGCGGTGGCGGCCAGGGAGGCCTGCTCCGGCGGGGTCCAGATGATCAGCGCGTCGGGCTTGCCGACGGTGGCGGAGCGAACGGCCTGGCTGACGTCCGTGTCGGTGATCCGCACCGACGCCTCGCGCGGCGGCCGGATGCCGGCGTTGGCGAACTCGCGGCGCAGCGCGGCCAGCCCCTCCCGCCCGTAGTCGTCGTCGCTGTGGACCACCCCGACCTTGCGGACGCCCTTGCGGCGCAGCTCGCTGGTGAGGGCGCTCGCGCTGTCGGCGGCGTTGGGGCCGAGCTTGAACATGTACCGCCGTTCGGCCACCGGGCTGGCCACCGCGTCGGCGGCGGCGAGCGCGATGGTGGGGATCTTCTTCTCGTTGATCGTCCCCACCGCGCCGATGGCGCACGCGTTGCAGCCGCCCATGATGATCGCGCTGACCCGGTCGTCCTTGCTGAAGTCACCGATGTTGCGCAGCGACTCGCTGGCGTCGGACCGGTTGTCCTTCACCCGCAGATCGATCCGCCGGCCGTTCAGCGCGCCGGAGGCGTTGAGCTGCCGGACCTTCAGGTCCAGCGCGCGCTGGTACGCCTGCCCGATCGGGGCGGCCGCGCCGGAGAGTTCGAGGTCCGCGGCGATCACGATCGGACTCGCCGCCTTGTCCGCCGCGCCGAACTGGCAGCCGGTGAGGGTGGCGGCCAGCACGACGGAGGCGACCGCCGCGATGGTCGTGGAGCGGATGGAACTCAAAGTCGTCCTCCAGGTGCGGGCGCGGGCGCTGCCCGGTCACCGCCGCTAGTCCGTCCTCAGTGGAGGAGCGGGAACAGTCTGCCGTACGGTGTGCGCGAAGCCTGCAAAACCTTGCCAACGGCGGGCGTCGCGGTCAAGCGGGCAGGTGTGGTCGTTTCGGGACGGTCATCCCACATGCTGGGGTCACACGATGTTTGCAAACGATCACCCTGCACGCACGGGTGACCACTCTGGAGTTACGTGCCCAGTTCACGGGCTTGCGGAAATGAAGGTGTCAGTTGACCGGAAGACGGGATCCGTGCCGTCCGACCGTTTCCTGCCCCACCGCGGCTTCCCAAACAGGACTCTCTCTGATGAAATCGCGGCCGTGCCGCGCGTGCCGCCGCCCACCGCGTCCGGCACCGTTCGGCGGGCCAGGCGTGGAAGATACGACGGAGGCGATGTCGTGAGCAGCGGACCGACGGCCCTGCCCGAAACCCGCGCGAAGGCCCGGCGCAGTCCTCGCCGGCTGTTCCGGCTCCGGGATGCCCGGATCCGGTCGAAGCTGGCGCTGATCCTGGTGGTGCCCGTCGCGGCGGTGATCGCACTGGCGACCGTCCGGCTCATCTCGGTCGGCGAGGGCGCCTACGAGGCCAGCCAGGCGCGGTCGCTGACCGCGCTCTCCACCGACGTGTCCGCGCTCACCCAGGACCTGCACGCCGAGCGGATGGCCGCGGCGGCGTACCTGGCCCTGCCGCAGCAGCCGGCCGACGCGTACAACCTGCGGGTGCGCCGGACCGACGAGCGGATCGCGGAGTACCGCGCGGAGCGCGCCCGGGTCGGTGAGGTTCCGGCCGCGGTCGCGGACCGGTTGGCCGCGATCGACGACCACCTGGACACGCTGGGCAGCACCCGGCAGGAGGTGACGGCCCGCCGGCAGATGGCGGTCGCCGAGGCGGTGCTGCGATACGGCGTCATCCTCGCCGACCTGGTCTCCTACGGCGACGGCCTCGCCCAGCTGCCCGGCAGCGAGAGCCTCTCGGACAGCCGGCGCGCCGTCGCCGCGTTCGCCCGCGCGAAGTCGTCCGTCGCCGAGGAGGAGGCGGTGGCCTTCACCGCGCTCAGCGCCGGGCAGCTCGACGAGGAGCAGTTCTCCTCCTTCGTGGCCACGCTGACCAGTCAGCAGGAGGCGCTGCTCGCCTTCTCGCTGGCCGCCGCGCCGGGGCAGCGCGCCCTGGTGAACAGCACCGTCTCCGGTGACGCCGTCGGCCTCGCCGACCGCGTCGCGGCCGACATCACCCGGTCCGTCGGGCAGCGCCCCCTGGTCAGCGCGCAGGACGCCACCGCCGCCATCGGCGCGGTCAACGACCTCATGCGCTGGGCCGAGATCCAGCTGGAGAACCAGTTGTACGCGCAGACCGACCAGGCCCGGTCGGACGTGATCCGGCAGGCCGTCGTCGAGTCGCTGCTGGTCCTGCTGACCCTGCTCATCGCGGTCTCGCTCGCCGTGGTGTTGGCCCGTTCGCTCAACGACTCGCTGCGCCGGCTCCGCGAGGGCGCGCTCTCGGTGGCCAACCACGACCTGCCGGACGCGGTGCAGCGGCTGCAGACCATGAGCAGCGTCGCCGAGGGCGGCGTGGACGAGATCGTCCGGCAGGTGCGGGACCCGATCAACCTGCCCAACCGGGACGAGGTCGGCCAGGTCGCCTCCGCCTTCAACGTCGTGCACCGGGAGGCGGTCCGGGTCGCCGCCGAGCAGGCCGCGCTGCGTACCAGCGTCTCGGCGATGTTCCTCAACCTGGCCCGGCGCAGTCAGACCCTGGTCGATCGGATGATCGGTGAGCTGGACGCGATCGAGCGCGGCGAGGAGGACCCGAAGCGGCTGGCCCAGCTCTTCGAGCTGGACCACCTGGCCACCCGGATGCGCCGCAACGACGAGAACCTGCTGGTCCTCGCCGGCGCCGACTCGGCCGTGCCGCGTCGCGACGACGCCCTGCTCGTGGACGTGCTGCGGGCCGCGCAGTCCGAGGTGGAGCTCTACAACCGCATCGAGTTCGGCACGCTCGACACCGACATCTCGGTCGCCGCGCACGCCGTCAACGACGTGGTCCGCCTCGTCGCCGAGCTGCTCGACAACGCCACCCGCTTCTCGCCGCCCAACACGACGGTGGTGGCCGACGGCCGGCGGATCCGCGACTACGTCCTGATCCAGATCGAGGACCGCGGGCTCGGGCTGAGCGACGAGCAGCTCGACTCCCTGAACCGGCGACTGGCCGCCCCGCCGACCGTGGACGTCGCGGCGTTCCGGCTGATGGGTCTCGCCGTGGTGAGCCGGCTCGCCTCCCGCTACGGCATCCGGGTGGAGCTGCGCCGCAACGTCGAGGGCGGCACGGTCGCGCAGATCACGCTGCCCAACTCCACCGTGGTGCTGCCCGCCAACCGGGGCCGCGACCAGGCGCTCACCCGGCCGCGCCAGCCGCTGGCGGCCGAGCCGGCCCCGCTCGCCCCGGTCGCCCTCGCGGAGCCGCGCACCGGCCTCACCTCGGCCCGGACGCTGACCGACCAGTGGCGTACCGGCACCCCCGCCCCGGCGCCCTGGCAGCCGCCGGTCGAGGCGCGCGACACTGCGCCGACCGTGTCGGCCGGCGGCCCCACGGGGACGCTGCCGACCGTCCCGGCCGGCGGAGCCACCGCGGCGCTTCCGACCGTGCCGGCCGCGGTGCCGCCGCCGACCGCGCCGCCGACCCGGCCGGCGTACGACTCCGGCTTCGGCCGGTCGGCCGGGCATCCGACGCTCGCCCCGCTGCCGCGCCGCAGTTCCGCGGCCGAGTCGATCCCCGCCCCGGCGCTGCCGCTGGGGCCGGTCGCCGGTGGCCTGGCGGCCACCCCGCCGGCTCCGCCCGTCCCGCCGCCGGCCCCGCCGCTCGCCCCGTCGACGCCGATCGCGGTCCGGCCGGAGCCGGCGGCCGAGGCCCCGATCTTCCGGGAGATGGAGGCGGTCTGGTTCCGGTCCCACGGCGACGACGCGACCGCCATCTTCGCCCGGCCCCAGTTCGACGAGCCCGCCCCGGGCACGCCGACCACCACCGCGCCGGCCGCGCCGGTCGCCCCTGCGCCGGTCGCGTCGACCACCACCCCGCTGCCCACCCGGACTCCCGGGGGCGGTGGCACGGGGACCCCACCGCAGGCGCCGCCCCCGTCGTACACTCCGCCGGCGAGCACGCCCGGCGGGGCTCCCGCGGCCGACGCGAACGCCTGGCGGACGGCGGCCGACGAGGGTTGGTCGCGTGCCACCCGGGCCGCCGAGCCGGCCAGTGGCGGCACCACCCGCTCGGGCCTGCCCAAGCGGGTGCCGCAGGCGCAGCTCGTGCCGGGCGGCGTCGAGCCGCGCGGCGGCCGGGGGCCCAGCCGGCGCACCCCCGATGAAGTACGTGGCCTGTTGTCGGCCTACCACCGCGGCGTCCAGCGCGGGCGGACGGCCGGAACGGACCAGATCCGCACCTCGACCAAGGAGACCCGATGAACAGGCCAGCGGCCATGCAGGACATGGGTTGGCTGCTCACCAACTTCGCCGACAGCGTGGCGGGAATCGCCCACGTGGTGGCGGTGTCCGCCGACGGGCTGCTGCTCGCCTCGTCCCGGGACCTTCCCGCGGACCGGGCGGACCAGCTCGCCGCGATCACCTCCGGCGTGGTGAGCCTGACCGAGGGCGCCGCCCGGATGTTCAGCGCCGGTGGTGTGCTGCAGACCGTCATCGAGATGGACAGCGGCTACCTCTTCCTGATGTCCATCAGCGACGGGTCCTCGATGGCCGTGCTGGCCGCGCGCAGCTGCGACGTGGGCCAGGTCGGGTACGAGATGGCACTGCTCGTGGAGCGGGTGGGTGCCGCACTGGTGCCGCTGCCCCGGGATGCGGTGCGCTCGTAACCGGGCGCGGCGTGGCCGCCGCGCATCGACCACGTACGGGGGAGCCCGGGGCCGAGTGGCCCCGGAAAGTGGAGAGGAGGTGATCGCGGATGGACCAGCGGCGTGACCCGAGAGGTGCGCTCGTGCGTCCGTACGCGGTCACCCGTGGCCGCACCGAACCACGGCAGGACATCGCCCTGGAGGCGGTGTTGACGGCCTCCCCGACCCAGGTGGCCGAGGCCCGGTTCGCCGGGCACGACAAGTACCGCATCGCCACCGTCTGCGAAGGCCGAGCGCAGTCGCTGGCGGAGATCGCCGCGTACACCCGGATGCCGCTCGGCGTCGCCCGGGTGCTGGTCGCCGACATGGTGGCCGAGGGCCTGCTGACGCTACACACTGCCGCTCCGGCCGAGGGGTTCGAGGAGCGAATGGAAATGCTGGGAAGGGTGCTAAGTGGACTTCGCAGGCTATGACCCCGCCGCGGGGCGGCAGAGCCGCGGGATCGTCTCCGCCAAGATCGTGGTCGCGGGTGGGTTCGGCGTCG
This sequence comes from Micromonospora sp. NPDC049366, assembly GCF_044466625.1. Lineage (NCBI taxonomy): Bacteria > Bacillati > Actinomycetota > Actinomycetes > Micromonosporales > Micromonosporaceae > Micromonospora > Micromonospora sp. NPDC049366. The sequence continues at coordinate 593,002 of NZ_JBITMV010000001.1, forward strand.
GCAAGACGACGCTGGTCGGCTCGATCTCCGAGATCACACCGCTGACCACCGAGGCGGTGATGACCGCGGCCGGCGTCGGCATCGACGATCCGTCCAAGGTGCCCGGCAAGGAGACCACGACGGTCGCCATGGACTTCGGCCGTATCACGATGGCCGAGGACCTGATCCTCTACCTCTTCGGCACCCCGGGCCAGACGCGCTTCTGGTTCATGTGGGACGAGATCATCCGGGGTGCGGTCGGTGCCGCCGTCCTGGTGGACACCCGCCGGATCACCGATGCCTTCGCGCCGCTGGACTACTTCGAGAACCGCAGACTGCCGTACGTGGTCGCGCTGAACGCCTTCGACGGGGCGCCGCAGTACGAGCTGGCGGAGGTACGCGAGGCGTTGGCCATCTCGCCCGAGGTGCCGCTGGTCATGACGGACGCCCGGCACCGGGACTCGGTCAAGCAGGTGCTGGTGACCGTCGTGGAGCACGCGATGGCGCGGCTGCAGGCGGAGCACGGCCGGGGGTACGCGACCCCGGTGGGCTGACGCCGCCCCGGGCCGTCGTCCTCTCGGAGCGAGCGCTGCTCGTGCCCGTGCCGGGCGGGTCGCAGACCGTTGCGCCCGCCCGGGCGGCTCAGTCCACACGCAGGCGGTAGCCCCGCTTGACGACGGTCTGCACCACGCGGGGAGCGCGCAGGCCGGCGCGGAGCCGGGCCACCGCCATCTCCACCGCGTGCTCGTCGGCGCCGCGCGGCAGCGTACGCAGCAGCGCGGTGCGGGACAGCACCCGGCCGGGAGACTGGGCGAGCGCCCGCAGCACCGCCATCGGGGCCGGCGCGAGTGGGCGCAGCTCCCCGTCGATCACGGCGGCGTGCCCGCGCAGCGTGAGCACGTGTCCGGCCGCCTTGCAGGAGAGGGTCCGGCGGGGCAGCTCGTCGACGATGGTGCGGGCCAGCGCGCCGAGCCGGGCCCGGTTCGGCGCGGTGACCGGCACGCCGCGGCGCACCAGCGGCTCGGCGGTGACCGGCCCGACGCAGCAGGCGAGCACGTCGGAGCGGAGTGCGTCGAGGACCGCGTCGGTGCGGTCCCCGGCCGCCCGCAGCAACGCCTCCGTCGCCGGCGCCGAGGTGAAGGTGACCGCGTCGACCAGCCGGCCGGCGATCAGGTCGATGAGCCGGTGCAGCGGGGCCGGGTCGGTCGGCGGGGCCCACCGGTACACCGGCACCTCGATAACCGTGGCGCCGGCCTCCTCCAGCGCCTGCGTGCACTCCGGCTGCCGCTCACCGTGCAGCTGCATGGCGATGACCTGCCCGGCCACCCCGCGTCGGCGCAGGTGGTCGACCACCTCGTCGCAGCTCTCCGAGACCGGTGACCACTCGTGGTGCAGCCCGGCGGCGCGGATCGCCCCGCGTGCCTTCGGTCCGCGCGCCACCACGTACGCCTCGGCCAGCACCGAGCGCAGCGGCTCGGCCAGCCCCCACCCCTCGGCGGCCTCCAGCCAGCCCCGCATACCGATGCCGGTGTTCGCCATCAGGATGTCCGGTGGTTGGTCCAGGCAGGCGCGGGTCGCCTCGCGCAGCTCCGTGTCGTCGGCCAGCGGCACGATCCGCAGCGCCGGCGCGAGCACCACCCGGGCGCCGCGCCGCTCCAGCAGCGCGGCCAGTTCGTCGCGTCGCCGGTCGGCGGTCACGCCGATGGTGAAGCCGGCCAGTTCCCCCCGCATCACCCCTCCTGTCGCAGCCGCACCTCGACCCGGTCGCCCCGGCAGCGCACCTCGTGCCGGAGCGCGGCCGCTCCGGGTAGGTCGAGGTGCCGCCACGCGTCGGGGGTGGTCCCGCTCTTCCGGCAGAGCCCGCCGCCGTTGGTGGGGAGGCGCCGGGGGAGCACGGCCACCCGGTCGGCCTCCTCGCGCAGCACGTTGCCGCACTGGCGGGCGCAGTACGGGCAGCGCGTCGCTGCCTCCCGGGGCGTGCGCCCCGGTCGAGTCGCCGACCGTGCACCGTCTGTCATGTCGGCAAAGCGTGCCGCCGGGCGGTTTCCGGGCCGGGTCCCTCCTGTTTCGGTCCTGTCACGAGCGGCTCACACCGCACGGTGCTGACGGAGGGACCTGCAGCGTTTAGAATATGAGACAGGAATCCTATATTTCGGGAGGGTGCCATGACCGTCGCCGATGCCTTCGACGCCGTCGCCGGCACCTACGACGAGGCCCGTCGCCGGCTCGTGCCCTGCTTCGACGCCTTCTACGGCACCGCTGTCGAGGTGGCCGCGCCGCCGCTGCGGGCCGCCGTGGCCGCCGGGCGCACGCCCGAGGTGCTGGACCTGGGGGCGGGCACCGGCCTGCTCTCCCTGCTGCTCGCCGCGGCGGTGCCCGGGATCCGGCTGACCCTCGTCGACGCCGCGCCGGCGATGCTGGCGGTCGCCGCCGACCACCTGCGCGCGCGGGGCGTGCCGCACCGCACGGTCCGGGCCGACCTGGCCGACCCGCTGCCGACCGGTCGTTACGACGCCGTGGTCAGCGCCCTGGCCATCCACCACCTCGACGACGCCGGCAAGCGGGCGCTCTACCGGCGGCTCCCCGCGCACCTGCGCCCCGGCGGCGTCTTCGTCAACGCCGAGCAGGTGGCCGGCCCGACCCCGGGCCTGGACCGGCGCTACGACGAGGTCTGGCGGGAGCGGATCAGCGCGCTCGGCTCGGACGACGAGGAGATCGCCGCGGCGCGGGTGCGGATGGCGTACGACCGGCCGGCCCCGGTGGGCGCCCAGTGCGACTGGCTCACCGAGGCGGGGTTGGTCGACGTGGACTGTTTCTTCAAGGAGTGGCGGTTCGCCGTCTTCGGCGGCCACGCGGCCTGATCTCCGCTGGTGGCGGCGGCCCCGCGATCCCCTCGGCCGCGGGCCCGTGACCGTTTTGCGCCCGATGCTCCCGGTGGGCGTTCTGGCGTCCCCTCCGCCGCGACGAACGGTCCACGGGATGACTACCGGTCATACCGCTGGGTAATCTCCCCGCATGACTGCCAAGGTGACCCTGTCGTTCTCGGACGAGACGATCGAGGAGGCCCGGCGGTTCGCCAAGCGCGAAGGGCTGTCGCTCTCGGCGTGGATGGACCAGGCGGCCCGGGAGAAGGCGCTGCGCGAGGTCTTCGCGGCGCACGCCGCCGCCGTACGCCGCGCCGGCCTCGACCTGGAATCGGCCGCGCTCGCCGACGCCAGCGAGGTGGGCATGGTCGACGACCTGCTCTTCGGCGGTCGCCCGCGTGCTGCGTAGGGGTGAGGTCTGGCGCATCGAGGGCGCCCGCGAACGGCTCGGACTGGTGGTCAGCTCGGACGTCTACAACTCCACCGAGGTGCCCATCGTGATCGTGGTCGAGGTGGTCGAGCAGGCGCTGCTGCGCGACTCGCCGCTGGCCGTGTCGATGGGCGGGTACGTGGTGATGCCCGACCGGATCTCCTCGCCCATGAAGAAGTGGTTCACCGAGTGCGTCGACGTCGCCGACGCCGACACCATGCTCCGGGTCGGCCGCGCGCTGCGCATCCTGCAACAGCTCTGACTCCGCCCGCTCACCACCGCTGCGGCAGGGGGCGCGCCGACTGCCCGGAGTGTGACGCGGGCCACCGTCCTGGCGTGGGCCGCGCGCGACGGGACCCCGTTTTGACCAGCCGACGGGGCGCCGGGTATCGTTGCCTGCTGTTGTACGACATCCAGAGGCGTGCCACATCAGGTACGCTTGGTCGTTCGTGCGCGCCTGGTGACCTCGGCGCGCGACCCCAGACCGACGACGAGACAAGGTAGACCTGTGCGTACGTACAGCCCGAAGCCGGGTGAGATCGAGCGTCAGTGGCACGTCATCGACGCCTCTGATGTCGTGCTGGGCCGCCTGGCCACCCACGCCGCCACGTTGCTGCGTGGTAAGCACAAGCCGACTTTCGCGCCGCACGTCGACACGGGCGACTTCGTCGTCATCGTGAACGCGGGCAAGGTCGCGCTGACCGGCAACAAGCGTCAGACCAAGATCGCCTACCGGCACTCCGGTTACCCGGGTGGTCTGAAGCAGGTCGGCTACGACGAGCTGCTGACCAAGCGTCCCGAGCGGGCCATCGAGCTGGCCGTCAAGGGGATGCTCCCGCACAACAAGCTCGGCCGTCAGCTCCTCAAGAAGCTGAAGGTCTACGCCGGTGCTGAGCACCCGCACGCCGCGCAGTCGCCGGTGCCGTTCGAGATCAAGCAGATCGCGCAGTGAGCGCGGGCGAAGGAAACAGCATGACCGACATCACCGCCACCGAGGTTGCCCCCGAGGCCACCGAGGCGCCGGCGCCCGTCGCCCGCGCGCCTCGTGGTGACCGGCCGATCCAGACCGTGGGTCGCCGCAAGGAGGCCATCGTCCGGGTTCGCATCGTCCCGGGCTCCGGCAAGATCACCTGCAACGGCCGCGACCTCGAGGCCTACTTCCCGAGCAAGGTGCACCAGCAGCTCATCAAGGACCCGCTGGTGACCGCCGAGAAGCCGGAGACGTTCGACGTCATCGCCAACCTGCGGGGTGGCGGCATCACCGGCCAGGCCGGCGCGCTGCGGCTCGCCATCGCCCGGGCGCTGATCGTCAACGAGCCGGACGACCGCCCGGCCCTGAAGAAGGCCGGCTTCCTGACCCGGGACGCCCGGGTCAAGGAGAGCAAGAAGTACGGCCTCAAGAAGGCCCGTAAGGCTCCTCAGTACTCGAAGCGCTGATCTTCAGCGGCGCGTTGTACGTCTGACGGACGGCCGGTCCGCCTCCCCTCTCCGGGAGGTGGGCCGGCCGTTTCCGTCTTCACCTCGCATCGGCAGTGTCATCGGAGGTTGGCGGGTATGGGTCGGTTGTTCGGCACGGACGGCGTCCGCGGGCGGGCGAATGTGGATCTCACCCCGGAGTTGGCTCTCGCGGTGGCGGTCGCGGCTGCCCACACACTCGCCGAGACGGATCGGAGTCATCCGCCGGTCGCGGTCGTCGGCCGGGACACCCGGGCCAGCGGCGAGATGCTGGAGGCCGCCGTCGTCGCCGGGCTGACCAGCGCCGGCGCCACCGTGATCCGGGTGGGCGTGCTGCCGACCCCGGCGGTCGCGTACCTCACCGCCGAGGCGAAGGCGGACCTGGGCGTGATGCTCTCCGCCTCGCACAACCCGATGCCGGACAACGGGATCAAGCTCTTCGCGGCCGGTGGGCACAAGCTGCCCGACGAGCTCGAGATGAAGATCGAGGCGGCCGTCGAGGCCAACGCCACCAGCGCCTGGGACCGCCCGGTCGGCGCGGGCGTGGGCCGGGTGCACGACCTGCTCGACGGCGCGGACCACTACGTGCAGCACCTGGTCGGCACCGTCGGGCACCGGCTCGACGGCATCAAGGTCGTGGTCGACTGCGCGAACGGCGCCGCGGCCGAGGTCGCCCCCGTCGCCTACCGCGAGGCCGGCGCCGAGGTGATCGCGATCCACGCCGAGCCGGACGGGCTCAACATCAACGACGAGTGCGGCTCCAACCACATCGAGGCGCTGCGCGCCGCCGTGCTGGAGCACGGCGCGCACCTGGGCATCGCCCACGACGGTGACGCCGACCGGTGTGTGGCGGTGACCGCCGCGGGCGACGAGGTCGACGGCGACCAGGTCATGGCGATCCTCGCGCTGGCCATGCGGGAGGCGGGCACGCTCACCGACGACACCCTCGTCGCGACGGTGATGAGCAACCTCGGCCTGCGGCTGGCCATGTCCGCCGAGGGCATCCGACTGATCGAGACGAAGGTCGGCGACCGGTACGTCTTGGAGGAGCTGCGCGCGTCCGGGCTGGCGCTCGGCGGGGAGCAGAGCGGACACATCGTGATGCCCGCGTACGCCACCACCGGCGACGGCGTGCTGACCGGCCTGCACCTGATGTCGCGGATGGCGGCCACCGGCCGTTCCCTGGCCGACCTGGCCGCCGTGGTGACGAAGCTCCCGCAGGTGCTGATCAATGTGCCGGTGGGCGACCGGACCGTCGGCGCCGCCGCACCGGCCGTCCGCGCCGAGGTCGAGCGGGCCGAGGCGGAGCTGGGTGGCACGGGTCGGGTGCTGCTGCGCCCGTCGGGCACCGAGCCGCTGGTCCGGGTGATGGTCGAGGCGGCCACGGAGACGGCCGCCCGGTCGGTCGCCGAGCGGATCGCCGAGCAGGTCCGCACCGCGAGCCCGGTCACCGCGTAGCAGGCCGTCACAACCGCAGGCGAGCGACCCGGTCGTAGGTGTCGGCCGGGTCCTCGCCGTCGGTGAGGTCGAGATCCTCGACCATCCGGCCGTCACCCAGCCTGACCAGCCGGTCGCACCGAGCCGCGACGGCCTGCTCGTGGGTGGCGAGCACGATGGTCAAACCGTGCCGCTCCCGCAGGCACGGCGGCACCCTGCTCGCCACGCTCACCACGCGACCCGGCCCGCCGCGCCGCGGGTCAGCCCGCCGAGAGCCGACGCAGCCGGGTGACCGCCTCGGTGAGCACCTCGGGGCGCTTGCAGAACGCGAACCGGACCAGCCGCCGGCCCGCCTCGACGTCGTCGTAGAAGACCTGCGTGGGCACTGCCACCACGCCGCACCGCTCGGGCAGCGACCGGCAGAACTCCACGCCGTCGCGCCCGCCGAGGGCGGTGACGTCGGCGGTCACGAAATACGTCCCCTCCGACGGCAGCACGTCGAAGCCGGCGTCGGTGAGGCCGGCGACCAGCTGGTCCCGGCGGGCCTGGAGGTCGGCCCGGAACCCGTCGAAGTAGTCGTCGCCCAGGGCCAGCGCCACCGCCACCGCGGGTTGCAGCGGGCCCGCGTTGACGAACGTCAGGAACTGCTTCACCCGGAGCACCGCGGAGACCAGCGCCGCCGGGCCGCTGGCCCAACCGACCTTCCATCCGGTGCAGGAGAAGGTCTTGCCGGCCGACGAGATCCGCAATGTCCGCTCCCGCATGCCCGGCAGCGTGGCCAGCGGCACGTGCGGGCTCCCCGCGTCGGTGTAGACGAGGTGCTCGTACACCTCGTCGGTCACCGCGCACGCGCCGTGCTCCTGGCAGAGGTCGGCGACCAGCGCCAACTCGGCCGGGGTGAAGACCTTCCCGGTCGGATTGTGCGGCGAGTTCAGCAGCACCAGGCGCGTACGCGGCCCGAACGCCGCGCGCAGCGCCGCCGGGTCGAAGGCGTACCGCCCGTCGTCGGTGGGGCGCAGCGTGACCGGCCGGCGGACGGCACCGGCCAGCGCGATCGAGGCGGCGTACGAGTCGTAGTACGGCTCGAAGCAGACCACCTCGTCCCCCGGCTCGCACAGGGCCAGGATCGCGGCCGCGACCGCCTCGGTGGCGCCCGCCGTCACGACGATCTCGCCGTCCGGGTCGTACTCCAGTCCCCAGAAGCGGCGCTGGTGCGCCGCGACCGCCGCGCGCAGGGCCGGGATGCCCGGCCCCGGCGGGTACTGGTTCTGCCCGGTGCGCAGCGCCTCCGCCGCGGCGGCCAGCATCTCCGGCGGACCGTCGGTGTCCGGGAAACCCTGCCCCAGGTTGACCGCGCCGGTGCGGACGGCCAGCGCGGACATCTCGGCGAAGATGGTCGTGCCGAACGGCCGCATCCGGGCCACCAGCGGGTCGACATCGGTGGTCGTCGTCACGTCCGCCAGCCTACGGCCCGGTGCACCCGGGCCACGGGGGCCATTCAGCCGAAGCAACTGGCCCGCCACCCGATGCTGGTGGCCTCCTCCGTCACCGGCCGGGCCGCGTTGACCCGCAGCGAGCAGGCGATCACCGGCCCGCTGTCATCCGTCCTGTTGACCTGCACCATGAGCCGGTCCGCGTGGTCGGTGCGGATGCGCGTCCGCCACGGCAGCCGCACCCCGTCCAGCCAGACCGGCTCACCGTTCGCGTCGACGTAGAGCACGTCGGCCCGTCCCTGGCCGGTCGCCTCGTAGACGACGCTGTCCCGACCCGGACCGGTGGACGGGGTGGACGCCGGGGTCGCCGCACGGCTGGGCGCCGGCGGGTCGGGGCTCCGTGGGTCGGTCTCGTCCGCGTACCAGGAGTCGACCTCGGGGGACGCGTCGGGGGAGGGCTCGTCGCCCGACGCGGCGTACCCGCCGAATCCGGCCGCCCCGAGCAGCAGCACCGCCGCGACTGCGACGCCGGCCCGGACGCGCCGGCTCGGGCGCCGTCCCGCCGGCGAACGCGGCCCGCCGCTCGGGCCGTCGCGTCCGGGCCGTGGGCCGCTCCCGGCCGCCCCGTCGCCGGCCGGGCCGGTCGGCTGTTCACCGAGCGCGCCGGTCGCCCCGTCGGTCGGGAGCCAGCGGTCCGTCGGGGCGGCGCGCCGCGTCGACGGCGGGTCCAACGGCGCCCAGGGTGACGGTTCGGGCGACCCGGTGCCCTCCGGCATGCTGCTCTCCTCGTTCGTGGTCGGGTGTCGGGCGCGTCCCGTTCACCCGAAGCAACTCGCGCCCCACTGGCTCCCCCGCACCTCCTCGACGGTCCGCCCGTCGACGGTGATCCGGCAGCTCACCGGTCCATCCGCGGGGTAGCGGTGCGCGAGCACCATCACCCGGTCGGCGGTACGCACCCGCAGGTTCAGCCGCCAGGGCAGCGGCACCTCGGCCTCCTGCACGAAATCGCCGTTGGCGTCGTAGTACTCCAGGTCGACCAGCCCGGCCCCGGTGACCTCGTAGGCCACGTGGACCGTGCCGGGGGCGCCGGAGGGGGTGGTCGCGGGTCGGTCCGCCCACGACTCGTCGTCGACGTACGAGGGCTCGGCCCAGGGCTGACCGGCGACCGGCCCACCCGGGGCGGGCGGCTGCGCGTACCGGATCAGGGTGGCGGCACCGATCCCGCCGCAGACGACCAGGACCAGGACGGTCGTGGCGGCGATCAGGACCCCGGCCCGCCCTGATCGGCGGCGGGCCGCGGGGGCGTAGGGCCAGGGTTGCCCGTACGCCCAGGGAGCAGGCGCGACCGGTGGCTGCGCGCCCCAGCTGGGCGGCGGGGCGGACGGCGTGGGTGTGGTCGGGCCGGTGTGCGGCGGGTGGCCGGGGGTGCTCGACCACACGCCGGGGTCGGGGGGCGCCCAGGGACCCGGGGCTGGTCCGGTCGACGGGGTGGGGTCGCCGGAGGGTGACACCTCGGACATCTGTTCTGCTCCGGGGATGGATGCGGCGTGGCCGCGGCGCAGTCGGGGTGTGACCGGCGAGGTTGTCGCCGCCCCGCCGGTTGCGGCCCTCAATGTACGGGTAGGCGGGGGCCGGTGAGCGTCCGCGTCGCCGCACTCCAGAACGGGTCGCACGGCACCGGAGTGCGGTGGCACGGGTAGTTCGCTCAAAGTCAGTGATCGTTTACCGGGCTTTCGCGCACGCGCGATGAGCGAAACTGGGTTAGGCTGCGGACCATGTGTGGAATCGTGGGTTACGCCGGCGCGCGACCGGCGCTCGGCATCGTGCTGGACGGGCTGCGGCGACTGGAGTACCGCGGCTACGACTCCGCGGGCGTCGCCATCGTGTGCGACGGCGAGCTGCTGACCGAGAAGAAGGCCGGCAAGCTGGCCAACTTGGAGAAGGTGCTCTCCGAACGGGCCGCCGACGATCCGACGTCCTGCGCGGCCAGCCCGATCGGCATCGGCGACGGCACCACGGGCATCGGGCACACCCGCTGGGCGACCCACGGCGGCCCCACCGACCGCAACGCGCACCCGCACGTGGCGGGCGACGGCCGCGTCGCGGTGATCCACAACGGCATCATCGAGAACTTCGCGCGGCTGCGCGCCGAGCTGGAGGCCGACGGCGTCCAGTTCACCAGCGACACCGACACCGAGTGCGCCGCGCACCTGCTCGCCGCCGCGCTGGCCGACCTGCGCGCCGCCGGTCACCCGGAGGGCCCGCAGCTGCTCGCCGCCGGCATGCGGGTGGTGTGCCAGCGCCTGGAGGGCGCCTTCACCCTGCTCGCGGTCGACTCCGCGGTGCCCGGCGCGGTCGTCGGCGCCCGGCGCAACTCCCCGCTGGTGGTCGGCCGGGGCAAGGGGGAGAACTACCTCGCCTCCGACGTCGCCGCGTTCATCGAGCACACCCGCGAGGCGGTGGAGCTCGGCCAGGACCAGATCGTGCTGATCACCGGCGACACCATCGAGATCACCGACTTCGACGGCCAGCCGGCCAGCGGCAAGGACTTCCACATCGACTGGGACTCGTCGTCCGCCGAGAAGGGTGGCTACGACTGGTTCATGCTCAAGGAGATCGAGGAGCAGCCGCAGGCGGTCGCTGACACGCTGCTCGGCCGGCTCACCGAGTCCGGCGAGATCATGCTGGACGAGGTCCGCCTGAGCGACCAGGATCTGCGCGACGTCGACAAGATCTTCATCGTCGCCTGCGGCACGGCCTATCACTCCGGCCTCGTCGCCAAGTACGCCATCGAGCACTGGACCCGCATCCCCTGCGAGGTCGAGCTGGCCAGCGAGTTCCGCTACCGCGACCCGGTCCTCGACCGGTCCACGCTGATCGTGGTGATCTCGCAGTCCGGCGAGACGATGGACACGCTGATGGCGCTCCGGCACGCCAAGGAGCAGAAGGCCCGGGTGCTCGCCATCTGCAACACCAACGGGTCCACCATTCCCCGCGAGTCCGACGCGGTTCTCTACACCCACGGCGGGCCCGAGATCGCGGTCGCCTCCACCAAGGCGTTCCTCACCCAGCTCGTCGCCTGCTACCTGATCGGCCTGCACCTGGCCCAGGTGCGCGGCATCAAGTACGCCGACGAGGTCTCCGCGGTGGTCGCCCAGCTTCAGGAGGTGCCGGCCAAGCTGCGCGAGCTGCTGGACCGGATCGAGCCCGTACGCGAGCTGGCCCGCGACCTGAAGGCCGAGCCGACCGTGCTCTTCATCGGCCGCCACGTCGGCTACCCGGTGGCGCTGGAGGGTGCGCTCAAGCTCAAGGAGCTGGCCTATATGCACGCCGAGGGCTTCGCCGCCGGCGAGCTGAAGCACGGCCCGATCGCGTTGATCGACAAGGGCACCCCGGTGGTCTGCGTGGTGCCGTCCCCGGCCGGCCGGGGCATGCTCCACGACAAGGTGGTCTCCAACATCCAGGAGGTGCGGGCGCGCGGTGCCCGGACCATCGTGATCGCGGAGGAGGGCGACGAGGCGGTCGTCCGCTACGCCGACCACCTGATCTACGTGCCCCGGACGCCGACGCTGCTCGCCCCGCTGGTGACCACCGTGCCGCTGCAGGTCCTGGCGGCCGAGATCGCCGCCGCCCGCGGGCACGACGTCGACCAGCCGCGCAACCTCGCCAAGTCGGTCACCGTCGAGTAGCCGCACCGGACACCTCCCGGGGTCCCGGCCGCCGCGCACGCGGTGACCGGGGCCCCGAGTCGCGTCGGCCGGCAGCCGTGCGGGGCGGCCGAGGCCGCTGTCGGGCGCGCCCGGTCAACGGCCGAGCACGATGCGGGCCATGCCGTCCAGCGCCGGGTTGTCCGGCTCCCAGTAGCCGGTGTGGCCGTGCCGGCCGCTGTCGAAGACCCGGCCGCCGAAGGCCGGGCCGGCCGGGTCGGCGCCGAACCGCAGCTCGGGTTCGCCCCGCCCCGGCCCGGTCAGGACGGCGGCCAGCGGTGACAGGCCCCGCAGGGCCCGCAGCGCCAGCTCATCCGGTGGGCGGGTCAACCGGATCACGTCGTCGGGCGCGGTGCTCGCCCACACCTGGCCGGGCGGCACGCGCAACTCGTCGGCGTGCGCCGCCCCCACCCCGGGCGAGCCCACGAAGACCAGGGCGTCGGCGGCGAGCCCGTGCTCCCGCGCCGCAGTGCCGACCACCAGCGAACCGTAGCTGTGCCCGAGCACCGTCTGTCGGGCCGGCGGCCCCTCGTGCGTCGCGCGCAGCCCCTCCTGGAAACGGTGCAGCCCCGGGGCCGCGTCCCGGGCCTGGCCGGCCGAGACCGCCTCGTGCAGGAAATCGGGCGCGTCGTAGTCGAGCCACAGCACGGCCGCGCTCCGCTCACCCGGCGCCAGCACGGCGCACCGGTCGAGCACCCGACCTGCCCGGGTCAACTCGCCCGGCGCGTCGTCGAGACCGGCCGTCATGCCCGGCACGTACGTCACCACCCGGTCGGCGTGGTCCGGGTCGCCCAGCGCCACCACCACCCGGCCCTCGCCGGCGGTGTCCAGCCCGAGCAGGTAGGCCCGCGGCCCGCCGGGGCCGGTCAGCCGCTCGGCCAGCGCGTCGAGGCCGGCGAGGCGGCCGTCGACCCAGTGCAGGCGGGCCGACTCGATCGGGCCGGGCGGCACCCGGGTGAGCAGGCGTCGCCGCTCGGCGAGCAGCTCCGCGCGGCGTGCCCCGAGCAGCAGCCGGTTGGCCTGGTCACGGGCCGCCACGGGCACGCCGTCCAGGCGGCCCACCAGGGCCTGCTCGTGCGCCACCAACCATCGCTGCTCGGGCGGTGTCAACCCGGCCCACCAGGCCCGGACCTGAGCCGGCGTGGCGTCCCGGGCGGGCCGGCCGGGCGGCGGCGGGGTCGCCCAACCCGTGCCGGCCGCCGCGCTGAGCGCGTCCAACCGGAAGGCGGCGACCCGGTCGGCGGCACCGGCCAGCTCCAGTGCGTCACGCAGCGCCGCGACGACCCGGGCCGTGGCCGGGCCGTCCCGTTCGCTCGGCCGGCCCCGCGCCGGATCGGCCCAGACCCGGCCGTCGCGGTCGATCGACAGCCCGGACGCGTCGGCCACGGCCACCGCCGCGGCCAGCCGCCCCTTGGCCGCCGCGAGCCGCCCCGCGTGCTCGGCGAGCACCTGGTCGGCCTCGATCAGCGCCGGCGCGATCGCGGTCAGCTCGGCCCGGAGGCCGGTGAGCCGACCGTCGGCTGCCGTCGCCGCCGCACCCGACCAGCCACCGCCCAGCGCCGCCGCCCGGTCGGCCAGCTCGCCGACGCGCCGGTCGACCAGGCCGGTCGCCCCGGCCCAGGCGGCGCCCGCCGCCCGCCACGACCCCGGGTCGGCCGTCCAGAGCTGCGCGTAGGCGACGGCCGGGGCGGTGGAGGTGGTCACCGGGGCAGGCCGGTGAGACGGCGGGCGGCCCGCTCGTCGACCGCCTCGTAGGCCTGCGCCGCCGCACGGACCGCCGCCGCCGTGCCGGCCACCCGCGCGCCCACCCGCCCGAGCCACCCGTGCACGGCCGACTCCAGCCCGGCGAGGGCGGCGCCCGCCCGCCACTCGGGGGCCGCCACCGCCAGCCCGGGCACCCCCGTCAGCCCGTGCGCCAGCCGAACGGCGTCGTCGTCCATCGCCCGGGCCGTGGCGAGCAGTGTCGCCGGCTCGACTCCCAACGGCTTCTCGATCATCCCGTGCCCCCCATCCGACCGGCTCCGACACCGGGAACGCTAGGCGGCGGCCGGCGGCACCGGAGCGCCCTGTGGACAGCGGGCGGTGGTCGTACCGCCGGGTTGTCCACAGGCATTGCCGGGCCCGGAACCGGCGGCTAATCTGCCGGCCCCACCGCCGGTAGGGTGAGCGGGTGATCGTCGCTGTCGGCATCGACGTCGTCCTGGTGGACCGGTTCGCCCGGGCGCTGGCGCGGACGCCGCGGCTCGCCGACCGGCTCTTCACCGAGGCGGAGCGGCTCACCCGCTCCGGTAACCCGCGCTCGCCGGAGTCACTCGCCGCCCGGTTCGCGGCCAAGGAGGCGGTCGCCAAGGCGCTCGGCGCACCGGCCGGGCTGCGCTGGCACGACTGCGAGGTCGTGCCGGACCGGGACGGCCGGCCCTGGCTCACCGTCTCCGGCACGGTGGCCGCGGCGGCCGGCGCGCGGGGAGTCAACCGCTGGCACCTCTCGTTGTCCCACGACGGCGGGATCGCGTCGGCGATGGTGGTCGCGGAAGGCTGAGATGGCCGGGCCGCCGACGGGCGCGCCCGCGACGTGGAACGGAGGCCGGACGGCATGAGACCGGTGTGGCGGGTGGCCGACGTACGCGCGGCGGAGGCGGGCCTGATGGCGACGCTCCCGCCCGGCACGCTGATGCAGCGGGCGGCGGCCGGGCTGGCCCGTCGCTGCGCGTTGCTGCTCGGCGACCGGGGCGGGGTCTACGGCGCCCCGGTGCTGCTGCTGATCGGCTCGGGCGACAACGGTGGCGACGCGCTCCTCGCCGGGGCGCACCTGGCCCGACGCGGCGCGGCCGTGTCGGCGCTGCTGGTGACGCCCGGCCGGGCGCACGCCGAAGGGCTGGCCGCGCTGCGCGCCGCGGGCGGCCGGGTGGTCGACGGTCCGCCGGCGGTGGTCGACCTGGTGCTGGACGGCATCGTCGGCATCGGCGGCACCGGGGGTCTGCGGGAGACCGCGGACCAGTTGGCGGCCAGCCTGCTCCGGCACCGTGGCCGCGACGGCGCACGGGCCACGGTGGTGGCGGTGGACGTGCCCAGCGGGGTCGCCGTCGACACGGGCGACGTGCCGTCGACCGCGTCGGGCCGGCCGAGCGCCGTCCGGGCCGACGTGACCGTGACCTTCGGCGCGTTGAAGCCGGCGCTGGTGGTGGGCCCGGCCGCGCCGCTCGCCGGGCAGGTCGAGCTGGTCGACATCGGGCTGGACCCCTGGCTGCGCGGCACGCCGGCGCTGCGGGTCACCGAATGGTCGGACGTCGTCGACTGGTGGCCGTCGCGGGGCCCCGCCTCGGAGAAGTACAGCCGCGGGGTGGTGGGCGTGGCCACCGGCTCGGCGACCTACCCGGGAGCCGCCGTGCTGTCGGTCGCGGGCGCGCTGGCCGGGCCGACCGGAATGGTCCGCTACGCCGGCGGAGCCCGGGCGGAGGTGCTGCACCAGCACCCGTCGGCGGTCGCCACCGGCCGGGTCGCCGACGCCGGCCGCGTGCAGGCGTGGGTCTGCGGCTCCGGCCTGGGGACCGGCGACGACGCGTCCGCCGAGCTGCGGGCCGTGCTCGCCGCGCCGGTGCCGGTGGTGCTCGACGCGGACGCGCTCACCCTGCTGGTCGACGGCTCGCTCGCCGAGCAGCTGCGCCGGCGGGACGCGCCCATCGTGGTGACGCCGCACGACCGCGAGTTCGCCCGGCTCAGCGGCGAGCAGCCCGGCGCCGACCGGGTCGCCGCCGCGCTGCGGCTCGCCGCCTGGATGAACGCCGTGGTCCTGCTCAAGGGCGACCGCACGGTGATCGGCACGCCCGACGGCCGGGCGTACGTCAACCCGACCGGCACCTCGGCGCTGGCCACCGGGGGCACCGGGGACGTGCTCGCCGGC
This sequence comes from Micromonospora sp. NPDC049366, assembly GCF_044466625.1. Taxonomy (NCBI): domain Bacteria; kingdom Bacillati; phylum Actinomycetota; class Actinomycetes; order Micromonosporales; family Micromonosporaceae; genus Micromonospora; species Micromonospora sp. NPDC049366. Next base: position 608,208 of record NZ_JBITMV010000001.1, read on the forward strand.
CTGCTCGGTTCGCTGCTCGCCGGTGGGCTGGCGCCGGAGCGGGCGGCCGCCGTGGCGGCGTACCTGCACGGCCTGGCCGGCCGGGAGGCGGCCCGGTCCGGCCCGGTGACCGCACCCGACGTGGCGACGGCGCTGCGTCCGGTCATCGCCCGGTTGGGCTGAGCGTCCCGGGCTGCCCGGTCCGGTGCGGGACCGGCGGGCGGCGTCGAGCGGTCCGGCGAGGGGGTCGGTGGGCTGCGGCGAGCGTCGCGCCGCGGCCTGATCACGGCGGTCAGTAGGCTGGTGTCATGTGGCAGGCCGAGGTACGCGTCGATCTTGACGCGATCCGTGAGAACGTGAGCCGCCTGCGCTCCGGCACCACCGCCGAGCTGATGACGGTGGTCAAGGGCGACGGGTACGGGCACGGCATGATCCCGGTCGCCCGCGCGGCCCTGGACGCCGGGGCGGACTGGCTGGGCGTCTGCACCCTGGACGAGGCGCTCACGCTGCGCCGGGCCGGTGTGACCGCCCCCGTGCTGGCGTGGCTGCTCGCCCCCGGGCTGCCCCTGCACGAGGGGGTCGCGGCCGACGTCGACCTGGCGGCCGCTAGCCTGCCGCAGCTCGACGAGATGATCGAGGCGAGCCGTCGGGCGGAGCGCCCGGCCAAGCTGCACCTGAAGATCGACACGGGCCTCTCCCGGGGCGGCGCGACCGTCGCCGACTGGCCGGCGCTGCTCGACGCCGCCGCCAAGGCGCAGGCCGACGGCCTGGTCGAGGTGGTCGGCGTGTGGAGCCACTTCGTGTACGCGGACATGCCCGGCCACCCGACGACGGACCGGCAGCTGGCCGTCTTCCACGAGGGGCTGGCGATGGTCGAGCAGGCCGGGTTGCGTCCCCGCTACCGGCACCTGGCCAACTCGGCCGCCACCCTGACCCGCCCGGACACCCACTTCGACCTGGTGCGGCCCGGGCTGGCCGTCTACGGGCTCTCCCCGGTGGCCGGCGAGACCTTCGGGCTGCGCCCCGCGATGACGGCCCGCGCCCGGGTGATGCTGACCAAGCGGGTGCCGGCCGGCACCGGCGTCTCGTACGGCCACACCTACACCACCGAGCGCGACACCAACCTGGCCGTGGTGCCGCTCGGCTACGCCGACGGGGTGCCCCGGCACGCGTCGAACAGTGGGCCGGTGCAGCTCGGCGGGGTGCGGCGGGTCATCTCCGGTCGGGTCTGCATGGACCAGTTCGTGCTCGACTGCGGTGACGACGCGGTGGCCGCCGGCGACGTGGTGACGCTCTTCGGTGACGGCACCGACGGCGCGCCGACCGCCGACGACTGGGCCGAGGCGGTGGGCACCATCAACTACGAGATCGTCACCCGGTTCGGCAGCACCCGGGTGCCGAGGATCTACGACGGCGAGCGCCCGTGAGCGTGGGTGAGCGGGGCGTGTGGGCGCGGGGGGTGGTGTCGTGAGCCCGCGAATTCCCCGGCCACGGACCGCGGCGGGCCGCGTCGCGGGCGTGGTCGGCGCCGCGGTGGGGGTCGCGGCAGCCGGGCTCGCGGCCGGCGTCGCCACCGAACGTGCCCTGGTCCGCCGGGCCAAGGCGGCCCCGGCCGACCCGTACGCGCACGAGCCCTTCGAGCAACTGCCCTACGACGACGCGTTCCGGCTGGAGCTGCCGGACGGCACGGACATCCACGTCGAGGTGGTCGAGCCGAAGCGGCCGGTGCCCGGCACCCCGACGGTGGTGCTGGTGCACGGCTTCTGCCTGGACATGGGGACGTTCCACTTCCAGCGCAAGATGCTCACCGAGCGGGGTGAGCACCGGGTGGTGGCCTACGACCAGCCCGGGCACGGCCGGTCCGGCCGGCTGGAGACCGGCGAGTACGACCTGGCGGTGCTCGGCCGCACCCTGCGCCGGGTGATCGACCGCACCGCCCCGGAGGGGCCGCTGGTGCTGGTCGGCCACTCGATGGGCGGGATGACCATCATGGCCTTCGCCGAGCTGTTCCCGGAGATGTTCGGCGACCGGGTGGTCGGCACGGTGCTGATGGCCACCTCGGGCGGTCTGCTCGCGGAGACGAAGCTGGTGGCCCCGGCGCTGCTCGGGCGCGTGGGCGGGCCGGTGCTGTTCATGATGAGCAACGCGACCCGCTACGGCGGCACGGTCATCGACAAGGCCCGCAAGTCCACGTCCAACGTGGCGTGGCTGCTCACCCGCAAGTACGGGTTCGGCAGCCGTAACCCCAGCCCCGCCCTGGTGTCGTACGTGGAGACGATGAACTCGCGGACCTCCGCGGACACGGTCACCCGCTACCTGCGTACGCTGGCAACCCACTCCCGGTTCCCGGCGCTGGCCGCCCTGGCCCGCACGCCGGTGCTGGTGGTGGTCGGTGACAAGGACATGATCACCCCTGTGACCCACTCGGAGGAGATCGTCCGGCGGCTGCCGCACGCCGAGTTCATCAAGATCACCGACAGTGGGCACGTGGTGATGCTGGAGCACGCGGACGAGGTCAACGCCGCGCTGTGGACGTTCCTGGAGGAGCTGTGAGTCGGGTCGTCAAGCTGCCGACCGTCGCCGACACGCAGGAGTTCGGCCGCCGGCTGGCCGACGTGCTGCGCGCCGGTGACCTGGTGCTGCTCACCGGGCCGTTGGGCGCCGGCAAGACGGCACTGACCCAGGGCATCGGCGCCGGGCTGGGCGTGGTCGGTGACATCACCTCGCCGACCTTCGTGATCGCCCGGGTGCACCGCCCGGACCCGCAGCGGGGCGGCCGGGTCGCGCTCGTGCACGCCGACGCGTACCGGCTCGGCGACGCGGCGGACCCCCGCGCCGAGATCGACGACCTGGACCTGGACGCCTCGGTGGACCAGTCGGTCACCGTGGTCGAGTGGGGTGAGGGCATGGTCGAGCAGCTGGTCGACGCGCACCTGCGGGTACGCATCGACCGCCGCGACGACGACACCCGCGTCGTGGAGCTGGACCCGGTCGGTGGGGACTGGGCCCAGCGGGTCGCCGCCTTCGGCTGAGCGCCCGTCCACGGCACGGGGTGTCGGTGGGGGCTGGTAGGAAGATGGCGACCGACACGTGAAAGGTTGCCGATGGCTGTCGTACCCCTGGACCTGCTCGCGTTGCTGCCGGAGGAGTGGCGCGTCGCGCTCACCCCGCACCTCGACCCGGCGCGCACCGCGGCGCTCGCCGAGTTCGTGGCCCGCGAATACGCGACCGAGACCGTCTTCCCACCGCTGGAGGACCTCTTCTCCGCCTACCGGCTCTGCTCGCCGTCGGCGTGCCGGGTGCTGATCCTCGGGCAGGACCCCTACCACCGGGCGGGGCAGGCGCACGGGCTCAGCTTCAGCGTCCGCGAGGGTGTGTCGGTGCCGCCGTCGCTGCGCAACGTCTTCAAGGAGCTCGGCGAGGACCTGGGGGTGCCGAAGCCGCGCAGCGGCAACCTCGACGGCTGGGCCGCCCAAGGCGTGCTGCTGCTCAACTCGGTGCTGACCGTCCGCCAGGCCACCCCCGGCTCGCACGCCAACCGGGGCTGGGAGGAGTTCACCGACGCGACCATCCGCGCCCTCGACGCCGCACCGGGCCGGGTGGTCTTCCTGCTCTGGGGCGGCTACGCCCGCAAGAAGGCGGCGCTGGTCACCAACCCGCAGCACGTGGTGCTGGAGGCGGGCCACCCCAGCCCGATGAACCCGCGCGGCTTCCTCGGCAGCCGCCCCTTCAGCGCGGCCAACAAGGCGCTCGCCGACGCCGGCCTGCCCACCGTCGACTGGGAGCGCTCGGCCGCCTGACCCCGCACCCCCACCCGCGCCCCGGCCGCTCCTCCGGTCCGGGGCGCGGGCCTTCCTGGGGCAGTCGTCAGTCGTCAGTCGTCGGTCGCCGCCGAGCGTTGCCGGATCCGCCGCTCCCGGTAGCGGCGCAGCAGGTCGGCCGCGCGCGGATCGGCGATCTCCACCTCGACCAGGGGCACGACCCGGTAGCCGCGGTCGCCGTGCCGCACCTCCACGGCGTCCGGGAGCTCGTCGCACATGGCGGCGCGGATCTCGCCGTACCGGGTGCGCCAGCGGTGCTCGCCCGGCTCCTCCGGCTCGACGAACACCCCGCCGAACTCACCCCACCGGGCGTTCCACCGCTGCCCGTAGGACGCCAGGAGCCACTTCGTGAAGCGCTTCGAGTCGCGCCAGCGGATCGCGACCTCCGTGGCGTCGACCGGGATCGGTGCCCCCTGGAGCAGGGCGGCCGTGCCTCCCGAGATCACGTGTGGCAGGTCGCCGAGCCGGTCGAGCAGCCGGTCGAGGTTCAGCTCGTCGATCCGGTCGGCGATCGGGCGGGCGGCAAGGCCGGCCATCGTGGCGTCCAGGTGCGCGTCGAGCGGCTCCACCGCCACGGTGAGCTGGACGTCCATCGCGGCGAGCAGACGTTCGAGCAGCGGCAGGCCGGGAGAGCGGTCACCGCGCTCGACGCGGGCGACCATCGCCTGGCTCACACCGGCCAGGCTGGCCAGCTTCTGCTGGCTGAGGTCACGCGACTCCCGCTGCTGCCGGACGGTGTCGCCGAGAAGCTGGACCAGACGGCTCGACATCCCGCCATGGTGGGCCATGTCTCGGTGAGCCCTATGCCTCTCCGTCATGAATATGACGGAGAGGCATAGGGCTCACCGGCACAAGCGCCGGGGAGTCGCGATCGGCCGGTGGGGTGCGGGGCCGAGCCCGGCGACAGATGCCGGGGCAGGGCCGCCGGGTGCGGGGCCAGCCCACGGCATTGGGGAGTCGTGGCCGGCATGAGGGGAGTCGTGGCCGGCCTGCCTGGGGGCGAGGCGCGCCTGCGCCGGCGGGGCCCGGGGCGTCACACGCCGTGACGGCGGGGGCCGCTAGGCTGGCATACCGTGCTCGTACTCGTGGTGGACAGCTCGACCCCCGCGGTGACCGCGGCCCTGGTGGAGGTTTCGGCGGACGGCGTCACGCTCCGCGCCAGCCGGTGCACGGTCGACGCCCGCGCGCATGGTGAACTGCTCGCCCCGGAGGTCGACGCGGTCCTCGCCGACGCCGACGCCCGGCCCACCGACCTGGCGGCGATCGTCGCCGGGCTCGGCCCCGGGCCGTTCACCGGGCTGCGGGTGGGCCTGGTCACCGCCGCCACGATGGGGCAGGTGCTGGGCATCCCCACGTACGGCGTCTGCTCGCTGGACGGCATCGGCCACCCGGCGGCCGCCGGCGAACCGGTCCTGGCGGCGAGCGACGCGCGGCGCAAGGAGATCTACTGGGCGGTCTACGACGGCGCCGGCCAGCGGATCGTCGGGCCGGAGGTGGACACGCCCGGCGTGGCCGCCGCGCGGGCCCGTGACCTCGCGGCCACCGTGGCGGTCGGCGACGGCGCCCACCGGTACGCCGAGATCCTCGACCTGCCGGTCCGCGCCGAGCCGCGCTACCCGGATCCCGTCACGCTGGCCCTGCTCGCCGCCGAGCGGATCCGGGCCGGCGCGCCCGGGGACCGGCTCACCCCGCTCTATCTGCGCCGCCCGGACGCCGTCGCCTCGATCGCCCGCAAGCCGGTCCTGCCATGACCACTGTCCGGATCGACCGGTTCCGGTGGTGGCACATCGACGACGTGCTGCCCATCGAGGCGGACCTGTTCGGTGCCGAGCAGTGGTCGCCGGCGATGTTCTGGAACGAACTCGCGAACGGGCACCACTACCGGGTCGCGGTCGACGCCGACGGCTCGGTGATCGGGTACGCCGGGCTGGCCGGCGCCCCGCCCGACGAGGTGTGGGTGCAGAACATCGCCGTGCGGCGGGACGCCCAGCGGCGCGGCGTCGGCCGTGCCCTGCTGGAGGACCTGCTCGCCGAGGCGACCCGACGCGGCGCCCGCAGCACCCTGCTGGAGGTGGCCGTGGACAACGCCGCCGCCCAGCGGCTCTACGCGACGTACGGCTTCGAGCCGATCGGCGTACGGCGCGGCTACTACCAACCGAGCAACACCGACGCGCTGGTCATGCAGCGGGACGAGGACTGACCCGATGGCTGACGAACCCCTGATCCTCGGCATCGAGACCTCCTGCGACGAAACCGGGGTCGGCATCGTCCGCGGGCACACCCTGCTCGCCGACGCGCTGGCCTCCAGCGTCGAGGAGCACGCGCGGTTCGGGGGCGTGGTGCCGGAGGTGGCCAGCCGGGCCCACCTGGAGGCGATCGTGCCCACCATGGACCGGGCCCTCAAGGAGGCCGGGGTGACGATCGCCGACGTCGACGCGATCGCCGTCACCTCCGGGCCGGGGCTGGCCGGCGCGCTGCTCGTCGGCGTGGCCGCCGCCAAGGGCTACGCGCTGGCGGCCGAGAAGCCCGTCTACGGGGTGAACCACCTCGCCGCGCACGTCGCCGTGGACACCCTGGAGCACGGGCCGCTGCCGGAGCCGGCGATCGCGCTGCTGGTCTCCGGCGGGCACTCGTCGCTGCTGCTCGTCGACGACCTCGCCCGCGGGGTCACCCCGCTCGGCGCGACCATCGACGACGCGGCCGGTGAGGCGTTCGACAAGGTGGCCCGGCTGCTCGGGCTGCCGTTCCCCGGTGGCCCGCCGATCGACCGCGAGGCCCGGGCCGGCGACGCGGCGAGCATCCCGTTCCCGCGTGGGCTCACCGCCGCGAAGGACCTCGCCGCCCACCGGTACGACTTCTCGTTCTCCGGTCTGAAGACGGCGGTCGCCCGCTGGGTGGAGGCGCGGCAGCGGGCCGGCGAGCCGGTGCCGGTCGCGGACGTGGCCGCGTCCTTCCAGGAGGCCGTCTGCGACGTGCTCACCACCAAGGCGCTGGACGCCTGCCGGGCCAACGGCATCGAGACCCTGGTGATCGGTGGGGGCGTGGCGGCGAACTCGCGGCTGCGGGCGATGGCCGAGCAGCGGGCCGAGAAGTACGGCATCCAGGTGCGGGTGCCCCGGCCGAAGCTCTGCACCGACAACGGCGCGATGGTCGCCGCCCTCGGCTCGCACCTGGTCGCCGCGGGCGTCGCACCGAGCCGGCTCGACCTGCCCGCCGACTCGGCCATGCCGCTGACCGTCGTCAGCGTGTGAGGGAGCACCGGTGATCGTCCGCATGTGGGAGGCACGCGCCGAGTCGTACGGGGTCGCCGACCTGATCACCTGGGTCTGCGACACCGCGCTGCCCGACTTCGACCACGACCCGCTGCACGTCTCCAGCGAGGTCTACTCGTCTACCGACCACCGCGTGGTCGTGGTCTCGAAGTGGCGCAGCAACCCGCGCCCGCTGCCCGACCCTCCGGCCATGCTGGTCGCCCGGCCGCCGCACTCCTGGGACTTCACGCAGGTCGATCGCTGACCGTGCGACGTGTCCCACGACACGTCCGACCAGCGGAAATTGGTTCGCGCGGGCAACCGTCGGGCACCTAGCGTCGACGGGCGATGCGTTTCTCACCGGCCGGCGACCCCGGCGTACCTGACTCCCGGTCGGCGACCCGCTACCTGATCTGGCTGGCCGGCCGGCACAAGCTGCTCTTCGGCGCCGGCCTGGTGCTCGGCGTCATCTGGCTGGTCGCGCAGGCGTTGATGCCGGCCGCCGTCGGCCGTGCCGTGGACGGGCTGAGCCGTGGGGACGAGGGCGCGCTCGTCAGGTGGGGCCTGATCCTGCTCGGGCTGGGCGTGCTCCAGACCGTTGCCGGGATCCTGCGCCACCAGTGCGCGGTGCGGAACTGGCTCGCCGCCGCGTACCGGACGGTGCAGCTCACCGTCGAGACCGCCAACCGGCTCGGCGCGGCCCTGCCCCGGCGGGTGGCCACCGGCGAGGTGGTGAGCATCGGCACCTCCGACATCGACCAGATCGGTCACGCGATCGAGATCACCGCCCGGGGCACCGGCGCGCTGGTCGCCATCGTGACGGTGGCGGTGATCCTGCTGGACGCGTCGGTGCCGCTCGGGCTGGTCGTGGTGCTGGGCGTACCGGTGCTGATGGCGGTCGTCGGGCTGCTGATCCGCCCGCTGCACCGGCAGCAGCACGCGTACCGGGACGCGGAGGGGGCACTGACCACCCGGGCCGGGGACATCGTCTCCGGGCTGCGGGTGCTGCGCGGGGTGGGTGGCGAGGCGGTGCTCTCGGGCCGCTACCGGAGCCAGTCGCAGGCGCTGCGCGCGCACGGCGTACGGGTGGCGCGGGTCCAGTCGCTGCTGGAGGCCGCGCAGGTGCTGCTGCCCGGTGCGTTCCTGGTGCTGGTCACCTGGCTCGGGGCGCGGTTCGCGCTGGCCGGTCAGATCAGCGCGGGTCAACTCGTCGCCTTCTACGGCTACACGGCGTTCCTGGTCAGCCCGCTGCGGCAGCTCACCGAGACGGTGGACAAGGTGACCCGGGGGCACGTCGCGGCCCGCCGGGTGGTGCGGCTGCTCCGGCTCGAACCGGACCTGCGGGACCCGTCGTGCCCGGTGGCCGTGCCCGACGGGCCGGGCGAGCTGGTCGACGTCGAGTCCGGGGTGCGGGTGCCGGCGGGCCGGTTCACCGCGCTCGCCGCCAGCACACCGGAGGACGCGGCGGCGATCGTGGACCGGCTGGGCCGGTACGCCGACTCGGACGCGACGCTGCACGGCGTACCGCTGCGGGAGCTGACGCTGGCGACGGTGCGGGAGCGGATCCTGGTGGCCGACAACGACGCGCGTCTGTTCACCGGGACGCTGCGGGCGGAGCTGGACCCGCGGGACGAGGCCGACAGCGCGACGCTCGACGGGGCCCTGCGGGCGGCGAGCGCCACCGACATCGTCGAGGCTCTGCCGGACGGGCTGGACAGCCCCGTCGCGGAGCGGGGCCGGGAGTTCTCCGGCGGGCAGCAGCAGCGGCTGCGGCTGGCCCGGGCGCTCGTCGCCGACCCGGAGACCCTGCTGCTGGTCGAGCCGACCAGCGCGGTGGACGCGCACACGGAGGCGCGGATCGCCGGCCGGCTCGGCGCCGCCCGGGCCGGCCGCACCACGCTGGCCTGCACGACCAGCCCACTGCTGCTGGGGCAGGCCGACCACGTCATCTTCGTGGAGGACGGCAAGGTGGTCGCCGAGGGGCGCCACGCGGAGCTGTACGAGACCGAGCCGCGTTACCGGGCCATGGTCAGCCGGGGGGAGAACTGATGGCGACGACGCTGCCGGTCGCCGACGCGGCCCAGGTCCGCCGCTACGCCCATACGCTGGTGCGCCGGCATCCGCGGACGCTCGCCGTCGCGCTCGGCCTGCACGCGCTCGCCGCCGCGGCCGGGCTGGTCGCGCCGCGGCTGCTCGGTGACCTGGTCGAGGGCATCTCCCGGGGCGCGTCCCAGGTGACCGTGGACCGCATCGCCCTGCTGATCGCCGGGTTCGTGGTGGTGCAGGCCGTGCTGGTGCGGTTCGCGGTGCTCGCGTCGGCGCGGCTCGGGGAGCGGGTGCTGGCGCAGCTGCGCGAGGAGTTCGTCGACCGGGTGCTGGCCCTGCCGCTGTCCACGGTGGAGCGAGCGGGCACCGGTGACCTGCTGACCCGGACGTCCCGTGACGTGTCGGCGCTGTCCCGCACGGTCCGTCTCGCCGTGCCCGAGACGCTGATCGCGGTCGTCACGGGCGGGTTCATCATCGGCGGGCTGCTGCTGGTCGGCCCGCTGCTCGCGCTGCCCTGCCTGATCGCCGTGCCGGTGCTGTGGGCGGGCACCCGCTGGTACCTGCGCCGCGCGCCGGACGGCTACCTGCGGGAGAACGCCGCCTACTCGGACATCACCGACGGGATCAGCGAGACCGTCGAGGGCTCACGGACCACGGAGGCGTTGCGGCAGCAGGCCCGCCGCCGGGCCCGCACCGACGGCGACATCCGCCGGTCGTACGCGGCCGAGATGTACACGCTGCGGCTGCGGACGGTGTTCTTCCCGGTCGCCGAGATCGGTTACGTGGTGCCCGTGGTGGCGACCCTCGTCATCGGCGGTTGGTTCCACCTGAAGGGCTGGGTGAGCCTCGGCCAGGTCACGGCCGCGACGCTCTATGTGCAGCAGCTCGTCGACCCGGTGGACCGGCTGCTCTCCTGGCTGGACGAGTTGCAGGTCGGTGGCGCCTCGATGGCCCGCCTGCTCGGGGTGGCCGAGCCCGCGACTCCCGCAGGCGGTGCCGCCGCTACGGGCGCCCCCGCTGCGGGCGGCGCCGGCACCGGTCCGGCTGGTGCGGCTGGTCCGGGCGGTGCCGGTGCTGTCGTACCGATCGGCGGTCGGGACCGGCAGTTGGTGGCGCGGGACGTCCGCTACGCGTACCGGTCGGGCCGGGACGTGCTGCACGGCGTGACCCTGGTGCCGGAGCCGGGGGAGAAGCTGGCCATGGTCGGCCCGTCGGGCGCCGGCAAGTCCACCCTCGGCCGGCTGCTCGCCGGGGTGCATGCCCCGCGTACCGGCTCGGTCACCGCCGCCGGCCGCCGGCTGGACACGCTGCCCCTGGCCGAGCTGCGCTCGCACGTCGCGCTGGTCACCCAGGAGCACCATGTCTTCATCGGTACGCTCCGCGACAACGTGTCGATGGTGCGCCCCACGGCGACCGAGGCGGACGTACGCTCGGCGCTCGCCGCGGTGGCCGCCCTGGACTGGGCGGACGCGCTGCCCGACCGGCTGGACACCGTGGTCGGCTCGGGTGGGCACCCGCTCTCCCCGGCGCAGGCGCAGCAGCTGGCGCTGGCCCGGCTCGTGCTGGCCGACCCGCACACGCTGGTGCTGGACGAGGCCACCTCGCTGATCGACCCGCGGGCCGCGCGGGAGTTGGAGCGTTCCCTCGCCGCCGTCCTCGAAGGACGCACGGTGATCGCCATCGCGCACCGGCTCTTCTCCGCCCACGACGCCGACCGGGTGGCCGTGGTCGAGGACGGTCGGATCACCGAGTTGGGCTCGCACGACGAGTTGGTCGAGGCCGACGGCTCGTACGCCGCCCTCTGGCGCTCCTGGCACGGCCCCACCCCCACCGACCCGCGTTGATCAAGAGGTTTGCGTCAGAATTCCGGCTTCCGGTGACGCAAACCTCTTGATCAACGGCGCTAGGGTCCAGCCGGGCGGGTGGTCAGGTGCGGCGGAGGAGGCGGTAGGTGGCCAGGCCGCCGGTGCCGAGGGCGGCGAGGAAGACCAGCCAGACGACCGTGCTGCTGACGCCGACCTGGGGACCGGCGTTGGCGGACGCGGCGGCGAGCAGACCGTCGTTGCCGGGCGCGGGCAGCACCGCGGGCGGCAGTTCGGGCCAGCGGACCAGGCCGGTGCTCTCCAGCATCTGCATGTGGTGCATGACGAAGCGGTTCGCGTCGTCGCAGAGCTTGCGTACGGTGGCGTCCCGGGTGCTGGCCCGGACGGCCCCGATCACCGGGAAGATCTTTCCGTGGGCGACCCGGAGCCGGGTGACGAAGATCTGGTCGAACCGGGCGCCGGAGGAGTTCTGCATCTCCGACAGCCAGCCCTTCTGCTCGGCCGTCGGGTCGGTGGGGATGCTGGCGCCCAGCTTGTTCGCCGCGTCCACCACGAGCTGGTCCAGCTCCTGGTGCTCGGTGGCGATGGCCGCGCCGATCTCCCGAACCTTCGCCGACTGGCCCTTCTCGGCCGCCATCTGCCCGGCCGGCATCTCCCACAGTCCGGCCAGCCGTACGCCGTTGAGCAGCGTCATGTCGGCGGCGTTCAGTTGTTGCCCGGCCGGCGCGGCCACGGCGACGCCGGGCAGCACGGCGACCGCCGCCACGATCGCGGTGAGCAGCACCGCCGCGCGGTGAACCCGGTGTCCCGACCGGTGACGGGCGGATCTGAGCGATGCCATGTCTGCGGTGCCTCCTCGGTCCGGCGCGAACGCGTCTGACCGGGCGGCCACCCCGACGACCGCCCGTCCGCCCACTGGTACGGACTGATCGCGCGATCAGTTCAGCCGTCGACACACTGTTCGACATGGCGTCGGCGGGCCGCTGCCCGCGGTTCAGCGGGTGAGCGCCATGTACGCGCCGAGCACGAACAGCGTGAGCACGGCGACGACGAAGACGACCAGCAGCTCCCGGCGGTGTTGCCCGAGGCCGGCGTCGGTCGCGGACGGTGCGGCGGGCGCGGGCAGGTCGCGGGTCAGCGCGGCGAGATCGGCCATCGTCCGGGCCGTCCAGACGGCGCCGACCCGGTCGGAGAACTCGTCCAGGGTGAGTCGGCCGGCCGCGGTGTGCCCCTGCAACTCGCTGACCACCCGGTGCCGGTCGTCATCCGAGGCCCGCAGCTCGACGTCCACGTCGGACAGGGTACGCAGCGGGACGCCCCGACGGGCTCCGCCGGTCGGCCGACCCGCGCCCGGCGCCGGTCAGCCCACGTCGAGCGGGTCGGCGAGGAGCCGTTCGAAGGCGAGTTCGGCGGCGCCGATCAGGGCGGCGTCCTGGCCGAGCTTCGGGGTACGCAGCCGTACGTGCTCCAGGCAGGCGGGCAGGGCGTTGGCGTTGAGGCGGCTGCGGATCGGCGCGGCCGACGCGAGGTACAGGTCACGCATGGTGCCGCCGAATATGACCATCTCCGGGTTGAAGATGTTGACCAGGTTGGCCACGCCGAAGCCGAGCCAGTCACCGGCCTGTCGTACCGCCGAGCTGGCCCGGGCGTCGCCGCGGTCGGCGGCGTCGAAGAGGGCGAGCAGCGCGTCGCGCCCCCGGGCGTCGGAGCGGCCGGCCTTGCGCAGCAGCGCGTGCTCGCCGATCTCGGTCTCCCAGCAGCCGCGCGAGCCGCACTCGCAGCGTTCACCGTCAAGGACGACCTTCATGTGGCCGACCTCGCCGCCGTAGCCGCCGTGGCCGGTGACCCGGCGGCCGCCGGCGATGATGCCGGCGCCGACGCCGACGTCGCCGTACAGGTAGATGACGTTGTCACAGCCGGCGGCGGCACCCCGGGCGTACTCGGCGAAGGCGGCCACGTCGGCGACGTTGCCCACCGTGATCGGCGCGTCGACGTCCAGCTCGGCGAGCGCCGCGCCGATGGGCTCGTCCACCCAGCCGGTGGTGGGCCCGAGGCGCACCAGGCCGTCCTGCCGGCGGACCATCCCGCAGACCGCGACCCCGGTGCCGACGCACATCGCGTCGGCGGCCACCGCCTGCTGCATGTCCTTGGCCGCGCCGGCGAGCAGCGGCGCGGCGTCCGCGGCCACCAGCCCGCGGGGCCGGTCCAGCTCCCGGCGGTCGAGCACCACGCCGCCGAGACCGATCCGCGCGGCGCGCATCCGGTCGACCTCGATGCTGTACGCGTACGCGTAGACGCGCCCCGACTCGGGCCGGACGACCAGCGATGGTCGCCCGGCCCGGCCGGTCTCCTTCGGCGCGCCCTCACTGACGAGGCCGGCGCCGGCCAGTTCGGCGGTCAGCGCGCCGATGGTGCTGCGGTTCAGTCCGAGCGCGCTGGTCAGTTCCGCCCGGGTGGTGGCCCCGTGGACGTGAACGTGACGCAACAGCGCACCGAGGTTCTGTCGACGGATCTCGTCCTGACTCGGTCCTGCGCGCATGGGTGGTACTCCGGAGGCGTGGGTCAACGGGTGCCGGTCGCCGCCGACCGGCGGCGGGTGAAGGCGTCCACGCTCGCGGCGAGGAGCAGCACCGCGCCGGTGAGCACGTACTTGACGCCGGAGCTGTAACCCATCAGGCCCATGCCGTTGTCGATGACGGCGATGACCGCGCCGCCGAGCACCGCGTCGAGCACCCGGCCCTTGCCGCCGAAGAGGCTGGTGCCGCCGATGACCGCCGCGCCCACCGCGTAGAGCAGGACGCTGCTGCCGCCGGTGTTCGGGTCGACCGAGTTGGCGCGGCTGGCCGCCACGATGCCGCCGAGGGCCGCCATCGAGGAGCAGATCACGAAGACCGAGATGCGGATCCGGTCGACGTCGATGCCGGCCCGGCGGGCCGCCTCCTTGTTGCCGCCGACGGCGTAGACGTGCCGGCCGTAGCTGGTGCGCTGGAGCACGAACGTCCAGACGACCAGCAGCACCGCGATGATCGGCACCACGATCGGCACGCCCTTGAGCGAGCTGATGAGGACGTTGCGGCTGCGCTCCAGGTTGAGGATGAACACCGCCACCCCGAGGATCAGGGCGAGGGCGCCGACCCGGGCGAGCACCACCGCGATCGGGTCGGTGACCAGCCCGCGGGCCGCGCGGTTGCGGTGCCGCAGCAGTTGGGCGGTCGCATACCCGGCGACGGCCACGACGACCAGCACCCAGCCGAGCAGCGGGGGGAGGTTGCGGTTGGCGATGGCCAGCAGCGTCTCGTCGCGTACGGAGATGTTCCGGCCCTCTTCCATGAGCATCAGCGCGATGCCCTGGAACGCGAGGAAACCGGCGAGGGTCACCACGAACGACGGGATGCCGATCTTGGCGACGAGCAGACCGAGCGTGGTGCCGATGACGACGCCGGTGAGGATCGCCGCGAGCACCGCGATGTACCAGGGGTAGCCGAGCACGGTCACCACGTTGGCCAGCACGGCCGCGCAGACGCCGCTCGCGTAGCCGGCGGAGAGGTCGATCTCGCCGAGCAGCAGGACGAAGATCAGCCCCATCGCGATCAGCGCGGTCGCCGCCCCCTGGGTGAACAGGTTGGCGAAGTTGCCGGCGGTGAGGAACGTCGGCCGCGCGATCGAGAAGACCGTGCAGAGCACCAGCAGGCCGAGGACGGCCGGCAGCGCGCCGATGTCGCCGCCGCGTACGCGGCTCCAGTAGTTGCGTGCGTGGCCGGCGACGGTGGGCGCCGGTGTGACGGCCGCCGGGCCTTCCTTCTGCACGACGGTCGTGGTCATCGGGTGCCTCCTGTGGACGGGGCGGCCGGTGCGGAGCCGTTGCCGTTCGCCGGGGTCGCGTCGGCGGCGATGCCGAGGCCGCCGGAACGCCCGGCGGTGATCAGCTCGACGATCTGCGAGTGGGTGATGTCGGTGGTCTTCACCTGGGCGACCATCTGACCGAGGTAGAGCGCGGCGATCCGGTCGGAGACGGCGAAGACGTCGTTCATGTTGTGCGAGATGAGGACCACGGCGAGGCCGTTGTCGGCGAGCCGGCGGACCAGTTCGAGGACCTGTGCGGTCTGCGCCACGCCCAGCGCGGCGGTCGGCTCGTCCAGGACGACGAGCCGGCTGTTCCAGAGGACCGCCTTGGCGATCGCCACGGTCTGCCGTTGCCCACCGGAGAGGCTGGAGACGTGCTGGCGCAGCGACTTGACGGTGCGTACGGAGAGCCCGGCGAGCGTCTCCGCGGCCATCTGCTCCATGGTCGGCTCGTCGAGCACGATGCCGCTGCGCTTCTCCCGGCCGAGGAACATGTTCTGCACGATGTCGAGGTTGTCGCAGAGCGCGAGATCCTGGTAGACGACCTCGATGCCGAGGGCAGCCGCGTCCCGGGGGCTGTTGATGCTCACCGGCTGGCCGTCGAAGCGGAACTCGCCGGCGTCGGTCGAGTAGATGCCGCTGATGCACTTGACCAGGGTCGACTTGCCGGCGCCGTTGTCGCCGACGAGCGCGGTCACCTCGCCCGCGTGGGCGGTGAGGGCGACGTCGCGGAGGACCTGGACGGGACCGAAGCTCTTGTCGATCCCGCGTAGCTCCAGCAGGGGTGTTGCGGACACGGGGGTCTCCTTCGGACGGAGGGGGATCTCGGAGCCCGACCGGCGAGCGCCGCCCGGCACGGGAGGGGAACTCCCGTGCCGGGCGGTGGGCTTCGCCTCGGCGGGTACGTCAGGTCAGCTGATGCCGGCGTCGGTGCAGAGCTTGGCGTAGGCGCCGGTGCAGATCTCCTCCTTGGTGACGAACCCGTCGGCGATGACGTCCTTGACGTTCTCCTTGTAGATCGCCTTCGGGGTCAGCAGCACGGACGCCACGTCCCGGCCGCCCTCGGGGTCCTTGACCGTCTGGCCGGTCTCCTTGCGCTCACCCTTGGCGAGTGCGATGGCCAGGTCGGAGGCGGCCTTGGCCTCCTCGCGGATGGCCTTGTAGACGGTCATGCACTGGTCACCGGCGAGGATGTTCTGCAGGCCCTCGGGGGTGGCGTCCTGACCGGTGACCGGGACCTTCCCGTTCAGGTTGTTCTTCTTGAGGATGGAGATGGCGGCGTTGCCCAGGCCGTCGTTGGCGGCGAGCACACCGTCGATCTTGCCCTTGGCGTTGGTGAGCTGCTGCTCGAAGATCGTGGCGGCGCGGGCGTTGTCCCACTCGGGCACCGAGTCGTCCGCCTGCTTGGTGTACTCCTTGGCGTCGAACTTCGGCTTGAGGATCGAGTCGTACCCGTTCTTGAACAGCGTCGCGTTGTTGTCGGTGGGGGAGCCGTTGAGGTAGACGACGGACGGGTTCTTCACGCCCTTGTCGGTGAGGCACTTGACCAGGCCCTCGCCCTGGAGCTTGCCGACGGCCTCGTTGTCGAAGCTCACGTAGTACTGGGCCGAGCCGCCGAGGGTGAGCCGGTCGTAGTCGATGGTCGCGACGCCCTGGGACTTCGCCTTGTCCAGCACGGCCTTGCCGGTGCCGGAGTCCAGGTTGACGATCATCAGGGCGGTGACGCCGTTGGTGATCATCTGGTCGGCGATGGTCTGGAACTGGGTCTTGTCGCCCTGGGCGTTCTGGATGTCGTACTGGACGCCGGCGGCCTTGAACGCCTCTTCCAGGAACTTGCGGTCCGCGCCCTCCCAGCGGGCGGAGGACTTGCTGTCCGGGAGGATCACGCCGATCTTCGGAGTCTTGTCCGAGCCGGCCTGCCCGCCGTCACCGGAGTTGTCGCCGCACGCGGCCATGCTGCCGGTGGCCAGGAGGCCCACGGCGGCGAAGGTGAGGAGCCCCTTACGCATGTGCAGGGTCCTTTCGGGGTGGGGGATTGGTGTTTGTTTTTGTTGTGCCCGGCAACGTATTCCCGGTCACACCTGGGGCACAAGAGCGCCGAGGTGGCGAGTTTGTTGGGGCCGGTAACAATTCGGCAACGCGCCCGTCACTCCCAGGTCACCAACTACGAAAACGTTCTCCATCCGTCGCTGCCGCTCCGGAGGAAACCCCCATTCCCCGTGGTGACGGCCGCCCGTGACGGGCGTCATGGGTCCGACGGGTCACGGCGGAGCGATCTGTCCACAATGGAGATCTTTGGCCGGCGGGAATGTCCGTCCCGGGGTCGGCCCGGCGGCGCCGGGCGGTCAGCGGGTGGCGAGCGAGGCGGTCCGCGCGTCGGTCAGCGCGACCAGGTCGGCCGGGGCCAGTTCGAGCTGGAGGCCGCGCCGTCCGGCCGAGACGTACACGGTGACGAAGTCCAACGCCGACGCGTCGAGCACGGTGGGCAGCCGCTTGCGCTGACCGAGCGGGCTGATTCCGCCGCGTACGTAGCCGGTGGCCCGCTCGGCGAGCACCCGGTCCGCGAGCGCCGCCCGCTTGCCGCCCACGGCCGCCGCCAGCGCCTTGAGGTCCAGCTCACCCGTCACCGGCACGACCGCGACGGTGAGCGCCCCGTCGACCTCGGTGACCAGCGACTTGAAGACCCGCTCCGGGGGCACGCCGAGGGCCGCCGCGACGAGCGCGCCGTAGTTGGCGGCGTCCGGGTCCACGGTGTACGGGTGCGTGCGGTGAGCGATCTTCCGCTTCGCCAGCAGTGCCGTCGCCGGTGTGCCCTGTCCCGCCACGATCAACAACCTAGCCGGCCACCGGTTGACACACCAGGACGGTCGGCGCCCCGGCGACCCGGGTGAGCACCAGACTCGCCGGGGCGGCACCGGCCAGCCGCAGGTCCCGCCGGAGCTGCTCCGGCGTCAGTGCCGAACCGCGCTTGAGGATCTCCACCCGGCCGACGCCCCGCTCGCGCAGCAGCGCCCGCAGTCGCTTGAGGGAGAACGGCAGCACGTCGGTCACCTCCAGGCAGCGGGTGAACGGGCTGGTCGCCGGGGTGTCCGCGTACAGGTAGGCGATCTCCGGGTCGCCCAGCGTGGCGTCGAGGCGGTCGGCCAGTTCGGCGACCAGGTGGGCGCGGACCACGGCCGGGTCGGGGTCGTGCAGGAAACGCCGTACCGGGCCGACCGTCGCCTCGCGGTCGCCTCCACCGGTGAGCTGCTCGACGACGGAGGTCGACCCACCGGCCGGCGGCTCCGGCCGGAGCAGGGTGGCCCGACGGGGCACCTCGGCGAGCCGACCGCACCACAGCGCCGCCTCGACCAGGTCGCCGTCGACGCCGACCCACTCGGCCTCGGCTCCGGCGGGGATGAGCGCGTGGTCGATTCCGGGGGCCACCTTCACCACCGTGCGGGGTGCCCGCTCGGCCAGGCCGACGACGAAGTCCCACGGCGGCGAGTAGGCGCTCGGGTCGAAGATCCGTCGGCCGGTGCCGGAGGACCGCCGCGCCGGATCGCAGAACACCGCGTCGACCCGGCTCACGTCGAACGCGGTGGCGTCGCCGCACTCCACGGTCACCAGTTCGGCCAGCCCGGCCGCCGCCACGTTGGCGGTCGCTATGGCCGCGGTCAGCGGGTCGGCTTCGACCGCGTACACCCGGATGCCGGCCCGTGCCGCGGCGAGCGCGTCGGCGCCCAGCCCGCAACCCAGGTCGGCGAGCGTGCCCACCCCCGCGGCGCGCAGCCGCGCGGCCCGCCGGTCGGCGACCACCCGGCGGGTGGCCTGCTCCAGACCGGGCCGGGTGAAGAACATGTCGGCGGCGGCCGGCCCGAACTTGCCGGTCGCCCGGCGGCGCAGCTCGGCCTGGGTCAGCGCGGCCGCCGCCAGGCCCGCCGGCACGCCGGCCGCGCGCAGGGCCGACGCCGCGGCCAGCGGGTCGCCGCCGGCCACCCGGGCCGCCGCGTCGAGCGCGGTCGTCCCCTCGGGGGTACGCAGTGCGGCCAGCTGGTCGAGATCCACCCGCTCATTGTCCGGCCCCGGCCGGGGCGACCGGACCGGGGTGCGTCAGCGCGGGGCGAGGTCGGGCGCGACACGGGTTCGAGGGCGTTGGCACTCTCCTTGACGGAGTGCTAGCCACGGAATAACCTGCGATTAGCACTCTCACCCTGAGGGTGCCAGCTTCCGGGTCGCTCGGCCCGGGCGCTGAACGCCAGGCGGACCGGCACCCGCGACGACGGCCCCGCCCGGTGGCATGTGGCAGATTGACGCTGGTCGGCCCTGGTCGACCAGCACAGAAACCAGTACCCCAGGAGGGTATGCCCGTGACTACCGCGACCAAGGTTGCGATCAAGCCGCTCGAGGACCGGATCGTGGTCCAGGCGAACGAGGCTGAGACCACCACGGCGTCGGGCATCGTGATCCCCGACACCGCCAAGGAGAAGCCGCAGGAGGGCACCGTCCTCGCTGTCGGCCCGGGCCGGATCGACGACAACGGCAACCGTGTCCCGCTCGACGTCAAGGTCGGCGACACCGTTCTCTACTCGAAGTACGGCGGCACCGAGGTCAAGTACGCGGGCGAGGAGTACCTGGTGCTCTCCGCTCGTGACGTCCTCGCGGTCATCGAGAAGTAAGCAACCGATCAGTGTTCGGTGCCCCGGTCCGGCTCGCCGGGCCGGGGCGCCGTCGCTTGAAGGGACATTCATGGCGAAGATCCTGAGCTTCTCGGACGACGCCCGGCACCTGCTGGAGCACGGTGTCAACGCCCTCGCGGACGCGGTCAAGGTCACCCTCGGCCCGCGCGGGCGCAACGTCGTCCTGGACAAGAAATTCGGTGCGCCGACGATCACCAACGATGGCGTGACCATCGCCAAGGAGATCGAGCTCACCAACCCGTACGAGAACCTCGGCGCGCAGCTGGTCAAGGAGGTGGCGACCAAGACCAACGACGTCGCCGGCGACGGGACCACCACCGCGACCGTGCTGGCCCAGGCGATGGTCCGCGAGGGCCTGCGCAACGTGGCCGCCGGCGCCAACCCGACCGGTCTCAAGCGGGGCATCGACGCGGCGGCCAACAAGGTCTCCGAGGCGCTGCTCGGCCGGGCCGTCGAGGTGGCCGGCAAGGAGTCGATCGCGCACGTCGCGACCGTCTCCGCGCAGGACGCCACCATCGGTGACCTGATCGCCGAGGCGATGGAGCGGGTCGGCCGCGACGGTGTCATCACCGTCGAGGAGGGCTCCACCCTCGCCACCGAACTGGACGTGACCGAGGGTCTCCAGTTCGACAAGGGCTTCATCTCCCCGAACTTCGTCACCGACGCGGAGGCGCAGGAGTCCGTCCTGGAGGACGCGTACATCCTGATCACCACGCAGAAGATCTCCGCGATCGAGGAGCTGCTGCCGCTGCTGGAGAAGGTCCTGCAGAACAGCAAGCCGCTGCTGATCATCGCCGAGGACGTGGAGGGCCAGGCGCTCTCCACCCTGGTGGTCAACTCGATCCGCAAGACCCTCAAGGTCTGCGCGGTCAAGGCCCCCGGTTTCGGCGACCGGCGCAAGGCGATGCTCCAGGACATGGCGATCATCACCGGTGCCGAGCTGATCGCTCCGGAGCTGGGCTACAAGCTCGACCAGGTCGGCCTGGAGGTGCTGGGCACCGCCCGCCGCGTCGTGGTCGACAAGGACAACACCACGATCGTCGACGGCGGCGGCCAGTCCGCCGACGTCGCGGACCGGGTGGCCCAGATCCGCAAGGAGATCGAGGCCTCGGACTCCGAGTGGGACCGGGAGAAGCTCGCCGAGCGGCTGGCGAAGCTCTCCGGCGGCATCGCCGTCATCAAGGCCGGCGGCGCGACCGAGGTCGAGATGAAGGAGCGCAAGCACCGCATCGAGGACGCGATCGCCGCCACCAAGGCCGCCGTCGAGGAGGGTACGGTGCCCGGCGGTGGCGCCGCCCTGGCGCAGATCCTGCCGGCGCTCGACGACGACCTCGGCTTCACCGGTGACGAGAAGGTCGGTGTCTCGATCGTCCGCAAGGCGCTGGTCGAGCCGCTGCGCTGGATCGCCCAGAACGCCGGCCACGACGGCTACGTGGTGGTGCAGAAGGTCGCCGCCGCCGACTGGGGCAACGGCCTCAACGCCGCCACCGGCGAGTACGTCGACCTGGCCAAGGCCGGCATCCTGGACCCGGTGAAGGTGACCCGCAACGCGGTCTCCAACGCCGCCTCCATCGCCGGCCTGCTGCTCACCACGGAGAGCCTCGTGGTGGAGAAGCCGGCCGAGCCGGAGCCGGCCGCCGCCGGTGGGCACGGCCACTCGCACGGCCACGGCCACCAGCACGGCCCGGGCTTCTGACCCACGTCGTACGCCCGATCGGGGCACACCGCCACCCGGCGGTGTGCCCCGACCCGTCGGTGGGTCCTTACCGAACGCTGACGTCACTACCGGTTGGCCCGGATGATCGGAAACACTGGGCCGCATGAGCTCCACGACACGCGGGTACGCCGCCCTGGCCGGGATCACCGCCGCCGCGGTGGCGATCGGCACCGCGGAACTGGTCGCCGTGCTGGCCGGCCCCCGCTCGGCGCCGCTGGTCGCGGTCGGCGGTGTGGTCGTCGACACCGTGCCCGAGCCGCTGAAGCAGTTCGCGATCGACGTCTTCGGCCGATCCGACAAGATCGCCCTGCTGACCGGCACCGGGCTGCTGCTCGCGGCCTTCGCGGCGCTGATCGGCCTGCTCGCCGTACGCCGACTGGTGGTCGGCCTCGCCGGCATCGCCGCCTTCGGCGCGGTCGGGGTGGCCGCCGCCCTGACCCGGCCCGGCGCGGACGCCGGCTATGCCCTGCCCACGCTGATCGGCGCCGGGCTCGGCGCGCTGGTCCTGTGGGCGTTCGTCGCCGGCCCGCTGGAGCTCGACCCCTGGCCGTGGACCCCACCGGCCGCCCCCGGCGGGGGCGCGGGGACGTCGGCGGCGGTCCCCGCTGAAGAGGTGTCCGGGTCCTGTCAAGCTGCCCCGGAAATGGGGCGCCCCATCTCTGGGGCAGCTCGACAGGGCGCGAGCGGTCCGCCGGCCGTGCCGGACCGGGCCGGGATCGGAGGGGGCCAGGCCGGGACCGGAGGGGGCCAGGCCGGCACCGGAGGGGATCAGGCCGGGACCGGATCTGGTCGGGCCGGTTCCGGACCAGCCCCGGCCGCCACCCCGAGCGGCACCCCGGTTGGTGCCGCGGGCGGGGGGCCGCTGGAGGTCACCGACCCGGAGTCCCGGCGGCGGTTCCTGACCGGCGCCGGGGTGCTGCTCGGTGCGGCGGCCGCGGGCGGGTTCGGTGGCCGCTGGCTGGCCGGCCGTCGGGGGGTGTCGGCGGCCCGGGAGGCGGTGGTGCTGCCCGCACCGGTCTCGCCCGCCCCCGCGGTGCCGGCCGGGGCCGACCTGTCCCTGACCCAGCTCGCGCCGTACGTGACGCCGAACTTCGGCTTCTACCGCATCGACACGGCGCTCGTGGTGCCGCAGGTGGACCCGGAGACGTGGCGGCTGCGCATCCACGGACGGGTCCGCAAGCCGCTCACGCTGAGCTTCGCCGACCTGCTCGCCCGGCCGATGGTCGAGCGCTACGTGACGCTGGCCTGCGTGTCCAACGAGGTCGGCGGGGACCTGATCGGCAACGCGCGCTGGCTCGGCGTACCGATCAAGGACCTGCTGGACGAGGTCGAGCCGGAGGATGGCGCGGACCAGGTGGTCGGGCGCTCGGTCGACGGCTGGACCTGCGGCACCCCGACGGCGGCGCTGCGCGACGGGCGGGACGCGCTGCTGGCGGTGGGCATGAACGGCGAGCCGCTGCCGGTCGAGCACGGGTTCCCGGTGCGGATGGTGGTGCCGGGGCTCTACGGGTACGTGTCGGCCTGCAAGTGGGTGACCGAGTTGGAGCTGACGAGCTTCGCGGACTTCGACGCCTACTGGGTGCCGAGGGGGTGGTCGGCGCAGGGGCCGATCAAGACCCAGGCGCGGATCGACACGCCCCGCAGGCGCAACCGGCTGACCGCGGGCCGGGTGATGGTGGCCGGAGTGGCCTGGGCGCAGCACCGGGGCGTCCAACGGGTGGAGGTACGCGTCGACGACGGGCCGTGGCAGGAGGCGGAGCTGGCGCCGACCGTCTCGGTGGACACCTGGGTCCAGTGGTCGTGGGCCTGGGACGCGACGCCGGGGGAGCACCGCCTCCAGGTCCGTGCCACCGACAACACCGGCGAGACCCAGACCTCCCGCGAGCAGGACGTCGCCCCCGACGGCGCCACCGGCTGGCACACCGTCCCCCTGAACGTCACCTGACCCCCCGGCCCCCTCCCCCCGGGGCTTTCACCGGGCCGAGGGCGAGGGGGCGGGAGGGCCGGGGTGGGTGGGGGGGTCAGGCCACGTTGCGTTGGGTGGGGACGGTCGACTTGTGTGGGCGGCCCAGGCGGGCCTCCAGGCGGCCGACGTCGACGCGGCTCTGCCGGCGGTCGGCCAGGTCCTCCCAGCCGAGGGCCAGCAGGCGCAGCCGCTCGGACTCGCTGAAACCGCCCCAGACGCCGTACGGCTCGCGAACCGAGAGCGCGTGCGCGGCGCACTCGGCGCGCACCGGGCAGGCACGGCAGACGGCCTTGGCGCCGGATTCACGGCGCAGTCGGGACGAGCCCCGCTCGCCGTCGGGGTGGAAGAACTGGGCGCTGTCCCGGCCCCGGCAAGCGCCGAGCCGCTGCCAGTCCCAGAGATCGACGATGGGTCCGGGCAGTCTACGTACGTTCGACATCAGCACCCCTCCTCCCGTGCGGCACCGCGAGATACTCAGGGCCGGTGTTCGGGCGGCGGGCCGCGCAGGCGCACCGTCACCGGCTGGCCCACCGGTACCCGTACTTCCCACGACTCACACGTCTCGTGATCGAGAACCTCGGACAAGGTGCGGCATATGCCCCATCTGTCGGAAAAGTTCGGAGGATTGCCGGGAACCTCCTCCCCAGCCGACCCCGCCGTGGTCTGCTCGTTGGCGGAGAGGAGAGCTACAGTGCGTACCGTTCTCGTGTGCGTCCGGACACCGCTCGCGGCGCAGCACCTGACATCGGCGGCAGCCCGGCTGGGGTTGTCCGCGGCAGTCCGTACCGCGGTCTCCGATCCCGAGGTGATGTTGCGGCTCGCCGAGCGTCAACCGGACGTGATCCTGGCCGACACCGCGCTCACCCGCCCGGACAGCGCCGGCTTCGTCCGTCGCGTCCTGGCGCGGGCACCGCAGGCCGCGGTGCTGCTGTTCGGCGCGGAGGAGTCCGAGGCCGCCGCGGCCACCATCAGCGCCGGCGCCCGTGGCCTGATCCAGGGCGTCGACCACGATCTGACCAGCGCGGTCGCCAAGGCCCTGCTGCTGCTCTCGGCGCCCGGACGGGCGGCCCGGCACCGGGTCACCGACCCGGCCCGGGACACCGCGGCCGTGGGCGGCCCGATCCGTTCGGCGGCGACCGCCCGGTCCTCCGGCGAGCACGGCCCGGGTTGGGCGGCCGGACCAGCCGAGGGGCCGGGCGCGGAGGGCCCCGGGGGTGGCCCGTCGGTGGTGCCCGTCCAGCGTGGCGACGACGGCCCCGAGGCCGGCGGTGAGCCGGAGGGCGGCGCGTCCGACGGCCAGCGGCCAGGCCCCAACGTCCGGGCCGCCGCCCGCGCCGCGATCGGGCTGACCGAGCGCGAGCTTCAGGTGCTGCTCGGCATGGCCGAGGGCAAGAGCAACGCGGAGATCGGGCGCGAGCTGTTCGTGTCGGAGGACACGGTCAAGACGCACGCCCGGCGGCTGTTCCGCAAGCTCGGCGCCCGGGACCGGGCGCACGCGGTGGCGGCCGGCTTCCGCGCCGGCCTGGTGGCCTGACCACCCGTCACCCGCCAGACCTCCGGCCCGTGTGCCGTCGCCGATCCCGCCGGGTCACGCCTCGGCGCTGGGCTCCTCGTCGTGGCCGTCGGTCAGCGTGTCGTGCACACCGTCGGCGTAGCCCCGGGCGTACTCCCAGGTGACGTAGTGGTCGGGATCCGGGTCGTAGGCCGGCTCGTGCACGCGGGGCCGGCCGGAGCTCAGCAGGTGTCGCAGGTTGCCCCGGAGCAGGTCCCAGTCGAAGTAGTGCGGCTCCCGGCAGTCCTCGCACTCGATCACGAGCCCACGCACCCCGATCGGGGCCAGCAGCGCCTGGTAGATCTCCAGGTCGGCGAGGTCCTCCAGCACGTCCTGCCGTTCGACCTCGGTCAGCGGGTCGAGCGGTGCGTCGTCGCCCGGATCGTGCAGGCCCGCGGCCGGATCGGCCGGGTCGCCGTTGAACGGGTCGATGGGCTCGTCTTGCACCCCCTCACCGTAGACCCAACGCCGCGCCGACGCCCGCCCCGTGGCGCGTGCCCGCGCGCCCTGGCCACGGCAGGACACCGGCCCGTCGGCCCTGCCGCGACGAGGGGTGGCCCTGCTCACTGGGTACGATGGGCGTGACGCGCCGCGTGCGGCGCCCTCCGGTGCCTGCCTGCGCCACCTCACTGACGCCGAACCGAACAGCTCAGGGGAGCAATCGTGGAAAACTCGCCCAGCACCGCTCGTCCCGCCGACGTCGACCACGGCGAGCTGGGTGGCCACCTGCCGGAGCTGCCGGCCGGTTCGGCGCGGGTGGTGCCGCTCGGCCTCACCTTCGACGACGTGCTCCTCCAGCCGGGTGAGTCGGACGTGGTGCCCAGCCGGGTCAACACCGTCACCAGGATGAGCCGCAACGTCACCCTCTCCGTGCCGCTGCTGTCCAGCGCGATGGACACGGTCACCGAGGCGCCGATGGCGATCGCCATGGCCCGCCAGGGCGGCATCGGCGTGCTGCACCGCAACCTCTCGGTGGAGGACCAGGCGCTCCAGGTCGACCTGGTGAAGCGCTCCGAGTCCGGCATGATCACCAACCCGGTGACCGCCAGCCCGGATGACACCCTGCGCGAGGTCGACGCGCTCTGCGGCCGCTACCGCATCTCCGGTGTGCCGGTGGTGGGTCGCGACGGTGAGCTGGTCGGCATCGTGACGAACCGGGACATGCGCTTCGTCTCCGACCCGGACACCCCGGTCCGCGAGATCATGACCCGGACCCCGCTGGTCACCGCCCAGGTCGGGGTGAGCAAGGACGAGGCGCTGGGGCTGCTGCGGCAGCACAAGGTGGAGA
This sequence comes from Micromonospora sp. NPDC049366, assembly GCF_044466625.1. Lineage (NCBI taxonomy): Bacteria > Bacillati > Actinomycetota > Actinomycetes > Micromonosporales > Micromonosporaceae > Micromonospora > Micromonospora sp. NPDC049366. The sequence continues at coordinate 634,173 of NZ_JBITMV010000001.1, forward strand.
AGCTGCCCATCGTGGACGGCTCGGGCCGGCTGCGCGGGCTGATCACCGTGAAGGACTTCACCAAGAGCGAGCAGTACCCGGACGCCACCAAGGACGAGGCGGGCCGGCTGCGCGTCGCCGCCGCGATCGGCGTCGGCGAGGACTCGTACAAGCGGGCGCGGGCGCTGGTCGACGCCGGCGTGGACGTGCTGATCGTGGACACCGCCCACGGCCACCAGCGCGCCGTGCTGGACATGGTCGCCCGGCTCAAGAAGGACGTGAACGTCGACGTGGTCGGCGGCAACGTCGCCACGTACGCCGGGGCGCGGGCGCTGGTCGAGGCCGGCGCCGACGGCGTGAAGGTCGGCGTCGGGCCGGGCGCGATCTGCACCACCCGCATCGTGGCCGGCGTCGGCGTGCCGCAGATCACCGCGATCATGGAGGCGGCCCGGGCCGCCCGGCCGGCCGGGGTGCCCGTGATCGGCGACGGCGGCATCCAGTACTCGGGTGACATCGCCAAGGCGCTGGTCGCCGGTGCCGACACCGTCATGCTCGGCAGCCTGCTCGCGGGCTGCGAGGAGAGCCCCGGCGAGCTGATCTTCGCCAACGGCAAGCAGTTCAAGACGTACCGCGGGATGGGCTCGCTCGGCGCGATGCAGTCCCGGGGCCAGGCCAAGTCGTACTCGAAGGACCGGTACTTCCAGCAGGACGTGACCAGCGACGAGAAGCTGGTGCCGGAGGGCGTCGAGGGCCAGGTTCCCTACCGGGGGCCGCTGTCCCGGGTCGCCCACCAGCTCGTCGGCGGCCTCCGGCTGGCCATGGGCTACGCGGGCGCGGAGAGCATCCCCGAGCTGCACCGGCGTGGGCAGCTGATCCGGATCACCGCGGCGGGCCTCAAGGAGAGCCACCCGCACGACATCCAGATGACCGTCGAGGCGCCCAACTACCACACCCGCTGACACCCCCCACCACCCCCGAACACACCTGGAGTGACCCATGCGTGACGTGGTCGAGATCGGGTTGGGCAAGACCGCGCAGCGCGGTTACCACCTCGACGACATCGCGATCGTGCCGAGTCGCCGCACCCGGGACGTCGACGACGTCTCCACCGCCTGGCAGCTCGACGCCTACCAGTTCGGCATCCCGTGCGTCGGGCATCCCTCCGACGCCACCATGAGCCCCGCCTCGGCCGTCAAGCTGGGGCAGCTCGGCGGTCTCGGTGTGCTCAACGTCGAGGGGCTCTGGACCCGCTACGAGAACCCCACCAAGATCCTTGAGGAGCTCGCCGGCCTCGACGAGGACGCCCGCGCCACCAAGCGGCTCCAGGAGGTGTACGCGGAGCCGATCCGCCCCGACCTCATCGCGGAGCGTGTACGCGAGTTGCGCGCGGGCGGCGGCACCGTCGCCGTGCGGGTCTCCCCGCAGCACACCCTGGCCCTCGCCCCGGTGATCCTCGACGCTGGTGTGGACATCCTCGTCATCCAGGGCACCATCGTCTCCGCCGAGCACGTCTCGACGACCGACGAGCCACTGAACCTCAAGGAGTTCATCGCCGACCTCGACCTGCCGGTCATCGTCGGCGGCTGCACCGACTACAAGACGGCGCTGCACCTGATGCGTACGGGCGCGGCCGGCGTCATCGTCGGCATCGGCGGCGACGAGTGGTCGACCACCGAGTCGGTGCTCGGCATCCGGGTGCCGATGGCGACGGCGATCGCCGACGCGGCGGCCGCCCGGCGGGACTACCTGGACGAGACCGGCGGCCGGTACGTGCACCTGATCGCCGACGGTGACCTCCAGACCTCCGGCGACATCGCGAAGGCCCTCGGCTGCGGCGCGGACGCGGTGATGCTCGGCGAGCCACTCTCGCTCTGCGCGGAGGCCCCCGCCGGTGGCGCCTGGTGGCACTCGGCGGCCAGCCACCCGTCGCTGCCGCGCGGCGCGTTCGAGGCGGCCAGCGAGCCGCTCGGCTCCCTGGAGCAGCTGCTCTTCGGCCCGGCCGACGAGCCGGACGGCCAGCTCAACCTCTTCGGCGGGCTGCGCCGGGCGATGGCCAAGTGCGGCTACCGCGACCTCAAGGAGTTCCAGAAGGTCGGCCTCGTCCTGGACCGCTGACCTGCGTCAACCTGCCCCGATCGCACCGGCCGCGCCGCTAGGCTCGGCCGGTGCGACGTATCTCCCCCCGGCTGCGCCCGGCGCTGGCCGCCGCGCTGGTGGCGGTGCTCGCGCTCGGCGGCTGCACCCGATCCGATGAGGACGGCGGGTTCCGGCCGGGCGCGGCCGACGCCGGTGACCCGTACGTGCCGGGGCGCGGCAACGGCGGCTACGACGTCGGGCACTACGACCTCGACGTGCGGTACGACCCGGCGACCGACCGGCTGACCGGGCGTGCCGTGCTCACCGCCACCGCGACCATGGGACTGTCCCGGTTCAACCTCGACCTCGCCGGTCTGGACGTCGAGCGGGTGGTGGTCGACGGCGCGCCGGCCGCGCAGCGGCGGACCGGCGACGAACTGGTGGTCACCCCGGCCCGCAAGCTGCCCCGGGGCACCCGGTTCACGGTCGAGGTCGCGTACGCGGGTGTGCCCGCCGCGATTCCCGACGGCGTGCTGGGCAGCGGCGGCTTCCTGCACACCGACGACGGGGCGATCGCGCTCGGCCAACCCGATTCGGCGGCCACCTGGTTCCCGGTCAACGACCACCCGTCCGACAAGGCCACCTACGACGTCGCGGTGACCGTGCCGGACGGGCTGGCCGCGCTGAGCAACGGGGTGCCCGGGCCGCGGCGCAGCGCCGACGGGTGGACCACCTGGCGGTGGGCCGAGCGCGCGCCGATGGCCAGCTATCTGAGCACCCTGGTCATCGGCCGCTACCGGGTCAGCACCGGCACGCACGCCGGGCGGCCGATGGTGACGGCGGTGCCGGCGAGCGAGCCGGAGGACGGTCCGGCGGCCGCGTCGCTGGCCCGCACCGGCGCGATCGTCGACTTCCTGGCCAGCCGCTTCGGGCCGTACCCGTTCGAGTCGTACGGCGGGATCGTGGTGGCCGACCCGCGGATCGGGTACGCGCTGGAGACCCAGTCCCGGCCCGTGTACGGGCCCAGCTTCTTCGAGGGCGGCCGCCCCAACCCGGCGGTGGTGGCGCACGAGCTTGCCCACCAGTGGTTCGGCGACAGCGTCTCGCTGGCCCGGTGGGGTGACATCTGGCTGAACGAGGGCTTCGCCACGTACGCCGAATGGCTCTGGGACGAGCACGACGGCGGCCGCACCGCCCAGCGGGCCTTCGAGGCGCAGTACGCGGCGACCGACTGGTCCCGGCCGTCGGTGGACCCGGGCCGGGAGGCGATGTTCGGCAGCGCCGTCTACCAGCGCGGCGCGCTCGCCGTGCACGCCCTGCGCCGCACCGTCGGCGACGACACCTTCTTCCGCATCCTCCGCGAGTGGACGGCGGGGCGGCGCGACGGCAACGTCCGCACGGACGACCTGATCGCCCACGCCGAACGGGTCTCCGGCCGCCAACTGCGGTCCCTCTTCGACGCCTGGCTGATCGGCGGCACCCCGCCCGCCCTGCCCTGACGGTGGGCCGGTACCCGGCCCGCCCTGCCGTGACGGCGGCGTGATGGTCGATGGGTAGGCTGCGCGGACGGACCGGGGCGACCCGTGGCGCGGCGAACGGCCCGGCGGGTCGGGGCCGCCGACCGGATGGGCGGGCGTGGTTCCCGCCGGCACTGGGGAGGACGAACGCGATGAGGCTGTCAGGGCGGGCACTGCGGACGGGTGCGGGGCTGCTGCTGACCGGGGCGTTGCTCGTCGGCTGCGACGCGACCTCGTCGGAGACGACCCCCTCGGCGGGCGTTCCGTCGCCCACCGGCGCGCGCACGTTCAAGCCCGGCGCGGCGGGCGCCGGCGACCCGTACTTCCCGAGCTACGGCAACGGTGGCTACGACGTCGCCCGCTACGCGGTCAAGGTCCGGTACGACCCGAAGACCGACCGGCTCACCGGCACCGCGACCGTGCAGGCCGCCGCCACCAGCGACCTGTCCTCGTTCAACCTGGACCTGGCCGGGCTGACCGTCCGCTCGGTGACCGTGGACGGAGCGGCGGCCAAGCACAGCCGCAAGGGCAACGAACTGGTGGTCACCCCGGCGCACGGCCTGATCGCCGGCAACGGCTTCGTGACCGAGATCGCGTACGAGGGGAAGCCCGAGCCGCTGGAGAACGAGGTGCTCGGCGAGGGTGGCTTCCTGCACACCGACGACGGCGCGATCGCGCTCGGCCAGCCGGAGTCGGCGAGCACCTGGTTCCCGGTCAACGACCACCCCTCGGACAAGGCCACCTACGACTTCGAGATCACCGTCCCCGACGGACTGACCGCGGTCAGCAACGGCGTGCCGGCCGGGAAGTCCGACGCCGACGGGTGGACCACCTGGAAGTGGGCGGAGCGCCAGCCGATGGCGAGCTACCTGAGCTTCGTGGTGATCGGCAAGCTCCGGGTGACCACCGGTGAGCACAAGGGACGGCCGGTGTTCAGCGCCGTGGACGAGTCCCTCGGCAAGGGCGCGGCGGACGCGTCGATCGCCGACACCGTGGAGGTGGCCGACTACCTGGAGAGCGTCTTCGGGCCGTACCCGTTCGACGCGTACGGCGGGGTGGTCGTCGCCGACTCACGCATCCGGTACGCGTTGGAGACGCAGTCCCGCCCGGTCTACTCCGCCGGCTTCTTCCGGCAGGGCGCGAACACCGACGTGGTGGCCCACGAGCTGGCCCACCAGTGGTTCGGTGACAGCGTGGCCCTGACAAAGTGGGAGGACATCTGGCTCAACGAGGGCCTCGCCACGTACGCCGAATGGTTGTGGGCCGAGCACAGCGACGACCGGAAGGCGGAGTCGACCTTCGCCACCCGCTACAGCGGCTCGCCCAGCTCGCTCTGGCGCGTCCCGCCGGGCAAGCCGGGGGTGGAGAACCTGTTCAGCCAGTCGGTCTACCAGCGCGGCGCGATGACCGTGCACGCGCTGCGGGTGGCGATCGGTGACAAGGCGTTCTTCACGCTCCTCAAGACCTGGGCGGCGGACAAGCGCAACGCCAACGGCACCACGGCCGAGTTCATCGCGCTCGCCGAACGTGTCAGCGGCAAGAAGCTCGACGCCCTCTTCGACGCCTGGCTCTACGGCACCACCCGCCCCGACCAACCCGAGCCGCTCTGACCCACCCCGCGGGGGCGGGGGAGGGGGTCAGGCTTTCACCCGCAGGCTGGGGTTGGCCTTCAGGTACTGCTCGGCGCGGCCGGCGCGGAGCTCGGTGAGGAAGCGGCGGCCCACCGAGGTGAGTTGTTCGCCCCGGTAGGCGCCGCCGGAGCCGACGGAGGAGCCGGGCAGGCCGACCAGTGTGAACCGGTCCGCCGGCAGACCACCCAGGGCGTACGCGATGTCGACCACCCGCCGCCCGCCGACGTAGACCAGCGTGTCGCCGAGCGCGTCGACGACCTGCTGCACCCGGTCCGGATCGCGGGCCAGGTGCTGGTCGAGGATCTTCCGGACCAGCGCCCGGATCAGCTGCTGCTGGTGCCGTTGCCGGCTGTAGTCGCCGCCGGGGATGTAGCGCTGCCGGGCGTAGTCCAGCGCCTGCCAACCGGTCAGGTGCCGGTTTCCCTTCTCGTACACCATCTGCGGGCCGACGTAGCCGCCCGCGCCGGGCTCACGGTGGCGGCCGTCCGGCTGCCGGTGCCGCGACACGACCCGCTGGTCGACGGTGATGTCCACCCCGCCCAGGCTGTCCACCAGCCGGTCGAACCCGTTGAACGTGACCACCGCGCCGGCGTCGATACGCAGCCCGGTGTAGCCGCTGACGGTGCTGCGCAACAGCTCGTACCCCTGGGCGGTGTTCGGCTGCTTCGGGCGGCCCGGCACCCGGCTGCCGTAGCTCATCGCGTGGGTGAGCTTGGTCCGGCCGCCGCGGTAGCCGGCCTTCGGGAAGGCCGGGATGTCGACCACCAGGTCACGGGGGAGGGAGAAGAGGTACGCGCGGTCGAGCCCGCGCGGCACGTGCAGCACCAGCACGGCGTCCGCGTGGGGCTCCCAACCGGGCACGCTGACCCGGGTGTCCACGCCGACGAGCAGCAGGTTGAGCGGGCCGGTGATGTCCGCGCCCGGCGGCGGGGGTGGCGGGCTGGGCGAGGCGGTCGGCGTGCCGGCGGCGCTCGGGCCGGGCGGGGTGGACGGGGCGGCGCCGCGGTCCGGGGCGCGGTCGCCGAGCAGCCGGACCGCCACCACCCCGCCGGCCGTGACCAGCACGACCGCGGCGAGCAGCAGCACCCCGAACAGCCGGCGGCGGCGCGTCGTGCCTGACCCGAGCACCATCGCGGCCCCCTCTCCCCCAACCGGACGACGCGCTGACGGGTGTCTTCGGTTGTCCCGACGCCGGCAGGTGTGCATGATCACCCCTCGGTGACCTCTGGCGCGACGGCTACCGGCGAGTAATGATGCGGTGATGCGGTACGACGTGCTCGTCATCGGGTCCGGCTTCGGCGGCAGCGTCGCCGCGCTGCGTGCCGCCGAGAAGGGCCACACGGTCGGCGTGCTGGAGGCGGGGCGGCGCTTCGCCGACGACGAGTTCCCCCGGACGTCGTGGCGGGTGCGGCGGTTCCTCTGGGCCCCGAGGCTCGGCTGCTACGGCATCCAGCGGATCAACCTGCTGCGACCGGCCGACCGCCGGGCCGGTGGCGGGGTGCTGGTCCTCTCCGGGGCCGGCGTCGGCGGTGGCTCGCTGGTCTACGCGAACACGCTCTACGAACCGCTGCCCGCCTTCTACACCGACCCGCAGTGGCGGGACATCACCGACTGGCGTGCCGAGCTGGCCCGCCACTTCGACCAGGCGAAGCGGATGCTCGGCGTCACCACGTACCCCCGCGTCACGGGTGCGGACCGGGTGATGCGGGCGGTGGCGGGGCGGATGGGCGTCGGCGACAGCTTTCACGCCACCCCGGTCGGCGTCCACATCGGGCGGCCGGGGGAGCGGGTGGCCGATCCGTACTTCGGTGGGGCCGGGCCGGAGCGCACCGGCTGCACGCACTGCGGTTCCTGCATGACGGGGTGCCGGCACGGGGCGAAGAACACCCTGGTCAAGAACTACCTGTGGCTCGCCGAGCGGCTCGGCGCCCAGGTGCACCCGCTGACCAGGGTCACCGCCGTACGCCCCGATCCCGACGGCGGGTACGCGGTGCACACCGTACGCACCGGCGCCTGGCTGCGCCGCCGACGACAGGTGTTCCGGGCCGAGCAGGTGGTCTTCGCGGCCGGCGCGCTCGGCACCCAGCGGCTCCTGCACGAGATGCGGGCGACCGGGGCGCTGCCCGCGCTCTCGCCCCGGTTGGGCGAGCTGACCCGCACCAACTCGGAGGCGATCCTCGGCGCCTCGGTGCCCCGCCGGCGGGCCCGCGCGCGGGGTCTCGACTTCACCGACGGCGTGGCCATCACCAGTTCGTTCCACCCCGACCCGCAGACCCACGTCGAGCCGGTCCGCTACGGGCGGGGCTCGAACGCGATGGGGCTGCTCCAGTCACTGCTGGTCGACGGCGGGCCGCACCGCGTCCGCCGCTGGCTCGCCACGCTGGCGCGGCAGCCGCGCCTGGCGGCCCAGATGCTCTCCGTCCGCAACTGGTCGGAGCGTACGGTGATCGCCCTGATCATGCAGTCGGCGGACAACTCGTTGACCACCCGGCTCCGGCGGGGCCCGCTCGGCCGCCGGCTGGTCTCCGGCCCCGGACACGGCGTGCCGAACCCGACCTGGATTCCCGCCGGCAACCAGGCGGCCCGGCTGCTGGCCGAGGAGATCGGCGGCGTGCCCGGCGGAGCGTTGACCGAGCCGTTCGACATCCCGATGACCGCGCACATCCTCGGCGGGGCGGTGATCGGGGCCACGCCGGAACAGGGCGTGGTCGACCCGTACCACCGGGTCTTCGGGTATCCGGGGCTGCACGTGGTGGACGGGGCGGCGGTCTCGGCCAACCTCGGCGTGAACCCGTCGCTGACCATCACCGCCCAGGCGGAGCGGGCGCTGTCGTTCTGGCCCAACAAGGGTGAGCCCGACCCCCGCCCCGCGCCGGGCACCCCGTACCGCCGGCTGCCGCCGGTCCCGCCGAGAAACCCGGCAGTCCCCCCGACCGCCCCCGCCGCCCTAGCCCCCTGACCCAGCCCCCTCCCGCCCCGCCCCCGCGCCACGCCGCGTTCCCGCCCCAGCCCCGGCGACCTTCAGTGTCGGCCCGCGCGATGTGACGCTGCTCCCGATTCACCCGGGTAGAAGGTGCAAGATCGCGCGCTCCCGCCGCGCGAAGCGCGGGGGGAGGGCGGGTAGGGGTTCGCGGAGCGGCGGGGCGGCTCGGGCTCGGTTGTGACTGTCGGTAGGCTTTCTGCACATGAGCACGCCTCGCCCCGTCCTCGTGGTGGACTTCGGAGCCCAGTACGCCCAGCTCATCGCGCGCCGTGTGCGCGAGGCGAACGTCTACTCGGAGATCGTGCCGCACAGCATGCCCGTGGCCGACATGCTCGCGAAGAACCCGGCCGCGATCATCCTCTCCGGTGGCCCGTCGAGCGTCTACGCGCCCGGCGCCCCCCAGATCGACGCCGGCGTGTTCGACGCCGGGGTGCCCGTCTTCGGCATCTGCTACGGCTTCCAGGCGATGGCCCAGGCGCTCGGCGGCACGGTGGCCCACACCGGCAACCGCGAGTACGGCGGCACGCCGCTGCACGCGCGTCCCGAGGCCGGCGTGCTGCTCCGTGACCTCCCCGACGACCTGCCGGTCTGGATGAGTCACGGCGACTGCGTCACCGAGGCCCCGGCCGGGTTCACCGTCACCGCCGAGTCGGCGGGCGCACCGGTGGCCGCGTTCGAGGACCTGGTCGGTCGGCGGGCCGGGGTGCAGTTCCACCCGGAGGTCGGGCACACGGCGCACGGCCAGGAGATGCTGACCCGGTTCCTCTACGACATCGCCGGCATCGAGCCCACCTGGACGCCGGAGAACATCATCGACGAGCAGGTGGCGCGGATCCGCGAGCAGGTCGGGGAGAAGGAGGTCATCTGCGGCCTCAGCGGCGGTGTCGACTCCGCGGTCGCCGCCGCGCTCGTCCACAAGGCCGTCGGCGACCAGCTGACCTGCGTTTTCGTGGATCACGGCCTGCTGCGGGCCGGTGAGGCCGAGCAGGTCGAGAAGGACTACGTGGCCGCCACGGGCATCAAGCTCAAGGTGGTCGACGCCCGGGAGCGGTTCCTCGGGGCGCTGGCCGGGGTGACCGACCCGGAGCAGAAGCGCAAGATCATCGGCCGGGAGTTCATCCGGGTCTTCGAGGCCGCCGCCCGGGAGATCGCCGCGCACGGCGACGTCGAGTTCCTGGTGCAGGGCACCCTCTACCCGGACGTGGTCGAGTCCGGCGGCGGCACCGGCACCGCCAACATCAAGAGCCACCACAACGTCGGCGGCCTGCCGGAGGACCTGAAGTTCGCCCTGGTCGAGCCGCTGCGCACGCTCTTCAAGGACGAGGTCCGTACGCTCGGCCTCCAGCTGGGCCTGCCCGAGGCGATGGTCTGGCGGCACCCGTTCCCCGGCCCGGGTCTCGCCATCCGGATCATCGGCGCGGTCGACGAGGAGCGCCTCGCGGTGCTCCGCAAGGCCGACCTGATCGCCCGCCAGGAGCTCACCCTCGCCGGCCTCGACCGGGGGGTCTGGCAGTTCCCGGTCGTGCTGCTGGCCGACGTCCGCAGCGTTGGTGTGCAGGGTGACGGGCGCAGCTACGGGCATCCCGTGGTGCTGCGCCCGGTCTCCAGCGAGGACGCGATGACCGCCGACTGGTCCCGGCTGCCCTACGAGGTGATCGCCAAGATCTCCACCCGGATCACCAACGAGGTGGCCGAGGTCAACCGGGTGGTCCTGGACGTGACGAGCAAGCCGCCGGGCACCATCGAGTGGGAGTGAGCGCGGCTCACGCCGCCGGGGGCGGGGTCGGCCGGGCGGTCGGGTAGGTCGCCGTCGGGGCGTACGCCGGCTGGGTCGGCTGTGGCGCGGGCCCGGCGGCGGACGGCGGGCCCTGGGGCGCGGCGCCCGTCGGGTGCGGCCAGGCGGGCGCGCCCGCCGGCTCCTCGGGCATCAGGAACCACATGATCGGGTACGCGATCAGCGCGACCCCGCCGGTGAGCAGCCCGGTGACCGCGAAGATCACTCGGACCAGGGTGGGGTCGACGGCGAAGTAGCGGCCGACCCCGCTCGCGACGCCGGCCACCATGCGGTCGGTGGTGGGTCGACGCAGCTGCTTGTAGGGAGCGTGGGGAGGAGTCGTGGCTGTCATGTCTCCACGGTCCGCGCCGGGCCGCCCGACGGCCTCGGTGACCGCCCGGATCCCTACCCTGACCGCCCCCTGAGCCGGCAGCGTTGAGTCAGGAATCTGACTCTTTTCGATACCGGTAACCCGCCCCGGGGAGAATTTTCTCCCGTGACCACCACCCTGACGCCGCTGCGCAGGATCGCGGCATACGCAGTTTGTGTCGATTCGCACGACCGGGTCCTGCTGGTTCGCGCCTCGACGCGCTCCGGCACGCCTGGCACCTGGTCGTTGCCGGGGGGTGCGGTCGACCACGGCGAGGACCCGAACCACACCGTCGTCCGGGAGACGGCCGCCGAGACCGGCCTCTCGGTGACCGTCACCGGCCTGCAGGACGTCCTGGCCGACATGCGGGCGCTGCCCGAGCGGGGCATCACCATCCACACCGACCGGCTCGTCTACCGGGTCTCGGTGCGCGGCGGGACGCTCACCGACCGGGTCGAGCGGCCGACCGACCTGGCCCGGTGGTTCACCCGCGCGGAGGCGGCCCGGCTGCCGCTGCGCGCCTTCACCGCGCGGGCCCTCGACCTGCCGGCGTCCTCGGCCGACGTGGTGCCCGACGAGCCGCCGGAGTTCCCCTCCTTCTACGCGGTTCCCGGGCCGGACGGCCTGCACCGGGCGCAGCGCTTCGCCGCGTACGCGGTCTGCACGGACCCGGAGGGTCGCGTCCTGCTGACCCGGGTCGCCGACGGCTACCCGGGCGCCGGCTGCTGGCACCTGCCCGGCGGCGGCACCGACTACGGCGAGCAGCCGGGCGCGGCGCTCATCCGGGAGCTGGTCGAGGAGACCGGGCAGGCCGGCCGCCTCGTCGAGCTGCTCGGGGTGGCGAGCCACCGGGACGCCGCCTCGCTCGGCCCCGAGGGTTACCCGATCGACTGGCACGGCGTACGCGCCTTCTACCGGGTCGTCGTCGACCAGCCGGCCCCGCCTCGGGTCGCCGACGTCGGCGGCTCCACCAGTGAGGCGCGCTGGTTCGCCCCGGCCGAGCTGGGCGCGCTCCCGGCCGAGCGCCTCACCGAGGTGACCGCCGAAGCCGTCCAAGCCGCCCGCCTGACCCCCTGACTCTCCGCCCGCCCTCCGCCCGTCTCCCGGCCCGCCCCTGTCTGCCCTCGTTGATCATGAAGTTATTGTCGGGACACGCCGGCATGGACGGCGATAACTTCATGATCGACGGGTAAGAGCGGGCGGGACGGACGCGGGTGGGGGCCAGGGATGCGGCAGCGGCGACGGGTGGGCGCGTACGGGGTCTGCCGGCGGGACGACGGGCGGGTGCTGCTCGTCCGCGGCTCGGCGAGCGCGCAGTTTCCGGGCATCTGGCAACTGCCCGGCGGGGGCGTCGACCACGCGGAGCATCCTGTGCACGCGGTCGTCCGGGAGGTGACCGAGGAGACCGGTCTGACCGTCGAGGTCGCCGGGCTGCGCGCGGTGGTCGCCGACGTCATCCCGTTCCCCGCCGCCGACGTGGCGCTGCACACCGACCGGCTCGTCTTCGACCTGACCGTGGTCGGGGGAGCGTTGCGCGACGAGCGGGCCGGCACGACCGACGAGGCCCGCTGGTTCACCACCGACGAGGCGGCCGGCGTGCCGCTGATGCCGTTCACCGCCGAACTGCTCGGCCTGCCGGTCGCCCCGCTGCCGGCCAGCGCGGCGGGGCCCGCCGCCTTCCCGGAGCAGCCGGCCGACCGCCGGCTGCGCTTCGGGGCGTACGGGCTGGTCACCGACCCTGCCGGTCGGGTGCTGCTCACGATGATCGCGAAGGGCTACCCGGGCGCGGGCCGGTGGCACCTGCCGGGCGGTGGGACGGACCACGGTGAGCAGCCGGTGCCGGCTCTGCTGCGGGAGCTGGTCGAGGAGTCCGGTCAGCTGGGCCGGGTGACGGAGCTGATCGGGGTGGACAACCTGCACAACCCGGCCGCGTTCGGCCCCGAGGGGCGACCGCTGGACTGGCACGGCGGGGTCGTCTACCGGGTGACGGTCGACGTGCCGACCGAGCCGCGGGTCACCGAGCTGGCCGGCGGATCGACCGCGGAGGCGGCGTGGTTCGCGCCCGATCAGGTCGACGGGCTGCGCCTGTCCGAGATCGCTGCCTGGTCAATGGGACGACGGGTCGGATAGCCCCCACCGACCGAGCCGACATCGACCTACTCCGGTACAGTCGGGACGGGGAATGATGGAGTAACGGGCGATGACGCCCGGGATGGGAATAAGAGAGCGATTCGCGCGGTTTAAGGGAGATATAAGGACCGCCGACAGCTATCGCCAAGCCCCTCCCCCCTATGCAATGGTGTACTCCGCCACAACGGCTGCCGGGCCGGAGAAGGTCCGGCACGAGACAGCCGGACACCCGCCGACCACGGCGGTCAGCCGATCCGGTGATGGAGGAAACGTGCCGAGAGCCCCTTGGCGCCGGCGTCGTACGACCGACAGTCCGCGCCCCGCTGGGCGTCGCTGGGCCGGCCCGCTGCGCCGGAGCAGCACCTTCGCCCGGCAGGTGCTGCTGGTTCGGGTAGGCCGCCGCGACGGCGACCCGTCGGGCGTCACCGACGTGGCGCTGCCGGAGCCCCGCTACACCGAGCGGCGCCGCCGTCGCTACGGCCTCGACCGGTTTAACCGCCCCGGCCTCGACCGGATCGCCCGGGCCGATATCGACGCGGTCATGCCGGTCAGCCCGGCTCTCGCGCCGGTGGTGGAGCCCGACGAGGAGACCGGGCGGTCGATCCCCCTGCTCCCGGGTGAGCGCACCGCCACCCGCCGGATGAAGTTCGCGCTGGTCAACGCGTGCACCCTGAGCAGCCTGCTGCTGGGCATGCTGGCCATCTTCCTGGCGATGCAGGGCGAGGTGCAGGTCGCCGCGCTCTGCCTGATCGCCTGTGTCGCGTTCGACGGGCTCGACGGGGCGCTGGCCCGCAAGCTGGGCGTCGCCAGCCCGTTCGGCGCACAGATGGACTCGCTGGCCGACATGTGCTCGTTCGGCCTCGCCGCGCCCGTGGTGGTCTACGCCTCGCTGGCCGGCTCCGTCTCGACGGCGGCCGCGGCGGTGGCCTGCGCCCTCGTCGCCGCCTGTGCCGCCATCCGGCTGGCCCGGTTCAACGTCTCGCCGAAGGACGGCCGGTTCTTCTGCGGAGTGCCCACCACCATGGCCGCGGCGGTGCTCGCGGTGACCGTGGCGATCCGCCTGCCCGTCCCCGGGCCGGTGCTGCTGGCCGGGGTGGCGCTGCTCGCGTTCGCGATGGTGTCCAGCTTCCCCTACGCGAAGCTCGCCCGGCTGGTGAAGCTGCCCCCGTGGCTCTGGCTGGCCCCGGTGGTCGGCGCGCTGGTCGACGTCCGGCTCACCTTCGCACTGATCGTGGTGGGCTACCTGGTCAGCGGGCCGGTGCTCTGGCTGCGCCAGCGTCGCGCCGCCTGACCCCGTACGCGAAAAGAAGGGGCGCCGCAGCCGCGGCGCCCCTTCTTCGTGTCCGGTGTCAGCTAGCTCCAGCGGGCGATGACGGTCGAGCCGCCCACGACCTTGTCGCCCGGGCCGACCAGCGGCTCCGCCGCCTCGGCCGGCAGGTAGACGTCCGTCCGTGAGCCGAACCGGATCAGCCCGAAGCGCTCGCCCTTGGCCAGCAGCGCGCCGATCGGTGCCCGCTGCACGATCCGCCGGGCGATCAGCCCGGTGCGCTGCGCCACCACGACGGTGCCGCGCGCCGTGTCCAGCACCGTGTAGGCCGCCACGTTGTGCTCGGCGTCGGGCTTCATGGCGTTGACGAACCCGCCGTCCGCCACGAAGTAGTCGACGACCTTGCCGGCCACCGGCGCGCGGTTGACGTGCACGTCGAGCACCGACAGGAAGACCGCGATCCGCAGCCACTCACCGTCGCCGAAGCGCTCGTCGTGCAGCCGCTGGACGGACAGGACCTGACCGTCCGCCGCGGCCACGACGGCCGACGGGTCCTCGGGGATGTCCCGTTCCGGGTCGCGGAAGAACGCCGCGACCGGGCCGGCGGCGAGGGCGGGCAGCAGCCAGAGCTTGGACTTCGGGCGGGCCAGCCGGGCCAGGGCGGCCAGGCCCAGGCTGATGCCGGCGGCGGCCACGCCGTTGGAGTCGATGTGCATGGTCCGGGTCAGCGGCACGCTGGACGGCCGGTGCGCCGGTGCGAGGCGGTCCGCCGCGGCCGGACTGGCCGGCGTGAACCGCAGCCGGTGGAGGCGCACCGGCGGGGTGTTACGGACCACCAGGTCCGTGCCGACGCCGTACAGCGCGCCCTGCCGTCCCAGCTCGGCCGCCGCGCCGGCCGTGCGGCCGGGGGTCGCCGCGGTCGCCACGCTCAGCACCGCACCGTCGGCGAGGAACTTCGTCAGACCCTCGATCGCCGTACGGGTCTCCTCGGCCGTGCCGAGGAACGGCTCCGCGGCGATCACGACCTCGGCGGCCTCAGCTTCGGCGAGGGCGTCGACCACCCGGACCCGGTCGGCGACCCACCGGCCCTGGGCGGTGACGTGCTCACGCAGCGCGGCGGCGGACGACCCGTCGGCCGGCACGACGGTGAGCCGGTCGCCGGGCAGCAGCGCCTCGATCGCCGCGGCCAGCGCCGCGGACTGCGGGTCCGCGCCGACCAGCAGCGCGGCCTTCGGGTCGTTGAGCCGGGCCAGCTCGGTGACGAGGGTACGGGCGGCTCGCTCGCCGATGCGGACCGGACCGGGCCGGCCGGGGGTGGGCACGGCGGGGGACTGGGTCATGTCGGACGGGCTCCTGACAGGGTAGACACGGGAAGCGCGACGGAGGCCCCTCGGCGGCACGGGGTCGGCCGGTGAGGGCGGATCCTCCACCGGCCAGCATAGGCGGGCGTACACGCCCACCGCACCGCCGCCGGCCGGGGCGGCGGCCGTACCTCGACCGTCCGCCCACGTCGGGTGGAGCCGGCGCTCAGCGCTCGGGCCGCGCCGTCGGTTCGTCGGAGCCGCGACTGATCGGCTGGGTCGGCTCCTCGTCGTCCCGGCCGATTTCCCGCGTCGGCTCCTCGTCGCGGCCGATCTCCTGGGTCGACCGGTCGACCTGCCAGGCCGGGTGGATCCCGCCGGTGGTGGCCGGCGGCTCAGTGGACCCGAGTCCCGGTCCCGGGGCCGTGCCGGACGGCTGCGCCCAACCCGCCTCCCAGATGGGCGGCTCGACCTCGCCGGCCGGCCGATCCGTGCCGGTCCCGGGCACCCCGGCACCCGAGGAGGGCGCCGTGGCGTCGAGGGGCGGGCCGGCGCCCGACATCGGTGCCGGAACGTCGGCGGGCAGGCCGGAGGTGGGGTCGACCACCGGTGCGCCCGGCGCGCCGGGCGCATCCTGGGTGGCGTACCGGCCGGAGCGGAGCGCGCCGACCAGACCGAGCACCCCGATGAGGATCAGCGCGCCGGCCAGGAACCAGCCGACCGGTGGTAGTGCGAGCCCGAGCAACTGGGCGGAGAGCCACCAGGCGGCGAGGGCCAGGAAGATCAGCCCGAAGGCGAACGAGACGAGGTCGGTGCGGTGGGCCTTCACCGGGTCACCTCCAGGTTGCCGGCGTTGACGTGGATGGACAGGCGGAGCGTCCCGCCACCGGCCCCGTCCGGACCGAGGTCGGTGATCTCCCGGGACCGCCCCGCGGGTCCGGCGAAGTGCCGGCCGAAGATCCGCGCGTCACCGGCGTTGACGTCGGCCACCGTGGTCACGTCGACGTTCGGCGGGACCACGACCGTGGCCTTCCCGAAGTTGATCGCGACGCTGATCTCGGTGTTCCGCTTGTTGAAGTCGATCGTCCGCAGGTCGAGCACCGCGTCGCCGAAGCTGTTCTCGTAGCGGTCGGCGAGATCCTGGTAGTTGGCGGGCGCCCAGGTCACCGCCCCGTCCACGCCCCGGACCCGGTCGTACGACTCGGCCACCGTCCCCACGCCCAACGCGGCGGCGGTCACCACGCCGAGCGCGATCAGCCAGCGGGCCCGACCGAACCAGGTGCCGACGAGCAGCCCGAGACCGATGGTGGCCAGGGCCGCGGCGAAGTACGCCGACGCGCCGACGTCGAACACGTTGAGCAGGTCGAGGACGGCGACCACGCCCAGGGCCAGGAAGATCAGCGAGAAGGTCACCGCGCCGAGCGGGGAGCGTTCCTTCGGCCGCTTCGGCGGCTTCGCCGGCTTCGTGGGCTTGGGCGGCGGGTAGGTGGACTGCGACGCGTACGGGCCGTGCGGGGCGAACGGCGGCCGGTAGCCGGCCGGTGGCAGCGGCGCGGCCGGCGGATAGGCCTGGCCCGCCGGAGGCGCGCTCGCCGGCATCGGCGCGGGTGACGTCGCCGACCAGGCGGAGGCGGTCGTGGGTGCGCTGGGCCAGCCGGCCGTGTCACCGGTGCCCGGCGCCCAGGCCGGCAGCTGGGCGGTGGCCTCGGCCGGCTGTCCGGAGACCGGCGCGGGAGTCGGTACCGACGCGCCGCCGGAGACGGGGACCCCACCGTGCGGAGCGCTCCCCCCGTGCGGAGCGCTCACGGGGTGGCCGGCGCCGGGGGGCGTCGACGCCGGAACCACACCGGGCGCCGCCGCCGCGAGGCCACCGGCCAGGTCGGCGGTCGGCGGCGCGGCGAAGCGGTCCGGGGCCGGGTAGGCGACCGGCGGCACCGGGCCGGGCGGCGCACCGGACACCGGGCCTGCCTGCGCGGCGGCCTGCGGCACCCGGTTCGGCCGGTTGAGCAGCAGCGCGCCCCCGATCAGGATGGCCGCGCCGAGCAGCACCGCCCGGAAGGCGTCGGTGACGATGTAGCCGAAGCCGACCGCGACCAGGATGCTGAGCACGATCACGGTGACCGGGGACATGCTGGACCGCCCTCGGCCGAGCATCGACTCGACCGGCGACGCGGTGTCGCCCTCACCGGGGATGGTCAGCCACGCGGCGACGTACACCAGGATGCCGATCCCGCCGAAGAACCCGAGCACGGCGAGCAGCACCCGCCAGAGCACCGGGTCGGTGTTGGTGGCGCGGCCGATGGCCGCGCAGACGCCGGCCAGGTAGCGCCCGTCGCGGGGCCGGACGAGGCCGTAGCGCGAGGTGAAGCCGGTGCCGCCGGGCGGCGGGCCGGCCGTGGCACCGGGCTGCCCGCCGGGTGGCGGCGGGGTGCCACCGGCACCGCCGGCACCACCGGGCACGCGGTCGCCGTACCCGAAGGGAGCCCCGAAGTCCGGTCCGCCCGGAGCGCCCGCGCCGAAGCCCGGGCCGCCCGGGGCGGTGCCGCTCGCGGTGTCGCCGGACCTCGCCGCGGGCCCTGGGCCGTAGCCGGCGGGGCCCGACAGGGGGTCGGCGGTGTGGGGCGTGGTGTCCGAGGTGCCGGCCACCTCGGCGGGGTTCGTCGGGCCCGGCTCGGCGGGCTGCGTCCCGGTCGGGGCCGCCGGCGGGGAGGCGGGGACGGCCGGGCCGGTGGACGCGGGTGGCGCGGGTGGCGGTGGTACACCCGGCTGACCCGCCGGCGGGCGGGGCGGCTGGGCAGCTTCCTCGGTCATGCCTTCGATCCTGCGTCCCCGGCCGCCCGAGCGGCCTCAGGACCCGACCCTGACGCCACCCTGAGATCCCGGCCGCCGGAATGTCGGGGGCGTCCCCGTGGTCGGTGGGTGGCAGAGCGTGTGACGATCGAACCCGGTGCCGGTCCGCGCCGGCCCCGGCCGGCCCGCCGTCGCCGGACTCGGGGGCGCGACTCGCGCCACGCCGCACCTGACCAGGGGGTTTTCCGATCACCACCGCAAGCCCGCCGCCGCGCCTCTACCGCGCCCCGGAGCATCGGATGGCCGCCGGGGTGGCCGCCGGCATCGCCGACCATCTGGGCATCTCGGTGCTGCGGGTACGCGTCGCCTTCATGGTCCTGCTCGGGCTGAGCGGGCTCGGTCTGCTGCTCTACGCCGCCTTCTGGGCCGTGGTGCCGCTGCGGCCCGGCGATCCCGGGGTGCCGCCCCGCCGGGACGTGGCCCAGCTGCTGCCGTTCGTCGCGATCGGCCTCGGGGTGCTGCTGGTCCAGGTGATGGTCTTCGACTCGGTGGGCGCCGCGGGCACCGCCGGCTGGCTGGTGGCGATCATCGCGGTCGGTGCCGGCGTGATCTGGCACCAGTCAGCGCCGGAGCGTCGCCGGCAGTGGGGCGAGACGTTGCCGGTGCCCTGGCTCGGCGCGGTGGTCGAGGAGAGCGACCGGCGGGCCTTCGTCCTGCGTTTCATCGGCGGCGGGGTGCTCGTCGCGGTGGGGATCATCGGTGTCGCCGCCGTCTACTCGCCGGCGCAGAACTTCGACGCGGTGATCAACGGCGTGATCTTCGCGCTGGTGGGCCTCGCCGGTGTGGGCGTGGTCGCGGCGCCGGTGCTCTGGCGGACGTACAACCAGCTGCGGTCGGAACGTGAGGGGCGCATCCGCGAGCAGGAGCGCGCCGAACTGGCCGCGATGGTGCACGACCAGGTGCTGCACACCCTCGCCCTGATCCAACGCAACGCCGCCGACGTGAAGACCGTCCAGCGGCTGGCCCGGGGGCAGGAGCGCTCGCTGCGCAACTGGCTCTACAAGCCCACCGCGTCCCCGACGGAGCGGCTGGCCGCGGCGCTGGAGCAGGCCGCGGCAGAGGTCGAGGACACCTTCGCGGTCACGGTCGAGGCGGTCGTGGTCGGTGACCGGGAGACCGACGAGCGGGTGGGTGCGCTGGTCGCCGCCGCCCGGGAGGCGTTGGTGAACGCCGCCCGGCACGCCGGGGTGCAGACGATCTCCCTCTACGCCGAGGTCGAGCCCGATCAGGTCAGCGTCTTCGTGCGGGATCGGGGGAAGGGCTTCGACCTCGATACGGTGGAGGACCACCGGCACGGCGTCCGCGGTTCGATCATCGGGCGAATGAAGCGGCACGGCGGCCGGGCCGAGATCCGGTCCGAGCCGGGGGAGGGGACCGAGGTTCGGTTGATCCTGCCGATCTCCCGGGACTCGTCGAACGCGGAAAGGGACAGATGACGATGGCCGATCAGATGGAGCCGGTCGACGAGGCGGGTGCGCGCGCCGAGCGGCTGCGGGTGTTCCTCGTGGACGACCACGCGATGTTCCGCGCGGGCGTACGCGCCGAACTCGGCGCGCACGTCGAGGTGATCGGCGAGGCCAGCACGGTGGCCGAGGCGGTGAGCCGGATCGCCGCCACGACTCCGGACGTCGTCCTGCTCGACGTGCACATGCCGGACGGCGGTGGTCGGGCGGTGCTGGAGGCGATGCGACGTACGCACCCGGAGGTCAAGTTCCTGGCGCTGAGCGTCTCGGACGCGGCGGAGGACGTGATCGGGCTGATCCGGGCCGGCGCCCGGGGCTACGTCACCAAGACCATCTCTCCGAACGAGCTGACCGCGGCGATCCGCCGGGTGGCCGACGGCGACGCGGTGTTCAGTCCCCGGCTGGCCGGCTTCGTGCTGGACGCGTTCGCGGCGCGCCCGGACGCGCCGGTCGCCGACCCGGAGCTGGACCAGCTCACCAACCGCGAGCGTGAGGTGCTGCGACTGCTCGCCCGGGGTTACGCGTACAAGGAGATCGCCAAGGAGCTCTTCATCTCGATCAAGACGGTCGAGACGCACGTGTCCAATGTGCTGCGCAAGCTGCAGATGTCCAACCGCTACGAGCTGTCACGGTGGGCCGCCGACCGCCGGCTGGTGTGACGAACTCCCCTCCTCGCGCAATTGGGACAGATGGCGCGGCCACCGTACTGGTGATGCGCGGCAGCAGGGTCCGCTTCACCGCCTGATCGAACAGCACTCGGCCCCGGCATCCACGAACTCGGATGCCGGGGCCGAATGCTGTCCGGGCGGGGGTGGCGGTGGGAGGTGCGGCGCGGGCGTCACTCGGTGCGCAGCACGGTGAACGCCTCGGCCAGCCGTCCGGGCGGCAGCCCGGCGGTATCGGCGACGGTCGTGAGCCGGTCCCGGATCCAGGGCTCCACGTCGAAGTGCGCGGTCTGCGACCGGTGCGCGCGCAGCGCGGCGACCTTGCGGTCGAACCGGTCGGTGACGTCGACCGTGTGGTCCGGCCCGGGCCCGCCGGCGTACCAGACCTCGCGGACCACCCAGGGCTCCAGCCCTTCGGCGAGGAGTTCCGGGTGCGCGAACCGGTTGCGGGCGTCGGGGTAGATGGCGCAGGTGGTGGCCTCGCCCACCGCCAGGTGGTCCGGATGGCTGGGGCCGGTGAGCTGCTCCCAGCGGCGCAACGGCGAACTGGTGAGCACCCGGTCGGGGCGGAACCGGCGGATCGCGGCGGTGATGTCGCGGCGCAGCGCCAGGGTCGGGGCCAGCGTGCCGTCCGAGTGCCCGTCGAGGAACTCGACCTGCCGGACGCCGACCGCCGCGGCGGCGGCGCGCTGCTCCGCCTCACGCAGCCGGGGCATCTCCGCCCGGTCGGTGTCATCGAAGCCGCCCGAGTCACCCCGGGTGGCGACGAGGTAGGCGACCTCGATACCCTCATCCACCCAGGCGGCGATCGTCCCCGCACAGCCGAAGTCGACATCATCCGGATGGGCAAAAACGGCCAGTGCGCGAACGACGTCGGAGAGCACTGGAGCGGAGGCGGGAAAGCTCACAGGACCTGAGCGTACGCGTCGAGCGCGACTGTGGCGGGACCATGTCCTACCTGCTCAGAGCGGTATGAGACACGCGGTTCGTGATCTTTTCTCAAGTATCGGCAACGTGGCGGCCAACTAACGGCTTGATAACGGCACCTTCACGGAAGCGGCCGGTGAGTGTCACAGTGGCAAGCACCTCGCCCCCGGTGCGAGGCACTCCGTACGGCTCGAAGGCCACGCCCGCTGCTCTCGCGACGGTCCGTGGCTGGGCAAACGTGCGCGGTGCCGAGTCCCGAACGGGTGGGGTAGCCCGGCGGATCGGTACATGGGTGTCCCGATTTGGCAGTGGTTTCGGCGACCCCTGACCGGTCGCCTTGGCGTCACCCCCAGACGTGCGTGAAACCCACGACGGAACCAGGTTAGAAAGAGGAGGCCCCTCGGAATGAGAGTCTCGAAGCGAACGGGTAGCGCGATCGCGCTGGGCGCGGCAGTCGCGCTCATCGCGTCGGGCTGCTCGGGCAGCGACAGTGGCGGCGACGCCAGCAACAGCGCCGACGGCGCCATCGTCATCGACGGCACCCAGCCGGAGGTTCCCCTGGTTCCGGCGAACACCACCGAGACCGGTGGTGGCGCGATCATCGACTACCTGTGGACCGGCCTGGTCGAGTACCCGAACAACGGTGGCGCGCCGCAGAACGCCGTCGCGGAGTCGATCACGACCACGGACTCCAAGGTCTACGAGATCAAGATCAAGAAGGGCCTGAAGTTCCACGACGGCACCGAGGTCAAGGCCGCGAACTTCACCAAGGCCTGGAACTGGGCTGCGTACTCGCCGAACGGCGCGCAGAACTCCAGCTTCTTCTCCGACATCGCCGGCTTCGAGGACGTCCAGTCCGTGGACCCGGACGACGACGGCCCGAAGCCGGCGCCGGAGCCGAAGGCCAAGGAGCTGTCCGGCCTGAAGGTCGTCGACGACTACACCTTCCAGGTCACCCTCGGCGCCCCGACCGCGGTGTTCCCGACCAAGCTCGGCTACAGCGCGTTCGTGCCGCTGCCGGACGTGTTCTTCACTCAGAAGCCGGACGAGTTCGGCCGCAAGCCGATCGGTAACGGCCCGGTGAAGTTCGTGTCGTGGGAAGACGACGTCTCGATCAAGCTGACGCGCTTCGACGACTACACCCTGCGCGACAAGATGAAGATCAAGGACGTCGACGTCAAGCTGTACCAGCAGGACACGGCGGCCTACAACGACCTGCTCGCGGGCAACCTCGACTTCCAGCAGCAGGTCCCGCAGTCGGCGCTCGCCGGTGACAAGTGGAAGACCGACCTGGGTGACAAGGCCATCCAGTCCGTCACCCCGTCGACCGGCATCATCGCCTTCCCGACCTACGACCCGCGCTTCAAGGACCCGAAGCTGCGCAAGGCCGTCTCGCTGGCGATCAACCGCCAGGAGATCACCGAGAAGATCTTCTTCGGCAACCGCGTTCCGGCCGACAGCTGGGCCAACCCGCTGACCCCGGGCGCCAAGGAGAAGAACTGCACCATCTGCGCCTACAACCCGGACGAGGCCAAGCGGCTCCTGGCCGAGGCCGGCGGCTTCCAGGGCGAGATGGTCTTCTACTACAACGCGGACGCCAGCCACAAGGAGTGGATGGAGGCCGTCGCGCAGAGCGTGAAGAACGTCCTGCAGATCAACGCCCGCGCCGAGGGCATGCCGACCTTCGCAGTCTTCCGTGAGCAGATCAACGCCCACAAGATGAAGGGCCCGTACCGCGCCGGTTGGCAGCAGGACTACCCGGACGTGGAGAACTGGGTCAACCCGCTCTACGTGACCGGTGGTTCCTCGAACGACGGTCTGTACAGCAACCCCGAGGTCGACGCTCTGGCCAAGGAGGCGAGCGGCGCTCCGAGCCTGGAGGCCTCGCACGCCAAGTTCGCCGAGGCTGTCGCCAAGATCGACCAGGACGCCCCGTCCATGCCGATCTACTTCCAGGGCCAGCAGTCGGGCCACTCGGACAAGATCAAGAAGGTGGAGCTGACCAACGTCGGCGAGATCGACATCACCTCCGTCGAGCTCTGATCCGAACGGTCACGGTCTGACCCAGGTCGGGCTCACCTACAAGGTGAGCCCGACCTGGGGCCGTTCCGCGAGGGGTGCAAAATACCCCTCGACACGTCGTCACGCGTGTCGGTCGCCGACGCGCCCCCTGTCTGGAGGACCACCCCATGGGCCGTTATCTGTTGAGACGGCTGCTCCAACTCGTCCCGGTCTTCATCGGAACGACATTCCTGATCTACTGGCTGGTCTGGTCGGTGCCCGGCGACCCCTTCGCCGGCAAGTGCGGCGAACGCCCGTGCCCGCCCGGATTCGTCGCGATGATGACCGAGAAGTTCCAGTTGGACCAGCCCCTCGTGGTGCAGTACGCCAACTACATGAAGAACCTCTTCCAGGGTGACTTCGGTACCACCTTTGGCGGCCGCTCCATCAACGACATCATCGCCACGGCGTACCCGAACACGCTGAAGCTGGCTCTGGTGGCGCTGGCGATCGAGGCGATCATTGGTCTCACCGCCGGTGTCGTGACGGGCCTGCGGCGTAACGGCTTCCTGGACAACCTGGTCCTGGTCTCCACGCTCTTCCTCATCGCGCTCCCGATCTTCGTGATCGGTTTCGTGCTCCAGTGGGTGCTCGGTGTGCAGTGGCACATCGTCGAGCCCACGGTCTCCAACGAGATGCGGCTCTCCGAGCTGATCGTCCCCGGCTTCGTGCTGGGTAGCGCCTCCATGGCGTACATCGCCCGGGTGGCCCGGACGAGCATCGCCGAGAACCGCCGCTCCGACTACGTGCGTACGGCGATCGCCAAGGGCCTGCCGATGCGCCGCGTGGTGGGCGTGCACCTGCTCCGCAACTCGCTGATCCCGGTCGTCACCCTGCTCGGCACCGACCTCGGTGCCCTGATGGGCGGCGCCATCGTCACCGAGGGCATCTTCCAGATCAACGGCATCGGTCGCGTCGTGTACCGGTCGATCGTCACCAAGGAGAGCGCCACCGTGGTCTCCGTCGTGGTGATCCTGGTGCTCGTCTATCTTCTGATGAACCTGCTGGTGGACCTGCTGTACGCCGCCCTTGACCCGAGGATCCGCTATGAGTGAGCGCCGCGAACGAATCATCAACGCAGCGTGCCGGGCCACTCAGGCCGGCACCGAGCGGAGCGAGGTGGCGGCATGAGTGACCCGAGCACCGCATCGATCGTCTCGACACCACCGGCGCACCAGCCCACCGAGATGGGTGGCCCGACCAACGCCGGCCTGCCGGAGAACGCCCGCCGGGAGAAGCCCCGTGGCCTGCTCGGCGACGCGTGGCGGGACCTGCGGCGCAAGCCGCTCTTCTGGCTCTCCGCGAGCTTCATCGTGATCTTCGTGGTGATGGCGGCCTTCCCGTCGCTCTTCACCTCGGCCAGCCCCGACTACGGAGAGCTGAGCAGGAGCCTCGGCAAGCCCTCGGGCGACGCCTGGTTCGGCTACGACATCCAGGGCCGCGACGTCTTCGCCCGGACCATCTACGGCGCCAACGCCTCCATCGTGGTGGCGCTGCTCTCGGTCTTCGGCACGCTGCTGATCGGCGGCACGATGGGCATGATCGCCGGCTACCGCGGCGGTTGGGTGGACGCCGTCCTGTCCCGGATCGCCGACGTCTTCTTCGGCCTGCCGTTCGTGCTCGGCGCGATCGTCATCCTGACCACGTTCAACGGGTCGGGCACCAGCAACAGCGAGTGGAAGATCAAGTTCCTGGTCATCGCGTCGCTCGTCGTGCTGAGCTGGCCGGTGGTCATGCGGCTCATGCGTTCCTCGGTGCTCGCCACCAAGGAGGCCGACTACATCGTCGCGGCCCGGGCGCTGGGTGCCGGCACCGGCCGGATCATCATCAAGCACCTGCTGCCGAACTGTCTGGCACCGATCCTGGTGTACGGCACGATCATGGTCGGCTCGTTCATCGGCGCCGAGGCCACGCTCTCGTTCCTGGGCGTAGGCCTCAAGTCGCCGGTGGTCTCCTGGGGCATCATCATCAACGAGGCGCAGAACCTGATCCGGGTGGCCCCGTACCTGCTGTTCTTCCCCGCCGCGTTCCTCGTCGCCGCCGTGCTGAGCTTCGTGATGCTCGGTGAGGCGGTCCGCGAGGCCCTCGATCCGAAACTCCGCTAGGGGCGATCCAGTTGTCCGACATTCTCGTGTCCGAGCAGTCCGCAGCGGGCCCCTCCGGGCGTCCCGCCGGCCGCCTGCTCGAGGTCGACGACCTCCGGGTGGAGTTCCGTACCCGCGACGGCGTCGCCAAGGTCATCAACGGGGTCACGTACCACGTCGACGCGGGGGAGACCCTCGCCGTGCTCGGCGAGTCCGGATCCGGTAAGAGCGTCACCGCGCAGACCATCATGGGCATCCTCGACACGCCGCCCGGTCACGTGACCGGCGGTCAGGTGCGCTTCCACGGCAAGGACATGCTGACCATGTCCTTCGAGGAGCGTCGCCGCATCCGTGGCGAGGGCATCGCGATGATCTTCCAGGACGCGCTCTCCGCGCTGAACCCGGTCTTCACCGTCGGGTTCCAGATCGCCGAGCAGTTCCGGGTCCGCCGTGGCCTGAGCCGCTCGGACGCCAAGAAGCGCGCGATCGAGATGCTCGACCAGGTCAAGATCCCGAACGCCAAGGGCCGGTTCAGCAACTACCCGCACCAGTTCTCCGGCGGTATGCGCCAGCGGGCGATGATCGCCATGTCGCTGGCGCTCGACCCCGAGGTGCTGATCGCGGACGAGCCGACCACCGCGCTCGACGTGACCGTGCAGGCCCAGATCATGGACCTGCTGGCCGAGCTCCAGCGCGAGCGGCAGATGGGCATGATCCTGATCACCCACGACCTCGGCGTGGTCGCCGACGTCGCGGACCGGATCGCGGTCATGTACGCCGGTCGGATCGTCGAGGAAGCCGACGTCTACGACCTGTACGCGAAGCCCGCGCACCCGTACACCCTCGGCCTGCTCAACTCGATCCCGCGTCTGGACGAGAAGGGGCAGCAGCTCCGCACCATCAAGGGCCTCCCGCCGAACCTGATGAACATCCCGCCGGGCTGCCCGTTCAACCCGCGCTGCCCCATGGCGCAGCCGGTGTGCCGGGAGAAGGTGCCGCCGCTGCTGCAGATCGGCGCCGGCCGGGCCAGCGCCTGCCACTTCGCCGAGGAGCTGGTGAACCGTGACTGAGAACATCCTCGAGGTCCGCGACCTGGTCAAGCACTACCCCGTCACGCGCGGTGTGGTGTTCAAGAAGACCATCGGTCAGGTCAAGGCCGTCGACGGGGTCTCCTTCGACCTGCGCCAGGGTGAGACGCTCGGCGTCGTCGGTGAGTCCGGCTGCGGCAAGTCGACGCTGGCCCGGGTGCTGATGAACCTGGAGAAGCCGACCGCGGGCAAGGTGCTCTACAAGGGTCAGGACATCTCCAAGCTCTCCGGTGGCGGCCTGCGTCGCCTGCGCCGGCAGATCCAGCTGGTCATGCAGGACCCGTACACCTCGCTGAACCCGCGTATGACGGTGGGTGACCTGGTCGGCGAGCCGTTCGAGATCCACCCCGAGGTGGCCCCGAAGGGCAGCCGCCGGAGCAAGGTCAAGGAACTTCTCGACCTGGTCGGCCTGAACCCGGAGCACATCAACCGGTACCCGCACCAGTTCTCCGGTGGTCAGCGGCAGCGCATCGGCATCGCCCGGGCGCTCGCCCTGCGTCCGGAGATCATCGTCTGTGACGAGCCGGTGTCGGCGCTGGACGTGTCGATCCAGGCGCAGGTGATGAACCTGCTGGAGCAGCTCCAGGGCGAGTTCGGCCTGTCGTACGTCTTCATCGCGCACGACCTCTCGGTGGTGCGGCACCTCTCCGACCGGGTCGCGGTGATGTACCTCGGCAAGATCGTCGAGGTGGGCACCGAGGACGAGATCTACGAGCGGCCGACGCACCCGTACACCCAGGCGCTGCTCTCCGCGGTGCCGGTGCCGGACCCGACCGTGCGCGAGCACAAGGCGATCATCCGCCTCACCGGTGACGTCCCGTCGCCGGTGAGCCCGCCGTCGGGCTGCCGCTTCCGCACCCGGTGCTGGAAGGCGCAGGACGTCTGCGCCCAGGAGACCCCGCTGCTGCAGATCCGGCAGGGCTCGGACCACCCGAGCGCCTGCCACTTCGCCGAGAAGCGGGAGATCGTGGCCACCCACGAGGCCTGATACACCCCCCACCGGAACCGCCTGTCGCCGTCGGTGACAGGCGGTTCCGCGTGTCCGGCCCGGCCGCGTGTCCGGCCCGGCCGGGAGGAGTCAGAGCGGCCCGCGGCCGGCCCGGAGCAGGAGCAGGGCCAGCTGGGTGCCGTCGGCGCCGAGGGCGCGCCGGAACCGTTCGAGGATCTCCCGCTCGCGGGAGAGCACCAGGCGGGTGCCGCCGGACGCCATGCGCGTCGCGCCGACCTGCTGGGACAGGCTCGCCCGCTCCTGCCACAGTTCGATGAGCGCCTGGTCGATCTGGTCGATCCGCTCCCGGATGGCGACGATCTGGGCCGCCGCGACCGGCTCCTTGGTGCCGGCGTCCACCGGTCGATCGCCGGGCCGGCCGTTCGCCGCGTCGCCCGCCGGGCCGGTGTCACCCTCGGTGCCCCCCGCCGTGGGACCGGTGGGGGTCCCGGACGACGGCTGCTCTCCCGCCGCGCCGGATGCGCCGGATCGCGCCGGACCGCCGTTCTGCTCCACCACGTCTGTCATCATCGCCGTCCCCCTCGGACGTCGGGCCCGGAGCCCGGATCCCGGGACGACAAAGCCCCGGGCTCCAGGAGCCCGGGGCTTTTCGCAGGTCTGTTGATCAGGCGCGACCTACGGCTGCCGGACTCCCGGTGCCGTAGTAAAAGTAGTAGCGCTGACCGAACACGTCGTCGAGTATGCCCAGCCGGGGGCCCTCGCGCAAGGAATCCGGCCGCACGGAGTGCCACGACGCACCCGGACAGCCGGCTCGCCGGACGTCGGCCCGCCGGACGGGAGCTGCCCTAGGGGTCGAGGACGCCCGGCCGGCGGGCGCGCTCCGGGAGCGTCCGGCGCCCGGCCGGCGGGCTGCGGGCGTGCGCGGTCGGGAAGTGTCCGGCGGGCGGCATACACTCGCCGTGCGATGCATCCTCTCTTCGACATCCCCGCGTCCTCGCCCGCGCCCGAGCGCGCGCCGGCCCGTCCGCACCGGCCCGGGCCGGCGTCCAGCCGTCTCGACCCGCAGGCCCTGCTCACCGGGCTCAACGGCCCCCAGCGCGACGCGGTCACCCACGCCGGTTCGCCGCTGCTGATCGTGGCCGGCGCCGGGTCCGGGAAGACCCGGGTGCTCACCCACCGGATCGCCTACCTGCTCGCCGCCCGGGACGTGCATCCCGGGGAGATCATCGCGATCACGTTCACCAACAAGGCCGCGGGCGAGATGAAGGAGCGGGTCGCCGCCCTGGTCGGCCCGCGGGCCCGGCTGATGTGGGTGTCGACCTTCCACTCCGCGTGCGTCCGGATCCTGCGCGCCGAGCACGAGCACGCCGGGCTCAAGTCGACCTTCTCCATCTACGACGCCGACGACTCACGCCGCCTGATGCAGCTGGTCGCCCGCGAGCTCGACCTGGACCCGAAGCGCTACCCGGCCAGGGGTCTGGCGGCCCAGGTCTCGAACCTGAAGAACGAGCTGGTCGACCCCGAGGAGTTCGCCGCCCGGGCGAAGGGCCCGAACGAGCGGGCCCTGGCCGAGGCCTACACGCTCTATCAGCGTCGGCTGCGCGAGGCGCACGCGCTCGACTTCGACGACCTGATCATGACGACGGTGCACCTGCTCCAGTCCCACCCGCACGTGGCCGAGAGCTACCGCCGGCGGTTCCGGCACGTGCTGGTCGACGAGTACCAGGACACCAATCACGCCCAGTACGTGCTGATCAAGGAGCTGGTCTCCGGCACCGAGGGGATCCCGCCGGCCGAGCTGTGCGTGGTGGGTGACGCCGACCAGTCGATCTACGCGTTCCGTGGTGCGACGATCCGCAACATCCTGGAGTTCGAGCGCGACTTCACCGACGCCCGGACGATCCTGCTGGAGCAGAACTACCGCTCCACCCAGACGATCCTCAACGCCGCCAACGCGGTGATCGACCGCAACACCTCCCGCAAGCCCAAGCGGCTGTGGAGCGATGCCGGGGCCGGTGAGCAGATCGTCGGTTACGTCGCCGACACCGAGCACGCCGAGGCGGACTGGGTGGCTCGGGAGATCGACCGGCTCGTCGACGAGGGCGACACCCGCCCGGGCGACGTGGCCGTCTTCTACCGGACCAACGCGATGTCGCGGGTCTTCGAGGAAGTGTTCATCCGGGTCGGCCTGCCCTACAAGGTGGTCGGCGGGGTGCGCTTCTACGAGCGCAAGGAGGTCCGCGACGCGCTGGCCTACCTGCGCGCGGTGGTCAACGACGACGACACGGTGAGTCTCCGCCGCGTCCTCAACACCCCCCGGCGGGGCATCGGCGAGCGGGCCGAGGCGTGCGTGGAGGCGCTCTCCAGCCGCGACCGGATCTCGTTCGGGGCCGCGCTGCGCCGGGCCAAGGACGCCCCGGGCATCTCGACCCGGGCGGCCAACGGCATCGCGGACTTCGTGGCCCTGCTCGACGGCGCTCGCGAGCTGGCCGAGACCGGCACACCGGAGGAGGTCCTGGAGGCGCTGCTCACCCGCTCCGGCTACCTCACCGAGCTGGAGGAGAGCCTCGACCCGCAGGACGCGGGCCGGGTCGACAACCTCCAGGAGCTGGTCAGCGTCGCCCGGGAATACACCGAGCGCATCGAGGCCACCGGCGCCGAGGGGGAGCGGGCCACCCTGGCCGGCTTCCTGGAGCAGGTCGCGCTGGTCGCCGATGCCGACCAGCTGCCCACCGACGACCCGGACCACCAGGGCGTGGTCACCCTGATGACCCTGCACACCGCCAAGGGGCTCGAGTTCCCCGTGGTGTTCCTGAGCGGCCTGGAGGACGGCGTCTTCCCCCACCTGCGCTCGCTCGGCGACACGCGGGAGCTGGAGGAGGAGCGGCGGCTCGCCTACGTGGGGATCACCCGGGCCCGGCAGCGTCTCTACCTCTCCCGCGCGGTCACCCGCTCGGCGTGGGGGCAGCCGGCCTACAACCCGCCCTCCCGCTTCCTGGAGGAGCTGCCGCCGGAGCTGGTGCGCTGGGAGCGCACCGAGGGGTCGTACACCTCGTGGGCCGGCGGGGGCGGCGGTGTCGGGGGCCGCGCGGACCGCGCGCCCGGCGGGCGCGGCGGCTTCAACGGGGGTACGCCGAAGGCGGCCCAGCTGGCGAAGCGGCTCGGGGTCGACGGCAGTCGGCTGACCACGGCCAGCGAGCTGCCGCAGGCACCCAAGGTGGCCGCCGGGGACCGGGTCAACCACCAGCGCTACGGGCTGGGCCGGGTGCTGGCCGTCGAGGGGCACGGGCCGGGTGCGCGGGCGCAGATCGACTTCGGCGACCAGACCATGTGGCTGGTGCTGCGGCACGCCCCGATCGACAAGCTCTGACGGCGGGGCCCGGTCCGGACGTGCCGGACCGGGCCCCTCCTCATGCCGTGGCGTCAGCAGGCCACGTCGATGCCCCGAGCGCGCAGGAACGGCGCCGGGTCGATCTGGTTCCACATCTGGCCCTGGTGCACCTCGAAGTGCAGGTGCGGGCCGGTGGAGTCGCCGGTGGAGCCCTCGTAGCCGATGACCTCGCCGGCGCTGACCTTGTCACCCACGGCGACCGCCAGGCGGCTCTGGTGGGCGTAGTGGGTGAGGTAGCCGTTGCCGTGGTCGATGAAGACCGAGTTGCCGTACCCGTCGCCGGCGTCACCGGCCTTGACGACGGTGCCCGCCGCCGCGGCGTGGATCGGGGTGCCGGCGGGCAGCGCGAAGTCGATGCCGGCGTGCAGCGTGCCCCAGCGCTGGCCGAAGCAGGAGGTGATCTGGGCGCCCTTCATCGGGATGACCCAGGCCGGCTTGGCCTTCACGGTCTTCTTCGGCTTCGGCGCGGCGGTGGTCGCCTTCGCCGTCGCGGCGGCGGACGCGCTCGGCGTCGGGCTGGCGGGACTGGCCGACGGGGTGACCGGGGCGGGCGACTCGCGGGCCGAGCGGTCGGCGCGGGCGGTGGCCTCGGCGCGGGCCTGCGCGTCGACGGAGACCGGGGTCGGCGCCGGCTCGTCGCCGGTCGCGGCGACCGCCACACCGGCGACGCCGAGGCCGACCACGGCGACTGCTCCGACCACGAGGAGGCGGATGCGTCGGCTGGGCCGCGCCCGGTGCCGGATCACCCGCGGGTCGTCGCGCTGATCGTTCTGGGTGGTGCTGTCTTCTTCCTGCACGGTGGACCTTCACGTGTCGAGGGCATCGGACTGACCGATCCTGGTGCGAGACGCGTTTCGGCAGGTCACGGGGTGGGAAGGCGGGTGAGCGTCGGCCCGGCCGGGTGGCCGGTTATACCGAGGTATGTCCGGTTCCATCCGTTAGGTGATCATCAGGACGTGTGCCGCCGGTCACATCTGCGGGTGTGGCGCAGGTGACTTCGCCGGGGCGGGCGGCCACGAAAAACCGCCCGGATCAGGAGATCCGGGCGGTCAACGGTCGGTACGCAGCGTCAGGACGCGGCCACCTCGTTGTAAATTGCCTCGACTTGCAGCTTGATGTCCACTCCGCGCTCCTGGAGCCACGGCACCGGGTCCTTGGGCTCACCCTTGACATGCACCTCCAGGTGCAGGTGGGAGCCGTAGGAGTGGCCGGTGTTGCCGACCAGCCCGAGCTGGTCGCCCGCCTTGACCTGCTGGCCCTCCTGCACGCTCACCGAGGAGGAGTGACCGTAGATCGCCTCGCTACCGTCCGGGTGCTGGACGATCACGGCGTAGCCGTAGCCGCCGAACCAGCCGGCCTTGGTGACGGTGCCGGCGTGGATCGCGACGTAGGGGGTGCCCTCCGGGGCGACCAGGTCGACGCCGGTGTGGAGCTTGCCCCAGCGCATGCCGTAGGGCGAGTTGAAGTCGTAGCCCTGCAGCGGCAGAAGCCAGACGTCCTGCTCGCCGGCCTCCTCGCCCCGGGCGCTGTCGCGGGAGGCGCGGTCGGCGGCCTCGCCGCGGGCTGCGGCGTCCTGGCTGGTGATCGAGGCCTGGCGGAGCTCGTCGAGGACCGTGGGGCTGACGCTCTTGGCGTCGGGCAGGGCGCTCGCGCCGAGGGCGACGACACCCGCTCCGACGAAGGCGGTGGTGACGACGGCGGCGTAGCGGCTCCGCGGCGGGGTGGGGACGCGGCGGCGACCACGATATCTATCGGGCTCAGACGACAGGCGCTGGCGCACGCACACCCTCCGTTGTCGGGGATCCGAAGCGGCTTCGCGGACGTCCGGGACCGTTGCGGTGAACATCTGCTGGCCGCGTCATCACCCGTCCTTGGACCTGATGACAACCGTGGACACGTTAGCCAACCACCAGGCGACTCACAAGCCGGAGCGCCGAATTGGCGTGGCAACTTGTCCGTTTGCGTCCGTGAT
Organism: Micromonospora sp. NPDC049366; assembly: GCF_044466625.1. Classification (NCBI taxonomy): domain Bacteria; kingdom Bacillati; phylum Actinomycetota; class Actinomycetes; order Micromonosporales; family Micromonosporaceae; genus Micromonospora; species Micromonospora sp. NPDC049366. The sequence goes on from NZ_JBITMV010000001.1 coordinate 666,651, forward strand.
TGTCACGCCTCGCGCCGCCGAACGGTGCCCTCGTTACTGCCCGTTCGTCGCACAGCGTGACCGGTACGGCGGACTCGTCCGCCTTGACGCGCACCGCCGCGGGAATCCGCCGACGGGCGGATGGCCTGGGTCGACGGAGCAGGGGCCGGCGGATCGTCCCGGCCGCCGACCGGGCGGACCGTTGGGCGACCCGGTGACTCCGCGCCGACGGCCCGGGTTTGCCGGCCCGGATTTCCCGGCACCCGTCCGGCGGGTTACCGTTCGTTCAGGTGGAGGCTGTTGAGCCGGTGAAAGGTGTGCGCTGATGAGCTCTCGTATTCGGGTCGTCGTCGCCAAGCCAGGTCTGGACGGCCACGACCGCGGCGCGAAGGTGGTCGCACGCGCCCTCCGGGACGCCGGCATGGAGGTCGTCTACACCGGCCTGCACCAGACTCCGGAGCAGATCGTGGAGACCGCCATCCAGGAGGACGCCGACGCGGTCGGTCTCTCCGTGCTCTCCGGCGCGCACATGACGCTCTTCCGGCGGGTGCTCGAGCTGCTCACCGAGCGCGACGCGCGCGACATCGTGGTGTTCGGCGGCGGCATCATCCCGGACGCCGACATCCCCGAGCTGGAGCAGCTCGGCGTCGCCAAGATCTTCACCCCGGGTGCCACCACCCAGTCGATCGTGGAGTGGGTGCGACAGAACGTCGCGCAGCCGGTGAGCTGAGCCCGAGCCCGGCGGCTCGCCGTCGAGCGGTGGCGTCGGCCGGAGGCGGACAGGGGGAGGGGCCGGACGCACCCCTCACACGTCCGGCCCCTCTATGCACGATGCCCCGCCGCCACCCCTCGACCGACAGGGCATCGGCCGTTTCTCCTGTCGTCGCGCTGACCAGCGCTCCGACATCTGACTCAACGACGCCCCGACGGAGGGGTTACGCCCTCCGCCAACATCCCTCGGAAGGCTGACCGACGTCGGCCGTCACGGTGTCCGTCGGCCCTGTTCCCCGGCCCGTCGCCGTACGCCGACACGCCGGTGCGGCCCGCGCGGTGCGGGCGAGCGCGGATCGGCGATTCCGGATGTGCGGCGACGGCTGTGCATTACCGCACACCGCGCACCCGCTCGGTTGCCCCCGGTGGTGACCTCGCTAGGCTGCGGCCAATGGCCTGTTTCAACTGATGACAGGCGTCAAACTGTTTTCGAACGCTGGTGGCGGCGCGACGGCGCGCCGCGGAGACGGGACGGGACGCGCAATCGTGGACCTGTACGAGTACCAGGGGCGGGACCTGTTCGAGCGGCACGGTTTGCCCGTGCTCGCCGGCGGCGTCGCCACTACCCCGGAGGAGGCCCGCGCCATCGCCGATCGCCTCGGCGGTCGGGTGGTCGTGAAGGCTCAGGTGAAGGTCGGCGGTCGGGGTAAGGCCGGCGGCGTGAAGCTGGCCGAGGGCGCGGAGGAGACGGTGGCCCGGGCCACCGACATCCTCGGCATGGACATCAAGGGCCACACCGTCCACAAGGTCATGATCACCGTGACCGCGGACGTGGCGGAGGAGTACTACTTCTCCTACCTGCTCGACCGGGCGAACCGCACGTTCCTCTGCATCGCCAGCGTGGCCGGCGGTATGGACATCGAGCAGGTCGCCGCGGATACCCCGGACAAGGTCGTCAAGGCCCCGATCGACGCGGTCGCCGGGGTGGACGAGGCCAAGGCGCGGGAGATCGTCACCGCCGCCGGCTTCCCGGCCGAGGTCGCCGACCAGGTCGTCGACGTCGCGGTCGGGCTGTGGAAGGCCTTCGTGGCCGAGGACGCCACCCTGGTCGAGGTGAACCCGCTGGCCAAGACCGGCGACGGCAAGCTGCTGCTGCTCGACGCCAAGATCAGCCTGGACGAGAACGCCGGCTTCCGGCACCCGGACCACGAGGCGCTGGTCGACCAGGCCTCGGTGGACCCGCTGGAGCAGGCGGCCAAGGAGAAGGACCTCAACTACGTCAAGCTCGACGGCGAGGTCGGCATCATCGGCAACGGCGCGGGTCTCGTGATGTCGACCCTCGACGTGGTCGCGTACGCGGGCGAGCGGCACGGCGGCGTCAAGCCGGCCAACTTCCTCGACATCGGTGGCGGCGCGAGCGCGGCGGTCATGGCCAACGGCCTGGAGATCGTCCTCTCCGACCCGTCGGTGAAGAGCGTCTTCGTCAACGTCTTCGGCGGCATCACCGCCTGCGACGCGGTCGCCAACGGCATCGTGCAGGCGCTCGACCTGCTGGAGCAGCGTGGCGAGAAGGTCACCAAGCCGCTCGTCGTCCGGCTGGACGGCAACAACGCGGAGGCCGGCCGGGCGATCCTCGACGGCGCGAACAACCCGCTGATCGAGCGGGTCGACACGATGGATGGCGCGGCCGAGCGGGCCGCCGAGCTGGCCGCTGCGGGGGTCTGACAATGGCAATCTGGCTGACCAAGGACTCGAAGGTCATCGTGCAGGGCATGACCGGGTCCGAGGGTTCCAAGCACACCAAGCGGATGCTCGCGGCGGGCACCAACGTGGTCGGCGGCGTCAACCCGCGCAAGGCGGGTCAGACGGTCGACTTCGACGGCACCGAGCTGCCGGTCTTCGCCAACGTGGCGGACGCCATGAAGGAGACCGGGGCGGACGTCACGGTCATCTTCGTGCCGCCGCAGTTCACGAAGGCCGCGGCGGTCGAGGCGATCGACGCCGGCATCGAGCTGGCCGTCGTCATCACCGAGGGCGTGCCGGTCCACGACACCGCCGCGCTGTGGGCGTACAACGTGTCGAAGGGCGAGCGGACCCGGATCATCGGCCCGAACTGCCCCGGCATCGCCTCCCCGGGCGCCTCCAACGCCGGCATCATCCCGGCCGACATCACCGGCAGCGGCCGGATCGGCCTGGTCAGCAAGAGCGGCACCCTGACCTACCAGATGATGTACGAGCTGCGGGACATCGGCTTCTCCACCTGCGTCGGCATCGGCGGTGACCCGATCATCGGCACCACCCACATCGACGCGCTCGCCGCGTTCCAGGCCGACCCGGACACCGACGCCATCGTGATGATCGGTGAGATCGGCGGCGACGCCGAGGAGCGGGCCGCCGAGTTCATCAAGGCCAACGTCACCAAGCCGGTCGTCGGCTACATCGCCGGCTTCACCGCGCCGCCCGGCAAGACCATGGGCCACGCTGGTGCGATCATCTCCGGCTCGGCCGGCACCGCCGACGCGAAGAAGGCGGCGCTGGAGGCGGTCGGCGTGAAGGTCGGCAAGACGCCGACCGAGACCGCCCGCCTGATGCGGGAGATCATGTCCGCCGGCTGAGCGGAGCGGGTCTCGCGCTGAGGGGGTCGACCGGCGGTCGGCCCCCTCAGCCGTTACGCCAGAACGGATAGTTCCCCGTCGCCCGCAGGAACGCCCCGGCGACGAGGTTGACCACGCCGAGCGCGACGGCGACGTAGCCGAGCACCGGCGAGTTGCCGTACCGCCGGGCGTCCCGGACGGACAGGTAGCCGAAGATGATGCCGAGGATCCCGCAGCAGATCAGCCCGAGGACGACACCGAGCACACCCAGAGCGTGGTGCGGTCGCGCCCGCGGGCCGGTGGGGACGGCGGGTACGAGAAACCCACGGCGACGATCCTCCACGATCGGGGCCGCGACGACGTCACGTCCTGCGCCGAGGCTAGACCGGGCGGAGGCCGGGCCGGCCGTGGATGGCGGAATTCGCCGCCGTGCCGGGGCGGTATCGGACTGCCACCCGGCGCCTGACGTGCCAGAGTAGACCTCGATGTCCGACCTCACCCCTGATCGATCCCGCCGGGCCGGCGCGGTGGCCGCCGGCGACCGCCCGCCCGGTCGCGGCGCGCCCGGCGGGCGGGCGCCCCGCACACGGCCCGACGGATCACCGCGCGGTCGCGCGCCGCTGGCCGTGGCCGCCGCCGTGGCCGCCTTCGGGGCGGCACTCACGTCCTACCTCCCGGTCGCGATCGTGCTCGGCCTCGCCCAGCTCAGCGAGGACGCCGGGTCGGTCACCGGCGCCCTACGCGCCGGCCTGGCCGGCTGGTTGCTCGGCCACGGCGTCCCGCTGCGCACCGAGGCGGGGCCGCTCGGGCTCGCCCCGCTCGCGCTGACCGCGCTCGTGGTGTGGCGGCTGACCCGGGCCGGCGTGCACGTCAGCCGGGCGATCGGGGCGCGCGGGGGCCGCTCGCCACGCCGCGCGCTCGCCGCCGCCGTCGCGGTCGGTATCGCGTACGCGCTGCTCGGCCTGCTCGCCGCGATGCTGGTCGGCCTGGGCGGTCCGGGCGTGTCACCGGTGCGCGCCGGGCTCTGCTGTGTGCTGCTCGGCACCGTCGCCGCCCTGGTCGGCGCGGTGCGCACCACCGGCGTGACCGGGTTGCTCGCCGAACGGGCCCCGGCCGCGCTGCGCGACGGCGTCCGCACCGGCCTCGTCGCCGGCCTGCTGCTCCTCGGGGCGGGAGCCGGCGCCGCCGGTCTGGCGGTGGCCACCGGGGGCGGCGACGCGGCGGACATGATCGGGGCCTACCGGACCGGGGTGGCCGGGCAGGCGGGCGTCACCCTGGTCAGCCTCGCCTACGCGCCGAACGCCGCGATCTGGTCCACGAGTTACCTGCTCGGTCCCGGGTTCGCCGTCGGCACCGACACCGCCGTGCGGACCAGCGAGGTGTCGGTGGGGGCGCTTCCCGCCGTACCGCTGCTGGCCGGGCTGCCCCGCGGACCGGTCGACGGCTTCGGCGCCGCACTGCTCGCGGTGCCGGTCCTGGCCGGCATGGCGGCCGGCTTCATGCTGGCCCGCCGGCTGGTGCGGCTCGCGGCCGACGACCGCACGCCGCTGGGCTGGCCGCCGCTGCTCGCGCCGGCGGCCATCGCCGGTCCAGTGGCGGGCGTGCTGCTGGGGATCGCGGCGGCGGCCTCGGCCGGGCCACTGGGCGGCGGCCGGCTGGCCGAGATGGGCCCGGTCGCCTGGCAGGTGGGTGCCGTGACCACCGCCGTGATCGGGGCCGGCGCGCTGCTCGGCGCGGCGGCCACCCGCACGTTCACCCGCGGCCCGGTGCGCCGGGGCACCGCGACCACCTGACCGCCGCGGGGATTCGACGCCGAAGGGGCGCCCCGCGGCTGCGGGACGCCCCTTCCGACCAGCTGTGGATCAGGGCTGGTTCGGCAGGCTCATGCCGATCAGGTTAAGGATGATCACCAGGACGCCGATGCCGATGCCGACGGCACCGCAGATCAGACCGGCCTTCGCCTGGCCGGCGTTGTTGGCCAGCCCCTGGTCCACCTTCTGCTTGGCCAGGTAGCCGGTGATCACCGCGGCGATGCCGACCGGGAAGCCGAGGAAGAGGCAGCAGGCCAGCGGGATCGACGCGATGCCGAGGATCATCGACACCAGGCCGAGGGTGTTGTTCTGCCCCTGCGCCTGCGGGTAGCCGGCGTTCGGGTACGTCGGCGCGCCGCCGTACGGCTGCTGCTGCGCGTACGGGTCCTGCGGGTGGGGCTGCCCGGGCTGCCCGTACGCGGGCTGCTGACCGTAGGGGTTCTGCGGCGCGGCGTAGGGGTCCTGCGGCTGGCCGTAGGGCTGCCCGGAGGTGGGCTGACCGTAGGGCTGCCCCGAGGTGGGCTGCTGTCCGTACGGAGCCGCGGGCGGCGGCGCGTACGGGTCCTGGGGCTGCGGTGCGGTCGGATCCTGGTGCGGCTGCTGGCCGTAGGGATCCTGACCGGGCTGACCGGGCTGCATTCGACGAGGCTCCTTGGGTCTGTCCGTCAGTAGGTGCTGTTGTCGCCACTCATGATCGCGCCGAGGCCGCCGAGTGCGCAGCACAGAATCGCGATCACGTACCACGAGATACCGACGATCAAAGCCCACTTCGACCACTTGCGCGACTCGGCGGCGGCGGCCTGCGCGCCGGCGTAGTCGCCCTGCTGAAGCAGCGGGTTCACCTTGGACGCGTTGATGATCGCCGGAATCGCGAGAGGCCAGAAGAGGAAAATGGCCACGATCGACATCGTCATGTTGTTGTTGACCGGCGGCTGCTGGGGCGGGTACCCGGGCTGCATGGGGGCTCCTCAACTTGTCGACACGGCTGCGGTGTCGGCTTCGACTCGGGGGTGCGGGGCCGGGCGTGTGCCGGGCCCGAGCGAGCGGCAGCGTACCGGGTTTACGCCAGCAGAACTGTCGCCCGCGTGTCCCGGTACGGTCTCGATCACGGCTCGACCTGCCCGGACGCGGCCGCTTCCGCCCTGCCCGATAGGGTGACGCGGTGACCGAGCCCGTGTCCGCTGCCCGCATCGTCGTCCTCGTCTCCGGATCCGGGAGCAACCTCCAGGCGCTGCTCGATGCCACCGCCGACCCGGCGTACGGCGCCCGCGTGGTCGCGGTCGGCGCCGACCGGGACGGTATCGCCGGGCTCGACCGCGCCGCCGCCGCCGGAGTGCCGGCCTTCGTGGTCCCCCTCAAGGCGTACGACAGCCGCGAGGAGTGGGACCGCGCGCTCACCGAGCAGGTCGCCGAGCACCGGCCCGACCTGGTCATCTCCGCCGGGTTCCTGAAGCTGGTCGGGCCGCACTTCCTGGCCGCGTTCGGTGACCGCTACCTGAACACGCACAACACCCTGCTGCCGGCGTTCCCCGGCATCCACGGCCCGCGTGACGCCCTCCACTACGGCGTGAAGATCACCGGCGCCACCCTCTTCTTCGTCGACGCCGGAATGGACACCGGCCCGATCGTCGCGCAGGTCGCCGTGCCGGTGCGCGACGACGACGACGTGGAATCCCTCACCGAGCGCATCAAGGTGGCCGAGCGCAGTCAGCTGGTCGAACACGTCGGCCGCCTGGTCCGCGAGGGTTGGACGATCATCGGAAGAAAGGTCACGATCCCGTGAGCTCCACTCAGGACGAGCGCCGCCCGATCCGGCGGGCGCTGGTCAGCGTCTACGACAAGACGGGCCTGGTCGACCTGGCCCAGGCCCTGCACGCGGCCGGCGTGGAGATCGTCTCGACCGGGAGCACCGCGGCGACCATCGCCGGCGCCGGCGTCCCGGTGACCGCCGTGGAGACCGTCACCGGGTTCCCCGAGGTTCTGGACGGTCGGGTCAAGACGCTGCACCCGAAGGTGCACGCCGGCCTTCTCGCCGACCTGCGCAAGGACTCGCACGTCACCCAGCTCGACGAGCTGGGCGTCGCCGCGTTCGACCTGCTGGTCAGCAACCTCTACCCGTTCCAGGCCACGGTCGCCTCGGGCGCGAGCCTCGACGAGTGCGTCGAGCAGATCGACATCGGCGGCCCGGCGATGGTGCGCGCCGCGGCGAAGAACCACGCCTCGGTAGCGGTGGTCACCGACCCGTCGGCGTACCCGGTGTTGCTCGCCGCCCTCGACGCGGGCGGTTTCACGCTGCGGCAGCGCCGGGCGCTGGCCGCGCGGGCGTTCGCCGACATCGCCGAGTACGACGTGGCGGTGGCGAACTGGTGCGCCGTGCAGCTCGGCGAGGACGTCGAGTGGCCGGGCTTCGCCGGTCTGGCGCTGCGGGCCGACCGCGCTCTGCGCTACGGCGAGAACCCGCACCAGGCGGCGGCGCTCTACACCGACCCGGACGCGCCGGCCGGCCTGGCCCAGGCCGAGCAGCTGCACGGCAAGGAGATGTCCTACAACAACTACGTCGACGCGGACGCCGCGTGGCGCGCCGCCAACGACTTCCCGGACCAGCCGGCCGTGGCGATCATCAAGCACGCCAACCCGTGCGGCATCGCCGTCGGCGCCGACGTGGCCGAGGCGCACCGCAAGGCGCACGCCTGCGACCCGGTCTCCGCGTACGGGGGCGTGATCGCGGTCAACCGGCCGGTCTCCGTGGAGCTGGCCCGGCAGGTGGCCGACATCTTCACCGAGGTGGTGGTGGCGCCGGAGTTCGAGGCCGGCGCGGTCGAGATCCTCCAGGGCAAGAAGAACGTCCGGCTGCTGCGCGCTCCGGCGTGGAATCCGCCGCCGGCCGAGTGGCGGCAGGTCAGTGGCGGCGTACTGGTGCAGATGGCGGACCGGGTGGACGCCACCGGCGACGACCCGTCGAGGTGGACCCTCGCCACCGGCGACCCGGCCGACGAGGAGACGCTGCGCGACCTGGTCTTCGCGTGGCGGGCGATCCGCGCGGTGAAGAGCAACGCGATCCTGCTGGCCCGCGACGGCGCGACGGTGGGCGTCGGCATGGGCCAGGTCAACCGGGTCGACTCCGCGCGGCTGGCGGTCAGCCGGGCGGGCGCCGAGCGGGCGCGCGGTTCGGTCTGCGCCTCGGACGCGTTCTTCCCGTTCGCCGACGGCCCGCAGATCCTCATCGAGGCGGGCGTCCGCGCGATCGTGCAGCCGGGTGGTTCGATCCGGGACGAGGAGGTCGTCGCGGCCGCCAAGCAGGCCGGCGTGACGATGTACCTGACCGGCACCCGCCACTTCTTCCACTGACGGATCCCGGCCCGGCCCCCACCTCGGCGATCATGCAGTTGTGGTGCCTCACGAAGGGCGCGAATCAGCGCCTTTCGCCCACCACAACTGCATGATCGACCGGGGCTGGGGGTGGGTCAGGCCGTCGGGGTGGGGCGGAGCTCCGCGAAGTGGCAGGCCGACGGGTGCGGGTCGGCCGCGCGCGGAACGGTCTGCGGGTCCTCGATGGCGCAGATCTCCTGGGCCTTCCAGCAGCGGGTGCGGAAGCGGCAGCCGCTCGGCGGGTCGGCCGGGGAGGGGACGTCGCCGGTCAACCGGATGATGTTCCGGTCGTCGCGCGCCTCCGGGTCCGGCACCGGCACCGCGGAGAGCAGCGCCTGGGTGTACGGGTGGGTGGCCCGCTCGTAGATCTCGTCCTCGGTGCCGATCTCCACGATTCGCCCGAGGTACATGACCGCGACCCGGTCGGAGATGTGCCGGACGACCGACAGGTCGTGCGCGATGAAGATGTAGGAGAGCCCCAACTCGTCCTGGAGCTGCTCCAGCAGGTTGATCACCTGCGCCTGGATCGACACGTCCAGCGCCGACACCGGCTCGTCACAGACGATGATCTCCGGACGCAGGGCGAGCGCCCGGGCGATGCCGATGCGCTGCCGCTGACCACCGGAGAACTGGTGCGGGTACCGGTTGATGTGCTCCGGGTTCAGGCCGACCAGGTCCAGCAGCTCCTGCACCCGCTTGCGGCGGCTGCCCTTCGGCGCCGCGTCCGGGTGGATCTCGAACGGCTCGCCGATGATGTCGCCGACCGTCATCCGCGGATTCAGCGACGTGTACGGGTCCTGCATCACCATCTGCATGTTCCGCCGCAGCCGGCGCAGCGTGGAGCCGGACGCCTTGAACAGGTCCTGCCCCTCCAGGGTGGCCCGGCCCGACGTCGGGGTCTCCAGCCGCATGAGCAGCCGAGCCAGCGTCGACTTGCCGCAGCCGGACTCGCCGACCACGCCGAGGGTCTCGCCCCGGCGCAGCTCGAAGCTGACCCCGTCCACGGCCTTGACCGCGCCGATCTGCTTCTTGAGGAGCACACCGCGCGAGATCGGGAAGTGCTTGACGACGTTGTCAACGGCGAGGATCGTCTCGCCCCGGACCTTGGTGGAGCTAGCGGGCGCTGTCATCACGGACCTCCTGCGCGAAGTGGCATGCGCTGGTCCGGCCGTCGCCGAGGACCAGGTCGTGCGGCACCACGTCCACGCAGACCTGCTGCACGTACGGGCACCGGGGGTGGAACGGGCAGCCGGAGGGGATCCGCATCAGGTTCGGCGGCAACCCCTTGATCGTCGACAGCTCCTGGCCACGGACGTCCAGGCGCGGGATCGATTCCAGCAGTCCCTTCGTGTACGGGTGGGCCGGCGCCCGGTAGAGCGAGCGGACGTCGGCGTGCTCCACGATGCGGCCGGCGTACATGACCGCGATCCGGTCCGCGACGCCGGCCACGACGCCCAGGTCGTGGGTGATCAGGATCATCGCCATGCCGAGCTCGCGGCGCAGGTCGGCGAGGAGGTCCATGATCTGGGCCTGCACGGTGACGTCCAGGGCCGTGGTCGGCTCGTCGGCGATCAGCACCTTCGGGTTGAGCGCCAGCGCCATCGCGATCATGACGCGCTGCCGCATGCCACCGGAGAACTGGTGCGGGTAGTCACCGATCCGCCGCGCGGCCGCCGGGATCTTCACCAGGTCCATCAGCTCGATGGCCCGCCGACGCGCGTCGGCGCGGGACATCCCCTCACGCTGGCGCAGCGTCTCCCCGATCTGCCAGCCGACGGGGAAGACCGGATTCAGGGCGGAGAGCGCGTCCTGGAAGATGATCGCGATCTCCTTGCCGCGTACCTGGCGGCGCTCTCCCTCCGACATGCTGAGCAGGTCACGCCCCTGGTAGAGGATCTGACCCGAGCGGATGTGAGCGGGCGGGGTGTCGAGAATTCCCATGATCGCCTGCGCGGTCACCGACTTGCCCGAGCCGGACTCACCGAGGACGGCAAGCGTCTCGCCCGCGTCCAGGTGGTACGACACCCCGTTGATCACCTTGGCGACGCCCTCACCGGTGCGGAACTCGACGTGCAGGTCCCGTACCTCGAGCAGGTGGCCGCCCTCCGGGGTGGCGGAGGCGGGCGTGGGCTGGACGACGGAGTCAGTCATGGGTCACCGCAGCTTCGGGTCGAAGGCGTCGCGGATGGCGTCGCCGAGCATGATGAACGCCAGCACGGTCAGCGCGAGGAAGACGGACGGCACGACCAACGGAGTCGCCGATTCCCGCATGTGGACCCGGCCGGTGTCGATGTCCTGGCCCCACGAGATCGTCGGCGCCTTCAGGCCGATGCCCAGGAACGAGAGCGTGGCCTCGGCGGCGATGAACGAACCGAGCGCGATGGTCAGCACCACGATGGCCGGGGCCAGCGAGTTGGGCAGGATGTGCCGCCACATGATCCGGCCGTTGCCGGCGCCGAGCATCCGGGCCGCCGCGACGTAGTCCTGCCCCTTCGCGGTGATGACCGAGGAGCGGACGACGCGGGCCGCCGTGGTCCAACCGAGGATGGCCAGGACGAAGACGACCGCGGTGATGCGGGCGGCCGAGCTGTCGCTGGAGACGCGCTTGAGCAGCACGATCGCGGCGAGCAGCAGCGGGATGCCGAGCACGATGTCGATCACGCGGGAGAGCACCGCGTCGACCCAGCCACCGAAGTAACCGGCGAGCATGCCGACGGTCAGCGCGATGACGCCGGTGATCGCGGCGGAGAGCGCGCCGACCACCAGCGACGCCCGGGTGCCGTAGACGGCCCGCGCGTAGGTGTCGCAGCCCTGGAAGTCGTACCCGAAGATGGCGCCGCCGGACGGCCCGGCGTTCTGCCGGGACAGCATGCAGTCCCGGGGGTCGTTCGGGGCGAACACGCCGGGGAGGATCGCCATCAGGGTGATGATCGCGACCAGGGTCAGCGAGATCCAGAAGATGGGGTTGCGGCGCAGGTCGCGCCAGGCGTCGCCGGCGAGGCTGCGGGGCTTCTGCGGGGTGCCGACCTGACTTGGCGTGCCTGGCTCCCCCGAGGGGCCACGACGGGCGGCCTGGTTCTCGCTCGCCGCCACCGTTTCAAAGTCACTCATGCCTGCACTCCGCTCCGCTCCGTGCCGGCACGAGCGCCCAAGCACGCTGCGTTAATGATTCGTTCGCTGCGCTCACTCATAGCGGATCCTCGGGTCGAGTACGGCGTACAGGACGTCCACCACCAGGTTGGAGAGCAGGTAGACCACGACGAGGACGCTGACGATGCCCACGACCAGCGGGCCGTCCTCGGTGCGGATGCCCCGGAAGAGGTTGAAGCCCACGCCCGGGATGTTGAAGACGCCCTCGGTGATGATCGCGCCGCTCATCAGGTTGCCCAGCTCGACGCCGAGGAAGGTCACCACCGGGATGAGCGAGTTGCGCAGCACGTGGATGCTGACGATGCGCCGCTTCACCAGGCCCTTGGACCGGGCGGTGCGGACGTAGTCGGCGCGCAGGTTCTCGGCCACCGAGGTGCGGGTCAGCCGCAGCGCGGTGGCCAGGGAGAGCGAGCCGAGCACGATCCCGGGCAGCAGCAGGGCGTAGAAGGTCGGTTCCGCGCCGGCGGTGGGCGGGAAGAGCTGCCATTTGACGCCCAGGAAGAACTGCGCGAGCGGTGCCAGCACGATGGTCGGGATGCCCAGCACCAGCAGGGTCAGCACCAGCGTGGAGTTGTCGAAGATCCCGGCGCGCCGGATGCCGGCGATCACGCCGGCGGTGACGCCGAAGATCACTGCCACCGCGAGCGCGATGAGGGCGAGCTTCACGGTGATCGGCCAGGCCTGCCGCAGGATGTCGCCGATCTGCCGGCCGGTGAGCGACTGACCCAGGTCGCCCTGGAGCAGGTTCTTGACGTAGTCGAAGTAGCGGTAGAAGAACCCACCGATGCCGGTCGCGTCGAGGTGGTACTTCTCCGTCAGGTATGCCCGCTGGGCCGGCGTCACCGGTCGCTCACCGGCGAGCGCCTGGATCGGATCGCCCTGGCCGGCGAACATCAACGCGTACACGATCAACGTGGTCCCGAAGAACGCCAGGACCATCTGCAGGAGGCGCCGCAGGATGTAGCGGAACATACTTCCCAGTCTCTCCGGAAAAATGCGAAAGGGGCGCCGGACCGTATCTCTGGTCGTACCAGAAATATCGGTGACCGGTTCTCCGCCCGCCCTCGTGGGCCGGGCACGGGTCCGGCCCGGTCGGGTGCGACCGGGCCGGACCGCGTGTGGTCGGGCCACCCGGGGGTCTCCCGGGTGGCCCGTGCCTCGGTCAGGTCAGTCGGCCAGCTCGATCTTGGTCAGGTTGACGCGCTGGTACGCGTCGACCTCGACGTTCTTGACCTTGTTCGAGTGCCCGAACACGTTCTCCTGGTAGCGGAGCGGGATCAGCGGCATGTCCTTGGCCAGGATGTCCTCGGCCTGCTGGAACTTCTTGATCGCCTCAGCCTCGGTGGGCGCCGCGGCACCCTCCTTCACCAGCCGGTCGAACTCCGGGTTGCTGTAGCCGTAGTAGTTCGACGAGCCGTTGGTGCTGAACAGCGGCCCCAGGTAGTCCTCCATGGACGGGTAGTCCATGATCCAGCCCATCCGGAACGTGCCGACCGGCTGCTTCTTCTCGACCTTGGTGAGCAGGTCGGCGAACTTCGGCTCGGCCACGCCGACGGCGTCCACGCCCAGGTTGGCCTTCAGCTGGTTGACGGTCGCGTCGACCCAGTCCTTGTGGCCACCGTCGCCGTTGTAGGAGATGGTGATCTTCTTCGGGCCGCCGGCCGCCTCGTACAGCTTCTTCGCCTCGGTCGGGTTGTACTCGGTCGCCGCGCCGCCGCCGTTCTCCCGGAAGCCGGGCAGGATCGGCGAGACGAACGAGTGGGCCGGCTGCTGCGTGTCCTTGAAGATGGACTTGGTGATCTCGTCCCGGTTGATCGCCATGGAGATCGCCTTACGGACGTCCGGGTTGGCGTAGTCCTTGTCGAAGGTCGGGAACGCCAGGTACTGGATGCCGGACATCGGGCTGGTCTGGTAGCGGTCGCCCAGGTCGGCCTGCGCGGTGCTCAGGTTCTCGGCCGGGATCGTCGTCAGCACGTCGAGGTTGTCCGCCTGCAGGTCCGCGTACGCGGCGCTGAGCTGCTGGTAGATCCGGAACTCGACGGCCTGCACCTTGGGCTTCTCGCCCGGGAAGGCGTCGTACCGCTCGACCTCGATCTTGCTGTCGTGCTGCCAGGTGCCCTTCATCTTGAACGGGCCCTGGCCGATCGGCGCCGCCTCGTACGAGTCCTTGAGCACGCCGGGGGCGGAGAACGCGGCCTCCGGCATCGGGAAGAACGCGTCGTAGTTCAGCATCGACCGGAAGTCGATGAACGGCTGGGCGAGGGTCACCTGGAAGGTCAGGTCGTCGACCTTCTTGAGGCCGGACAGGGTCTTCGCCTTCGGCGCGTCGCCCTGCAGGTCGGCGTAGCCGGCGATCTTCTCGAAGAAGCCGTTGGCGTCCTGGCCGTTGGGCGCGTACGCGCCGTAGTTCCAGGCGTTGATGTAGTTGTCGGACGTGACCTTCTCGCCGTTGTGGAAGGTGTAGCCGTCCTTCAGCTTGATCGTCCAGACCTTGTTGTCCGGCGAGGTGATCGACTCGGCCGCGTTCATGACCGGCTTGCTCTGCGCGTCGAAGGTGACGAGCGGGCTGAACAGACCCTGGAGGACCTGGTCGCCGTTCGTCTCGGTGGTGTTGGTCGGGACCAGGTGCTTCGGTTCGCCGATCCAGATGCTGACTGCCTTGGAGTCGCTGCCGGACCCACCGTCACCGCCGCTGCCGCAGGCCGCCAGGCCCAGCGTCACCGCAAGCGGGAGGGCGGTCCAGGCGGCGAGCCTACGAACTCGCATGGTGCCTCCTCATCTCCTCACACTGCGCAGTCGGGCCCGACGCTGGGTGACGCTGCGCAACGACGGGTAACGGTAGGTCGGATGGTTCGCTTCGGCAACGAGCCGGTCTCGACTCCGTAACAGTGGCACCCCTCGGCCCTTGTCACCGGGCTGCGGCGCTGGTAGAGGAAGCCTGGCGTGATGAGGTTTGAAGTGCGGAAATTCGGGTGGTGGGTGCCGCCCTCGCGGCTCGTTCGGTGGACGGTGGGGGATAGCCGCCCTATCGTCCGGTTCATGCCCCGGGCGACCCTCCTGACCATTGCCGGGGTGATGGAATGCACGTTCCAGTTACCTTGAGTGAGGAAAGACACGTCACAGAAAGTCACTGTGATGTGTAGCCGGAGGACCTCCTCCGGGCTGTCGGGAGCGGGTCGTCTGAACGGCGGAGGCCCGGCGTGAGACGATCCGGTACGTGACGGCGACGCTTCTGGACGGCAAGGCGACCGCGGCGGAGATCAAGGATGAGCTGCGGACGCGGGTCAAGGCACTGGCGGAACGGGGCATCACTCCCGGCCTCGGCACCGTGCTGGTCGGCTCCGACCCCGGCTCCCAGGCGTACGTCAACGGCAAGCACCGCGACTGCGCCGAGGTGGGCATCGCCTCCATCCGCCGCGAGCTGCCCGCCGACGCGACCCAGCAGCAGGTCGACGACGTGCTCGCCGAGCTGAACGCCGACCCGGCGTGCCACGGCTACATCGTGCAGCTGCCGCTCCCGGCCCACCTCGACACCCAGCGAGTGCTCGAGCTGATCGACCCGGCGAAGGACGCGGACGGGCTGCACCCGGTCAACCTGGGCCGCCTGGTGCTCGGCTACCCCGGCCCGCTGCCGTGCACCCCGCGCGGGATCGTGGAGCTGCTGCGCCGGCACGAGGTGGCGCTGCGGGGCGCCAAGGTCGCGGTCGTGGGCCGCGGCAACACCGTCGGCCGTCCGCTCGGCCTGCTGCTGACCCGGCGCAGCGAGAACGCCACCGTGACGCTCTGCCACACCGGCACCCTCGACCTCGCCTCGCACACCCGGGCCGCCGACATCGTGATCGTGGCGGCGGGCGTGCCCGGCCTGCTCACCGACGAGATGATCACGCCGGGCGCGGTCGTGGTCGACGTCGGGATCACCCGCGTGGTCGGGCCGGACGGCAAGGGCCGCTACACCGGTGACGTGGACCCGAGCGTGGCCGAGGTGGCCGGTGCGCTGGTCCCGATGCCCGGCGGTGTCGGGCCGATGACCCGGGCCATGCTGCTGACCAACGTGGTCGAGCGCGCCGAGCAGGGCTGAGCCCCCGCCTCAAACGCTTCGCCCATCGAGGTCATAACCGTCCGCCCCTGGCCGGTTCGGTGCCAGGATGACTGATACGGTCCGGAAAACCGACTGGTATCAGGGAGTGGGACGACCATGGGTAAGAAGGTCACTGTCGTCGGGGCCGGCTTCTACGGCTCCACCACCGCACAGCGCCTGGCCGAGTACGACGTCTTCGACACCGTCGTGATCACCGACATCGTCGAGGGCAAGCCGGCGGGTATCGCACTGGACCTCAACCAGTCGCGTCCGGTCGAGGGCTTCGAGACCAAGGTCGTCGGTGTCACCACCGGCCCGAACGGTGAGGGCTACGAGCAGATCGAGGGCTCGGACGTCGTCGTGATCACCGCCGGTCTGCCGCGTAAGCCGGGCATGAGCCGGATGGATCTGCTGGAGACGAACGCCAAGATCGTCCGCCAGGTGGCCGAGAACGTCGCCAAGTACGCCCCGAACGCCGTCGTCATCGTGGTCTCCAACCCGCTGGACGAGATGACCGCGCTGGCCCAGATCGCCACCCAGTTCCCCAAGAACCGGGTGCTCGGCCAGGCCGGCATGCTCGACACCGCCCGGTTCACCAACTTCGTCGCCGAGGCGCTGAACGTCCCGGTGAAGTCCGTGAAGACGCTGACGCTGGGCTCGCACGGCGACACCATGGTGCCGGTGCCGTCGAAGAGCACGGTCAACGGCAAGCCGCTGCGCGAGGTCATGCCCGACGACCAGATCGAGGACCTGGTCGTCCGCACCCGCAACGGTGGGGCCGAGGTGGTGGCCCTGCTCAAGACCGGCTCGGCCTACTACGCCCCGTCCGCCGCGGCGGCCCGGATGGCGAAGGCCGTCGCCGAGGACTCCGGCGAGGTCATGCCGGTGTGCGCCTGGGTCGACGGCGAGTACGGCATCTCCGGCGTCTACCTGGGTGTCGAGGCCGCGATCGGCGCCGAGGGCGTCAAGCGGGTCGTCGAGACCGACCTGGCCGCCGACGAGCTGGCCAGCCTCAAGGAGGCCGCCGAGGCCGTCCGCGCCAAGCAGGCCGACGTCGCCAACATGTGATCCAACCGACCCACGGAAGGGGCGCGCCGGTTCGCCGGCGCGCCCCTTCCGTGTTCCCCGCACGCGCCGCGGATGAGGATTGGGCCGAGGGGCGAAGGTCGGCCCCCTCGCCGTCGAAGATCGCGGTGACCGTGATAGACCCGAGGGTGCGGCTCGGCGACATCCGGCGGTGATGTCAGCGGCGCCGTCGGTCCGGCATCCCGGTTTCTCCGACGCCCTCGTCCGGGCAGCTCAATGGTGGGACGGGGTCGAGTGGGGAACGCCGGCCGGTTCCAGTACGCTCGTACTGCTTGAGCATGTGTCCCCCGAGAGGAGCGCCGGCCGATGGCGAAGATCAAGGTAAACAACCCGGTCGTGGAGCTCGACGGCGACGAGATGACCCGGATCATCTGGAAGCAGATCCGGGAGCAGCTGATCCTGCCCTACCTCGACGTCGACCTGCACTACTACGACCTGTCGATCCAGCACCGCGACGAGACCGACGACCAGGTCACCGTCGACGCGGCCAACGCCATCAAGGAGCACGGCGTCGGCGTGAAGTGCGCGACGATCACCCCGGACGAGGCCCGGGTGGAGGAGTTCGGCCTCAAGAAGATGTGGCGGTCGCCGAACGGCACCATCCGCAACATCCTCGGCGGCGTCGTCTTCCGCGAGCCGATCATCATGTCCAACGTGCCGCGGCTGGTCCCCGGCTGGACCAAGCCGATCATCATCGGCCGTCACGCTCACGGCGACCAATACAAGGCCACCGACTTCGTCGTCCCCGGCCCGGGCACGGTGACCATCACCTACACCCCGGCCGACGGCGGCGAGCCGATGGAGATGGAGGTCGCCAACTTCCCCGGCGGCGGCATCGCCATGGGCATGTACAACTACGACGAGTCGATCCGGGACTTCGCCCGCGCCTCGTTCCGGTACGGCCTGGACCGCAACTACCCGGTCTACATGTCGACCAAGAACACCATCCTCAAGGCGTACGACGGCCGGTTCAAGGACATCTTCGCCGAGGTGTTCGAGACCGAGTTCAAGGCCGAGTTCGACGCCGCCGGCCTCACCTACGAGCACCGGCTCATCGACGACATGGTCGCCGCCGCGCTCAAGTGGGAGGGCGGGTACGTCTGGGCCTGCAAGAACTACGACGGTGACGTGCAGTCCGACACGGTCGCCCAGGGCTTCGGCTCGCTCGGCCTGATGACCTCGGTGCTGCTCTCCCCGGACGGCCGCACCGTCGAGGCCGAGGCCGCCCACGGCACCGTCACCCGGCACTACCGGCAGTGGCAGAAGGGCGAGAAGACCTCGACCAACCCGATCGCCTCGATCTACGCCTGGACCCGGGGTCTGGCCCACCGGGGCAAGCTGGACGGCACCCCGGCGGTCACCGAGTTCGCCAACACCCTGGAGCAGGTCATCGTCGACACCGTCGAGGGTGGCCAGATGACCAAGGACCTGGCGCTGCTCATCTCGCGGGACGCCCCGTGGCTGACCACCGACGAGTTCATGAACGCGCTCGACGAGAACCTGGCGCGCAAGCTCGCCGCCTGATCCTCGCCACGCACCGTACGGGCCCGCCGGCACTCCGCCGGCGGGCTCCGTCGTTCCTGCGCGGGGCGATCTTCCGTCACCTTGTCCGGCGCGCCTCGTTGACCAGGGTGGACGAGATGCCAGTCGCGTCCACGGAAGGTTGACCGCGGTCGCCTCGCGGCACGAGTGCCGATCAGCCAGCCTTCCCGGCTGTCGAGCACAGCCAGCCGTCCCTTCCCTGCGGGGGGCCCTGTCCCGGGCCCCCCGCGCCCTGTTGCCCACCCAGTCCCGGCCCGGCGCCCTGTTGCCCGGCTCTGCCCCGACCCGGGTGTCCTACGCCGCGCGCAGGAGCTCGGCGGCGCGCTCCGGGGCGATGTCGTTGATGAAGACACCCATGCCGGACTCGGAGCCGGCCAGGTACTTCAGCTTGTCCTTGGCGCGGCGGATGCTGAACAGCTGCAGGTGCAGGTGGCCCAGCTCGCGGTCGATCCGGACCGGCGCCTGGTGCCAGGCCGCGATGTACGGCATCGGCAGCTCGAACAGCCCGTCGAAGCGGCGCAGCAGGTCGAGGTAGAGCGGCGCGAACGCGTCCCGCTCGGCGTCGTCGAGCGCCGGGATGTCCGGCACCGGCCGGTGCGGGGCCACGTGCACCTCGAACGGCCAGCGGGCCGCGGCCGGGACGTACGCCGTCCAGTGCTCGTTGCTGGCGACGACCCGGTCGCCGGTGGCGCGCTCGGCGGCGAGGACGTCCGCGTACAGGTTGCGGCCGCCGGTGCGCTCGGCGTGCCGTCGCGCCGCGGCCAGCATCGCGCGGGTGCGAGGCGTGACGAAGGGGTACGCGTAGATCTGCCCGTGCGGGTGGTGCAGGGTGACGCCGATCTCCACCCCCCGGTTCTCGAAGCAGAACACCTGCTCCACCCCGGGCAGCTCACCCAGCGCGGCGGTGCGGTCGGCGAGCGCGTCGAGCACGGTGCTGACCCGGCTCGGCGGGAGGCTGGCGAACGAGGCGTTGTGGTCGGAGGTGAAGCAGACCACCTCGCAGCGGCCGAGGCCCGGCCGCACCGGAGTGAACGGGGTGATCTCCCCGGGCTCCTCGGCGACCCGCCCGCTCAGCGACGGGAACCGGTTCTCGAAGACCACCACGTCGTAGTCGGGTGCCGGGATCTCGGTGAGCCGGTCACCCTCCGACGGGTCGAGCGGGCACTCGTTCGCGGGGGGCAGGAACGTGCGGGTCTGCCGGTGGACGGCGACGGCCACCCACTCGTCGGTCAGCGGGTCGTACCGCAGCTGCGACGCGGGTGGCGGTGGCGGCAGCTCCCGCCGGTCCGGCTGGTCGCGGACCGCGTCGTCCCGCTCGTCGAAGTAGATCAGTTCCCGGCCGTCGGCCAGCCGGATCGCGGTGCGCTTCACTCCGCCGCCCCTCCACTCGTCGGCGTGGCCGTCGCCCGGCCCGCCCCTGTCGCACTCACCATCACCAGTTCGCCCACCCGGTCGCCGAGCACCCGCCGCGCGTCCGCCGGCAGCCGGTCGTCGGTGACCAGGACCTGCGCCGCGGCGAGTTCGACGATCGACGAGATCCCGACCGTGCCCCACTTGGTGTGGTCGGCGAGCACCACCAGCCGGTCCGCCGCGGCCACGAGGGCGCGGTCGGTCTCCGCCTCCATCAGGTTCGGCGTGGTGAAGCCGGCCCGCTCGGTGATCCCGTGCACGCCGAGGAAGAGCAGGTCCAGGTGCAGCGACCGGATGGCCCCGACGGCGAGCGGGCCCACCAGCGCGTCGGACGGCGTCCGCACCCCGCCGGTGAGCACCACGGTCTGGTCGGGTCGGCCCCCGGTGTGCAGGATCTCGGCCACCGGCAGCGAGTTGGTCACCACGGTCAGCCCGGGCACGTCCACCAGCCGGTGCGCCAGCTCGGCGGTGGTGGTCCCGGCCGAGAGCGCGATCGCCGCACCGGGGCGGACCAGCTGCGCCGCCCGGTCGGCGATGGCGGCCTTCTCGGTGAGCTGCCGTACGGACTTCGCCCGGAAGCCCGGCTCGTCGGTGGAGCCGGGGCCGGCGATCGTCGCGCCGCCGTGCACCTTGGCGAGCAGGCCGCGTTCGTGCAGTGACTCCAGGTCGCGCCGGATGGTCATGTCCGATACGCCGAACTCGGCGGCCAGTTCGGTGACCCGTACGCCGCCGGCCGCCCGGACCCGTTCGAGGATGGCCGCCTGCCGCTGCTGCGCCAGCATCCGCCGCACCTCCCAGACGTCCACGAACTCTCACGCGGTCAAACGTGTTCCAACAAGTTTGAACACTAGCGCGTAGCCGGAAGCGGCGGAAGAAACGGGGTGTGCCGTGGGGTCAGGCGGCCGGGAGCCGAGGCTCGACCCAGCCGGTCTCGGTCAGGTGGTGCAGCACGGCCTGCACCGCCTCGTCCACGGTCAGGGCGCTCGTGTCGACCACCAGGTCGGCGTCGGTCGGCTGCTCGTACGGGTCGTCCACACCAGTCATCCCGGTGAGCAGGCCGGCGCGGGCCCGCGCGTACAGACCCTTGCGGTCGCGCTGCTCGCAGACCTCCAGCGGGGTGGAGACGTGCACCAGCACGAAGCCCGCCCCGGCGGCGAGCGCCATCTCGCGGGCGGTCGCCCGGGCCGCCGCGTACGGCGCGATCGGGCAGCAGATGGCCAGACCCCGATGCCGGGCGATCTCGGCGGCGACCCAGCCGATCCGGCGGACGTTCAGATCCCGGTCGGTCTTGGTGAAGCCGAGCCCGGCCGACAGCTCCCGGCGGACGACGTCGCCGTCGAGCAGGGTGACCGTGCGGTCCCCGGCCTCGCGCAGCACGTCGGACAGCCCTCGGGCGATGGTCGACTTGCCGGAGCCGGAGAGGCCGGTCAGAAAGACCACGAGACCGCGGTGCCGGCGCGGCGGACGGGCCTTGGCCAACTCCTTCGCCACCGCCGGTGGGGTGTGCCACTCGGGGAGCGGGAAACCCCGGTCCAGCAGGTCGTCGATCTCGTCCTGGGTCAGGGCCAGCCGCCGGTTGCGCGGCGGGATGTCCTCCCGCCAGCGCCACTGCCCGTCCCGGTTGTCGTAGGCCAGCTCGCGCGGCACCAGCACGCGCAGGCCGGCGCCCGAGAGCATCTCGCCGGTCGACAGCAGGTGCGTGACGCCGTACGCGGCCGACACCCTCGCCCGCAGCAACGCGTCGCTGATCTCGTCGCGGCGGCGGGACAGCGGCACGGCGACGATGGTGGCCGGGGGCATCCGGTCCCGCGCGGCGAAGATCGCCCGCACCAGCGCCTCGGGTGGCACACCGCCCAGCCCGTCCTCGCCGATCGGGATGAGGACCAACAGGTGAGCGGCGAGAGTGCGGGCGGCGTGCGCGATCTGGGCGAGCTGCGGGCGGTGCAGCGGCCGGTCGGCGATCACCCCGAGCACCCGGCCCGGTGGCAGGAGCGCCCGCACCTCCTCCGGGTCACGGCGCAGCCGCTGGAAGGGGCCGTGGCCACCGTCGCCCAGCCGGCGTACGACGCCGCCCACGCCGGCCACCCCGTCGCGGACCGACCACGTGTCGGCCACGTCCAGCGCGGCGACCGGGGCGCCCTCGCCGTCGGTGAGCACCACGGCGCGTCGCGCGGGGTCGCGGGGGTCGAGCGTCTGCGCCAGGGCGGTCGGCACCTGGAGGGTCACCGGGACCTGCCAGGGGGTGCCGTCGGCGAGCCGGCTCCGCCGGCTGACCGAGACGAGATCGGCCCGCGTCATGAAGCCGGTCAGCGGTGCGTACGCCCCGGTCAGCAGGAGCTCCAGGTCGGCGAGCTCCCCCGGGCGCGGCGTGTACGCCGGCGCGTTCCGGAGAACCTCGTCGGGCAGCACCCACCCGTTGCTCATCACACCCCCCACTCGCTGGCCGGCACACAGTTTCTCAGCCGGCCGCCGATCGGTCGAGACCGCCACTCCACCGTGAACGGACGGCGGCGTGTCGGTGTCCCGGATACCGCTCCTACCGGCCGCGCGACCGGGAGAGCCGCGCCGGTATCCGGTCCCGTCCGACGCGTCGCACCACCGCGCCGCGCACCCGGGACCAGAACGCGTCCTTCGCGCGGACGCCGGGAACCGCGCCGTCGGCGGAGAAGTGCAGGAACAGCGGCAGCCGGGCGTCGGCCGTCCAACCGGAACTGGTGACCCGGGCCTTCAGGAACCAGGTGCCCCGGGTCCGTCCGGAGTTGAGGGCGGCGGTGTCGATGGTGGCGGTGGCGCGGTGCACCACGTACACCCGACCACCGGGCTCCGTGGGGTCCGGTACCCGCTCGCTGCTGAGCGTGACGGGCAGGAAGACCTCCTCGTTGGTCTCCCGCCGACGGGCGACGACGTCCACCCGGCTCGGCCCCGGCGTGATCGTGAGATCGCGCAGCGCCGGGTCGACCCCGTCCACCGGCAGCACCAGCAGCTCCCGGTCGCCGTCCGGGCTCAGCGCGACCGGCCGGCCCTCCGACTGCAGGTGCGCGGCGACCTCGACGGTCAGGGTCCCGGCGACCAGCTCGCGTCGCTCGATCGTGGCGGCCACGTCGATCCCCGACTCCCACCGCGCCAGCCGGCGCAGGTCCGCGACCCGGCCGTGTTCGGCGAGGTGCGCCACCACCCGTTGCAGCGGCGGCAGGCCGGCGGCGACGCCGGGCGCGAAGCGGTCCCGGATCACCTTCCGGACCTCCTCGGCGAGCTGGTCCGCCCAGTCCTGCGGCGCGTCGAGCAGGCGCTGCCCGCGCAGCCGGCTGATCATCTCGTTGCGCAACCACCGTCGGTGCAGGCGGTCCCGCAGCGGGCCCGGTTCGACGTGCGCGTCGACGACGTCCAGCGCCTCGCGGAGGGCGGCGAAGTATTCCGCCGGGTCCAGCGGCCGGGCGGTCACGTTCCCCGCGTCGGTGCGCTTGCGGTGGTGGTAGCAGGTGTAGTCGGACAGCACGGCCGTCCGCCGGGAGAGCAGGTAGGCCCGCACCACCATCCGGTGGTCCTCCAGCCGCAGCAGCGGCCCCTCGGAGAAGCGCAGCCCGTGCTCGTCCAGGAACGATCGCCGGAACAGCTTGTGGCAGGTGAGGCTGTCGATCAGGGGAGCGTTCGCCAGGGTCGCCTGGAACCGGTTCTTGCGGAACAGCTCCCGCGGCACCGCGCGCCCGTGCCCGGCCATCTTGCCGATGACCACGTCCGCGTCGTTCGCCGTGGCGCAGGCGTAGAGCCGCTCCAGGGCCTCGTCGCCGAACCAGTCGTCGTCGTCGGCGAAGAAGACGTACTCGCCCCGGGCGTGCTCGACGCCGACGTTGCGCGGGCGCGACGGCCAGCCGGAGTTCGGGATGTGCAGCACGCGGAAGTTCGGGTTGGCGGCTGCGAGGGCGTCCAGGCGGGCGCCGGTCCCGTCGGTCGAACCGTCGTCGACGAAGACCGCCTCGAACTCGTCGGCGGGCAGGGACTGACGCCGCAGCGAGGAGACGAGCTTCTCCATGTGCGGGGCGCAGTTGTAGGCCGGAACCACCACACTCACCTTGGGCACGCTCATGCGCCTGACCCTTCCGGCCGTCGGAGTCGATCGCTCCGAAACGGTAGCGGGGCCGAGCCGGAATGCATAGGTGTACGTGAGCGACCGGCCGCCGCGCGGCGGCGGTCCCATCCCGCCCGGTGTGGGCGCATTAGGGGTCGGACCGGCCGGGGATCGGGGTCGGACCAGGGGCGCGCCGGATATCCGGACGTGTGGGGCGTGCCTACGCTGTGCGGTGTGACACTGATCGCGACCGAGTCGCTGACCAAGACGTACGGGGGTGGGGTCACGGCGCTGGCCGACCTCACCGTCGCGGTCGAGCCGGGGATCATCGGGTTGGTCGGCGCGAACGGCGCCGGCAAGTCGACCCTCATCAAGATCCTGCTCGGCCTGCTCGCCCCGACCAGCGGGCGGGTCCAGGTGCTGGGCCTCGACCCGACGACCGACTCGGCCGGCGTGCGCGCCCGGGTCGGCTACATGCCCGAGCATGACGCCCTGCCACCGGACCTGAGCGCCGCCGAGCTGGTCACCCACCTCGGACGGATCAGTGGGCTGCCGCGTACGGTCGCCCGCGAGCGCGCGTCGGAGGCGCTGCGGCACGTCGGGCTCTACGAGGAGCGCTACCGCCCGGTGGGCGGCTACTCCACCGGCATGAAGCAGCGGGTGAAGCTCGCCCAGGCGCTGGTGCACGACCCCGACCTGCTGCTGCTCGACGAACCGACCAACGGCCTCGACCCGGCGGGCCGGGACGCCATGCTCGCCCTGGTGCACCGCATCGGCACCGAGTTCGGGATCTCGGTGCTGGTCTGCTCGCACCTGCTCGGCGAGGTCGAGCGGATCTGCGACACGCTGGTCGCCATCGACGGCGGCCGGCTGCTGCGCGCCGATCACATCTCGGCCATGACGTCGGCCACCGACGTGCTGGCCGTCGAGGTCAGCGAGGGCACCGAGGAGCTGGCGGCGCGGCTCGCCGCGCTGCGCCTCCCGGTCAGCCGGGACGGTCGGCTGCTGCTCGTCCCGCTGGCCGACGAGCGCACCTACGACCTGATCCTCGGCGCGGTCGCCGAGCTGGACCTGCCGCTGCACCGGCTCGACCAGCGCCGGCACCGGGTGGCCGAACTCTTCGCGACGAGGGAGCCCAGCCATGCCTGAGCCCACCGGTGTCATCCACGACATCGGCTACCAGCGCTACACCGGCCCGCGGCTGGGCCGCCGACACGTGTTCGGCGCGCTCTACCTGCACGGGCTCCGGACCGCGTTCGGTCTGGGACGCAGCGTCAAGGCCAAGATCTTCCCCTGGCTGGTGATCGGCATCGTCACCCTCGTCGCGGTCGGCGTCACCGCGGTGCGCAGCCAGATCGGCGAGGTGGTGATGACGTACGCCCAGTTCGCCGACAACATGAGCTGGCTGGTCATCTTCTTCGTGGCGGTGGTCGGGCCGGAGCTGGTCTCCCGCGACCTGCACAGCGGCGTGCTGCCGCTCTACTTCTCCCGCCCGCTGCCCCGCGGCGACTACGCCCTGGCCAAGCTGGCCGCGCTGGGCAGCGCGCTCTGGCTGCTGCTCGGGGCGCCGCAGCTGGTGATGTTCCTGGGCGCCGCGTTCACCACCAAGGACGGGATGAGCGGTGTCTGGGACGAGCTGCTCGACCTGCTGCCCGGCCTGGTCTACGCCGCGCTGTGGGCGGTGGTCTTCGCCTCGGTCGGGCTGCTCATCGCCTCGCTCACCGGCAAGCGGGCCTTCGCGGCCGGCGGCGTCGTGGCCGTGTTCCTGATGACCGCCCCGATCGTCGGCATCCTGTCGATCATGCCGTCCCGCACGGTCAACGAGCTGTCGATGCTGGGCTCGCCCACTGCCCTGATCCACGCCGTCGGCGAGTACACCCTCGGCGACCTGCTGATACCCGGTGGGCGGGCCGATTATCAGATCGGCGGCTTCGGGCCGGTCTACGTGGCCGCCGCCGTGCTGCTGGTGGCCGGCTGCGTCGCCCTGCTGCTGATGCGATACCGGAAGGTGGCCGCCCGATGACCACGATCAGCGCGGATCCGGTGGCCCCGGCCACCCCCGCCTCCACCCTCGACCTGGCCGGCGTCTCCCGCTGGTACGGCAACGTGGTGGCGGTCAACAACGTCAGCATGCGGCTGGGGCCGGGCGTCACCGGGCTGCTGGGCCCCAACGGCGCGGGCAAGACGACCCTGCTGCACATGATGGCGGGTTTCCTCTCCCCGTCGCGCGGCACGGTGACCCTGGACGGCGCCCCGACCTGGCGCAACCCGGAGGTCTACCGCCGGCTCGGGCTGGTCAGCGAGCGCGAGGCCGTGCACACCTTCCTCAGCGCGTACGAGTTCGTGCTGGCCAGCGCGAAGTTGCACCGGCTGCCGGACCCGGCGGAGGCGGCGCGCCGCGCGATCGCGTCGGTCGAGATGGAGGGCGCGCAGGACCGCCGGATCGGCACCTACTCCAAGGGCATGCGCCAGCGCGCCCGGGTCGCCGCGGCGCTGGTCCACGACCCGCAGGTGCTGCTGCTCGACGAGCCGTTCAACGGCATGGACCCACGTCAGCGGCTGCACATGATGGAGCTGCTGCACCGCCTCGGCGACGCCGGCCGCACCATCCTGTTCAGCTCGCACATCCTGGAGGAGGTCGAGCAGGTCTCCGGCACCGTCCAGGTGATGGTGGCCGGCCGGCTGGCCGCGTCCGGTGACTTCCGCACCATCCGCCGGCTGATGACCAACCGGCCGCACGTCTTCGCGGTGCGCTCCACCGACGACCGCGCGCTGGCGGTCGCGCTGATGGCCGAGCCGTCGGTGACCGGCGTCGAGCTGGCCCGCACCGGGTTGACCGTGCGGGCCGGTGACTACGGCGCCTTCACCCGGGCGCTGCCCCGGATCGCCCTGGCCCAGGGGATCCGGGTCCGGCAGCTGGTGCCCGAGGACGAGTCCCTGGAGAGCGTCTTCTCCTACCTGGTGGAGGCCTGATCATGTCGACCGTTTCCTGGATCACCGCCCGGGGTCTCTTCGGCCGCCGCCGGTTCCTGCTGCTCCTCCCGCTGCCGGTGGTGCTCGTGCTGCTCGCCGTGCTCTCCCGCTCGCTGGGCGTCGACCCGGGCCAGTGGGGGCCGCCGGTGCTGGTCGGCCTCGGGCTGGCCGTGGTGCTGCCGGTGGTCGCGCTGATCGTCGGCACCGGCGTGCTCGGCGCCGAGATCGACGACGGCACGGTGGTGCACATCCTCACCAAGCCGCTGCCGCGCTGGCAGATCGTGCTGCCCAAGCTGGCCGTCGCGACCGGGGTCACCGCGGTAACCGTCGCCGTGCCGATCTACGTCGCGGGCGTGCTGGCCCATTCGGTACGCCTCGGTCTGGCCCTCGCGGCCGCCGCCGCGCTCGGCGCGTTGGCGTACTCGGCGCTGTTCCTGGCACTGAGCCTGATCACCCGGCGACCGGTGCTCCTCGGTTTGGTCTACGTGCTGATCTGGGAGGGCCTGCTCGGCAACTTCGTGAGCGGCACCAGGGTGCTCTCCATCCAGCAGTACGTGATCGCGCTCGCCGACCGGTTGGCCCCGACCCAGCTGCTGGAGACCAGCGTCTCGGTCCCGGTGGCGGCGGTGATGACCGCGCTGGTCAGCGTCGGGTTCACCGTGCTGGCGATCGACCGGCTGCGCTCGTTCAGTGTGGCCGGCGAGACGAGCTGAGCGAACGGCCGGACCGGCGGTCGTCGACCCGTGAGCGGTATGACGCAGGGGCATGATCCTCGGCGTCGTACCGCTCACGCGCGTCGCGCCCGGTCGCGCGGGTGAGGGTCGCGAGCCGGCCGGCTCGGCCGCACCCGCGGCAGGCCGGACAGCAGGTGCGGCGATGGTAGGGCTGGCCGGATGGATCCGGCCGCCGTGGTCGGCGAGGCTGGACGCGTGAGTGCAGAAGCGGGACAGGTGCTGGCGCGGCAGCGGCACCCGGGCGCGCGGCACTGGTTGGTCAGCCTGGCGGTGGCCGGGTCGGCCGCCGCCGCGACCACCACGGTCGCCCAGGGCAGCGGTCACTTCCACTGGTGGGCCGGGTTCGTGCTGATCCCCGGCGCGCTGATCGCGGCGAGCGGCGGGCCGCTGCTGGCCCGGGGCGGCGGCAGAGCCTTCGCCGGGTACGTCGTCGTCTGCGTCGGCGCCCTGGTCTTCGCCACCGGTGCGCTGCTCATGGTCGGTGTGATGAGTCAGGGCTGGCCGGTGATGATCATCCTGCCGTGCCTGGCGGTCGCCGGCACCTACCTCTGGCGGCCCGCGCATCCGCTCGCCCGGGGGCTGCACCGGGCGGTGGCGCTCCTGGCCCTGTCCGGGGCGATCCTCGGCGGCACCTTCCAACTGATCCGCGCCGGCACGGTGGACTTCGGTGACACCGGCTGGTGGGGTGCCTTCATGATGCTGGCCGGGGTGATCGTGCTCGGCAACGCGGCCGAGCTGACACGGCACCGGATGCCGTACCGGCTCCAGGCCATCACCCTGCTCGCCGGTCCCGCCGTGGTCGCCTTCCTGCTCGGCCTGCGCTTCCTCCGGGGCTGGTGACCCGTGCCGGCGCCGCGACGGGCGCCGGCACGGGGCCCGGTCAGAACGCCGACGCGATCACCAGCTCGGTGGTGCGGTCGGGGAGCAGGTCGAGCGTGCCGATCCGGCCGGCGGCCCGCAGGTCGTCCGAGATCAGCGTGAGCTTCTCCAGCAGCGCCGCCGGGCCGAGCGCCTCGGCCAGCGGCACCTCGGCCCGCATCGAGAGCTTCCGCTCCGACTTGGCCCGCCGCACCTGGCTGAGCGCGTCACCGGCGAGCCGGAGCAGCTCCGGGTCGCCCGCACCCTCGATGGCGCGGCCCACCTCGTACGTGGTCGGCCACGGTGCGCGGTGCACCGAGCCGTACCGCCACCAGGACCAGACCTCCTCCGTGACGTACGGCAGCACCGGGGCGAACAGTCGCAGCTGCACCGACAGCGCGGTGGCCAGTGCCGCCCGGGCCGAGTCGGCGCCCGCCCCGGTGCCGTAGGCGCGCTCCTTCACCAACTCGATGTAGTCGTCGCAGAACCGCCAGAAGAACGCCTCGGTGGCGAGCAGGGCGGCGGTGTGGTCGTACGCCTCGAAGGCGGTCGTCGCGGCGGTGACCACGCCGGACAGCTCCGCGAGCATGGCCCGGTCCAGCGGCTCGGTCGCGGCGGCCCGCAACGCGTCGGCGGCGCCCAACCCGAGGGCGAACTTCGACGCGTTGAGCAGTTTCGTGGCGAGCCGCCGGCCGATCTTGATCTGGGCCGGGTCGAAGGCCAGGTCCATGCCGGGCTTGCCGTTGGCCGCCCAGTACCGCACGGCGTCCGAGCCGTGCTGCTCCAGCAGGGCCATCGGGGTGACCACGTTCCCCTTGGACTTGGACATCTTCTTCCGGTCCGGGTCGAGGATCCAGCCGGACAGCTCCGCGTCGCGCCACGGCAGCACGCCGTGCTCCAGGTGGGAGCGGACCACGGTGGCGAAGAGCCAGGTGCGGATGATGTCGTGCCCCTGCGGGCGCAGGTCCATCGGGAAGACCCGGGCGAACAGGTCGGGGTCGGTCTCCCACCCGCCGACGATCTGCGGGGTCAGCGACGACGTGGCCCAGGTGTCGAGCACGTCCGGGTCGCCCACGAAGCCGCCCGGCCGGCCGCGCTGCGACTCGTCGTAGCCCGGTGGCGGGTCGGTGGACGGGTCAACTGGCAGCGCGGACTCGTCCGGCGTGAGAGGCTGGGACCAGACCGGCTCGCCAGCGTCGTCGAGCCGGTACCACACCGGCACCGGCACGCCGAAGTAACGCTGCCGGCTGACCAGCCAGTCACCGGTCAGGCCGCTCACCCAGTGGTCGTAGCGGTGTCGCATGTGCTCCGGCACCCAGTGCAGCTCCCGGCCGCGCGCCAGCAGCCGCTCACGCAGCTCCGGGTCCCGCCCGCCGTTGCGCAGATACCACTGCCGCGTCGAGACGATCTCCAGTGGCCGGTCGCCCCGCTCGTAGAACTTCACCGGGTGGATGATCGGGCGCGGCTCGCCGACCAGGTCGCCCGCGTCGGCCAGCATCCCCACGATCTCCCGCCGGGCGCCGGCGACGGTCTGCCCGGCCAGGGCCGCGTACGGCTGCGCGGGCACGCCCGCCGGCGGCTCGGGCAGCAGCCGGCCGTCCCGGCCGATCACCACCCGGGTCTGCAGGCGCAGCTCCCGCCACCACGTCACGTCGGTCAGGTCGCCGAACGTGCAGACCATCACCAGGCCGGTGCCCTTCGCCGGGTCGGCCAGCGGGTGGGCGTGCACCGGCACCTCCACATCGAAGAGCGGGCTGCGCGCGCTGCTGCCCACGACGTCGGCGTAGCGCTCGTCGTCCGGGTGGCAGACCAGCGCCACGCACGCCGGCAGCAGCTCGGGCCGGGTGGTGTCGATCAGCAGGTCCCGCCCGTCGCCGCCGGTGAACCGCAGCCGGTGGTACGCGCCCGGACGTTCCCGGTCCTCCAGTTCGGCCTGCGCCACGGCGGTGCCGAAGCCCACGTCCCACAGCGTCGGGGCCTCCGCCTGGTACGCCTCGCCGCGGGCCAGGTTGCGCACGAACGCCCGCTGGCTGGCCGCCCGGGCCGCCCGGCCGATCGTCGTGTACGTCAACGTCCAGTCCACGGAGAGCCCGAGCCGCCGCCACAGCGCCTCGAAGACCTGCTCGTCGGCGACGGTCAGGCGCTCGCAGAGCTCGATGAAGTTGCGTCGGGAGATCGGGGTCGGGTTCTTGCGGGCCTCGTCGGAGACCGGGGTGGCCGGCGGTCGCCACACCGGGTCGTACGGCAGCGCGGGGTCGCAGCGCACCGCGTAGACGTTCTGCACCCGGCGCTCGGTGGGCAGCCCGTTGTCGTCCCACCCCATCGGGTAGAACACCGTCCGACCGCGCATCCGCTGGAACCGGGCGACCGTGTCGGTGTGCGTGTACGAGAAGACGTGCCCCATGTGCAGCTCGCCCGATACGGTCGGCGGAGGTGTGTCGATCGCGTACACGTCCGCGCGCTCCTTCGAGCGGTCGAACGCGTACGTGCCCTCCTCCTGCCAGCGGCGCGCCCAGGTCTCCTCGAGCCCGTCCAGGGTCGGACGCTCGGGGATGCCGGCGCGGGCCGTCCTCGCCGTATCAGTCATCCTGCGATCGTAGGCAGGCGCCAACGGCGGGACCACGAGTTAACCGCGTGCCACGATGGAATTCGTGCCGACGCTTCCGCTCAGCCCCGACGAGCTGCTCACCACCACCCGTACGGTCCGCCGCCGGTTGGACCTGACCCGGCCGGTGCCGATGGAGCTGATCCGCGAGTGTCTGGAGATCGCGCTCCAGGCGCCCAGCGGCTCCAACCGGCAGGGCTGGCACTTCCTGGTGGTCACCGACGCCGCCCTGCGGGCCGAGATCGGGCTCCTCTACCAGCGGGCGGTGCGCGCCTACCTCGCGTCCGAGGGCTCCGCCGACCGGCTCTTCCCCGACGACCCGGCGCGGGGCGCGGTGCAGCGCCGGGTGGGGGAGAGCGTGGCGTGGCTGGGCGACCGGATGGGCCAGGTGCCCGTGCTGCTGATCCCGTGCCTGCGGCTGCACGGCGGCGGCGAGCTGTCGGCCGGCAACCAGGCCGGGCTGTGGGGGTCGCTGCTGCCGGCGGTGTGGAGCTACCAGCTCGCCGCCCGGGCGCGCGGCCTCGGCACCGCGTGGACCACCCTGCATCTCACGTACGAGGCGGAGGTGGCCGAGCTGCTCGGCCTGCCCGAGGAGGTGCGCCAGGGCGCCCTGGTGCCGACCGCCTGGTACACGGGGGAGGGCTTCCGCCCGGCCCGGCGCCAACCGCTGGACGAGGTGCTGCACGTCGACCACTGGTAGGCGCGGCCCGGCTCACCGCAGCGACTGCTGCCACTGCCGGTGCAGGGCGGCGTACCGGCCGTCGGCGGCGGCCAGCCGGTCGGGCGGGCCGTCCTCCACGATCCGGCCGCCGTCGAGCACCAGCACCCGGTCGGCGATCTCCACGGTGGAGAGGCGGTGGGCGATGACCAGGGCGGTGCGGTCCCGCAGGATGGTGCCGAGCGCCCGCTGCACCAGCCGCTCGGTCGGCACGTCCAGCGACGACGTCGCCTCGTCGAGGATCAGCACGGTCGGGTCGGCCAGGAACGCGCGGGCGAACGCGACCAGCTGCCGCTGCCCGGCGGAGAGCCGACCGCCGCGTCGATGCACCTGCGTGGCGTACCCGTCGGGCAGCGCCGCGATGAAGTCGTGCGCGCCGATCGCGCGGGCGGCGTCCCGGACCGCGGCGTCGTCCGCGTCCGGGCGGCCGAACCGGATGTTCTCCTCGACCGTGCCGCTGAACAGGTGGTTCTCCTGGGTCACCAGCACCACCGCCCGGCGCAGGTCGGCGTCGGCCACCGCGCGCAGGTCGACGCCGTCCAGGCTGACCGTGCCGGCGACCGGGTCGTGGAAGCGGGCGACCAGCTTGGCGATGGTCGACTTGCCCGCGCCGGTCGGCCCGATCAGCGCGACGGTCTGCCCGGCCGGCACGGTCAGGTCCAGCTCGGTGAGGATCGGCGCGTCCGACCGGTAGCCGAACGAGACCGCGCGGAACGCCAACGCGCCCCGGACGGACCCGACGGGCAGTGGCACCGGCCGATCCGGTTCGGCCACCGCGGGTCGCTCGTCGAGCACCCCGGCCAGCTTCTCCAACGCGGCCGTGGCCGACTGCAACGAGTTGTAGAACTGGCTCAGCTCCTGCATCGGTTCGAAGAAGCGGCGCAGGTAGAGCAGGAACGCGGCGAGCACGCCGACCTCCATGTCGCCGTCGAGCACCCGCCGGCCGCCGTAGCAGAGCACCACCGCCACCGTCACGTTCCCGATCACCTTGATCCCGGGGGAGTACGTGGCGATCAACCGGAACGCGTGCAGGCTCGTCCGGCGGTAGTCGTCGCCGAGCGCCTCGAAGATTCGCTGGTTGCGCGGTTCCCGCCGGTACGCCTGCACCGCGCGGATGCCGCGCATCGACTCGGCGAAGTGGACGATGACCAGCGCCACCGCCTCCCGGGTGCGCCGGTACGCGCCCGCCGAGGCGCGCGCGAACCAGCGCGACAGCCAGAACAGGAACGGGAAGGCGAGCAGCGTCACCGCGGCCAGCGGGAGGTCCAGCCAGAGCAGGATGCCGGCCACCGACAGGATCGACAGGCCGGCGAGCACCAGGCTGTCGATGCCCCCGTCGACGAGTTCGGCGATCGAGTCGAGGTCGCTGGTCAGCCGGGAGACCATCCGGCCGGACGTGTACCGCTCGTGGAAGGCCACCGACAGGCGCAGGAAGTGCCCGTACACCCGGCCGCGCAGGTCGAGCAGGACGGCTTGGCCGATCCGCGCGGAGAGGGTGAGGAAGCCGCGGCGGGCCGCGTACTCGGTCAGCGACGCGACGACGAACGCGCCGGCCACCGTGACCAGCGGGCCGGGGTCGCCGGCCCGCAGCGGCGCGATGCCCCGGTCGATGCCGAGCATGACCAGGTACGGCCCGGCCATCGCGGCGCCGTTCTGGGCCAGCAGCAGCCCCACCGCCACGGCGAGCCGGCCCCGGTGCGGGCGCAGCAGGTCACGCAGGAGCGCCCGGCTGCGCGTCCGCAGGCGGGCGACCGCCTCCGGGCTGGCGTCCTCGGCGTGGCTGCGGTCGGCGTCCGGGTCGGTCGCCCGGCCCCGCCACCGGGTCAGCTCGTCACCGGTGCCCGCGCCGCCGGCCGGCCCGGGGTGGGCGGGCGCCGCTTTCGGCGGTGCGTCCTCCGGGGGCGGGGGAGTGCGTCGCCGGTCGGGCTGCCGCAGCGGCCAGCGGGCGCGGCCGGGGCTGCGGACCGGCCCGGGGCCGGACGCGGGTGTGGTCACGAGCGCACCAGTCCACGCCCGTCCGGGGGACGGCCGGCGACCCGCCCCGGCGGATCCGGCTGCTCGGGTGGCGGGTCGGCGGAGAGCAGGGCCCGGTACGCGGGCACGGTGGCGAGCAGCTCCGAGTGGTTGCCCACGGCGCTGATCCGGCCACCCTCCAGCAGCGCCACCCGGTCGGCCAGCGCGATGGTCGACGGCCGGTGCACCACCAGCAGCGCGCTGGTCTCCCGCAGCACCCGTTTCAGCGCCGCCTCCACCAGCGCCTCGGTCTGCACGTCGAGGGCGGAGAGCGGATCGTCGAGGACCAGCAGCGCGGGCCTGCCGAGCACCGCCCGCGCGAGCGCCAACCGTTGCCGCTGCCCGCCCGACAGGGACAGGCCCTGCTCGCCGACCCGGGTGCCGAGCCCCCACGGCAACTCGTACGCGAAGTCGGCCTGCGCCAGCGCGAGCGCCGCCCGGACGTCCTCCTCGTCCGCGTCCGGCCGACCGAGGGTGAGGTTCTCGTGGACCGACATGGAGAACAGGGTCGGCTCCTCGAAGGCCACCCCGACCAGCCGGCGCAGCGAGTCCAGCCGGAGGTCGCGCAGGTCGTGGCCGTCGAGTGTGATCCGGCCGTCGGTCACGTCGTGCAGCCGGGGCACCAGTGAGAGCAGGGTGCTCTTGCCGCAGCCCGTCGCACCGACCAGAGCCAGCGTCTCGCCCGGCTCGACGGTCAGGTCGATCCCGCGCAGGACCGGCTCCGGGCTGCCCGGGTAGCGGAAGCCCACCTGCTCGAACCGGAGCCGCCCCCGCACCGCGGAGCGGACCAGCGCGATCGCCGTCGGGGCGTCCACGATCTCCGGTGGCGTGTCGAGCACCTCCTGGATGCGGTCGGCGGCGGTCGCCGCCTCCTGCCCGTTGGCGATGATCCAGCCCAGCGACTGGACCGGCCAGATCAGCATGAGCTGGAGCGTCACGAAGGCCACCAACTCGCCGATGGTGAGCACGTCACGGGCCGCGGCGGCCGCCCCGGCGACCAGCACCACCCCGAGGGTCAGGTTCGGCACCAGGTCGAGCAGCGCCGACGTGCCGGCCAGCAGCCGGCCCTTGCCGACGCCGGTGTCGTGCAGGGTGCGGGCCGCGCCGGCGAACCGGCCCGCCAGCTCCGGCCCCCGGCCGTACGCCTTCATCGTCCGTAGCCCCTGCGCGGTCTCCTCGACCAGCGTCGCCACGTCGCCCTGCTGGTCCTGCATGCGCCGGGACGCGGCGTGGTAGTGCCGGGCGAACCGGCGACTGATCAGCAGCAGCGGCACCGCGCTCGCGGCCACCAGCAGGCCCAGTGTGGGGTGCAGCCGGATCAGCAGCACCACCACGACCGCGTACGTGGCGAGGTTGAGCACCAGGAAGAACAGGCCGAAGGAGAGGAACCGCCGGATCACCGACAGGTCGCTGGTGATCCGGGAGAGCAGTTGGCCGGACTGCCACCGGTCGTGGAAGCTGGCCGGCAGCCGTTGCAGGTGGGCGTAGACGTCGGCGCGCAGCGCCGCCTCCATCCCCACGGCCGAGGACGACTGCACCCACCGGCGCAGGAAGATCAGCACCGCCTCGGCCAGCCCGAGGAGCAGCGCCAGCCCGCCGAGTCGCAGCAGCCCGGCCGGGTCGCCGTGGGCGACCGGCCCGTCCACGACGCGCTGCACCACCAGGGGAACGGCGATGCTCGCCGCCGTGGCGGCCAGCCCAGCGACCAGCAGCCAGCCGAACTCGGCCGCGTGCGGGCGCAGGTAGCGGCGCAGCCGCCAGAGGTTGTGCACCGGGCGGGGGCCCGCGGCGACGCGGGCGGCCGGGACGCCGTCGCTCTCCGCAGGCACTACCCGACGGTAGCGGCAAAAGTGAAAACGGTCAGTGTCAGCTTGCCGTCAACCGCCGCTCATGACCGAGAAGCCACTTCTTCACGTCCAGGCCCCAGCGGTAGCCGCCCAGCGTCCCGTCGGTGCGCAGCACCCGGTGGCACGGCACGAAGAGCGCGGCGGCGTTGCGGGCGCAGGCCGCCGCGGCGGCGCGTACGGCCAGGGGGCGGCCGGCCAGCCCGGCGAACACCGTGTAGGTGACCGGCTCGCCCGGTTTCACGTCGCGCAGCACCTCCCAGGCGTGGGTCAGGAAGGCGCCGCCGGTGCGCTGCTCGACCGGCACCGCGTCGATCGCGGTGAGGTCACCGTCCAGGTAGGACCGGACGGCCGCGCTGACCGGGCCGAGGTCGGCCCGGTGCCGCAGCGGCGCGCGCAGGTCGGGGTGCACCAGGGGAAGCAGCGTCTCGGGGTCGCCGGTGAAGCCGGCCGCCCGCACCGCGCCGTCCGGGCCGGTCAGGATGCTCAGCGGGCCGGCCGGGGTGGCCGACACCGCACTGTCGACAGTGGTCATACCGTTCTCCAGAGTCGGATCGTCGCGTACGACCGCCAGGGGCGCCAGCGGGCCGCGTACGTGTCGAGGGTCTTCGGGTCGTCGGGCAGGCCCCGCGCGGCCGCGCCGCGCCGGACCGCCAGGTCGGTGGGGAGCAGCACGTCCGGGTCGCCGAGGGCGCGCATCGCGACGTAGCCGGCTGTCCAGGGGCCGATGCCGGGCAGGGCCACCAGTCGGCGTACGACGTCGTCGCGGTCGCCGCCCGGCGCGAGGTCCAGGTCGCCGTCGGCCACCGCCCGGGCCAGCGCGCGAACCGTCTCCCGCCGTGCCACCGGCATTCCGAACGCCGCGTCCGGCAGCCCCGCCACCTCCTCGGCCGACGGAAACCCCCGCAACCCCCAGGCCCCTCCGCGCTCCCGCCGCCCGCCCGGCCCGCCCGGCTCCCCCCGCCCACCCGGCCCGCCCCGGTGATCATGAAGTTGTCGCCGCGACACGCCGATGGTGGAGGCAGCAACTTCATGATCGACCGGGTCGCTGGGGGAGGGGGTGTGGGTGAGCAGGCGGGTCAGGGTGGTGCGGGCCGCCGACACCGAGACCTGCTGGCCGACGACCGCGCGAACGGCCATCTCGAAGCCGTCCACCGAGCGCGGCACCCGGACACCGGGCTCCGCGACCACCGCGTCGGCGAACGCCGGATCGGCCGCGAGGGTCGCGTCCACCGCCACCGGGTCCGCGTCCAGGTCGAGCAGGCGCCGGCAGCGCGCGACCGCCGGGGCCAGGTCGCGCAGGTCGGAAAGGCGCAGGGTGGCGGCCACGTGCCCGTCCGCCGGCGTCAGCGCCACCTCGGCCACGCCGTGCGGCAGCCGCAGCCCACGCCGGTACGTGCCGTCGCGGACCTCCTCCACCGCGGGCAGGGCGCGCAGCGCGAGGAAGTCCAGCAGCGCGCCCGCGTGCAACGGCGGACGGTACGCCAGCCGCAGGGCGATCGTCCCGCCCCCGGGTGGCGGAGCGTGCCGTCCCCGGCTTCGCCGCAGGTCGCTCGGCGCAACCCCGTACACGTCGCGGACGGTGTCGTTGAACTGTCGTACGCTGCCGAACCCGGCCGCGAACGCGACCTCCGCCATGCCGAGGCCGGTGGTCTCGATCAGGATCCGGGCGGTCTGCGCCCGCTGTGCCCGGGCCAGCGCGAGCGGCCCCGCACCCATCTCCGCGCGCAGCATCCGGTGCAGGTGCCGCTCGGTGTAGCCGAGCCGGGAGGCCAACCCGGGCACCCCGTCCCGGTCGACCACGCCGTCCGCGATCAGGCGCATCGCCCGGCCCACCACGTCGGCGCGTACGTCCCACTGCGGCGAGCCGGGGGCGGCGTCCGGGCGGCAGCGCCGGCAGGCCCGCAGACCGGCCCCCTGCGCGGCCGCGGCGGACGGGTAGAACCGGACGTTCTGCCGCTTGGGCGTGATGGCCGGGCAGGACGGCCGGCAGTAGATCCCGGTCGACGTCACGCCCGTGTAGAACCAGCCGTCGAACCGCTGGTCACGGCTGTCGACCGCCCGGTAGCACCGCTCGAAGTCCAACTCCACGTCACCGATGATGCTCCGCCCCGGCGGCCTCCGGCTGGCGGGAATCGGACCTGGCCGTGCGGCGCTTCGCGGGGTCACCGCCGTCGGTCGCCCCGGCCGCCACCGCGTCGGGAGGCGGACCGCCGACGATCCGCCCCACCCTGCTCCCGGCCGCCCGACCGGCTGCCGGCATCCCGGCCGCCCGTCTGCTGCCCCCCGGTCTGCCGAGCGCCCGACTCGCGGCCGTTCGCCTGCCGGGCGCCGGACTCGCGGCCGTTCTCCTGCCGAGCGCCCGGCTGACGGGTGAGCAGGGCGGGCCGGAACACGCCGTCCGGGTCGTACCGTCGCCACAGTGCGGCGACCCGCCGGCCGGTCTCGCCCGGGTAGATCCGGTCGAACGCGGCCCGGTCCGGTCGGCTCTCGAAGTTGACGTACGCGCCGTCGGCCCGCGCCGCGATCGGGCGCCAGGCGGCGTCCAGCGCGGCGCCGCCATGCGGCGGGAAGACCGACCCGATGACCAGTGTGTCCTGGTGCCGGTGCGGGTACGCGGTCGCCGCCGGGTCGACGTCGTTGACCGCCCCGCCGACCGACCGCAGCTGCACCACGGCCCGGCTCGGCCCGGTCGCCGCCCGCGTGATCGCCCGGGCGCTCGCGTCGTCCATCGTGAGCAGGCTGTTGGTGGTGGTGCTCGCCTGCTGCCCGACGTTCGGGTGCAGGTGGCCCATCGGCACCAGCGCCGGGTAGGGCGCGAGGTCGTTGCGGTGGTCGAGCAGCCGGCCGATGGAGAGCAGCGGCTCGATCAACGGCCGCACCCGGCGCAGGCTCTCCGCGGTGACGATCGCGGTGATCTGCATGATCGCCGAGCGGCCCTGCGAGTAGAGGACGACGGCCGTGCTCAGCTCCCGGGGCGCCCGGGCCAGGTGGTCGGCCCACTGCCGCACCGTCGCGCCGTCCGGGCTCGCCTCGACGACGATCTGGGCCAGG
Organism: Micromonospora sp. NPDC049366; assembly: GCF_044466625.1. Lineage (NCBI taxonomy): Bacteria > Bacillati > Actinomycetota > Actinomycetes > Micromonosporales > Micromonosporaceae > Micromonospora > Micromonospora sp. NPDC049366. The sequence continues at coordinate 705,246 of NZ_JBITMV010000001.1, forward strand.
CCGACGTTGCGTACCTCCTCGGCCCGGAACTCGAACGCCACCACGATGCCGGCGCCGGCGCCCGCGCCGCGGACCAGCCAGAACAGCTCCGGTTCGTGCTCCGCGTCCGCGCGCACCAGCGTGCCGTCGGCGAGCACCACCTCCACCGCCCGGACGTGGTCGACGGTCAGGCCGTACCGGCGGACCAGCCAGCCCACGCCCCCACCGGTGGCGAGGCCGCCGACCCCCACGTTGCCGTGGTCGCCGGAGCTGATCGCCAGCCCGTACGGGGCCAGCGCCTTGGCCACCATCGCCCACCGGGCGCCCGCCTCGACCCGCACCAACCGGGCGCGCTCGTCGAGCACCTGCACCCGGTTGAGCGCCGACAGGTCGATGACCAGGCCGCCGTCGTTCGAGGAGTTGCCGGAGAGGCCGTGCCCGCCGCTGCGTACGGCGATCGGCAGCCCGCGCTCGCGGGCGTAGCGGACCGCCGCGACGACCTGCTGGGTGGTCTCCGGGAGCAGGATCTCGGCCGGGGTGTGCCGGGTGGTGTACGTCGAGCGCAGCATCGCGTACCGGCGGTCGCCGGGTGTCACGAGCTTGCCGGTCAGCGAACCGGGGAGGACCAGGTTCGGGGTCATCGTTGCTCCCTGATCTCGCGCACCTGCTCGCGGACCGCCGGGATCACCCGGTCGGTGAACGCCCGCAGCTGTGCGCGCGGCGACGTGATCGGCCAGAAGATGAACGTGTCGAAGCCGAGGTCGACCGCCCAGCTGACCAGCGTATCCACCCAGAGCTGGGCGTCGCCGACCAGCCCGGTGCCGCCGCCCCGCGGCCCGATCGCGCCGATGACGTTGTAGATCCGGCGGATGTCCGCCGGGTCCCGTCCGGCGGAGCGGGCGGCGTCGTCGATGATCTGCTGCCGGGTGGGCACCTCGGCGGGCGGTACGTAGATGTTGAGCGGCGAGATCCAGCCGTCGGCGTGGCGCCCGGCGACGCCCAGCATGCGGGGCCGCTGGCCGCCCAGCCAGAGCGGTACCGGTGCCGGCGGGACGGGCCCGCCCGCGTACCCCTCGATGGTGTGCTGCTCGCTGTCGACCCGCACGGTGTCGCCGGCCAGCGCGCGCCGCATGATCTGCAACCCCTCGGCGGTGTACGTGATCGTCTCGGCGGCGCTGCGCCGCGGACCGCCCATGGCGGCGACGGCGTCCGCGCTCGGACCCCCGCCCACGCCGAGGACGATCCGACCGCCGGTGAGCACGCTGAGCGACGCGCCGGCCTTGGCGAGCATGGCCGGCGGACGTAGCTGGAGGTCGGCGACGTCGGTGAGGAAGGAGATCCGGTCGGTCTCGGCCGTCAGGTGACTGATCATGGTCCAGGCGTCGAGGTGGCCGGGTTGGTAGACGTGGTCCTGGACAGCGAGGTACTCCATGCCACTGTCCGCGGCGGCCCGGGCCAGATATCGCGTTTCGGCCAGTTTGTCGGCCGACGGATCGAGGCTCAGACCGAAGGTGATCGGGTGGTTGTAGTCGGTCATGGGTCAAGGGTCGACAGTCGCCGAGGAGTGGGCAAACCTGAGGTTAGCCACTAACATTCGGTAAGTTGCGAACGCTCGGGACGCCGCCCACCGGCGTTACCAGGACATCGACGACACCGGCTGCCGCGTCTTCCAGGACGCGCTGGAGCTGGTCGGCCGGCGGTGGACCGGAGCCATCCTGCTGGCCGGGATGCGCGGTGCCTCTCCGTGTGGTGCCCGCGCCTCCGTGTGGTGCCCGCGCTTCGTGCGGTGCCCGCGTTCCGTGTGGTGCCCGCGCTTCGTGCGGTGCTTGCGTTCTCCGTGGTGATGGCGGTGCGGGCGGGTGCCGGCGGCGAAAGTGTCGGTCGTGGACGGTACGGTCCGGCCACCAACTCAAGAAGGGGTGCGGCGATGGCGAGCGTGGCGGGTCCGGGAGCGACGCGGAGCGAGCACCCTTCGCTTGAGCGGGCCGTCCTCGACGAGTTCTACCGCCGCATGCGTGCCGTGGCACCGGCCGCGGTCGGGGCGATCGAGCGCGACCGTGCCGACGACCCGGGTCGCCCGTTCGCCGACACCGCCTGTGGGCGGCTGGTGCGCTCCCTCGACGACAGCGGGTTGCGGGCTCTCGGCATGTGGGCGCACCACTGGTGCATGCGGTTCTACGACGACGACACCCGGCCCGCCCTGCGTCTGGTGCGGGAGATCGCCGGCCGGCGCGGGCTGGGCTGGACGGTCGACGAGGTGCGCTGGATGTTGCGCGAGTCGCACGCCGCCGGATCGACGGCCGGTCAGCGCTTCACCCTCCCGCTCGCCGCCGCCGAGGAGTTGACTCCCGGCGCCCTGTCGGCCGAGGAGCTGACGCCCAGCGCCCGGTCGGGCAAGGAGCTTTCCGTCGCCCCGCCGGCCGACCGACGGCCCGCCACGCCGGTGCTGCCCCGCCAACTCCGCCGCGCCTGACCCCCTGCGCCGCCCATGGCTCGGCGCGCTGGAGATCTTGGTAGGAAACGGCCCCTCCAGGGGCACTTTTCTACCAAGATCGCGTAGGGGAGGCGACGCCCGGCAGGATGGGGTGGTCACCGACGGAAGGACGAGCATGCCCGCCAGCGAACCGACCATCCTCGCCACCAGCATGGGCTTCTTCAGCCGCCACCGTGGGCCGTACGACCTGCGACCCGGCCCGATCTTCGACCTGGGCGCGGAGCTGGCGCAGGCCGGGACGGAGCCGCGCATCTGCTACCTCGGGCAGGCGGTGGGCGACCAGCCCACCAACCTCACCGCGATCCACGGTGCGTTCGCGGGTACCCGGTTCCGCCTGTCCCACCTGGCGCTGTTCCCCATGCCGAACGTGGACGACATCCGCGCCCACCTGCTCGCCCAGGACATGATCTGGGTCGGCGGCGGCAGCGTGGCGAACCTGGTCGCGGTGTGGCGGGTGCACGGGCTGCCCGAGATCCTGCACGAGTGCTGGCAGGCCGGCGTGGTGCTGGGCGGTGTGTCCGCCGGCTCGATCTGCTGGCACCTCGGCGGCGCCACCGACAGCTACGGGCCGGACCTGCGGCCGTTCACCGACGGGCTGGGCTGGCTGCCCTACGGCAACGGGGTGCACTACGACAGCGAGGCCCAGCGCCGGCCGCTGATCCACCGGCTCGTCGGCGACGGCACGCTGCCGGTCACCCACTGCACCGACGACGGGGTGGGGCTGGTCTACCGGGGCGACAAACTGGTCGAGGCGGTCGCGGACCGCGACGGCGTCTCGGCGTACGAGGTCAGCCGCGCCGAGGACGGCACCGTGCGGGAGACCGTCATCACACCACGACGCCTCGGCTGAATCCGGGCGGCCTCACCCCGCCCGCCACCCTCCCCGGACCCGCGGGCGGGACGAGGCCCGCCACGGTTCGCGGACCTGCGGGCGGGAGGAGGCGCGTTCCGCTCCCCGGGCCGGCGGCACGGCGACCGGCAGCCGCCCGCCAGCGGGGCGCGCCATCGGCGGCACTGCGTGCCGGTGCGGGAGCGCAACCGCGTAAGCTGGCTCGTCGTGAGTCTCACCATCGGCATCGTCGGCCTGCCCAACGTGGGTAAGAGCACGCTCTTCAACGCCCTGACCAAGAACGACGTGCTCGCCGCGAACTACCCGTTCGCCACCATCGAGCCCAACGTCGGCGTTGTCGGGCTCCCCGACGAGCGACTGGACAAGCTCGCCGAGATCTTCAGCTCGCAGAAGGTGCTGCCCGCGCCGGTGTCGTTCGTCGACATCGCCGGCCTGGTGCGCGGCGCCTCCAAGGGGCAGGGCCGGGGCAACGCGTTCCTGGCGAACATCCGGGACGCCTCCGCGATCTGCCAGGTGGTCCGCGCCTTCTCCGACCCGAACGTGGTGCACGTCGACGGCAAGGTCTCCCCGGCCGACGACATCGAGACGATCAACACGGAGCTGATCCTGGCCGACCTCCAGACCCTGGAGAAGGCGGTGCCGCGGCTGGAGAAGGAGGCCAAGCTCCGCAAGGACCGGGCCGCCGCGGTGACCGCCGCGAAAAAGGCGACGGAGCTGCTCGACACGGGCGTCACCCTCTACGCGGGCGCCAAGGACGCGGGTATCGAGCTGGAGCACCTGCGCGAGCTGCACCTGCTCACCACGAAGCCGTTCCTCTACGTCTTCAACGTCGACGAGGCCGAGCTGGGCAACGCCGAGTTCCTCGACGAACTGCGCGCCCTGGTCGCCCCGGCCGAGGCGATCTTCATGGACGCGAAGATCGAGTCGGAGCTGGTGGACCTGCCCGAGGAGGAGGCCCGCGAGCTGCTGGAGTCGATCGGGCAGAGTGAGCCGGGCCTGGACCAGCTGGTCCGGGTGGGTTTCCGCACGCTCGGGCTCCAGACGTACCTCACGGCCGGGCCCAAGGAGGCGCGGGCCTGGACCATCCCGATCGGCGCGACCGCGCCGGAGGCCGCGGGGGTCATCCACTCCGACTTCCAGCGCGGCTTCATCAAGGCCGAGGTGGTCTCCTACGCCGACCTGGTCGCCGCCGGCAGCATGGCCGCCGCCAAGTCCGCCGGCAAGGTCCGGATCGAGGGCAAGGAGTACGTCATGCAGGACGGCGACGTCGTGGAGTTCCGCTTCAACGTCTGAACCCGGCCCGTTCCGGGAGGTCAGGAGGTTGGTGCCTCGCCCTGGGGCACACCGGGGGCACAACCCCAAGCCTCATCGACCGCCCGGCGGGTGGCGCTCGTTGGATGAGCTCTTTGAACCGTGCCGTGTCGCGATCAACCGCGAGGACATTCAAGGCGAGCAGGCTCAGTGACTCGTGATCATCGGGGGCAAGCTCCACCGCGCGCTTCGCGTCGGCATACGACTCCCGATACCTGCTGAGCAGCTGATGAGCGAGCGCGCGGTAGCGGTAGGCCGCCGCATCCTCGGAATTGAGTTCGATCGCTCGGTCGGCGGCATCGACCGCGGCAGGTTCCTCGTCGAGCCCGATCAACGCGCCGGCGAGGCGGCGCCAGCCGACACCGTCGTCCGGATGCGCGGTCAGATGTTCGCGCAGCAGTGCGACGGCGGGCTCGAGCTGCTTGGCCCGGACCAGCTCCCGCGCACGTGCGACGGCATCGTCGCCGTTTCCGGACTGCGGCTGCATGCGGCTGCTCCTTGTCGCCCTCGATCAGCGAGCAAGGAAGTATCACCCACGCCCGCGATGTCGGTGAATGCGGGAGTGTCGCGCATGTTGTTCTGACTCGATGCTCAGCCTGACGGATTCGCGGCGTGCCTACGCCGAACGGGCCCGACGGTCACCGATCCGGGCGGGCGGCGGCTTGGGCGCATCTGATCACGGCGTTCGGCGCGCCGGCGCGGCTCCTGTCGTCGACGCGAGGCGGGATCGGGTGCGGGCCGGTGCCGTCGGGGGCAGCGTGGCGATGATGTCGGCGAGCGACACGTCGGCGAGGCTGCGCCGCCACGCGTCGTGCGCCTCGGCCATCTTCTGGGCGAGGGGGCAGATGGTCCGGCACTCCTCCGGAGAGAGTGCTCCCACGCCCTGTTGGCGGATCTCCCGGCACTCGTAGGGCGGGGAGGTGCCGTCGACGGCCTCCACGATCCGCAGCAGGGTGATCTCGGATGCCGGTTGCGCGAGCCGGAAGCCGCCGCGCGGACCTGTCGTCGCGGTCAGCACACCTGCCTTGACCAGCCCCTGCAACTGTTTGGCCAGGTAGGCGGCCGGGAGGTCGTAGTACTGCGCGAGCTGCGCCGCCGAGGCGGTGGCTCCGGGGTCGAGCTGGGCCAGCGTCGCGGCGCAGTGCAACAGCCATTCGGTGCTCACGGGCAGCTTCACGGCGCCATCCTATCGCAGATATTGCGGATGAGTTAAGTCCGAGATACCGTCAGCCGGTAGCCAGCGAGAGGAAAGATCGTCATGCGCATCGCAGTCGCCGGGGCGACCGGCAACATCGGAGCCCTCACCGTCGCCGCCCTCGAGCGGGACGGACATGAGGTCGTACGCATCAGCCGTTCGCTCGGCGTCGACCTGTCGACCGGTGACGGGCTCGACGACGCCCTCACCGGCGTCAACGTGGTGATCGACGCGACCAACGCGCCGGCCGGCGGCGACGCGGAGACGGTGGCGTACTTCGGCACCGCCACCCGGAACCTGCTCGCCGCCGGGGAGCGCGCCGGCGTCCGACACCACGTCCTGCTGTCGATCGTCGGAATCGATCGCGTCGAGGGCACCGCACACTACGCCGGCAAGCGTGAGCAGGAGCGTCTCGTGACCGCCGGCCCACTGCCGTGGACGATCGTCCCGGCCACCCAGTTCCACGACTTCGCCGCGATGGTCGCCGGTTGGACCGAGCGCGACGGCGTCGCGACGATCGCCCCGCTGCTCGTGCAGCCGATCGCGCCCGAGGACATCGCCGAGGTCCTCGCCGAGATCGCCGCGGGCGAGCCCCGAGGCCGCTACGCCGACGTCGCCGGCCCGGAGCCGCAGGACCTCGTCGACATGGCCCGCCGCACCAACGAGGCGCGCGGCCACACGGTGAAGCTGATGCCGACGTGGTCGGGCATCTTCGACTCGACGATGGCCGGCGACGTGATGCTGCCCGGCGAGGGGGCCCGCATCACGCCGACCACCTTCGACGAATGGCTCGCGGGGCAGCGACGGGACCACACCCGCGGGACCCGCGGCTGATGGCACGATCGTGCGGTGACGCTTGAGGCGCAGCGGCAGCACATCCTCTCGGGCGGGATGTACAACGACCTCACCGAGGAGCTGACCCAGGCGCGGCAGCGGGCCGTGCTGCTGACCACCGAGTACAACAGCAGTTTCGGGCAGCCGCAGGAGCAGCGCGAGGCGATCCTGCGGCGCCTGCTGCACGCGGTGGGGCGCGGGTGCCATTTCGAGCCCACGTTCCGCTGCGAGTTCGGCTTCAACATCAGCCTCGGCGACCACTTCTACGCCAACTTCGACTGCGTGATCCTGGACGGCGGTGGCGTCACCATCGGTGACCACGTCCTCTTCGGCCCGCGCGTCGGCATCTACACCTCGAACCACTCCCTCGATCCCGCGGAACGGGCGGCCGGCGCCTGTTACGCGAAGCCGGCCACGATCGGCGACCACGTCTGGATCGGCGGCGACGTCACCATCAACCAGGGCGTGACCATCGGCGACAACACGGTCGTCGGCTCGGGGAGCGTGGTCACCCGGTCGATCCCGTCCGGTGTCGTCGCCGTCGGATCGCCGGCCCGGGTCCTGCGCGAGATCACCGACGCCGACAGGACCGGCTACCGGCCCTGACGCAGGTCGCCCGACGAGACGTACGCCTGGAAGGCCCTCACCTCCTCCTCCGACACCACCGGGGCGATGTCCAGGTGCTCGCCGGGGTGGATGCCGGTGCCGGATCGACCCCGGTCGTCGATCTCGCGGGGTGGGGTAGCCTGCGACTGCGCGACTGGCGAGGGTGGGTAACCACCGGGGAGCGCTGTCAGCGGGAGCATCGTCCGCCTGGGTGCTCCTCACCACGAGGTGAGGAGCAGAGTATGACCGCGACGTTGCTGGATGGGCAGGCCGTCTCCCGGCGGCTGCTGGACGAGACCGCCGAGCGGGTCGCCCGGTTCCAGGAGCGGCACGGGCGCCGTCCGTGTCTGGCGACCGTGCTGGTGGGCGACGATCCCGCTTCGCACACGTACGTGCGGATGAAGGTCAACCGGTCCGCCCAGGTCGGGATCGAGTCGCGCCGCGTGGACCTGCCGGCGTCGACCAGCACCGAGCAGTTGGTGAAGGTGCTCCACGACCTGTCGACCGACCCGTCGGTGGACGGCATCCTGTTGCAGCACCCGACCCCGGCGCAGGTCGACGAGCGGGCCGCGTTCGAGGCGATCGCCCCCGGCAAGGACGTGGACGGGGTGACCGGCGCGTCGTTCGCCGCGATGGCGTTCGGCAGCCGCGGGTTCGCGTCCTGCACGCCGGCGGGGATCATCCGGCTGCTCGACGCGTACGACGTGCCGTTGCGGGGCCGTCGGGCCGTGGTGGTGGGCCGCAGCGCCATCCTGGGGAAGCCGGTGGGGATGCTGCTGCTGGCCCGCGACGCGACGGTCACCTACTGCCACTCCCGCACGGTCGACCTGGCCGCGCACGTGGCTGAGGCGGACATCGTGGTGGCGGCGGTCGGCGTGCCCGAGCTGATCCGGGGCGAGTGGATCCGGCCGGGGGCCGTGGTGGTCGACGCCGGTTACAACCCGGGCAACGTGGGCGACGTCGAGTTCGACGCCGCTGCCGCCCGGGCGAGCCTGATCACCCCGGTGCCGGGCGGGGTGGGGCCGATGACGATCGCCGTGCTGCTCGCGCAGACGGTCGACGCCGCCGAGCGGCACGAGGCGTCGTAGGCGCGGCCCGCCTCCGAGCAGCCCGAGCCGGTCGGCGGGGCGGCGCACCGGCCGAGTCGGCCGGAGGGCGTCCCGCCGGCCGGCTCCGGACGGTCAGAGCACCCCGGCGAACCGGCGGAGGATGCCCGGCCAGCCGCCGTCCCCGCCGACCGCGTCGCGTACTCCCTCCCAGCCCGGCCCGTGTGCGTCGAGCCGGTCGTGCACCAGGTCGACACGGGTGCCGGTGTCGGTCGGGGTGAAGGTGACGGTCACCCGGCTGCCGGCCGCGTCCGGAGCGGGTGGCTTCCAGTCCGGCCCGACGAGCCACGAGAAGGCGAAGGTGTGGGGCGGGTCCCAGGTGAGGACGCGCCCCCAGGCGCAGGTCTCGCCGGCGTCGTTCTCCTCCCACATCCGGCCGCCGACGTGCGGGTCGACGCCGACCTGCCGCAGCTCGCCCGGCTGGACCCGGTGGGAACGGGGCCACCAGCGGTCGATGCCCCTGGTGAACACCTCGAACGCGTGCTCCGGCGTCGCCGCGACGTCGATGCTGTCGCGGACGACGGTCTTGTGATCGGTGTTGGCTGTCACGTCTCCTCCTCCGATGGGTTCTCGACGGCCTCCGCGAAGGCCGCCAGCGCCCTGCTCCAGAACTGGTCGAAGTAGCCGCGGATCGCCGCCAGGCCCCGCGGGTCGACGGCGTAGAGGCGGCGGGTGCCCACCGCCGTCGACGAGACGAGCCCGGCGTCCCGGAGCACCTTGAGGTGCTGGGAGACGGCGGGCCGGCTCACCGGAAGACCGTTGGCGATCTCCGCTACCGAACGCGGCCCCGTGGCCAGCGACTCGAAGATGGTGCGCCGGGTGGGGTCGCCGAGGGCTTCGAGCATCCGCCCTTGGTAAGTGGCCACGAACGGTAAGTCTAGACTTTCCGAGTCTCGCGTCAAGGACACCGTGAGGAACCGCGGCCATCACGCCGCCCGTGCCACCACCACGAGCTCGCCGTCGCCCGCGCCGACCGGTTCACGACCCCATCCGCCGAAGACGTGCTCGACGGCGAAGCCGGCCCCTCCGAGCGAGTCACGCAGTTCCGCCTCCGTGCGGAAGCGCAGGGTCGCCGAGCTGAGCAGCTCGTCGCCACCGGGGAACCGGTAGTGGTGGACGAGGCTGACCGCGCCGACGACCACGCTCGTCACCTCGGTCCACGCTCGCACCTCGCGTCCGTCCGGCAGGGCGACCCGGCGCGCGGAGTCGACCGGGTTCCACCGCTCCCACCGCCGGTCGGCCGGGTCACGCGTGTCGAAGACCAGCCGGCCACCGGGCACCAGCGCCCGGCGTACGTCGGCGAGGGTCGCCGCCCACTCGGCGTCCGCGCCCAGGAACTGTGCGACGTGGCTGGTCAGCACGGCGATGTCGTACGCCCCGTCCGGCAGGACGGCCGAGGTGCCCTCGACCCAGGTGACCCGGTCGGCGCCCGGCTTGGCGCGGGCCGCGTCGAGGGAGGCGCGAGCCGGGTCGACGCCGGTGACGGTGTGGCCGGCCGCCGCCAGCGCGAGGGTCAACCGGCCGGTCCCGCAGCCGAGGTCGAGCACCCGGGCGCCGGGTGTCTCGCCGACGACGGCCAGGAAGAAGTCGTCGTCGCGGCCCCACGGGCACTCGGCGTCGTAGACCGTCACCAGTCGCGGGTCCTCGAACTCGCCGTGCCGCACCGACCCTCCGTGACCCTCAGGAGATGTAGTGGAGGATCACATTGTGGACGTGGTGGCTCTTCTGCGCGCCACGGAACTCCACCTCGTACGTGTGGGTGCCGACGTGGATGGCGATGGCGCCGGTGGAGAAGAACGAACCACCCCACGACTTGTTGCTGACCACGCTCACGCTGGTGATCTTCGAGTACGGGATGCTGGTGATGGCGAACCGCTTCCCGATGAACGAGCGGTCCTGGATGATGACGCGCCGGTCGGTGAGGCCGATGAACCCGGTGCCGGTGCCGACCGCGTCGTAGACGGCGATGGTCTGTTCCCCGTCGAGCAGCCCGCTCTGGATCTGCTGGAACTGCTCCTTGCGGTCATAGGTCGCGTTGGCCATGCGCCTCACGGTAGGTGGGACGCGCCAGCGGCCGGATCGACGCAGGTCAGCGCGCGACCGAGTCGCCGGCGGCCCGGACGAACTCGCGGACCCGGACCGTGTTGTTGGTCGGCAGCCAGACCGGGCCACGCCGGATCGGTGGGGCGTCGTGGATCGGCACGTACGCGACGTCGGGGCGGGGGTAGTAGCGTCGCGTCTGCTCCCCGACCGGGAGGACGCCACGACCCATCGCCACCAGCGACAGCATCTCGGAGAAGGTGTTGCCGGCCGGCCCCTTGGGCACGGCGCGGCCGGACGGCGTGTACTCCGGTGTGCGGTCCTGCTTGAACCCGAGCGAGGTCACCGCCGGGTACTGCACGACCGGATGGTCGGCCAGCACCTCCAGCGAGACGGACTCCGCGCCGGCCAGCGGGTGCCCGGCCGGCACCGCCAGCGCCCGGCCCTCCGTCAGCAGCACCGGCCCGGTCGCCATGCCGTCGAAGGGGTACGCGGCGACGAGCACGTCCACCGACCCGTCGAGCAGACTCGGTCGGGAGTTGAAGAGCTGGACCTCGCGTACCTCGACCTCGCACTCGGGGTGCCGATCGCTGAACAGGGCGACGGCTTTGAGCAGCGCGGGCGCGGTCCACTCGCCGAGGAACGCGACCCGCAGCTTCCCGGTGACCCCACGCCCGGCGTCGACCGCCCGCGTGATCGCCTCGTCGATCCCGGCGACCAGCGGCCGCAGGTCGTCGGCGAGCCGGCTGCCGATCGGGGTGAGCTGGACGACCCGACTGGTCCGTGCGAAGAGCGGGGCGCCGATCCGGCGTTCCAGGCGCTTGATCACGTGGCTGACCCGGCCGGTCGTCACCCGCAGCCGCTCGGCCGTGCGGCCGAAGTGCAGCTCGTCCGCGAGGGTCAGGAACGTCTCGACCTCGTACCGCTCCAGCATCCCGCCGTCCCGTCGTTTAGCCAGGGTCAACGATCGTAGCCCGATCGCGTCTTGGTCCCCGCTTCCACTCAGCGGATCGTGGAGCCGTACCCGAACGAGAGGCGCATCATGAACAGCACCATCGACGACTACCTGGCCCAGCTCGATCCGCCGCTGCGGGAGATCGGCGAGAAGCTCCGGCCGGTCATCGACGCGGCCCTGCCGGATGCCACCGCCGCGATGTGGCACGGCCACCCGGTCTGGGGACTCGGTGACAAGCCGGGCCAGCGTCCGGTCTGCCTGCTCAAGGCGTACGGCCGCCACGTCACCTTCGGGCTGTGGCGGGGGCAGGAGCTCGACGACCCGACCGGACGGTTGACCCCGGGTGCCCGGCAGATGGCCTCGGTGAAGCTGCGTACCGTCGCCGACGTCGACCCGGCGCTCTTCACCGGATGGCTCGGTCAGGGCCGTGACCTGGAAGAGAGGTGAGCGGCGTGCGGGTCACCGGTTTCGACCACCTGGTGCTGAACGTGGCCGACGTCGAGCGGTCACTGGACTTCTACTGCGGCCGGCTGGGACTGACGCCGGTCCGGGTCGACCAGTGGCGGGCCGGAGAGGCGCCGTTCCCGTCGGTGCGGGTGAGCCCCGACACCATCATCGACCTGGTCCAGCGGGAGCGGGGGGAGTCGAACGTCGACCACTTCTGTCTGGTGGTGGCCCCACTGGACTGGGCGGACGTGATCGACGCCGGGATCTTCACGGTGCTGGAGGGGCCGGTCGGTCGGTTCGGTGCGCGGGGCTCCGCCACCTCCGTCTACGTCCGTGACCCGGATGGCAACTCTGTCGAGCTCCGCTGGTACCCGCAGGATGCTGTGGGCTGAGCCCGGCGCGACCAGGCCGGGCGGCCCGCCTACGTCAGGAGGCGGTGACCGCCCGGTAGGCGTCCTCGATCCGGGCCGCGAGCAGCACCTCGCCCTCGGTCAGCGGCGTGCTGCCGTGGCCGACGCGGATCTGGGTGTGGTCGGCGCGTCGGCTGATCTCGGGACGTAGGTGCAGGGCGTCCGCGACGACCTTCACGCGCTCGGTCAGCGCGGCGTGCTGGCTGTCGTCCATCACGAGGGTGCGTCGGATCTGCTCGCCCTCCCGGGTCCACCCGGAGAGCAGAGTCAGCGCGTCGGAGAGGTAGTCCTGCTTCGCTCGGCCGTTGAACAGCGCGCGCATCACCGCACCTCCCAGGCGCCGTTGCCGGCTTGTGGCCAAATCGTCGCCGTCCCGTGTTTGTCGGTGGACCCTAGTCTTTCGCCGGACGCCGCGTGTGTCCACGCCCACACTTCCGGGTTCTGCTGACCTAAGCGGCCGGTTACGGTACCCAAACCGCCGATTGATCTGGCACGCTGGACGGCCGTGCGAACCGAATGGGCGAACGGGGGCGGGCAGCCACCGCGACGGGACCTCAAGGTGATCGTCGGGGCGGCGATCATCCGCGACGGGCGGGTGCTGGCGTGTGCGCGATCCGCGCCGCCCGAGGTGGCCGGCATGTGGGAGTTTCCCGGTGGCAAGGTCGAGCCGGGGGAGTCGGAGACGGACGCGCTGGTCCGCGAGTGCGCGGAGGAGTTGGCCGTCCGCGTGGAGATCGGCGACCGGGTGGGCCGCAACGTCAAGATGGCCCACGGGCGCTCGGTGCTCAAGGTGTACGCCGCGCGCCTCGTCGAGGACGACCAGCCCCAGCCGCTGGAGCATTCGGCCCTGCGCTGGCTCTCGGCCGCCGAGCTGGACTCGGTGACCTGGCTGCCCGCCGACGCGCCCATCGTGGCTGCCCTCCGTCCGCTGCTCACCCCCGGCGTCAACCGCCAATGATCATGGGGCGTGTTTCGGTACCGCGAACGTCATGATCTGCGGGACGGGACAGCCGGGCGGAAACGGGACGGGGGCCGTCGGCTTGCGCCGCGGCCCCCGTCGTCGAGATGTTCAGTGCTTGTCCTGCTCCGGGTGGGCGAAGTTCAGGTGCTCCGGAGGCAGCGGGAACGCGACGTCGTCGCCGAACGGCGACGGCGCGGCGGCCCGATCGAAGGTGAGCTCCGTGAGCGGCAGCTTGCCGCGCTCGTCCACGGCGGGGGCGGTCGGGTGGGGCACCTCGCGGTGCCAGTTGACGCCGCTCTGCGCCTGCGCCTCGGCCCGCGGGTCGTGCGAGCCGCCCGCGTGCGAGTGGACGCCGCCCCGGCTGGTGCCGGGCGTCGTCCCCGCGGGGCCGGCCCCACGGGCGCTGGTCACGCTGGTCTGGGGCGTCTCACCCCGTCGGAAGATCTTGCTACCAAGCCACACAAGGGGATCGTACCTGCGGTCGACGACCCGCTCCTTCATGGGGATGATCCCGTTGTCAGTGATCTTGATGTGCTCGGGGCAAACCTCGGTGCAGCACTTGGTGATGTTGCAGTAGCCGAGGCCCATCTCCGACTGCGCGTACTCCTTGCGGTCGGTTCTGGCGTCCAGGGGGTGCATGTCCAACTCCGCCGCCCGGATGAAGAACCGGGGGCCGGAGAAGGCCGGCTTGTTCTCCTCGTGGTCGCGGATCACGTGACAGACGTTCTGGCACAGGAAGCACTCGATGCACTTGCGGAACTCCTGCGAGCGCTCGACGTCGACCTGCTGCATCCGGTAGTCACCCGGTGCGACGTCCGCCGGCGGGGCGAAGGCCGGCGTCTCCCGGGCCTTCTCGTAGTTGAAGGAGACGTCCGTGACGAGGTCCCGGATGACCGGGAACGTGCGCAACGGGGTGACCGTGACGGTCTCGTCGTCCTCGAAGGTCGACATCCGGGTCATGCAGCCCAGACGCGGCTTGCCGTTGATCTCCATCGAGCAGGAGCCGCACTTGCCGGCCTTGCAGTTCCAGCGGCAGGCCAGGTCCGGCGCGTCGGTGGCCTGGAGGCGGTGGATCACGTCGAGGACGACCTCGCCCTCGTTCACCTCGACCATGTAGTCCTGCAGGTCGCCGCCGCTCTCGTCGCCCCGCCAGATGCGGAATTGGCGCTTGGTTCCCATCAGTTGCCCGCCTCCTCAGCGAGGGCGTCGAACTCCGCGAGTTCCTCGTCGGTCAGGTACTTCGACAGCTCGGCGCGGTCGAACAGGCCGATCAGCTCGGCGCGCATCTTCGGCAGCGGCTTGCGGGTCAGGCGGACCGTGTCGCCCTCCAGCGAGCACACCAGGTTCACCCGGCGCCACTGCGGGTCCATCGTCGGGAAGTCCTCCCGGGTGTGGCCGCCGCGCGACTCCCGGCGCTCCAACGCCGCCTTGGCCGTGCACTCCGAGACCACCAGCATGTTGCGCAGGTCCAGGGCGAGGTGCCAGCCCGGGTTGTAGCGGCGCCCACCCGCGGCGCTCACCTTGGCCACCCGCTCGCGCAGCTCGGCCAGGCGGACCAGGGCGTCCTCCAGCTCACCCTCCCGCCGGATGATGCCGACCAGGTCACCCATGACCGCCTGAAGGTCCTGCTGCAGGGTGTACGGGCTCTCGCCGGTGTCCCGCTGCAGGGGCGCGAGGGCGGTCTCCACCGCGGCCTCCACCGCCTGCACGGCGACCTTCGGTCGCGCGGCGAGGCTGTCGGCGTACGAGGCGGCGTGGCCGCCCGCCCGCTTGCCGAAGACCAGCAGGTCGGAGAGCGAGTTGCCGCCCAGCCGGTTGGAGCCGTGCATGCCGCCGGACACCTCGCCGGCCGCGAACAGCCCCTGCACGTGGCCGAACGCGGCGCCGCTGTCCGGGTCCACCTCGACGCCACCCATCACGTAGTGGCAGGTCGGGCCGACTTCCATCGGCTCGGCGGTGATGTCGACGTCGGCCAGCTCCTTGAACTGGTGGTACATCGACGGCAGGCGGCGGCGGATCTCGTCGGCCGACTTGCGGCTCGCGATGTCCAGGAAGACACCGCCGGCGGGGGTGCCGCGACCCGCCTTGACCTCGCTGTTGATCGCCCGGGCGACCTCGTCGCGGGGCAGCAGCTCCGGCGGACGCCGGTTGTTGTCCGGGTCGGTGTACCAGCGGTCCGCCTCCTCCTCGGTCTCCGCGTACTGCTTGCGGAAGACGTCGGGGACGTAGTCGAACATGAACCGCTTGCCTTCGGAGTTGCGCAGCACACCGCCGTCACCGCGAACCGACTCGGTGACCAGGATGCCCTTGACCGAGGGCGGCCAGACCATGCCGGTGGGGTGGAACTGGAGGAACTCCATGTTGATCAGCGTCGCGCCGGCGCGCAGCGCGAGCGCGTGACCGTCCCCGGTGTACTCCCAGGAGTTCGAGGTGACCTTGTAGGAGCGGCCCACGCCGCCGGTCGCCAGGACCACCGCGGGCGCCTCGAAGAGCACGAACTCGCCGGACTCTCGGTAGTAGCCGAACGCCCCGGCGATCCGGTCGCCGTCGAGGAGCAGCTCGGTGACGGTGGTCTCGGCGAAGACCCGGATCCGCGCGTCGTACGAGCCGAACTCGCGCATGTCCTCCTGCTGGAGGGAGACGATCTTCTGCTGGAGGGTGCGGATCAGCTCCAGGCCCGTCCGGTCACCGACGTGCGCCAGCCGCGGGTACTCGTGACCGCCGAAGTTCCGTTGGGAGATCTTGCCGTCCTTGGTGCGGTCGAAGAGCGCACCGTACGTCTCCAGCTCCCAGATCCGCTGCGGCGACTCCTTCGCGTGCAGCTCGGCCATCCGGAAGTTGTTGAGGAACTTGCCGCCCCGCATCGTGTCGCGGAAGTGGACCTGCCAGTTGTCCCGGCTGTTCATGTTGCCCATCGCGGCGGCCGCGCCGCCCTCGGCCATCACCGTGTGGGCCTTGCCGAACAGCGACTTCGAGATGATCGCGGTCTTCTTGCCGGCGAGCCGGGCCTCGATCGCCGCGCGCAGGCCGGCGCCGCCGGCCCCGATCACGACGACGTCGTAGTGGTGTCGTTCGATTCGCGTGGTAGTGGTCATGTCGGGGGCCCTTTAGTTGATGAACCGCAGGTCGGGGAACCAGTCCGCGGCGATCGCCATGACGTAGAAGTCGGTCAGCGCGAGCGTGCCGAGGGTGATCCAGGCGAGCTGCATGTGCCGGACGTTCAGCCAGGACACGGCGGTCCAGGCCCGGTAGCGCAGGGGATGCTTGGAGAAGTGCTTGAGCCGCCCGCCGATGATGTGCCGGCACGAGTGGCAGGAGATCGTGTACGCCCAGAGCATCACCACGTTGCCGATCAGGATCAGGTTGCCCAGCCCGAACCCGAAGCCCTTCGGGGAGTGGAAGGCGAGGATCGCGTCGTACGTGTTGATGAGCGAGATGATCGCGGCCGCGTAGAAGAAGTAGCGGTGCAGGTTCTGGCCGAGCAGCGGCAGCCGGGTTTCGCCGCTGTAGGAGGCGTGCCCGTCCGGCACGGCGCAGGCCGGCGGCGACAGCCAGAACGACCGGTAGTAGGCCTTGCGGTAGTAGTAGCAGGTGAGCCGGAACAGCAGCAGGAACGGCAGGGTCAGCGCCGCGTCCGGGATGATCCACCAGCCGGGCAGGAACTGCCCGAAGTGCGAGGCGTTCTCGGCACACCGGTCCGTCACGCACGGCGAGTAGAACGGCGTCAGGTAGTGGAACTCGTCCACCCAGTACCACTCGTGCATGAAGACCCGGACCGTCGCGTACGCGACCCAGGCGCTGAGCCCGACCACGGTGACCAGGGGGGCGAACCACCAGCGGTCGGTGCGCAACGTCTTCGCCGCGATGGCGGCGCGCGCCCGCGCTCCCCGCGGCCTCGTTGCCGTTGATGTCATTCGAGATTCTCCTCGACGGGGCCCGCAGGCGCGGGCGGTTCTCTGCTCCGGTCGGCACGCGGACCCGCGAAACCCGCACCCGCTTGCCACGTCATGCGCACACCAACGACCGCGCCGGAAGTATCGGCGCAGCTAAGTGACACACGTTACGCCGATCTTTGCGGGCCGTCCGCGCAAGGCAGTGTCCCGTGTGTCCGGGCGCTTGGAAAGACCCTCGATGCGACGAGGAATGTGAGATTGTCCGGGGTCGATGTGGGTGTGGCTGTCGCGGTGCCGTCCTCGCTCCGGCGTCAGCCGGAGGCGCCGCCGGTGAAGTTCCAGGAGGCGAGGCGCACCGGTGGCGCCTCCGACCAGACCCCGTCGATCCGGTCGGGCTGACGGACGGCGTGCCGGCCGAGCCCGAGCACCGCACCCGGACCGAGGGCACGTGGGTAGGACTCGGTGAAGCGCAGGTCCCGGACGGCCCGGGTGACCACGCCGTCCTCCACCAGCCACAGCCCGTTGCGGGTCAGCCCGGTGACGACCAGGCTCTTCGGGTCGAGCACCCGGGTGTACCAGAGGTCGGTGACCAGCAGTCCGCGGTGGACTCCGGCCACCAGCGCGGCCGTGTCGTCGTCGGCCACCGCCCCGGCCAGGCCCGCGTCGACGGTCGGGGCGGAGCCGGCGGGGTCGCCGTCGACGGGCGGCGCGAGCAGTCGCAGGTTGTGCGGGATGGGACCGACGGTGGTGGCGCCGAGCATGCCGTGACCGGTCGAGCCGACACCCGCCCCGGCGCCGCTACGCCGGTCGTGCGCCAGCGCGCGGGTGACGCCGCCGTCGACCAGGGTCAGTGCCCGTCGGGCGGTGCCCTCCAGGTCGTACGGGAGGCCGGAGCCGTGCAGCGGATCGTCCACCAGGGTCACCGACGGGTCGAACTGGGCGGTGCCCGGCTCGGCGAACGACTGCCCCTCCGCGTGGCGCTTGCCGTTGAAGCCGTACCAGGCGAGGTTCTGCAGCAGGTCGGCGACGGCGGCCGGTTCGAGCACCACCTGGTAGCGGCCCGGCGGCAGCTCGACCGGGTCGGCCGCGGCCCGCGCCTTGGCCGCGGCCCGGGTGCCCAGGGCGGCGCCGTCGAGGTCGGCCAGCCGGTCCGCGCAGTGCCGGGCGACGCCGTCGGCGCCACCGGTCCGGGCGATGCCGTCCATCGCGGCCTCCGCCGAACGGCCGTGGGCCGAGTGGCCGGCCGAGTTGGCGAAGGCGCCCGAGCGGTGTGCCGTCCGGCAGTAGCCGGCCGCCTCCAGGCCGCCCACCGCGTCCACGAAGGCGCGGACGCGGGCCGCCCGCTCGTCCGGCTCCGCGTGCGCGGTGGCCTCGTCCACCGTCGGTCCGGCGGCCACCGGGGACGGCGGGGTGAGCCCCGGCCAGGCGGGGTCGGGCGGGCAGAGCCGGGCGGCGGTCAGCGTGCGCTCGACGAGCGCGCGCAGAGCGTCGGGGCTCACCACGCTTCCCCCGCCGGCGGCCGTACGCCCGTCCACGTGGACGCGCAGCCGCACGTCGACCGTCGACTCGGCGACGTTCTGGTGGATGAAGGAGTTGGCGAACCGGGTCAGCGCCAGGTCGGCGCGCGTCACCACCGCCTCGGCCTCGGCGCTCGGGCCGCCCAGGTCGCGGACCAGCTCGATCACCCGGGCGGCGAGGTCCAGCTCGGCGGTCATGCCCGCACCCCCACCCGGACGCCGCGGAACCGGGCGGGCGCGGCCGGGTGGCCGGTGTGCCCGACCTGCCCGGGCTGGCCCTTGCCGCAGTTGGGGGTGCCCCACGCGACGGTCTCCCCGGAGAGCATGTCCATCGAGCGCCAGAAGTGCGGGCCGATGCCGGTGTAGGTGGGGTTGCGCAGCATCCGCCCGCGTCGCCCGTTCTTGATCTCCCAGCCGATCTCGCAGCCGAACTGGAAGTTGAGCCGCTTGTCGTCGATCGACCAGGACCGGTTGATGTCCATCAGCACCCCGTCGTCGGTCGCTGCGATGATCTCGTCGAGGGTGTGCGGGCCCGGTTCGAGGCCCACGTTCGTCATCCGCACCATCGGCAGCCGGGCCCAGCCGTCGGCGCGTACGCTGCCGCCGTGGTCCAGGCCGGCGACGGCGGCCGAGTCGCGGCCGGCGAGCACGCCCACCCAGCGCCCGTCGCGGACCGCGTCCCGCTTGACCGCCGGTGAGCCCTCGTCGTCGAAGCCGAAGCTGCCCAGCGCGCCGGGGATGGTCGGGTCGATGGTGACGTTCATCAGCTCGGAGCCGTATCGCAGGGTGCCGAGCTGGGCCAGGTCCAGCCAGGACGTGCCGGCGAAGGCCGCCTCCCAGCCGAGGATGCGGTCGAGCTCGATGGCGTGCCCGACCGACTCGTGGATCTGCAGCGCCAGCTGCTCGCCGCCGAGGATCAGGTCGGTCTCGCCGGCCGGGCAGAGCGGCGCGGTGAGCAGGGCCCGGGACTCGTCGGCGATCCGCGCCGCGTGGGCCGGCAGGTCGAGCGAGTCGACCAGCTCCCAACCGGTGGTGCCGTACTGGCCGCGGTAGCTCGGGTAGGAGCGCCGCTGGGTCTCGCCGACGCCGATCGAGGTGGCCGAGATGCCACCGCCGCACTCCCGGATGCGCTGGTCGATCCGGTGCCCCTCGCTGGAGACGAACCACTTGGCGGTGTCCCAGATCTGGTAGAGGCCCTCGGCGATGTCGGCGCCGTGCGCGATCATCGCCGCCGTCGCGCCGACCAGCAGGTCACCCTTGTCGGACAGCGGCACGGCGAGCGGGTCTACCCGGCACTCCGAGACCCACGTCGCGGTCACCGCCTCCGCCGGCACCAGGTCGATCGGCGGCCCGGGCACCCGGCCGCTCGCGGCGGCGGTCCGCGCGGCCCGGCGGCCGGCCTCGCGCGCCGCCGCGTCCGACAGATCGGGTACGGCGTGGAAGCCCCAACTGGACCCGACGAGCGCCCGGACGCCGACGCCGAGGCTCTCGTTCTGGGTCAGCTCCTCGATCTCGCCGTTGCGGGCCGACATCGACTCGTAGCGCCGGTGCATCACCCGGGCGTCGGCGTAGCGGGCCCCCGCGTCCAGGGCGGCCTGCACGGCAGCGGTCGCCGCGTCGAACTCGCTCATGACGACACTCCGCTTCGCTCCGTGTCGCCATGAGGCACCTCGGGGCCGCGTTGATGATTCGCTCGCTGCCGCTCGCTCATGGGACCGACCCTAGGCGAGCACCCCGACCGCCGTCAGGGCAGCAGTTGCTCCGGGCGGATCGTCGTCCGTACGGGTTCGGTGAGTTCCAGGAGCTCGCCGACCTTCGTCACGGACACCTCCCGATAGTGCCGGCCCTGGCGGCGGTAGAGGTGCAGGCTCCCGTTGTCCTGCTCCACCAGCAGGTACCACTCGATCCCGGCCGCCGCGTAGTAGTGCATCTTGAGCACCTTGTCGGTGGCGGCGTTGCTCGGCGCGATGATCTCGCAGACCAGGCGCACGTCGCCGGCCTCGACATTGACCTCGTCGAAGTCGATCGGGCCGGTGATCACCAGATCCGGGATCGGGATGCGCCCGGGCCGGAGCCGGACGTTGACGCCCTCCAGGACGTGCAACCCCGCCTCGCGGGCCGGCCCACGCAGGGCCGAGCGGAGCTCGCCGGAGATGTTCTGGTGTCGGGGGGTGGGTGCTGGGGTCACGTGCAGGCTCCCGTCGAAGAGTTCGACGCGCTGAGACGTCTCGCCGAGGGAGAGGTACTCCTCTTCGGTCCACGGGCCTTCGTGGTCGAACACCGCCACGGTCATGGTCACCTCCACCTCGTGCCGGCGGGAATGCTGTCGTGACTGCCGCGTCCATGGTCGCACCCGACGTGCGACGGTGGGCGTCGGTGTCGAATCGCGTCCATGAATGTGCTGGTGAGGGCTGTTCATGCCCGTTGCCGAGTCGTTACGCTGACGCCCGCTGACAGGCCCACGCGTTGTAGCTTATTTTCGCCCTCAGGACTTTCCTGTAAGTTCTCTTCGTCACTGAGGGAGGCGGTCGTGGGCAGTCCCGAGTTGGCGCCGTCCGGGCAACCGGGCGATCGCCCCGGCGTGCCGGAGCAGCGCGCCGCCGACGATCCCTACCTGCGGGTGACCGACCTGCGGGTCGGGTTCGACACCACCGACGGTGTGGTCCGGGCGGTCGACGGGGTGTCGTTCGCGGTGGAGCGCGGGCGGACGCTCGGCATCGTCGGCGAGTCCGGCTCCGGGAAGAGCGTCACCTCGCTGGCCGTCCTGGGCCTGCACGACGCCCGGCGCGCCACCATCTCCGGCGAGATCTGGGTCGGCGGCCGCCAGGTGGTCGGCATGCCCGAGGAGGACGTACGCCGGCTGCGCGGCCGGGACATGGCGATGATCTTTCAGGACCCGCTCTCCGCGCTGCACCCGTACTACACGGTGGGCCGGCAGATCGCCGAGGCGTACCGGGTCCACCACCCCCGGGCCGGTCGCCGGGAGGCGCGACAGCGCGCGGTCGACGTGCTCGGCCGGGTCGGCATCCCGCAACCGGCGCGCCGCTTCGACCAGTACCCGCACGAGTTCTCCGGCGGTATGCGGCAGCGCGCGATGATCGCCATGGCCCTGGTGAACGACCCGGAGCTGCTCATCGCCGACGAGCCGACCACCGCGCTGGACGTGACCGTGCAGGCGCAGATCCTGGACCTGCTGGCCGACCTCCAGGCCGAGTTCCGCTCGGCGATCATCATGATCACTCACGATCTGGGCGTGGTCAGCCAGGTCGCCGACGACGTGCTGGTGATGTACGGCGGCCGGGCCGTCGAGCACGGCAGCGTCGAGCAGGTGCTCCGCCGGCCGCAGCACCCGTACACCTGGGGGTTGCTCTCCAGCGTGCCGTCGCTGCACGGCGACGCGGACGCGGACCTGGTGCCCATCCGGGGCAACCCGCCGAGCCTCATCAACCTGCCCCCGGGCTGCGCGTTCCACCCGCGCTGCCGCTACGCGGACCGCACCGGCGACCGGTCCCGCACCGAGGTGCCCGAGCTGCGCCCGGTCGGCACGGACGGCCACCTGGTCGCCTGCCACCTGGCCGCCGAGGAGCGGACCCGGCTCTACCGGGAGGAGATCGCACAGGTGGGGGTCGCTCGGTGAGCGCGAGGAACGCGGCGCAGCGGGGTACCGCGGCCGCGAACAGAGGTGGTTTCGATGAGTGACGGCGTCGAGCCGCTGCTGCGGGTACGCGGGCTGGCCAAGCACTTCCCGGTCCGCACCGGTCTGCGGGGGCGCAGCCTGGTGCGGGCGGTCGACGGGCTGGACTTCGACGTGCGGCCGGGGGAGACCCTCGGCCTGGTCGGGGAGTCCGGCTGCGGCAAGACCACCACCGGTCGGATGCTGGTGCGGCTGCTGGAGCCGACCGCCGGCACCATCGAGTTCGAGGGTCGCGACATCACCCACGCCGGCCGGCGCGAGCTGCGGCCGCTGCGCCAGGACCTGCAGATCATCTTCCAGGACCCGTACGCCTCGCTGAACCCTCGGCACACCGTGGGCCGCATCGTCGCGATGCCGTTGCAGGTCAACGGGATCGAGCCGGCCGGCGGGATCAAGGCGCGGGTGCAGGAGCTGCTGGAGATCGTCGGGCTCAACCCGGAGCACTACAACCGGTATCCGCACGAGTTCTCCGGCGGGCAGCGGCAGCGGATCGGCATCGCCCGGGCGCTGGCCCTGCGGCCCAAGCTCATCGTGGCCGACGAGCCGGTCTCCGCGCTGGACGTCTCCATCCAGGCGCAGGTCATAAACCTGCTGCGCGAGCTGCAACGCGACCTCGGGCTGGCGTTCGTCTTCATCGCCCACGACCTGGCGGTGGTGCGGCACTTCTGCCAGCGGGTCGCGGTGATGTACCTGGGCAAGATCGTGGAGATCGGCGACCGGGCGGACATCTACGAGCGGCCGCAGCACCCGTACACCCGGGCGCTGCTCTCGGCGATCCCGGACGTCACCCAGCTCGGTCCGGGCGGCCGGATCCGGCTGACCGGTGACGTGCCCACGCCGCTCGACCCGCCATCGGGCTGCCGGTTCCGGACCCGCTGCTGGAAGGCGCGCGACGTCTGCGCCACCGAGGAGCCGGCGCTGGTGCCACGCGACGGCGGGGCCCAGGCGACCGCCTGCCACTTCCCCGAGTCCGGGCCGGTCACGGCCGGTGACGACATACCGGGCGGCGTGACGACCGGCGGTGAACCGGTCTCGGCCGGCGGCGACGCGACCGCGGTCGGCGCGGCCGCGGACGAGACGGTCGAGGAGGTGGCGAAGTGAGCCTGTCCCCGGTGGAGGGCGTGGCGCTGGCCGAGATCGAGTCCGGCGGTGACCCGGCGACGCCCGAGCGGAAGGCGGTCGTCGGCCGCTCGCCCGGCCAGCTCGCCTGGCTGCGCCTGCGCCGCGACCGCACGGCCATGGTCAGCGGCGGGATGCTGGTCTTCTTCATGCTGCTGGCGCTCGCCGCTCCGCTGATCGAGATGGTCTACGGGATCAGCCCGCGCGAGCAGTTCCAGCATCTGCTGGACGGCTTCGGCATGCCGCTGGGCTACGCCGGCGGGGTCACCGGCGACCACTGGTTCGGTCTGGAGCCGGGGCTCGGCCGGGACATCTTCATCCGGCTGATCTACGGCCTGCGTACGTCGCTCTTCATCGCGTTCGCCGCCGCCGTCATCACCGCGGCGATCGGCATCGTGCTCGGCACCCTCGCCGGCTACCTCGGTGGCTGGCTGGACGCGGTCGTCAACTGGATCACCGACCTGACGCTGGCCATGCCGTTCCTGGTCATCGCGTTGGCCCTGACGCCGACCCTGGTGTTGCGCTTCTACGGGGAGCGGGAGCAGGTCTCCTCGGCGTTCGGGGTGGGCGTGCTGATCGCCGTCTTCGCCGTCTTCGGCTGGACGAGCACCGCCCGGCTGGTCCGCGGTCAGGTGATCGCCCTGCGCGAGCGGGAGTTCGTCGAGGCGGCCCGGGCCAGCGGCGCCGGGCTCGGGCACATGCTCTTCCGGCAGCTGCTGCCGAACATCTGGGCGCCGATCCTCGTGTCGTTCTCCCTGGCGGTGCCGCAGTTCATCACCAGTGAGGCCGCGCTCTCCTTCATCGGCGTCGGGCTCAGCGACGAGACCCCGAGCTTCGGCCGGATGATCTACCGCAGCCTGGACTATCTTCAGACCGACCCGGCGTACGTGTTCTTCCCGGGCATCACGATCTTCGCGCTCGTGTTCGCCTTCAACCTCTTCGGTGACGCGCTGCGTGACGCGCTCGACCCGAAGTCGTCCCGGTAGGGGTGCCCGATGGCGCGATTCCTGATCAAGCGACTGTTCTCCGCCACGCTGACCCTGTTCGCGGTGAGCGTGCTGACCTTCCTCATGTTCTTCGCCCTGCCCCGGGACCCGGTCACCGGCATGTGCCCGAAGAACTGCAGCCCGGAGCGGTTGGAGCGGGTCCGCGAGGAGTTGGGCCTCAACGACCCGCTGGTCGTGCAGTACGCCGGCTACATGAAGGGCATCGTCACCGGCCGGGACCTGGGCAGCGCACAGGGCGGCCACTGTGACGCGCCCTGCCTGGGCTGGTCGTACGTCACCAACGAGGCGGTCTCGGACACGATCGCCCGGGTGCTGCCGGTGACGCTGAGCATCGTCATCCCGGCGGCGATCCTGTGGCTGCTGCTCGGCGTGGGGCTCGGCATGGTGTCGGCGCTGCGCCGGGGGACCTGGCTGGACCGGCTGGCCATCGGCTTCTCGCTGACCGGCGCCTCCCTGCAGCTCTACTTCGTCGGCGCGGTGCTGCTGCTGGTGTTCGTCTACAACCTGAAGCTGCTGCCGGTGCCGAGCTACACGTCGATCCTCGACAATCCGTGGAAGTGGGCGAGCGGCCTGGTGCTCGCCTGGGTCTCGCTGGCCTTCCTCTTCTCCGCCATCTACGCCCGGCTGTCGCGGGCGCAGATGCTGGAGACGCTCTCCGAGGACTTCGTCCGCACCGCGCGGGCCAAGGGCCTGGCCAAACCCAAGGTGTACGGGCGGCACGCGCTGCGCGCGGCGATCACCCCGGTGGTGACGATCGCCGGCCTCGACGTGGGCGGCGCGCTCGGCGGCACGGTGATCACGGAGACGACGTTCGGCATCCAGGGGTTGGGGCGTACGGCGGTCGACGCCGTGCGCTCCGGCGACCTGCCCACGATCATGGCGACCGTGCTCATCGCCGCGGTCTTCGTGGTGCTGGCGAACGTGCTGGTCGACCTGCTCTACGCGGCCATCGACCCCCGGGTGCGGCTGCGCTGAGCCACCCGGGGCGTCGCGCCCGCGCCGGCCGCCCGGCGGCCGGTGAAATTTATCGACAACTGTTACACAAACCGTAGGTTTTCTTCTTTACGATCCTCGGGACGTCGGCGGTTCCACCTCCGGCGGGCCCGCACGACAACTGGGTGGAGGAGGTACGAGATGCGACCACGCGTGGTGGCCGCCGCAGGCGGAGCGATCGCACTGGTTGTGGCATTGGGTGCGTGCTCGAAGAACACGGGCGAGGGCACCAACGTCGACACCAACCGCACGCAGACCGGGGTCATCGCGACCGACCCGAAGGAGTCGCAGGGTCCCGCGGCCGAGGTGCCCGGGGCGCAGAAGGGCGGCACCTTCACCATCATCCGGGAGACGGCCATCTCCCACCTCGACCCGCAGCGGACGTACTCGTTCGCCGGCCTGATGACGAACCCGCTCTTCGCCCGCTACCTGACCACCTGGAAGGACGACGGCAAGGGCGGTCTCGTCCTCGTCGGTGACCTGGCCGAGACGCCGGGCACCAATGTCAACAACGACTGCAAGGTCTGGGAGTTCAAGGTCAAGGACGGGGTGAAGTTCGAGGACGGCCGTCCGATCACCGCCAAGGAGATCGCGTACGGCATCGCCCGCTCCTTCGACCCGGACCTCACCAGCGGCCCGACGTACCTGCAGGAGTGGCTGGCCGACAGCCCGGACTTCGACACCAAGTGGGACTTCAAAAAGAACAAGACGTCCCTGCCGCCGGGGCTGACCACGCCGGACGACAAGACGCTGCGCTTCGAGTTCGCCAAGCCCCGCTGTGACCTGCCGTTCGCCGTCTCGCTGCCGACCACCGCGCCGCTGCCGCCCGACAAGGACACCGGCGTCAACCTGGACACCCACCCGTTCTCGTCCGGTCCGTACAAGATCGCCAAGAACCAGGTCGGCGTGCAGCTCACGCTTGACCGCAACCCGAACTGGGACCCGAACACCGACCCGGTCCGGCACCAGTACCCGGACCAGTTCGTCTGGAGCTTCGGGCCGACCGCGGACGCCGCCAACAACCGGGTGATCGCCGACAACGGCGCCGACCAGAGCGCGCTCGCCTTCAACGCGGTGCCGGCCTCGCTCGTCGCGAAGGTGGCCGGCGACGCGTCGCTGAAGTCCCGCACCATCCTCTCGCCGACGCCGAGCGCCAACCAGCTGGTCATCAACAACCAGCGGGTCACCGACCTGAAGATCCGCCAGGCGCTCAACTACGCGATCGACCGGGAGGGCCTGATCAAGGCGATGGGCGGCCAGACCGTCGCCGCGCCGCTGACCACCCTGATGCCGCCGGCGACCATCGGCTTCAAGGCGTTCGACGCGTACCCGGCCGGGGCGAACGGCAACGTCGACAAGGCCAAGGAGCTGCTCGGCGGCCAGACGCCGGAGCTGGTCCTCGGCGTCGCCGACAACACGACCGAGCAGCTGCAGGGCACCCAGCTCAAGGCGAACCTGGAGCGGGCCGGCTTCAAGATCACGCTGCGGAACATCCCGGACGACGCGAAGCTCGACGAGATCAAGAAGAAGGACAACCCCTGGGACTTGTACATCGGTAACTGGGCGGCCGACTGGCCCAGCGGCGCCTCGATCCTGCCGGTGCTCTACGACGGCCGCTCCATCAAGGCCGAGGGCAACAGCAACCAGGCCTACTTCAACGACCCGGCGATCAACGCCGAGTTCGACCGGATCCTCGCGCTGGCCCCGGCCGACCAGGGCCCCGAGTGGGCCAAGCTCGACGAGCGGATCATGAAGGAGCACGCCCCGGTCGTGCCGCTCTTCGTCGACGTGGCCTACCACGTGCACGGCTCCAAGGCCGGCGGGGTCTTCATCTCCAGCGTCTTCGGCTACCCGTCGTTCGTCAACGCGTACGTCAAGCAGTAACCGCACGGACGGGCCCCCGGTCGACAGCGTCGTCGGCCGGGGGCCGCCGTGTCCCCGGGGCCACCCGCGCGGCCCGCCACGTGCCGCACTCCCGCCCGCTGGCCCGTCGCGGCCCGGCTCAGAGGTGGGCGCGGAGGAAATCCAGCTCCAACCGGAGCAGCCGCTCGGCCGTGCCGCCCACGGTCATGTGCGTGGCACCGGTCAGCGGCAGCACCGCGTGCGGCCGGCCGGCCGCGAGCAGCGCGCCGGAGAGCCGCAGCGTGTGCGCGGCCACCACGTTGTCGTCGACCAGGCCGTGCACCAGCAGCAACGGTCGGGCCTGGTCGGGACCGGTCACCGGCTCGGCGGCCAACTCCACCAGCGAGTGATGGGCGTAGACGTCCGCGCCGTCCTCCGGCATCCCCAGGTAACGCTCGCTGTAGGCGGTGTCGTAGAGGGCCCAGTCGGTCACCGGGGCGCCCACGATTCCGCAGCGGAACAGCTCCGGGTGCCGCAGCACCGCCAGCCCGGCCAGCCAACCCCCGAACGACCAGCCGCGCACGGCGACGCGCTCCAGGTCCAGGTCCGGGTGCTTGCCGGCCAGCGCGGTGAGCGCGTCCACCTGGTCGAGCAGGATCACGTCGGCCACCCGCCGGTGGATCGCCTTCTCGAACGACGGGGCCACCCCGGGCGTACCCCGGTTGTCCACCACCACCACGGCGAAGCCGGCGTCGGCCCACCACTGCCGCTCCAGCCACGCCGCCCGGGCGGCCACCACCTCCTGGTGACCCGGCCCGCCGTAGATGTCCAACAGCACCGGCAGCCGGCGACCGGTGACGTAGTTGTTGGGGTAGAGCACCGCCGAGGGCAGCCGCCGGTCCGTCACCCGCTCCAGCAGCGGCAGCGGCGAGTACGGCGGGTTCGCGGCGTGCGACGCGAGCGTGCCCACCTCCCGGTCGCCCCGCCACACCGTCCAACGGACCCCGGCGTGGTCGAGCGACGCGGCGCCCACCACCAGCACGTCGCCGCCGACCGCTGCCGTGTGCCAGCCGGAGTCGGTGGTCAACCGGCGGGCGTCCACGCCGCCGCCGATCGAGGTACGCACCCGGAACAGGTGCCGCTCGCTCGGCTCCCCGTCGCTCGCCTCCACCAGCAGGTCGGCCGGCCCGGCGACGGCGGGCAGCCGCCCCACCACCCGCCGGACGTAGAGCGAGGGCGGGGTGAGCAGCGTGCCGTCGGCGAACAGGCAGCGCGCGTCGTACCCGTCGTGGGCCAGCTCGCCGCCGACCAGCACACGACCGTCCGGCAGGTGCGCCGGGGTGCCGGCGATCGGCTCGACCCAGCGCGGGTCGGCCAGCTCGGCGTGCACCTGCGTCTCGCCGGTGCGTGGGTCGACCGCGAGCACCAGGCCGTGCTGCTGGGAACGGCGCAGCACCGTGATCAGCGGGCCGCCGTCGGACCAGCTCACCGCCGTCAGGTACGGGTACGTCTCCCGGTCCCAGTGCACGTCGACCCAGCCGTCGTCGAGGTCGAGCAGGTGCAGGCTGACCTCCGCGTTGGGGCCGCCGGCCCGCGGGTAGGCGACGACGACCGGCGGGGTGGCCGGCTCGGACGGGTCGTGCAGGTGCCAGCGGTCCAGGCGGGACTCGTCCACCCGCGCGGCGAGCACCGAACGGCCGTCCGGCGCCCACCAGTAGCCACGGAACCGGCTGAACTCCTCGGCCGCGATGTGCTCGGCCAGCCCCCAGGTGACCCCCGCGTCCTCCCCGGCGAGCAGGGTGTCCGTGCCGTCGGGGTGGATGACCCGCAGCTCGCCCCGGCGGACGCCCTCGGCGGCGTCGGTGACGTACGCCAGCCGCTCCCCGGTCGGGTCCGGCCGCGGGTCGAGCACCGGCCCGATCGCGGCCACCTCGACCACGTCGCCGTGCACCAGGTCAGCCCGGAACAGCCGCCCGGCCAGGGCGAAGACCGCGATGCGGCCGGCCGCGTCCAGCGCGTACGAGCCGATGCCGGCGGCGCTCAACCGCAGCCGCTCGCGCAGCGCCCGCTCGCCGGGGGAGAGGGCGGCCGGGTCGCCGTCCGCGCCGAGCAGCACCGCCGGATCGGCCACCAGTCGCTCCTCGCCGCTGGCGACGTCCAGGAGCCACAGCGCGTCGGCCGGGTCCTCGGGACCGGCCGACCGTAGGAAGATCACCCGGGAGCCGTCGTCGGCCACGGAGACGGCGCGCGGCGCGCCGTGGCTGAACCGGCGGGTACGGGCGGCCAGCTCCGGATAGTCCACGGCCAGATCGTAAGTCGGCCACGGCGGTGATGTGGCCGACCTGGGTGGACGCGTCGAGGCCGGCCGGGCGGAACCGCCGGATAGAGTGACGGGCGTGACGAAGCTGCCCGACCGCCGCCTGCTGCTGGTCCACGCGCACCCCGACGACGAGACCATCGGCACCGGGGCCACCATGGCCCACTACGCCGCCGCCGGGGCCCACGTGACGCTGGTGACCTGCACGCTGGGCGAGGAGGGCGAGATCCACGTGCCGGAGCTGGCGCAGCTGGCCGCGGCCGAGGCCGACCAGCTGGGCGGCTACCGGATCGCCGAGCTGGCCGCCGCCTGCGCCGCCCTCGGGGTCACCGACCACCGCTTCCTCGGCGGCGCCGGCCGCTACCGCGACTCGGGGATGATGGGGCTGGCGACCAACGAGCACCCACGGGCGTTCTGGCGGGCCGACCTGGATGAGGCCGCCGGTCACCTGGTCGAGGTCATGCGCGAGATCCGCCCGCAGGTCATGATCACGTACGACCCGAACGGCTTCTACGGGCACCCGGACCACATCCAGGCCCACCGGGTGGCTATGCGCGCGGCCGAGCTCGCCGCCGCCGAGGGCTTCGCCCCCGCCAAGGTCTACTGGACGGCCATGCCGCTGAGCGTGCTGGAGGCCGGCATGGACCAGTTCACCGAGTCGTCCGACAACCCGTTCGCCGGCATCGAGGACATCACCGAGTTGCCCTTCGGCACGCCCGACGCCGAGATCGCCGCGCGGGTCGACGGCACCGACCACCATGCCGCGAAGCAGGCCGCGATGCGTGCCCACGCCACCCAGATCCCCGCGACCTCGTGGCTCTACACGATCGCCGGCAGCTTCGGCGGCGAGTTCATGGGCGTCGAATACTTCACCCTCGCGGTCGGCGAGAAGGGACCGGGCCGGGGCCCGTACGGCTGGGAGGACGATCTCTTCGCCGGGCTCTCCGACACCGGCCCGGACCGGACCCCGGTCGCGGCGGCCGGTCTTCGGTGACCACCGCCGCGCCGATGTCGGTCGTCTCTGACCAGACCAGTCCGCCGCCGCAGCGTCCGCCGTCGCGGCTGCTCGACGGCGGACTGCGCGTCGCCGGCGGCCTGGTCGCGGTGGTCGCCGGGCTGCTGACGGCGGTGCTGGAGCTGCTGCTGTCCACCGTCCGCGTCGGCGGTCAACTCATCGGCGTCTCGGTGCTGGTGGCGGTCGGCGCGAACATCGCGCTGAGCTGGTTCGCCCACCAGACGGTCGGCCGCCGCTGGTCGGTGGCGCTGCCCGCGGTGCCCTGGTTCCTGCTGATGGCCGTGGCGGCGGTGCGGACCGCCGAGGGTGACCTCCTGCTCGCCGGTGACAACTGGGTCGGCCTGGTCATGATCGTGGCCGGGGCGATGACGTTCGCGGTCATGGGCTTCCGGCAGATCCTGGCGGTGCCGCCCACCCGCATCGGGGACTGACGGCACACAGGTTCAGGTGGTAGATATTCCTGCCAGGTAGGTCGCCCCGAGGTGGGCCCGACGGTGGGAGGTCGTGCGATGGACAAGCGGTGGCGCGACATCGGGGTGCTCGCGGCAGCACTCTTCGCGGTCAACGTGGTCGCCCGGTTGATCATCCACTTCGGCTTCGAGGGCGACGACACCGCGGCCGACCGGGTGTCGCTCGGGATGTTCGTGGTGATCGGGCTGATCCTGGTCGGGGTCGCGTTCGTCTGGGGGCGGCAGCGCCCGCTCGGCGCGTGGGTGGCCGACACGGCGGCGGCGGTCGCGGCCGCACTGCTGCTGACCGTGCTGCTCGGTCCGCTGCTCGTCGGTGACAGCCCCTTCGCCGGTGGTGCGGGCACCTTCTTCGCGCAGATCTGGCTCTACCTGGCCGCCACCGGCGTCGGCACGCTGATCGGCTACCTGGTGCTCACCGCTCTCGGCCGTGACCACCGCTCGCAGACCCTCAAGCGGTTCGCCGAGGCCAAGGCCGCCAAGCCCCGCAAGGTCGTCCGTCGCTGACCCCGGTCAGCGGGGGGCGGCGCGGGTCAGGTAGGTGTGGTGGGTGGTGAACCCGAGGCCCTGGTAGAGCGCTACCGCGCCGGTGTTGCTCTGTTCGACCTGGAGGAAGGCCCGGGTCGACCCGATCGCCACGGCCCAGTCGGCCAGCGCCCGGATCAGCCGGCCGGCCAGACCCTGCCGGCGGGCCTCCGGCAGCACCTCGATGAGGCTCAGCCCCAACCATCGCCCCGGCCCGGTCACGGTGCCCCGGCCGATCCCGATCAGCGTGCCGTCGGCGTACGCGTGCGCGAAGCGAACCTGGTCCACGGCGGTGAGCACGTGGCGGGCGGCGTCCGGCAGGCCGCCCTTGCGTCCGGCCGCCACCGCCAGCCACTCGTCGCTCGGCGCGGTCGCCAACTCCACCACGGCGGGCCCGGCGCCGGGCGGCGCGGCGGGCAGGGGGAGCGGAGCGGTCTGGACCAGCACCGGCGGGCGGGTGGCCCAGCCTCGGGCGTCCAGTTCGGCGCCGACGGGCGCGGCGAGCGGCAGCGGCGTGTTGACCATGGCGGGAAGTCCCCGGTCGCGGTACCAGCGTTCGACCGCGTCCACCGCCGCCGGCAGCGGCCGGTCCGGGTCGCCGACCGGCAACGCGGAGTTGGCCCGCCCGGTCCACCCGTCGGCGGCGCGCAGCAGCCAACCGCCCAGCCGTCCGCGAATCTGCGCCGGCCAGGCCTCGTCGGCGGCCAGCTCCAGCTCGGTCACGGCCGACGCCGTCGGACGTCGGGTCGGCGGCACCCGCTTGGCCCGGTGCACCTCGTCCCGGGGCACCCGCAGCGGGCCCTGGGCGGTGGCGAGCGTGAGATGGCTCTCGCTCAGCTCGACCAGCTCACCGAGAGCGTCGGAGAAGAGCGGCCGGCCTTCGCGAATCCCCACAATCCGGCGAACCACGATCCGGTGTCCCACATCCTGCTGACCCAGCACGATCGACCCCCTCCCCGGCGAGATACTAGGCTCTTACCGTCGCGGGAGATCGCGGCGCGTCTTGCGGAGGAGAAGACCGGTGACCTACATCATCGCCGAGCCGTGCGTGGATGTGCTCGACAAGGCATGCATCGAGGAGTGCCCGGTCGACTGCATTTACGAGGGCAACCGGATGCTCTACATCCACCCCGACGAGTGCGTCGACTGTGGTGCCTGTGAGCCCGTCTGCCCGGTCGAGGCGATCTTCTACGAGGACGACGTCCCGGAGCAGTGGAAGGACTACACCGGCGCCAACTACGAGTTCTTCGAGGACCTCGGCTCGCCCGGTGGCGCCTCGAAGATCGGCAAGGTGGAGAAGGACGCGGCGTTCGTCGCCGCCCAGCCGCCGCGCGGTGAGGGCCACTGAACCGGCCCGAGCCGGTCTCGGCACGTCTGCCTGAGTTCACCTGGGACACCCTGGACGCCGCGGCCACGCTGGCCGCGGCGCACCCGGAGGGCCTGATCAACCTCTCCATGGGTACGCCGGTCGACCCGGTGCCCGAGGTGATCCGGCAGGCGCTCGCTGACGCGTCCGACGCCCCCGGCTATCCACTCACCGCCGGCACCCCCGCGCTGCGAGCGGCGATCAGCGCCTGGGTCGCCCGGGCATGCGGCGCCGCCGTCGACGGTCTCGGCGTGCTGCCGAGCATCGGCTCGAAGGAGCTGGTCGCCTGGCTGCCCACCCTGCTCGGCATCGGCCCGGGCGACGTGGTGGTCGTGCCGTCGATCGCCTACCCGACCTACTCCGACGGTGCCCGGCTGGCCGGCGCCACCGTCGTCCGCGCCGACTCGCTGACCGCGGTCGGCCCGACCTCACGGGTCCGGCTGGTCTGGGTCAACTCGCCCGGCAACCCGACCGGTCGGGTGCTACCCGCGACGCACCTGCGCAAGGTGGTCGACTGGGCCCGGGAGCGCGGCGCCGTGGTCGCCAGCGACGAGTGCTACCTGCCGCTCGGCTGGTCCGCCGAGCCGGTGTCGGTGCTCTCGCCCGAGGTGTCCGGCGGCTCGTACGACGGCGTGCTGGCCCTGCACTCGCTCTCCAAGCGCTCCAACCTCGCCGGCTACCGGGCCGGATTCGTCGCCGGTGACCCGGCGCTGGTGGCCGAGCTGCTCAAGGTGCGCAAGCACGCCGGCATGATCGTGCCCGCCCCGGTGCAGGCGGCGATGGTCGCGGCGCTCCAGGACGAGCGGCACGCCGACGAGCAGCGGGAGCGTTACCGGGCGCGCCGGGAGGCCCTCCACGCCGCGTTCACCGCTGCCGGTTTCACGATCGAGGACTCCGAGGCGGGCCTCTACCTGTGGATGACCCGCGGCGAGGACTGCTGGAAGACCGTCGACTGGCTGGCCCGACGCGGCATCCTGGTCGCCGCCGGAGCGTTCTACGGCCCGGCCGGCAACCAGCACGTCCGGGTGGCGCTCACCGAGTCCGATGACCACGTCGCGGCCGTCGCCGGCCGGCTCGCCCAGCCCTGACCGACCCGCCCTGACCCGCCGGCCGGACCGCTCCGGCCGGCGGGCCCGCCGTCAGGCGTTGATCCGGCGGAAGACGGCGAGCAGGGTGTCCCGGCTCTTCTTCTCCAGCAGTTCGCTGGAGTAAAGCTCCTGCACCGCCACGGTCCGGCCGCCGTGCAGGGTGAGCGTCGCCTTGAGCGGCACCTCGCGCGTGACCTCCACCGAGGTGATCTCCTCGTACGGCAGGAACGGGTGCGTCGCGGCCAGTTGCGCGACCGGCGTCGAACCGACCAGTGCCTTCAGCCGCTCCTCGCCCTTGCTGGCCCGGCCTGGGTCGGCGATGAGGACCAGCCCGCGGTCCAGGACCAGCAGATCGTGCTCCTTGCCGTCGATCTTCATGTTGGCGAGGGCCCCGATCAGGTCGGCGTCGCGGCCGGTGACCCGCTGCTGCACCACCGTCGCGCTCCCCGGGTCGATGCCCCGTTCGCGCAGTCGGGTGAGCGCCTCGTCCACCGTCTGCGGGGAGACCGCGAGCTTGGCGATCTCCGCCAGGTCCCACGGCTCGCCGTCGGCGCCGACCAGCCGGGCCGGCCCGGTCCAGGACAGCTCCCAGCGCGCGCGGCCGGAGCGCACGGCCGCGTTGTCCAACAGGGTCTCCATCGGGCCGGCGAACCGCTGCGCCGCCTCGCGGCGGGTGGCGTCGCCGAAGAACTGCTCGGCGAACTCGCCCAGTCGCTTGGCGCGTACCAGGTCGAGCACGGTGACCAGGCCGGGCTCGGACGCGCCGGTGAACCGGCCGGCCGCCCGGTAGATCTGGTCCGCCTGCTGCTGCACACCCGCGGCGACCGCGGCGGCGATGAACTCGGGCCAGGGCAGCACCTGCCGGCCGCCGTGGTCGACGACGACAGCCTGCAACTGTCGTCCGGCGGCGGCGATGTCGGCGAGCAGGACGCCGGCCGGCCGGTCGTCGACCGTGATGGTGCCGGCCGGGACGTCACCCATCGCGGCGACCCGGACGCCGACCGGCGGGTGGGTGTCCCAGCGGGACCCCTCCCGGTCGTCCGCCATCTCGCGCAGACCGGCGATCTCCTCCTGACGGGCGTGCAGCAGCTGCGCGAAGCCACCGAACAGGTCGTCCGGGGCGAGGTCGGCCGACCAGCCCGGCTCGACGTACCGCCGCATGTAGAACGACCAGGCGGCGCCGAGCCCCGGGATGGTCCGCAGCGCGGAGGTGGCCGCCTCGTGGCCGGCGAGCAGGACCGAGGCGCGGTCCGCCTCCAGCTCCTGGCGCCGGGACGCGGCGTTGTCGACGAGCAGGTAGAGCCGCGCGTAGCCGCGGAACACCAGGCCGACCGGGTTGCGGCTGCTGATCTGCTCGATGGTGTGCGCGATCGCCAGTCGTCCCCGGTAGGCGACTCCGCCGAGCCGGGTGTGCTTGCCGGAGTAGTGGCCCAGCTCGTGCGCCAGCACCGAGCGGAGCTGGTCGACCCGCATGCCGTGCAGCAACGGCAGGCCGACGTAGAGGGTGCGTCGGCCGCCGACCAGGCCGAGCAGCCGGCCCTGCTCGCTGACCGCCGCGTTGACGTCCGGCACCAGCCGGATCTCGTCCGGCGCCCGGGTGCCGACGGCGGCGGCGAGCTCACGGACGGTGGCCCAGAGCCCCGGCGCCTCCGGCTCCCCGACGATCAGGCCGGGCATCGGCTCGTTCCGGGTGCGGATCGCGCGCCACAACCCGACGGCCACCGCGCCGAGCGCGACGACCAGCGGCAGCAGCAGTTTGCCGGCGACCAGCCCATTGGTCACGTCGAGCAGCCAGACGCCCAGCGCGACGACCGCGCCGAGTTGGAGCAATGCGACCACGTAGAAGCCGATCAACATGGTCACCGAGGCGAGTGCCCGGTACGTCGCGGACATCCGACCGTTCCTTTCTCCCCGTGCCCGCGCCGTGCGGGCGGCGCACGGAAAGTACGACGTGGATCTTTCTCGGACAACCCCCTTTCCGGGCGGCGACGCGCGCCGGCCGGAAAGCGGCGCTGTCCGGAATGCCGCGCCGGCCGGGACGCCGCGCCGGCCGGCTTCGGCGGTGCGCGGCGGTGGAGGGCGGGGTCGGCCCGGGCGGGCGGGGATATCCTCGGCCGGACCGGGTCGGGTTCGGGGGATCCGCGACGCACGAGACGCCGAGGTACGCATGGTGGAGACGCCCGGTGGGCAGCCCAGGATTGCCGTGGTGGGCACCGGCCTCATCGGCGGCTCGATCCTGCTCCGGCTGCACGAGCGCCACCCGGACGTCACCGGTTGGGACCCGGACCCGCGGACCCGGGCGGAGGGGCGCGAGCGGGGGATCGATCTTC
Source organism: Micromonospora sp. NPDC049366 (assembly GCF_044466625.1). Taxonomy (NCBI): domain Bacteria; kingdom Bacillati; phylum Actinomycetota; class Actinomycetes; order Micromonosporales; family Micromonosporaceae; genus Micromonospora; species Micromonospora sp. NPDC049366. The sequence goes on from NZ_JBITMV010000001.1 coordinate 741,607, forward strand.
CCGACGAGCTGACCGACGCAGTCCGGGACCGGGACCTCGTGTTCCTGGCCGGGCCGCTCCCGAGCCTCCCGGAGACCCTGCTGACCGTGGCCGAGCACACCGGTGAGCACTGCGTGGTCACCGACGTCGGCAGCACGAAGGGCGGGGTCGCCCGCTTCGCCGTCGAGCACGGGTTGACCGGCCGGTTCGTCCCGGGCCACCCGATGGCGGGCACCGAGCGGTCCGGGCTGACCGCCGCCGACCCCGCGCTCTTCGACGGCGCCGCCTGGGTGCTCTGCCCGGCCGCCGACGGGATCGCGCCGTTCCGGACGCTCGTGGGGCTCCTCGTGGACGTCTTCGCGGCCCGGGTGGTGCCGATGTCGCCGACGGTGCACGACTCGGTGGTGGCGTTGTCGTCGCACATTCCCCACCTGCTCGCGGGCAGCCTCGCCGGGGCCGTCTCCGGCTCGGAGATCCGCGACGCGGTGCTCGGGTTGGCGGCGGGCAGCTTCCGGGACGGCACCCGGGTGGCCGGCACCCCGGCGAAGCGGACCGCCGACATGCTGTTCCAGAACCGGGAGCAGGTGGTCCGGCAGCTCGGGCAGGTCAGCGCCTTTCTCGACGGGCTGGCCGACGCGCTGCGCCGGGATGACCTGGACGCGCTGGTCGGGCACTACCGGCGGGCGCAGGGGCTGCGGGAGGCGCTGCGCGACCGGGACCTGCGGGCGTGCCGGCAGGAGTTCCCGATCGACGGCGACCACGTCGCGGAGCTGGCGTACCTGCTGGAGCTGGGGGCGGCCGGGGGACACCTGACCGGCTGCCGGATCGAGGGCGGCGTCGTGACGTACACCGGGCACCGGCCGGCGGTCGCGGACCCGGTCTGACCGACCACGCCGGCGACCGCGGACCCGGCCACGCCGCCCCCGCGCACGCCGCCGACCGGGTCGTCCGTCCGCGGGTCCGGTGTGCGCGGCGCGGCGCCCGGCCCCCGACTAGGGTGAGGGCATGGTGGACGGCCCGGTGGTGACGGTGCGCGGCGAGGCCTACCGGGAGGTGGCGCCGGAGCTGGCCCGGTTCGCGGTCACCGCGACCGCGCGCGACCGGGACCGCGAGACCACCCTGACCAGGCTGGCGGAGCGCGCCGCCGCCGTCCGGGTGCTGCTCGACGGCTACGGGCCGGCGATCGACCGCCGGGAGACCGGTGACCTGCGGGTGCGGCCGGAGACCCGGCGGGCCACCGAGCGGGTGGTGGCCTGGCACGGCGCGGTCACGACCACCGTCACGGTCACCGACTTCGCCACGCTCGGCGAGCTGATGCTCCGGCTGGCCGACCAGGACCAGGTCGAGGTTGCCGGGCCCTGGTGGTCGCTGCGGCCCGACAGCCCGGCGCACCGGGAGGCCCGGCACGCCGCGATCGGCGACGCCGTCTCCCGAGCTCGGGAATACGCGGAGGCGCTCGGCGCCCGGGTCACCGCCCTGATCGAGCTCGCCGACGCGGGCGTGGAGCGGCCGATGCTGGCCCGGATGGCCTACGCGGAGGCGGGCGGCGGCCCGCCGGAGCTGGACCTGGACCCTCAGATGCAGACCGTGCAGGCCGCCGTGCAGGGGCGGTTCGCCATCACCGCGCCGGTCCTCGACTGATGCCGGCCGCGCAGATGCTCACCGTCGAGGAGCTGGTCGAGCGGGCTGGCGCCCTGGCCGCGGCCGGCCCGCGTCAGCTGCTCGGCATCGCCGGTGCGCCGGGGGCCGGCAAGTCCACGCTGGCCCAGCGCATCGTCGCCGAGGTCGGCCCGTCCGCGCGGCTGGTGCCGATGGACGGCTTCCACCTCGCGCAGGTCGAGCTGCACCGGCTCGGCCGCACCGGGCGCAAGGGCGCGGCCGACACGTTCGACGCGAACGGCTTCGTGAGCCTGCTGCGCCGCCTGCACCGACTCGAACCCACCTCGGTCTACGCGCCGGCGTTCCGTCGCGACCTGGAGGAGCCGATCGCCGGGGCGATCGAGGTCCCGCCGGAGGTGCGGTTGGTGGTGACCGAGGGCAACTACCTGCTGCTGTCGGAGCCGCCCTGGGACGAGGTGCGGTCGCTGCTGCACGAGGCGTGGTTCCTCGACCTCGACGCGGAGCTGCGGGTGCGCCGGCTCACCGCCCGGCACGAGGCGTACGGGCGGACGCCGGCGGAGGCGCGGGCCTGGGCGCTCGGCAGCGACGAGACCAACGCGACGCTGGTGGCCGGCACGGCCGGGCGCGCCGACCTGGTGGTCCGGCTAGCCGACGGGCTGTCGGGGTAGCGGCACGCCACGGCGCAGGAGCCGGGCCACCCGCGCCCGTTCCCGGTGGAACTCGGGCGCCTCCGGATAGCCGCTGTGGTTGCGGATGGGCGGGTCGGCGACCTCGCCGCCGCTGGGGTGCAGCGCCTCCGGGTCCCGCACGGCCAGGTCCCGCTCGCCCGCGTCGACGGGCCACCCGAGCGGGTCGGTGTCCCGCCAGAAGTTGGTCCAGCCGGTCCAGCCGGGGGCCACGGTCAGGGCCTCGGTGAGCACCGGCAACCGGCCCGGCCCGAAGTACGCGGGGAAGATCCGCCCGTAGAGCCGGGTCAGTTGGCAGCCGTACGAGAAGAACCAGAGCCGCCGTCGCCACCGCGCCGGTAGTTGGAGGATCACCGCCGTGCAGATCACCGTGCCCTGGCTGTGTCCGGACAGGATGATGCCGTCCACCCGGCGGGGGTCGCGCTCGGTCAGCGCGAGCAGCCCCGCGATGCGGGTCTGGAGTTCGGGCACCGCGCGTTCGGCGTAGCTGGGCGGGGCGAGCGGGTGGGCGGCCCGGGGCCAGAACGTGCCCACGTCCCAGATCACGCCGACCGTCCGCCGTACGGTGTCGTTGCGGTAGACCAGCGCGCCGATCGCGGCGACCAGCACCGGCAGCCAGCCGAGCATGGAGTCCCCGACATCGGCGACGACCTTCACTATCGCGGCGCCGTCGGCGGCGTCGACCGGATGGGGTCGGGTGTGCGAGAGCGCGGCGGCGCAGGCGACGATGACCAGCACCGTCACGGCGACCGCGTAGCAGCCTACGAGCCGGATCGCGTGTTCGCCGACCAGCCGGTGCAGCGCGCGGAACGCGGTGACGTCGCGGCAGCGTCGCAGCTCGTGTAGGGAGAGGTGGTGCCCGGGCGGGACCAGCTTCGCGTGCTCCCGGCGGCGCAGGCGGTAGAAGAGCACGGCGGCCCGCGCGACGGTGACCGCGAGGACGGCCAGCGCGACGGCGAAGGCGAGCCCCGCCCACATGACGGGGATCGGCGGGGTGACGGTGGACCGGCCGCTGGGAGTGGCGCCGTTGTTCAGCCGGTCGGTCACCCAGTAGAGCAGGCCGCTGGTGTACGCGACGCAGAGCAACCAGCCGAAACCGGCGATGACGGCCGGTCCGCGCCCGCCCCACCCCACGTCGGTGTGCGGTTCCGGCGGATGGTGCCGGTTGCCGGTCGGGGCGCGGGGGAGCACCAGCGCGACCGCGGCGAGCGTCATGGCGGGGACGGCGAGCGTCCACCCGGCCAACGGGTCGGGGGCGGGTGGGACCGCCGGCAGCCAGCCGTCGATCCAGAGCACCCCGCCGGCGAGCAGTAGCCCCGCGGCGACGGGTGGGGCCAGCGCCCGCCGGCCGGACCGGGCCACCCCGCCGATGGTGATGAGCAGCAGTAGCTGTCCGGCCCACAGCCAAGCGATGATCCAGTCGTACCCGGGCAGTGAGCGGTCGGTGAAGCAGCCCGGGGTCGCCGGATCCTGGGCGCAGCCGCTGGGCGGCCGCCAGGCGGCGAGGGGGGTGCCGGCCGGCCCGTCGGGCAGCAGCAGGACGGCGACGGTGCCGACCACGGTGAGGCCGGCGAGGCCGGCGACGGCGGCGCTCCACGCGCCGAGCGGGGTGGATCCGGCGCGTCGGGCCAGGTACGGCCGGCCGAGGGCCACCACCGCGATGACCAGGACGGCGCTGCCCAGGGCGACGGTGGGCCAGGCGAGCGCGGCACGTAGGCCACGCGGCGGGTCCATCGCCAGCACCGTGCCGAGCGGCACCGCCGCCGCGACCACGGCGCCGGTGGACAGGTGCAGCACCGCGGCGCGCCGCAGTTGGCCCTCTCCCCACCAGAAGGTGTGGTCCTGCAGGGGGTTCGCCGGCTCCGGAGGCGGTGGTTCGGGTTCGGGCGGCGGCTCCTCCGCCGGTTGGGCGGCCGGTGGCTCCTCCGCCGGTTGGGCGGCGGCCGGTGGCTTCGTGTCCCTGGGGGAGCCGCCGGGCGGGTGGCGGACCTGACCGCGGCTCGGGTCGGCGGGCATCTCCGCCTCGTACTGGTAGGTGCGCCAGGCGACCAGGCCGAGCACCGCGAGCAGCGCCAGCGGGACGAGCAGCCCGACGGCGAGGGCGCGGGTTCCCGCGCTCCACCAGCCGTGGGCGAGGAACTCCCACGGCCCGGGGATGCGGCCCAGGCAGTAGTCGTCGACGCACTGCCAACCGATCAGGTCGACGCCGATGCCGGTCACCGCGAGGACGACGGTGCTGGTCAGGCTGAGGCAGAAGAGCCGGATCAGCCAGGCGGTGATTCCGGAGCGGCTGGTCCAGCGTTCCTGGTCGGGGTCGGGTGGGATCTCGGGCCGGGCGTGCAGCGCCACGTTCGCGAGGGTGAACGGCAGCAGCAGCGTCCACAGTGCGCGTTCGACGTCGCGCGCGGTCCGCGCGCCGGAGGTCAACTGCCCCCAGCTGTACGCCTCGACGGCGAGCGGGTCGTCCGGCCCGCCGCCGGGGGCGCGGTAGAAGCCGGTCACGGCTCCACCGGCGACCAGCCGTGGCTGGGGCGGGGCGTCGGCCGGTCCGGGGCGCAGGCCGAGGATCTGGTCCGGCGGGGTGTTCGACACCCCGTGCACCCGCAGCTCCAGCACCCGACCGGCCATGTCGCCTCCCGGTGAAACCGTCACTACCCACAGTGCCGGAACGCGGGCCGATGCGCCAGCGGTCGAGAGTCTGTTTGTGCAGGTGAAGGGCTTGATCGTGGTCAGTCGACGGCGCGTACCGGGCGGGCGGGGTTGCCGAGCGCGACGACGTTGGGTGGTAGGTCGCGGGTCACCACGGCACCCGCGCCGACGACGGTGTTCGCGCCGACGGTGACTCCGGCGAGGACGATCGCACCGCCGCCGAGCCAGACGTTGTCCTCGATGGTGATGGGTTTCGCGGACTCCCACTTCGCCCGTCGTGGTTCGGGCGGCACCGGGTGGGTCGGGGTGAGCAGTTGGACGTTCGGACCGACCTGGACGTCGGCGCCGAGGACGATGGGCGCGACGTCGAGGAAGACCGACTGGTAGTTGATGAAGGTGCCGGGGCCGATGCGGATCCGGTGGCCGTAGTCGCAGTGGAAGGGCGGCCGGATCCAGGCGCCCTCGCCGACCTCGCCGAGCAGTGCGCGGAGCGCCGCCAGGCGGGCGGTGGGGTCGTCGGCGGGGCTGGTGTTGAAGCGTTCCATCAGTCGGGCGGCGCGGTCGAGGTCGGCGGTGATCTCCGGGTCGTCGGCCTGGTAGAGCTCGCCGGCGAGCATGCGTTCCCTCATGGACGTCACCGCTCGATCATCCCGAGCGGTCCTCGGCCGTGCCGGCGACTTGGTCGGATTTACGACTTCCCTACTGCATACCGGGTATGCAACCCTGACGGTTGTCAATGTGTCTCTCGTTGGTTAACGACGCTCCACCGAGGAGGATCCGTTGCACAGAATCCGGAGAATTTCCGGCGTCGGGCTCGCGTTCGCGCTCGTGCTCGCCGCCCCGACGGCCGTCTCGGCGGCTCCGCCGACCGAACCCGGCCCGGCGGTGGCCGCCCCACGCGCCACGTCGGTGCCCGCCGACCACACCACCGTCACGCTGCTCACCGGCGACCGGGTGACCGTCACCCGGTCCGGGGGCGCGAGCGTACGACCCGGCGCGGGGCGCGAACACGTCCACTTCCTCACCTCGCGCCACCGCGGCCGGCTCTCGGTGGTGCCCCACGACGCGCTGCCGCTGATCCGCGACGGGCGGGTCGACCGGCGGCTCTTCGACGTCACCGGCCTCATCGCCGCCGGCTACGACGACGCCCGCAGCGATCACCTGCCGGTGCTGCTCCGCCCGTCGTCGACCGGGGCCGCGCGGCGGGCCGCCGCGCCGGCAGGCGTGACCATCACCCGGGAGCTGCCCGCGATCCACGGACTCGCCGGCACCGCGGCGAAGCAGCGGGCCACCGAGGTGTGGGCCGCGCTCACGGGTCGGGCCGGAGCCCGGGTCGACACGGCGGGGGGTGTCGACCGGATCTGGCTCGACGGCCGGCGGAAGGTCACTCTGGACCACAGCGTCCCGCAGATCGGCGCGCCCGCCGCCCACCAGGCCGGCTACACCGGCCGGGGCGTCCGGGTCGCGGTGCTGGACACCGGGGTAGACACGACGCATCCGGACCTGGCCGGCCGGGTGGCCGAGTCGCAGAACTTCACCGAGGAGCCCGCGACGACCGACGTGGTCGGGCACGGCACGCACGTCGCATCGATCATCGCCGGGAGCGGCGCCGCCTCCGGCGGCCGCTACCGGGGCGTGGCACCGGACGCCACCCTGCTCTCCGGCAAGGTGTGCGAGGTCTTCGGCTGCACCGATTCGGCGATCCTCGCCGGTATGCAGTGGGCCGCCGTCGACCAGCGTGCGGACGTGATCAACATCAGCATCGGCGGCATGGACACGCCGGAGCTCGACCCGCTCGAAGAGGCGATCAACCAGCTCACGGCGGCGACCGGCGCGCTCTTCGTGGTCTCCGCCGGCAACGACGGCGGCTTCGCCCCGGTCAGCTCACCGGCGACCGCCGACGCGGCGCTCGCCGTCGGCGCCGTCGACCGCGACGACGTGCTGGCCGAGTTCTCCAGTCGTGGCCCGCGCACCGGCGACGAGGCGCTCAAGCCGGATCTGACGGCTCCGGGCGTGGAGATCGTCGCCGCCCGCGCCGCGGAGGGCGTGATCGGTGACCCGGCGGGGGAGGGGTACGTCTCGATCTCCGGCACCTCGATGGCCGCCCCGCACGTCGCCGGCGCGGTCGCCCTCCTCGCCCAGCAGCACAGCGGCTGGGCTGCCGGGCAGCTCAAGGCCACCCTGATGGCGTCGGCGAAGCCGCACCCGGAGCAGTCCGCGTACGAGCAGGGGGCCGGTCGGGTCGATGTGGCCCGGGCGATCACGCAGACCGTCACCAGTGAGCCGGTGAGCGTCTCGTTCGGCCGGACGACCTGGCCGCACCAGGACGACACCCCGGTCACCCGGGAGGTGACCTGGCGCAACGACGGCACGGCACCGGTCACTCTCGACCTCACCGTCGAGGCCACCGGCCCGACCGGCGCACTGGCACCGGCCGGCCTGTTCACCCTGAGCGCGGCCCAGGTCACCGTGCCGGCCGGCGGCACGGCCTCGGCCACGGTCACCGCCGACACCCGGATCGGTGACGCGGACGGCCACTACACCGGCCGCGTCGTCGCCCGCGCCGGGGACAGCGTGGCCGTCACGCCGTTCGGTGTGCACCGGGAGGTGGAGAGCTACACCCTCACCGTCCGGCACCTCGACGAGACCGGGGCCCTCACCGGCAACGCGTTCACCGTCCTCGCCGGGCTGGACGAGTCCGGCGGGCAGGAGGCGTCCGACCCCGACGGGACCACCGAGCTGCGGATGCCGAAGGGCCGGTACGGGGTGTTGACCTTCCTCAACGGCGGGGACGAGGAGAACCCCCGGACGGCGTTGATGGCCCGCCCCGAACTGGTGCTCGACCGGGACACGACGATCCCCATCGACGCGCGGCAGGCGAAGCCGGTGCGGACCACCGTGCCGGACCCGTCGGCCACACCGGCTCTGGTCGAGGTCGGGGCGAACGTGTTCGCCGCCGACGGCGGCGCGTACGGCTTCAGCGCGCTGGGCCTCGACTTCAGCGGGCTCTCCAGCGGCCAGCACGGCCCGGCCGGGTCGCCGGAGCACTTCCTCGGCACGGTGAGCAGCCAGTGGGCCGACCGGACGGCGGCCAGCAGCCCCTACCTCTACGCGCTCAGCGAGGGATTCCCCGGCCGGCAGCCGACCGGCTTCGACCGGCACTACCGCAGCCGAGACCTGGCCACGGTCACCCACCGGTTCCGCGGCGGCTACCCCGGCCTGAGCACCGAACGGGTGGTCTTCCCGCACCTCGAACCGGACGTGGGCGGTTGGGCCGCCGTGCTGCCGACGTCGCTGCCCGGGCAGCGGGTCGAGCACTACAACACCCGCGGGGTGCGCTGGTCCGGGGAGATGACCTTCGGCGTGCCGACCGAGGACGGCTGGATCGAGCCCCGGGCGGTGCTGGTCGGCGAGGAACAGACCTACCGGCCCGGCCGGAAGTCGCGAGAGGACTGGAACAGCGCGCCGTACGGGCCGTCCTTCCCGGCGCCCCGCTGGCCCGGTCAGGGCCTCACCCGGCTGGGCGACCTGATCGTGCTCGACGTGCCGCTGCACGGCGACGCTGACGGGCACGCCGGCGGGTCCCTGCCGGAGAGCGCCCGGACCGCCCTCTACCGCAACGGGAAGCTGGTCGGGGAGAACGGCGAACCCGGCTACGGCGAGTTCGAGGTGCCGGCCGGCGCCGCCAGCTACCGGCTGGCGACGGTGACCAGGCGGAGCTTCACCGACCTGAGCACCGAGGTCGGGGTCGCCTGGACGTTCCGGTCCCGACACGTGCCCGGTGAGGACTTCGCCCGGCTGCCGGCGATGGCGGTCCGCTTCGCGCCACCGCTCGACGTGGCCAACACCGCGCCGGCCGGACGCGCCTTCACCATCCCGGTCACGGTGGAGCGGCAGCCCGGCGCGCCCTCGGCCCGGGTCGCGGCGCTCACCGTCGAGGTCTCCTACGACGGCGGCGCGACCTGGCAGCGGGCCAAGGTCCGGCCCGGTGACGGCGGCTGGAAGGCCACCGTGCGGCACCCGGCCGGCAGCGGCTACGCGTCGCTGCGGGCCACCGCCCGGGACACCGCGGGCAACACGGTGACGCAGCACATCATCCAGGCGTACCGGCTGCGCTGATGGCGTACGCCCGCCGGGTCCGCGGTCGTCCGCGGACCCGGCGGGTTCGCGTCAGTCGTTGGCGTGCAGCGCGGCGTTCAGCTCGATGCCGCGACCGGTCCGCGGCTTCGCCTCCAGCGCGCCCGTCACCGAGTTGCGCCAGAAGAGCAACCCGTCGACGCCGGAGAGCTCGCGGGCCTTGACCACCCGCCCGTCCGGAAGCGTGATCTTCGACGCGGCGGTGATGTAGCAGCCCGCCTCGACCACACAGTCGTCACCGAGCGAGATGCCGACGCCCGCGTTCGCGCCGATCAGGCTCCGCTCGCCGATGCTGATCTTCTCGGTGCCGCCGCCGGAGAGGGTGCCCATGATCGAGGCGCCGCCGCCGATGTCCGAGCCGTCGCCCACCAGCACGCCCTGGACGATCCGGCCCTCGACCATTGAGGAGCCCATCGTGCCGGCGTTGAAGTTGACGAAGCCCTCGTGCATGACCGTGGTGCCGGAGGCCAGGTGGGCGCCGAGCCGCACCCGGTCCGCGTCGGCGATCCGCACCCCGGAGGGGACCACGTAGTCGGTCATCCGGGGGAACTTGTCCACCCCGTAGACCGCCAGGTGCCGGCCCGCCGTGCGCTCGATCACCCGCAGCTCGTCCACCCGCTCCGGCGGGCACGGCCCGGCCGAGGTCCAGGCCACGTTGGCGAGCTTGCCGAAGATGCCGTCGAGGTTGATCTCGTTGGGCCGGACCAGCCGGTGGGAGAGCAGGTGCAGCCGCAGGTACGCGTCCGCCGCGTCCTTGATCGGGTCGTCCAGCGAACCGATGACGGTGACCACCTGGACGGCCCGCAGGCCCGGCAGGCCCCGCTCGCCGATCGCGCCCGGCGGCAGGTCGAGCACGTCCGACTTCTCCTCGCCGGGCACCAGCGGCAGCTCGCCGAGCCCCAGCTTCCCGGTCGGATACCAGGTGTCGAGCACCTGGTCGTCGGCGGTGACGGTGGCCAGGCCGATGCCCCAGGCGGATTGTGCGGACGTCACTGCTTCACCTCTCGTTCGCGGCTGCGGGCCGGTCTCGTACGCGCTGCGGGCCGGCAAGATCACTGCTCGTCCCCACCGGGTCTGACGGTACCGTGCGAATCATGGAGAACCCGCTGACCCCCGAGGTCCTCGCCGATCCGGTGGCGCTCACCCGCGTCCTCGTCGACATAGAGTCCGTGTCCCTCAACGAGAAGGCGATCGCCGACTGCGTGGAGGAGGTGCTGCGGCGCGTGCCGCACCTGACGACGTTCCGGCACGGCAACACGGTGATGGCGCGCACCGACCTGGGCCGGGCGCAGCGGGTGGTGCTGGCGGGGCACCTGGACACGGTGCCCCTGAACAACAACTTCCCGTCCACCATGCGCGGCGACCTGATGTACGGCTGCGGCACGTCCGACATGAAGTCCGGCGTCGCGTACGCCCTGCACCTGGCGGTGACCCTCCCCGACCCCCGCTACGACCTCACGTACTTCTTCTACGAGGCCGAGGAGATCGAGTCGAAGTACAACGGGCTGCACCTGGTCGGCGAGGCGCACCCCGAGTGGCTCGCGGCCGACTTCGCGGTGCTGCTGGAGCCGACGTACGGGGTCGTCGAGGCCGGCTGCCAGGGCACCATGCGGGCGATGGTCACCACCACCGGTGTCCGGGCCCACTCGGCGCGCTCCTGGCACGGGGTGAACGCCATCCACGCCGCCGGTGAGGTGCTGCGGCGGCTCCAGGCGTACGAGGCGCGGCGCGTCACGATCGACGGCTGCGAGTACCGGGAGGGCATGAACGCGGTGCGGATCCACGGCGGCGTCGCCGGCAACGTGATCCCGGACCGCTGCGAGGTCGAGGTGAACTACCGGTTCGCCCCGGACCGGACGCCCGAGGAGGCCGAGGCGCACCTGCGGGAGGTCTTCGCCGGCTTCGACCTGGCCGTCACCGACTCCGCGCCCGGTGCCCTGCCCGGGCTGGAGGCGGCCCCGGCCCGGGAGTTCCTGGCGGCGGTCGGCGCCGCGCCGATCGGCAAGCTGGGCTGGACGGACGTGGCGCGGTTCGCGGCGCTGGGCATCCCCGCGCTGAACTTCGGCCCGGGCGACCCCAACCTGGCGCACCACCCGGACGAGCACGTCGAGATCAGCAAGATCCGGGACGGCGCGGCGACCCTGCACCGCTGGCTGGCCTCCGCCTGACGCCGCCGACCAGCCAGCGGGTGGTCAGACCGAGGCGGTGACGGACGGGTTCGTGGTGGGCCGGGCGTCGGCGGCGTCGACGGACGACTCGGTGCCGGCCGGCTCCAACTGACGGGCGCGGCGGCGCTCGGCCACCACGTCACGGATCCGCCGCTGCATCTGACGGCGGATCCGGATCATCTCGCTGTTGCTGATCACGCTGGCTCCTCCCCCGAAGGCGCGCGCCGGGGCATACCCGGTATGTGAATAGTAAGACGTACGGGCGACCGAAATAGTTGCCCAAGATCGCGAACTATTTCGGCGCGTTCTCGCCCCGCGCACCCGGCCGGTGCCGCTCCACTACGGTGGCTTGCATGAGCCAGAGCAACGGGCGGGACGCGGGCCGGGTGCCCGGGCGGGAACGGCACCGCGGCGCGGTGACCCTGCGTCGCCAGGCGATCCCGACGAGCACCGCCGACCAGCGGCTGCTCGACTCGCGCGGGCGAGGCGACTGGAAGACCCGGGACGCCTGGCGGGCGCTGCGCATCCTGTCCGAGTTCGTCGAGGGCTTCGACACCCTCGCCGACCTGCCGCCGGCGGTCAGCGTCTTCGGTTCGGCGCGCAGCGGGCCGGACAGCGCCGAGTGCGTGCTGGCCGAGGAGTTGGGTGCCGCCCTCGCCCGGGCCGGCTACGCCGTCATCACCGGCGGCGGCCCGGGCGTGATGGAGGCGGCCAACCGGGGCGCCAGCGAAGCCGGTGGCCTCTCCGTCGGGCTGGGCATCGAGCTCCCCTTCGAACAGGGCATCAACGACTGGGTCGACCTGGCCATCGACTTCCGCTACTTCTTCGCCCGCAAGACCATGTTCGTCAAGTACGCCCAGGCCTTCGTGGTGCTACCCGGCGGGTTCGGCACCATGGACGAGCTGTTCGAGGCGCTCACCCTGGTGCAGACCGGCAAGGTCACCCGGTTCCCGGTGGTGCTGATGGGCGTGGACTACTGGCGCGGCCTGCTCGACTGGCTCCGCGACACGATGGCCGCCGGCGGCAAGATCGGGCCGGTGGACCTGGACCTGATCTGTCTCACCGACGACGTCAACGCCGCCGTCCGGCACATCGTCGAGGCCGAGGCCGCGCTCTCCGCCGAGCAGGAGGCGGTCCGGGAGGAGGCGGTCGCGCGTACCGGCGCCGACCAGCAGGCCGCCGCGGCCGAGCACGCCGCCGCCGACCGGCGCGAGGCGGAGGAGGACTGAGCCGTGGCCGCCATCTGCGTGTTCTGCGCCTCCTCCCGTACGCTCGACGAACGCTGGCTGCGGCTCGCGGCCGACACCGGCGCCGAGATCGCCCGGCGTGGGCACACCGTGGTCAGCGGCGGTGGCTGTGTCGGCATGATGGGCGCGTTGGTGGACGGCGCCCGGGCGGCGGGCGGCCGGACGGTGGGCGTGATCCCCCAGGCGCTGGTCGACCTGGAGGTCGCCGACCTGAAGTCGGACGAGCTGCTCATCACCGACTCGATGGCGAGCCGCAAGACCCTGATGATCGACAAGTCGGACGCGTTCCTCACCCTGCCCGGCGGGCTGGGCACGCTGGACGAGCTGTTCGAGGTCTGGACGACGGCGACCCTCGCCCTGCACGGCAAGCCGATGGTGTTGGTGGACGCGGACGGCTTCTACCGGCCGTTGCTGGACTGGCTGGCCACGCTGACCGACCAGCACTTCCTCAAGCCGGCGGGCCTCGGTCTGCTCACCGTCGCCGACTCCGTCCCCGCCGCCCTGGCCACCCTGGAGTCCCACCTCTCCTGACCCGCCCCGCATCCCGCCCGGCGCGTGACGCGGTTGATCACGAAGTTATTGCGCGTGTCGTCGGCGTGTCGCGGCAACAACTCCATGATCGACGGGGTAAAGGCGGGTGGGCGGGGTGGCGTGCGGGGGGTGTCGTACGGGCGTGGTGGGATGAGCTGATGCAGGCGTACCGGTTGGTGCGTCGGCCCCCGCTGCCGACCGACGGGCTCGGCCGGCACCCCGGGCCGACCGACGAGCTCGGCCGGTCCTCCGGGACGGCCGACGGTGCCGGGCAGCCTGCGACGGGCGACGGCGGGCGGTCCCCGGGCCCGGCCGACGGTGCGGGGCGGGCCGAGTCCGGCGTCGACCCGGCGCGGCCGTGGCGGAACGACGCCGTGCAGGCCGAGGTGGTCGGGCACACCGACGGGCCGATGCTGGTCGTCGGCGGGCCGGGCACCGGCAAGACCGGCACGCTCGTCGAGGCGGTCGCCGCCCGGGTGGCCGAGGGGGTCGACCCGGAACGCATCCTGGTGCTGACCTTCAGTCGCCGGGGCGCCACCACGCTGCGGCACCGCATCGAGGCGCGCGTGGCCCGCGACGGTCACCGGGTGCTGCGGGAGCCGCTGGTGCGCACCTTCCCGGCGTACGCCTTCGGGCTGCTCCGCCGCGCGGCGGCCGAGCGGGGTGAGCCCTCGCCCCGGCTGCTCACCGGTCCCGAGCAGGATCTGATCATCCGTGAGCTGCTCGACGTGGTCGGCGAGGAGCCGGAGGACGACCCGGTCGGCTGGCCCGAGGACCTGCGCCCGGCGCTGCGCACCCGTGCCTTCGCCGCCCAGCTGCGGGACCTGCTGATGCGCGCCGCCGAGCGGGGGGTGGGTCCCATCGAGCTGGCTCGCCTCGGCGAGAAGCTGGGGCGTGCCGACTGGCCGGCGGCCGCGCGCTTCATCCGGGAGTACGTGGCGGTGCTCGCCCTGCGGGACGTGAGCAACCGCGGTTCGATCGCGTACGACCCGGCCGAGCTGGTGCGGGCCGCCACCGGCATGCTGCGCGACGACGAGGAGCTGCTGGCCGCCGAGCGGCGCCGGTTGGCGTACGTCTACGTCGACGAGCTGGCCGACACCGACCCCGCCCAGCTCGACCTGCTCGCCGTGGTGGCGGGCGGGGGCAAGCCGCTGGTGGCCTTCGCCGACCCCGACTCGTCCACGTACGCGTTCCGGGGCGCCGACCCGGCCGGCGTCACCTCCTTCCCGCACCGGTTCCGGACGGCGTCCGGCGCGCCCGCCGCGCAGGTGCTGCTCGCCACCTCCTACCGGGCCGGCCCGGAGCTGCTGGCCGCGACGGCCGGCGTGGCGCGGCGGCTGCGTGGCCCGGCGCGGCACCGCCGGCTGCGTCCGCTGCCCGACGCGCCACCCGGTGTGGTCGAGGTCCACACCTTCCGCTCGGGCACCAGCGAGGCCGCCTGGCTGGCGCACACGCTGCGGTCGGCGCACCTGCTCGACGGGGTGCCCTGGTCCGAGATGGCGGTGCTGGTCCGGTCGACCGCGCGCCAACTGCCCAGTCTCCAGCGGGCCCTGCACGCGGCCGGCGTGCCGACCGTCGTGCACGGTGAGGACCTGCCGCTGCACCTGCAACCGGCGGTCGCGCCGCTGCTGCTCCTGCTGCGCTGCGCGCTCTCGCCGGAGCAGCTGGACGAGGAGGCGGCCGTCGCGCTGCTGCACTCTCCGCTGGGCGGGGCCGATCCGCTCGCCGAGCGGCGGCTGCGCCAGGGCCTGCGCGCTCTCGCGTTGGCCGGTGGCGACCGGCGGCCGTCCGGCGAGCTGATCGTCGAGGCGTTGCGCGACCCCGCCGAGCTGGCCGCGATCGACCGGCGGTGGGCCGAGCCGGCGCAGGCGGTGGCCGGGCTGCTGGCCACGGCGCGGGCGGCGGCGGCCCGTGCGGGCACCACGGCGGAGGACGTGCTCTGGGCGGTGTGGCAGGCCAGTGGCCTGGCAGAGCGGTGGGCCGGTGCGATCGTCCAGGGTCGGCCGGTGGCCGGCGAGGGGGACCTCGCGCGGCGGCGTCGGGCCGAGGCCGCCGACCGGGACCTCGACGCGGTGATGGTGCTCTTCGACGCGGCCGCGCGGTTCACCGACCGGCTGCCCGGCGCGCGCACCGAGGTCTTCCTCGACCACGTCCTCGCGCAGGACCTGCCGGCCGACACGCTCGCACCCACCGCCGACCGTGGCGACGCGGTCCGGCTGCTCACCGCGCACGCCGCGAAGGGCCTGGAGTGGGACCTGGTCGCGGTGGCTGGGGTCCAGGAGGGTGTCTGGCCGGACCTGCGACTGCGCGGCAGCCTGCTCGGCTCCGAACGGCTGGTCGACGTGCTCGCCGGGCGGGCCGTCGACGCGGGCGGGGTGGCCACGGTGGTCGGCCAGACGTCGGCGCTGCTCGACGAGGAGCGACGGCTGTTCCACGTCGCGGTGACCCGGGCGCGCCGCCGGCTCCTGGTCAGCGCGGTCGCCTCCGCCGCCGTGGGCGGCGACGACCACGAGGAACAGCCCAGCCGGTTCCTGCACGAACTCGCGCCGACCGCGCCGCCGGGCGATGCCCCGCCCGGCCCGCGGGCCACCCCGGACGACGGCCCCGAGCCGACCCCGCCCGGCCCGCGACCCGCCCCGGACGGCGACGCGGCCGTGCCGCACGGCGCGGCCACCGCACCGCCGGACGGCGTCGCGCAGCCGGACACCGCCGCGCCGCGGGACGGCGTCGCGCCGCGGGACGGCGTCGCGCGCCAGGGCGGCGTCGCGCGGGCCGGCGGCGCGACCGGCGAGGACGATGCCGACGAGGACGGCGACGAGCCGACCCGTCCCGGCGTGCTGCCGATCACCCGACCGCCCCGGGCGCTGACGCTGCCGGCGCTGGTCGCGGAGCTGCGTACGGCGGTCGTGGACCCGGCCGCCTCGTACGCCCGGCGGCGCGCCGCGGCGGCCGAGTTGGCGCGGCTGGCGGCCGCGGGCGTGCCCGGCGCGCACCCGGACGACTGGTGGGGGCTGCGCGGGCTCTCCGACGACCGTCCCCTGGTCGACGAGGGGGAACCGGTCCGGGTCACCCCGTCGGCGATGGAGAGCGCCCTGCGGTGCAGCCTGCGGTGGCTGCTGGAGCGGCACGGCGGCAGCGCGCCGGCGACCGCCGCGCAGGGCGTGGGCAACCTGGTGCACGCCGCCGCGATGCTCGCCGAGGACGCCAGCGCCGACCGGGGCGCCCTGCTCGACTACGTGGCGGCCCGGTTCGACGCGATCGAGCTGGCCGCCCGCTGGATGGCCGGGCCGGAGCGGCAGCGGGCCGAGGCGATGGTCGACAAGCTGCTGCGCTGGTTGGCCGTCAACCCCCGCCGGCTGCTCGCGATCGAGCACGAGTTCGCGGTCCGGCTGGACGACCCGACCCGGCCGGTCGAGCTGACCGGCCGGGTGGACCGGCTGGAGGTCGACGCCGACGGCCGGCTGGTGGTGATCGACCTGAAGACCGGCAAGTCGACCGCGGTCACCGGCAGTGACCTCGCCGAACACCCGCAGCTCGGCGCCTACCAGGCGGCGGTGGAGGCGGGGGCGTTCGCCGACTTCGGCGACGAGTCCGGCGGCGCGGCCCTGGTGCAGCTGGGCACGACCGCCAAGGACGCGAAGGAGCAGAGCCAACCGCCGCCCGGCGAGGGGCCGGAGGCCGGCTGGGCGACCGCCCTGGTGCGGCGCACCGCCGATACGATGGCCGCCGCCACCTTCGCCGCGGTCGCCAACTCGAAGTGCCGGGTCTGCCCGGTGCGGACCAGCTGCCCGGTCTCCGGTCAGGGCCGCCAGGTGGTCGAACCGCCGGCCGTCCGCCGGGACGAGCCGGGTGGGACGCCGTGAACGCGGGGAGCGAGTCGCGCGTCCCGTGGCCGCGACCGAGGAACACACCGTGACCCAACCCGCCCTGTTCGGGGCCGCGAGCCCGGCACCCCGGGTGGCCGACGCCGGCCCCCGCTACACGCCGGTCGAGTTGGCCAGGCTGCTGCGGCTGCCCGCGCCCACCCGGGAGCAGGCCGCGATCATCGCCGCGCCGGTGGAGCCGCTGCTGGTGGTCGCGGGCGCCGGGTCGGGCAAGACCGAGACGATGGCCGCCCGGGTGGTGTGGCTGGTCGCCAACTCGTACGTCCGGCCCGAGCAGGTGCTCGGTCTGACCTTCACCCGCAAGGCGGCCGGCGAGCTGGCGCACCGCGTACGCACGCGGCTCGACCAGCTGATCCGCCGGCTCGGGCGGCGGGACCGCAACCCCCTGGACGATCCCCTCGCCGGTGAGCCGACGGTCGCCACCTACCACTCGTACGCCGGGCGGATCGTCAGCGAGCACGGTCTGCGTGCCGGCTACGAGCCCTCCACCCGGCTGCTCACCGAGGCGTCCCGCTGGCAGTTGGTGGACCTGCTGGTCCGCAACTACGACGGCGACATGTCCGACGTGGACCGGATGCCGAGCACGATCACCGACGCGGTGCTCGCGCTGGCCGGCGAGCTGGACGAGCACCTCGTCGACCCGGACGACCTGGCCGCCTGGACGGGTCGCTTCTTCGCCGAGGTGCAGACCCACCCCGGCCGGGTGTACGCCGACGTCCGCCGGGCGCTCACGCTCCAGCAGGCCCGGCTGCGCCTGTTGCCGCTGGTGCGGGCGTACGCGCGGCGCAAGGAGGACTTCGAGGCGATGGACTTCGCCGACCAGCTGGCCCGGGCGGCCCGGGTCGCCCGGGATCACCCGGCGGTCGGCGCCGTCGAGCGGGACCGCTTCCGGGTGGTGCTGCTCGACGAGTACCAGGACACCAGCCACGCCCAGGTGGTGCTGCTCAACGCGCTCTTCGGGGGCGGGCACCCGGTGACCGCGGTGGGCGACCCGTGCCAGTCGATCTACGGCTGGCGCGGCGCGTCGGCCGGCACCCTCGACCGGTTCCCCGCCGAGTTTCCCCGCCCGGGCGGCGCGCCGGCGGCCGTGCTCGGCCTCACCACCAGCTGGCGCAACCGCCCCGAGATCCTCGGGGTGGCGAACGCCCTGGCCACCCCGCTGCGCGCCGCCGGCGCCCGGGTGGCCGAGCTGCGGCCGGCGCACACCGTCCGGGACCCGATCCCGCACCGCAGCCCACGCGGCGCCGCCGCGGGCACCGTGCACTGCGCGCTTCTGGAGACGTACGCCGACGAGGCGGCCTGGATCGCCGACAGCGTGCTGGCGGCCTGGCGGGGCGCCGCCCGGATGCCCGGCGCGCTGCCCGAGCACATTCCGGTGACGCGCCGCCCGACGACGGCGGTGCTGGTCCGGGTCCGCAGTCAGATCCCGGCGATCGAGTCGGCGCTGCGGGAGCGGGGGTTGCCCGTCGAGGTGGTCGGGCTGGGCGGTCTGTTGGACACCCCGGAGGTACGCGACGTCGTCTGCACGTTGCGGGTGCTGGCCGACCCGACCGACGGCGCGGCGCTGCTGCGGATGCTCACCGGGGCGCGGTGGCGGATCGGGCCGCGGGACCTGGTGGCCCTGCACCGGCGGGCCCGGGCCATCGCGGCCGGCCGGCGGCAGCTCGCCGGGGACGACGGCCCGGAGATCGTCCCGGACCAGTTGGATGAGGCGACGCTGGTGGAAGCGCTGGCCGACCTCGGGCCGGCGCAGGCGTACTCGGCCGAGGGCTACACCCGGCTGCGCGCGTACGGCCGGGAGTTGGCCCTGCTCCGCTACCGCCTGGACCAGCCCCTGCCGGAGCTGATCGCGGACGTCGAGCGGACCACCGGCCTGGACGTGGAGGTGGCGGTCCGCGCCGGGCGGGACGGCGCCGGGGACGCGGGTCTGGCCCGCGGCCACCTGGACGCGCTCGCCGACGTCGCGGCCCGGTTCAGCGGGGAGACGCCGGGGGCGACCCTGTCGGGGTTCCTCGCCTTCCTCGCCGCCGCCGAGGACGAGGAGCGCGGCCTCACCCCGGGCGAGGTCGAGGTGGTCGAGGGGGCGGTGCAGGTGCTCACCGCGCACGCGGCCAAGGGTCTGGAGTGGGACGTGGTGGCGGTCGCCGGCCTCAGCCGGGGCGTCTGGCCCGGCCCGGTGCGCGGCTCCGACCACTGGCTGGGCGGGTTGGGTGTGTTGCCGTTCCCGCTGCGCGGCGACGCCGACGGGCTGCCCCGGCTGGAGCTCGCCGAGGTGTCCGACCAGCGGGGCGTGGCCCGTGCCCTCGCCGACTTCGGCGATGCCTGGCGGGCGCACGACGAGCGTGAGGAGCGGCGGCTGGCGTACGTCGCGGTGACCCGGCCGCGCCGGCTGCTGCTCTGTTCCGGGTACTGGTGGGGAGAGGGGACCAAGCGTCCGCGTGGCCCGTCGGTGTTCCTCCGTGAGGTGTACGACGCGTGCGTCGACGGCGGGCCCGGCCACCTGGTCGACGTGTGGACTCCCGAACCGGCGCCGGACGCGGTGAACCCGACCACCGAGGTGGTGCACCGGGCGGAGTGGCCGGCCGACCCGCTCGGCGCGCGCCGTCCCGGGTTGACCGAGGCGGCCGCGCTGGTTCGTCGGTTCCTGACCGACGGCCCGGACGCCGTCCGAGCCGCGATCGCGCGGGCCGAGGCGGGCGCACCGGCTGAGGCCGGTGCCCGGGCCGATGCGGCACGTGTCGCCGATCGGGCTGACTCGGCGTCGGACGACACCGACACCGAACGCGACGGCGAGTCGGCGGACGTGCTGCCGGATCCGCTGGCGGACGACCCCGAGGTGGCGCGGTGGCGGCGGGAGGCCGACCTGCTGCTGGCGGAGCGGGCCGAGCTGACCCGGGCCGCTGGCGCGGTCGAGGTGGGGCTGCCCGGGCACCTGACGGTGACCCAGTTGGTGACGCTGCGCCGCGACCCGGCCGCGCTGGCCCGGTCGCTGCGCCGTCCGATGCCGACCGAGCCCAACCCGTACGCGCGGCGGGGGACCGCCTTCCACACCTGGCTGGAGCAGCGGTTCGGGGCGGACCGGTTGCTCGACCTGGACGAGCTGCCCGGTGCCGCCGACGCGGACGGGGCGCCCGACGAGGCGCTCGCCGAGCTTCAGGAGCGCTTCCTGGCCAGCGAGTGGGCCGAGCGGGTGCCGGTGGAGGTGGAGGTGCCGTTCGCCACGGTGATCGCCGGGGTGGTGGTCCGTGGCCGGATGGATGCCGTCTTCGCGCGGCCGGGTGGGCGCTTCGACGTGGTGGACTGGAAGACCGGCGCGCAGCCCACCGGGGCCGCCGCCGAGGTGGCCGCCGTGCAGTTGGCGGTCTACCGGCTGGCCTGGGCGGAACTGGCCGGGGCGCCGGTCGAGCGGGTCGGCGCCGCCTTCCACTACGTCCGGGACGGGGTCACCGTCCGGCCGGCGGACCTGCTCGACGTGGCGGGGCTCACCGCGCTCATCACCGCTGTGCCGGAAACCGCGCGAACGGACGTCCGGTCGTGGTAGGTTGGTGCTGTTGCAGTTTTGGTTACCAGAGACTCTGTGTGCGCCTGGCGGATTGTGGCCCCAGGCGCTCTTTGTTGTGTCCGGAGTTCTCCGGGCGGGGCGACCAGCAGCGACAGGCGAGGCACGCGTTCGCGTGCGCGCTCACTCTCCGGCCCGCAACAGGTGCGGGTCGGGCGTTCCGTCAAGGAGACGAAACACATGGCAATTGGCACCGTCAAGTGGTTCAACGCTGACAAGGGCTTCGGCTTCATCACCCCGGACGGCGGCGGCGCCGACGTCTTCGCCCACTTCTCGGCGATCCAGTCCTCCGGCTACCGGAGCCTGGACGAGAACCAGCGCGTCGAGTTCGACGTGACCCAGGGCCAGAAGGGCCCGCAGGCGGAGAACATCCGCCCGCTCTGATCTCCGGCACCACCGCACCATCCACCGCGCCCAGCCGGGCGCGGTGACGGGGGCCGGTTCGTCGTCGTACGGCGGACCGGCCCTCGTACCCCCTTCGGTTCGTGCTTGCGACCGCCGGCCACCGCGCCGGCGACAGCGCCTCAGGGCGCCTTCCTCGACACGTGCCGCCCTGAGGAAGGCCTTCCATGGCTACCGTCGTCCCGTCGTTCGCCGACACCGGTCTCGCTCCCGACCTGCTCGCCGCCCTGGCGGCGCAGGGCATCACCGAGCCTTTCCCGATCCAGTCCGCGACCCTGCCCGACTCGCTCGCCGGTCGTGACGTGCTCGGCCGGGGCCGCACCGGCTCCGGCAAGACCCTCGCGTTCGGGCTGCCGCTGCTGCACCGCACCGCGGGTCACCGGGCCCGGCCCGGTCGCCCGCTGGCGCTGATCCTGGTACCGACGCGTGAGCTGGCCCAGCAGGTGACCACCGCGCTGGCCCCGTACGCCCGTGCCGTCCGGTTGCGCTGCGCGACCGTCGTCGGTGGCCTGTCGCTGCAGCGTCAGGCGGACACGCTGCGCGCCGGCGCGGAGGTGGTCGTGGCGACCCCCGGCCGGTTGCACGACCTGATCGACCGGGGCGACGTCCGCCTGGACGAGGTGCGGACGACCGTGCTGGACGAGGCCGACCGGATGGCCGACATGGGCTTCCTGCCGCAGGTCACGAAGCTGTTGGCGCAGGTCGCCCCGGACGGGCAGCGGATGCTCTTCTCGGCGACCCTCGACGGCGGCGTGGACCGCCTGGTCCGCCGGTTCCTCACCGACCCGGTGTCGCACTCGGTCGACCCGGGCACCGCCACCGTCACCGCGATGACGCACCACGTGCTGCACGTCGACCCGGCGGACAAGCCGGCCGCGCTGACCCGAATCGCCGCCCGCGAGGGCCGCACCATCCTGTTCATGGGCACCAAGCACCGCGCCGACCGGCTCGCCCGCCAGCTGCTGGCCAAGGGCGTACGCGCCGCGGCCCTGCACGGTGGCAAGTCGCAGCCGCAACGCACCCGCATCCTGGAGCAGTTCCGCACCGGGCAGGTGACGGCGCTGGTCGCCACCGATGTGGCGGCCCGGGGCATTCACGTGGACGGGCTGGACCTGGTGGTCAACGTGGATCCGCCGACGGAGGCCAAGGAGTACCTGCACCGGGGTGGCCGGACGGCGCGGGCCGGCGAGTCCGGCACGGTCGTCACGCTGGTGCTGCCGGAGCAGCGCCGGGACGTGTCCCGGCTGATGACGGCGGCCGGTATCCACCCGGAGTCCGCTTCGGTGCGTTCCGACGACGACACCCTCGCGCGGGTCACGGGGGCCCGGGAGCCGTCGGGGGTGCCGGTGACCATCGTCGCCCCGCCGGCCAACCCGCCCGCGCGTCGTCGCTCCGTTCCGGCCGCCACCGCCCGTACGGCGGACCCGGCGAGCGGGGACGGCACGGCGTCGTCGAGCGCCGGCCGGGCCGCGCACCGCGCCTCGGGTCGCCCGCGGCGTCCCCGCCGGCCGCGCGGAGCCTGATCCCGCGCTCCCCGGAGCTCGGCACCTCGCCCTGAGTCGGTAATCAGCCGCCGGTGCGTCGGCTGGCCGACTGTGTGGGCCTGCCGGTGTGGCCGATGCTGCCCTCGGGGGTACGGCGTCGGGTCGGGGGCCCGGCGCGGAGGGGGTGACCATGGTGGGTGACGTGGGCCCCGGTGGCGCACTCCGCGAGCTGATCCTGGTGCTCGTGGTCGCCCTCGCCGGGCTGCTGCTCGCCATGGCCGCGGCCTTTGCGCCCTGGCATGCCACGCCGGCCGGGCCCGCGCCCGCCGGTCTGGTGGAGCTGCGCAGTCCGGGCGACGTCCCGGACGCGACGCGGGCCGGCTGACCGGCTCCTGTGGACGGCCGCCCGAGGACGGCCGGCGGCGTGGTCGGGCCGGCGGGGCACCGGCCCGACCACGTCCCGCGGCGCGATAGGCGCCACGGGACCCGCCGGGCTCGTCTCGGGCGGCACATCCACATCCCGGGAAGAGAAGCCTCGGGTATGTCTGCTTTTCCTACCGACTCGATAGGATAAGGGTCAACGGCCGGACCCGAGAGGCGGCACCCATGACCTTCCACTGGTTCCTCCCCACCTCCGGCGACGGCCAGCACATCGGTGCGGCGACCGTCACGGCCGGCGCCGCCCGGCACGACCGCGCGGCCACCGTGGCCTACCTGGCCGAGGTCGGCCGGGCCGCGGAGCGGGGTGGGTTCACGGCGGTGCTCACCCCCGTCGGCAGCGGCTGCCCCGACCCGTGGATCGTCTGCGCGGCGGTCGCCCAGCACACCGAACGGCTGGGCATGCTGGTCGCGGTCCGGGCCGGGTTCGCGTTGCCCACGCTGATCGCCCAACAGGCCGAGGCGTTCCAGGCGGTCACCGGTGGCCGGTTGGCCGTCAACATCGTCACCGGCGGTGACCCGGCCGAGCAGCGCGCGTACGGCGACTTCCTCGACCACGACGCGCGCTACGCGCGTACCGACGAGTTCCTCGATGTGCTCCGGCGGTGCTGGCGGGGAGAGCCGTTCGACTTCGCCGGCACCCACTACCGGGTCGCCGGTGGCGGGCTGGCGACCCCGCTCGCCGACGTGCCGCCGGTCTACTTCGGGGGCGCCTCCCCGGCCGCCGAGGCGGTGGCCGCCCGGCACGCCGACACGTACCTGATGTGGGGTGAGCCGCCGGCCGCGATCGCCGCGCGGGTGTCCCGCGTCCGCGCGCTCGCCGCCGCCCACGGCCGTGACCTGCGGACCGGGATCCGGCTGCACGTCATCGCCCGCGCCACCGCCGCGCAGGCGTGGGCCGAGGCCGACCGGCTGCTGAACGGCATGAGCCCGGAGCGGATCGCCGCCGCCCAGGCGCGCTTCCGCCGGATGGACTCGGTCGGGCAGGCCCGGATGGCGGCGCTGCACGGCGGGACAGCCGACGCGCTCACCATCGCGCCGAACCTCTGGGCCGGCGTCGGCCTGGTCCGCGAGGGCGCGGGCACCGCCCTGGTCGGCAGCTACGCCGAGGTGGCGGCCCGCATCGACGAGTACGCGGGGCTCGGTGTCGACGAGTTCATCCTCTCCGGATGGCCGCACCGGGAGGAGGCGGAGCGGGTCGGTGCCGAGGTGCTGCCACGGGTGACGGCCCCGGTGGCGGCGGCTCCGGGAAGGTCGCCGGTGGCCGGGGTGCCGACGCGCTAGGGTCGATCCCGTGGCGGTGCGAAGATCGAGAATTCCAGCGACGAAGTACCAGGTCGAGCGGTTCACCCTCGACAACGGCCTGCGGGTGGTCCTCAGCCCGGACCGCAGCGCCCCGGTCATCGGGGTCGCCGTGGTCTACGACGTGGGCATCCGGTCCGAGCCGGAGGGGCGCACCGGCTTCGCGCACCTCTTCGAGCACCTGATGTTCCAGGGCTCGGAGAATCTGGAGAAGCTCGCTCACTTCCGGCACGTGCAGGGCGCGGGCGGCACCTTCAACGGCTCCACCCACCTCGACTACACCGACTACTTCGAGACGCTGCCCAGCAACGCGCTGGAGCGGGCACTCTTCCTCGAGGCCGACCGGATGCGCGGCCCCCGGCTGACCGAGGAGAACCTGCGCAACCAGGTCGACGTGGTCAAGGAGGAGATCCGGGTCAACGTGCTCAACCGGCCGTACGGCGGGTTCCCCTGGCTGACCCTGCCGCCGGTCATGTTCGACACCTTCCCCAACGCGCACGACGGCTACGGCTCCTTCGACGACCTGGAATCGGCCACCGTCGCCGACGCGGCCGACTTCTTCCGCCGCTACTACGCCAGCGGCAACGCGGTGCTGGCGGTCAGCGGCGACCTCGACGTGGCCGAGGCGACCGAGCTGATCGGCCGGCACTTCGGGGACGTGCCGGCCCGGCCCGCGCCGGAGCGGCCCGACTTCGCCGAACCCGACCTCGGCGGCGAGCGGCGCACCTCGTACACGGACAAGCTGGCGCCGCTGCCGGCGGTGGCCAGCGCCTGGCGCGTACCGGACCCGGTGAACGACTTCGCCGCCTACCTGCCCTACGTGGTGCTGGCCGAGGTGCTCACCGACGGCGACGCCTCCCGGCTGGTCGAGCGGCTGGTGCAGCGCGACCGGACGGTGACCAGCCTGGGCGGCTACCTCGGTTTCATGGGTGACCCGTTCGACGTACGCGACCCCACGGCCCTGCTGCTCCAGTCGCACCTGCCACCCGGCGGGGACGTCGACAAGGTGCTGCGGACCGTCGACGAGGAGTTGGACCGGTTGGCGACCGACGGACTGACCGAGGGCGAGCTGGCCCGCACCCAGGCCCGGATGGCCACCCACCTGCTGCGGGACACCGACGCGGTGCTCGGCCGGGCGCTGCGGATGGCGGTGCTGGAGCAGCAACGCGGCGAGCCGGGGCTCCTGAACGAGCTGCCCCGGCTGGTCGGCGAGGTCACCGAGGACCAGGTGCGCTCCGCCGCCGCCACCCTGCGGCCGGAGCGCCGCGCGTCCGTCGAGGTCATCGCGGGAGGTGCTCGATGACCGCCCCGTCCGCACCGCGCGCCCTGCCGCCGCTGGGCCCGAACCGGCGGCTGAAGCTGCCGAAGCAGGCCGAGCGGACGCTGGCGAACGGGCTCACCGTGATCGCCGTCCGCCGGCCCGCCGTGCCGCTGGTCGAGCTGCGGCTCTGGATCCCGTTCGGCCGCACCCACCTCGCCCGTGGCGCGATGCTCTCGCAGACCATGCTCTCCGGCACGCCCACGATGACCAGCGTCCAGATCGCCGCGGAGCTGCAGAAGGTCGGCGGCGGGCTCTCCGCCGGCGTCGACCCCGACCGGCTGATGCTCACCGGCACGAGCCTGGTCACCGGCCTGGACCGGATGCTGGAGATCCTCGCCGAGGTGCTGACCGGGGCCACCTACCCGAACGACGAGGTGGCCACGGAACGCGACCGGCTGGTCGACCGGATCCAGGTGGCGCAGAGCCAGCCGGCGCACCTGGCCCGGGTCGCGCTGCTGAAGCGGATCTTCGGCCGCCACCCGTACGCCGTGCAGACCCCGGAGCCCGACGAGGTCCGGTCGGTGCGGCCCGCCGCGCTGCGTCGCCTGCACGAGGAGCGGGTGCACCCGGCCGACGGGGTGCTCGTCCTGGTCGGCGACGTGCAGCCGGAGCGAGCGCTGGACGCGGCCGAGAAGGCCCTCGACGGGTGGACCGGCGCCGGTCGCAGCGTCGCGCTGCCGCCCACGCCGCCGCTGGAGCCGGGCCCGCTGCTCCTGGTCGACCGGCCGGGTTCGGTGCAGTCGTCGCTGCGGGTGGCGCTCCCCGCGGTGCCCCGCACCCATCCCGACCACGCCCCGCTGCAACTGGCCAACCTGGTCTTCGGCGGCTACTTCTCCTCCCGCTGGGTGGAGAACATCCGCGAGGACAAGGGCTACACGTACGGCCCGCACTCGCTGATCGAGCACGCGGTCGCCGGGTCGGTGCTGGTCGCGGCCGCGGAGGTGGCGACCGAGGTGACCGGTCCGGCGCTGCTGGAGACAACGTACGAACTGGGCCGGCTCGCCTCGCTACCGGTGAAGGAGGAGGAGCTGGAGCAGGCCCGCCAGTACGCGCTGGGCACCCTCCAGCTGGGGATGTCCACCCAGGCCGGCCTGGCGGCGCTGACCAGCGCGTACGCCGGCAACGGTCTGCGGCTGGACTTCCTCGCCGAGCACGCGGCCCGGCTGGCCAAGGCGACCGTGGCCGACGTCGCCGAGGCGGCCGCCCGCTATCTGGCCCCGGCGAAGGCGGTCACGGTGGTGCTCGGTGACGCGGAGCGGATCGCCCCGGCGCTGGCCGCGCTGACATCGGTCGAGAGGTCGGCATGAGCGGGGAGACCGCCCCACCGCTGGCCCGCTCGACGCTCGACAGGGCCGCGCACCACCGCACCGACCCGACGTGGTTGGCCGAGGCGTGGCTGCGCGGCCGGGTGCTGGTGCTGGACTCCGGCGCGGGCGGCCGGACTCTCGTCCGCACCGGCGTGACGCCGCCGCCCCTGGTGCTGCTGGGGGCGGGTGACCTGCCGGCGGGCAGCGAGGCGGGCGCCATGTTCCTCGGCGTCGAGGAGGACGGGACTCCGATGTTCGCGGTGGACGTCTCGCTGCCGACGCTGCCCGGCACCCGGGCCGTCGGTCTGCGGGACGTCGGCCATCTGCTCAGCGACCGGGACGCCGGGTTGTTCACCACCGCGTTGGCGCTGCAGAACTGGCACCTGCGGCACCTGTACTCCTCCGCGACGGGGACGCCGACCGAGATGGACGAGGCGGGCTGGTCCCGCATCGACCGCAACGGCGACCGGATCTGGCCGCGTACCGACCCGGCCATGATCGTGCTCGTGCACGACGGGGTGGACGGCCCACAGGGGCGGTGCCTGCTCGGCAACAACGCCGCCTGGCCGGGCACCCCGGGTGAGCGCCGGTTCTCCTGCCTGGCCGGTTACGTGGAGCCGGGGGAGTCCGCCGAGGCCGCCGTCCTGCGGGAGGTCCAGGAGGAGGTCGGCGTCGGCGTCGACAAGATCACGTACGTGGGCAGCCAGGCCTGGCCGTTCCCCGGCTCGTTGATGCTGGGCTTCCTCGCCACGGCCGATCCCGAGCATCCGGTGCGGCTGGACCCCACCGAGATCGCGTACGCCCGCTGGTTCACGCGGCAGGAGATCGGCGCGGCGCTGGCGGGGCGGACGGTAAACGTGGGGGGCGGTGCCCGGCTGGTGCTCCCGCCGGCGTCCTCCATCGCGTTGTTTCTGATCCACCGCTGGTTGGACGGCTGGTTGGACGCGCCGGGCTGAGCCGGGCACGGTCCCGGCCCGTGACCGTCGTTGCCGCGGCGGTCACGGGCCGGGAACACGGGCCGTCGTGGTCGGTGGGCGAGGAACACGGCGGGGGAGCCGGTCGGCCACGACGGACGTCGTCAGGTGGTGCGGCCCGACGGGCCCCACCGGCCCAGGGCGGGCTCGGTCAGCGGCAGCACCTTGACGCGCTGCCGGCCGGCGCGCACCGCACCCACGGTGGACAGGGCGCGGGCCAGCAGCAGCGCCGCGTCGCGGTCCTCGGCGTGCACGATCTGCCGGCGGGGCTCGGGGGAGGTCGTCTCGTCCCGCAGGCGGTGACCACCGGCCCAGGCAGCGGCGATGTCACCGTCGGCGACGGCGCGGATGTCGGTGCGAACGATCAGGAACCGCATGTGGGTCTCCGGATGAGCCGCGACTGGGACGAGACGGTGTGGAACTTCCACGTCACTCTGCCGTCATGTTACGCCGCGTATTGGTGTCGGCAACTGAAACGCGACGATTGATGTGGAGCGTCGTCCGATCAGCGGATGCCTGGTCAGCGACGTGCCGGGGCCACATGCGACGGGGCCGCCGGCATCGCGCCGACGGCCCCGCCCACTGCCCTCGAGTCAGTCCAGATCGAACTGACCCTCCTTCGCTCCGGCGATGAAGCCGAGCCAACCGGCCCGGTTGAACAGCAGCACTGGGCCGCTCGGGTCTTTGCTGTCGCGCAGCGCGACGACCGCCGGGACGGCGCCGAGCGGGGCGACCTCCACGCAGTTGGAGGTCTGGCTGCGGGTGCTCTTGCGCCACGGGGCGTCCGCCAGGTGCCGGACGGGGACGGACGAGGTGTCGCGGATCTCGTTCATGGTTCTGCTCCAATCGAACCGCTCCGAAGGACGAGTGGTGCCGCACGCCCCGACGGAGGGTCCCAGGAGATCACCGGTCCGTCAGTCGCCCCGAATCCCGACGGCGTTGAACCGGCGCCGTTGCCGATCCGTACGCCACTGTGGACGGCGCCGCCGTCTCGGTCAGCCGTCCCGTCGCCTCGATCAGCCAGGAGAGGGTGTCCGAGGTGGGAAGTGCCGCCGTGCATAGCCACTCGAACACCACTTTATAGCGATTTAGTGTTTTTGCCTCCGTCGACATGACGTCGGTGAAGCCACCTTCGATGGCGACCGTCTCCGGATCGAGCGGATCGGCGAACCGGTAGACGGAGAACGCGGTCGGCGGGAGGTACCAGTCGCCGATCGGTGTGTCGCGCGGCAGCACGTGCAGGTTGACGTTGGGCAGCAGGGCCAGCTCGCAGAGCTGCTCCAACTGTTCGTGGAGCACCTCCGGTGGGCCCGCCCGGCGGCCGAGCGCCGCCTCCTCCAGCACCGCGGTGTAGCGCGGCGCGTCCGGCTCGCGCGTCAGCAGCGTCTGCCGAGCCAGCCGGGCCTGGACCTCGGTCTCCGGCTCCTCGGTCGGCTCCGGGTCGCCGGCCTGCTCGCCGACCTGCCGGGCCGACACGATCCGCACCCGGGCGTAGCCGGGGGTCTGGAGCAGTCCCGGCACCAGCACCGGGTTGTACTCGGAGATCTCCGCGCACCCCGCCTCCAGCTCGGCCCAGCTGCGCTGCTGCTGGGTCATCACCGGGAAGTTCCGCAGCCAACCCCGCATGTCGCCGGCCTCCTCGGTGATGGAGAGGAGTTCCTTGCGCAGCGTCTCGTCGGCCCCGTAGAGGTGCAGTAGGTCCCGGACGTCCTGGGGGTCGGGGCGGCTGCGGCCGTTCTCCAGACGGGACAGCTTGGACGCGGAGGCCCAGCCGATCCGCTCGATGACCTGGTCCCCGGTGAGACCCGCGCCCTCGCGCAGGCGGCGCAGTTCCGTGCCCAACCTGCGACGACGCAGGATCGGGCTGGGTGAGGCAGGAGGCACGATGTCCTCTTTCCCGTCGACCGTCGTCGACGCGACGGTAACTGTATGAAATTCGCCCCCCACCGTCAGTATGGACGGCGCGGCCGATGTCGGAGGTTTCGGCGGGGGCGTGTCTCGCAGAAAAGAGGACCGTGGAAGGGTGCGGACGACCGGCAACGGCGTGCGCACGGCCGCGCTCCCTCGACCGCGCCCGCCGGGCGCGCCACCGCCAGCCGGAGGATCCATGCGCACCATCCTGCGCCGTCCCGACTTCCGTCTCCTCTCCGTCGGGCTGCTGGCCAGCATGGTGGCGGAGTCCATCCTGCTGCTGGCGCTCGCGATCTGGGTGAAGGACCTGACCGGGTCGAACGGGTTGGCCGGTGGCACCATCTTCGCGATCATCGCGCCGATGGCGTTGGCGCCGTTGATCGGCTGGGTGGTCGACCGCTACCCGCGCCGGCCGTTCTTCGTGGCCGCGAACCTGCTGACCGCGCTGGTGCTCACGCCGCTGTTCACGGTCCGGGACCGCGCCGACGTGTGGGTCATCTACCTGGTGGCGGCCCTGTACGGGCTCTCCTACCTCACGCTCAGCGCCACGCTCAGCGGGCTGATCCGGCAGGTCGTGCCGGTGGATCTGCTGGCCGAGGCGAACGGCGTGCTGCAGACCGTACGTCAGGGGCTGCGCCTGGTCGGTCCCCTGGCCGGCGCCGGCCTCTACGCGGCGCTCGGCGGTGTGGCGCTGGGCGTGATCGGCATGGCCGGGTTCGTGGTCGCGGCCGCCGTGGTCGCCGCGATGCGGACGGCGGAACCCTCACCGTCCGGCCCGACGGACGTGCCGGGGCGGCGCCGGTTCGTGGACCTGAGCGGCGGCCTGCGACACCTGGCGGGTGAGCCGGCACTGCGCCGTGCGCTGCTCGGCTACGGGATGGGATCGCTGGTGATGGGCTTCACCGAGTCGTTGATCTTCGCGTACGTCGATCACGGTCTGCGCCGGGACGCCGCGTTCGTCGGTGTGCTGGTGACCGTGCAGGGGGTCGGCGGGTTGGTGGGCGGTCTCTGCTCGCCCGGCGTGGTACGCCGCCTCGGCGAGGTGGGCACGCTCGCCACCGGCGTCGCCTTCTTCGGACCGGCGGCGCTGGCGCTGGCCTACCCCGACCTGCGGCTCGGGATCGTGGCGCTGCTGCTGGCCGGGGTCTCGCTGCCGCTGATCACGGTGGGGCTGAACACGCTCATCCAGCGGCGTACGCCGCCGCCGATGTTGGGCCGGGTGGCGGCCGCCGCGGAGGCGATGATCAGCGGCCCGCAGGCGATCTCCATCGGCACCGGCGCGCTGCTGGTCGGTGTCCTGGACTACCGGCTGCTCTTCGTGCTGACCGGTGTGGCGACCCTGGGCGCTGGCGCCTACCTGTGGCGTTCCCGCCACCTGACCGCCCCGCCCCCGCCACCCTCGCCCACCCTGGGCCCCCCAGCGCCCCACCTACCCCGCCCCCGCCGCCCGGTTGATCATGAAGTTGTTGCCGCGACACGCCGACGCGGTCGGCGATGACTCCATGAACACAGAGGGGCGGGGGTAGGGCGGGGTGGCGGGTGGGGTCAGGCGGCGATGCTGGCCAGGTGCTGCTTGACCTGGGTGATCGAGGGGTTGGTGAGCGCGCTGCCGTCGGCGAAGCGCAGCGTCGGGACCGTCTGGTTGCCGCCGTTGACGCTCATCACGAAATCCGCGGCCTGCGGGTCGCGCTCGATGTCGATCACCTCATAGCCGATGCCCTCCCGGTCGAGCTGCGACTTCAGGCGGTGGCAGTAGCCGCACCACGAGGTCGAGTACATCGTCAGCATGGTCAGATCCTCCAACTGCTCCACCCGGCGGCTTGCCGATCAAACCGAGGCTAACGGCTGCAACGTCCGGGGTGGCTGCGAGAATTCCGGGCTGTGGTGGTTCACTCAGGCGCCGACGTCCTCGCCGGGCTCGATCCCGAGCAGCGGACGGCGGTGACCGCGCCGGCCGGCCCGGTGTGCGTCCTGGCCGGCGCCGGCACGGGCAAGACCCGGGCGATCACCTCCCGCATCGCCCACCGGGTGCTCAGCGGTGAGATCTCCGCCCGGCACGTGCTCGCGGTCACGTTCACCGCCCGCGCCGCCGCCGAGATGCGACACCGGCTCACCCAGCTCGGGGTGGCGGGTGTGCAGGCGCGCACCTTCCATGCCGCCGCGTTGCGGCAGGTGCGCTACTTCGCGCCCCGGCTGCTCGACGGCCGGGCCATGCCCGAGCTGCTGGACAGCAAGGTGCGGCTGGTCACCCTCGCCGCCGCCCGGGTCGGCCTGCGCACCGACCGGGCCGTCGCCCGGGACCTCGCCGGCGAGATCGAATGGGCCAAGTCCTCGCTGGTCGAGCCCGGGGAGTACGTGGTGGCGGCCGCGAAGGCCCTGCGTGAGACCCCGCACGAGCCGGCGAAGGTGGCCGAGGTCTTCGCCGCGTACGAGAAGATCAAACGCGGCAACGGGGTGATCGACTTCGAGGACATGCTGCGGGCCGCCGTCTGGGGCATCGAGGAGCACGCCGACGTCGCCGAGCAGGTGCGCGCGCAGTACCGCCACTTCGTGGTCGACGAGTACCAGGACGTCAACCCCCTCCAGCAGCGGCTGCTGGAGGCGTGGCTCGGTGGCCGGGACGACCTGACCGTCGTCGGCGACGCCAGCCAGACGATCTACTCCTTCACCGGGGCCACCTCGTCCTACCTGGTCGACTTCCCGCGCCGGCACCGTGGCGCCGTGGTGGTCCGGCTGGTCCGCGACTACCGGTCCACCCCCCAGGTGGTCGGTCTCGCCAACGCGGTGATCTCACAGGCGCGGGGCACCGAGGCCCGGCTGCGGCTGGAGCTGCGCGGGCAACGCCCACCCGGCCCGGAACCGGAGCTGCGGATCTTCACCGACGAGCCGGCCGAGGCCAACGCCGTCGCCGCGCGCGCGAAGGCGCTCGTCGACGCGGGCACCCCGGCCCGGGAGATCGCGGTGCTGTTCCGGACCAACGCGCAGTCCGAGGCGTACGAGAAGGCGCTCACCGAGGCCGAGGTGCCGTACGTGGTGCAGGGGGCGGAGCGCTTCTTCGAGCGCGCCGAGGTGCGGCAGGCCATGATCGCGCTGCGCGCCGCCACGCGGTCGATCCCGGGCGAGACGCCGCTGCCGGCCGCCGTGGTCGAGGCGCTGTCGGCGGTCGGCTGGGCACCGGACACCCCGCCGGCCGGTGGCGCCGCCCGCGAGCGCTGGGAGGCGCTCGCCGCGCTGGTGCAGCTCGCCGAGGAGTACGCGGCCACGCCGACCGTCCTGCCGATCGGTGAGGCGGCCGCCGTGGAGCGCCCGGCGACCCTGGCCGATTTCACCGACGAGCTGCACCGGCGGGCGGCGCAGCAGCACGTGCCGACCGTGGAGGGCGTGACCCTGGCGTCCCTGCACTCGGCCAAGGGGCTGGAGTGGGACGCCGTCTTTCTGGTCGGGCTCTCCGAGGGCACCCTCCCCACCACGTACGCGAAGACCGTGGAGCAGGTCGAGGAGGAGCGTCGGCTGCTCTACGTCGGCGTCACGCGCGCCCGCGAGTGGCTCTGGCTGTCGTACGCCGCCGCGCGCTCGCCGGGCGGCCGGGCCCGGCGGCCGTCCCGGTTCCTGCCGCAGCTCGACCGGTCGGGGGGCGCCGAGCGGGCGCGCGGCTCCGGCCCCGCGGTACGGCCGGAACGCCGCCGCACGCAGATCGTCTCCTGCCGGATCTGCGGTGCCACCCTGCTCGCCGGGCCCGACCGCAAGCTGGGCCGCTGCGCCACCTGCCCCTCGGACATCGATGAGGAGCTGCACGAGCGGCTGCGCGAGTGGCGCCAGCGGGTGGCCGGCGCGCAGAAGGTTCCCGCGTACGTCGTCTTCACCGACGCCACGCTGACCGCGCTGGCGGAGCGGCGTCCGGGCCGGGCGGAGGAGTTGATCGCCATCGCCGGGATCGGACCACGCAAACTCGGCCTTTACGGCGAGTCCGTACTCGCCCTGGTGGGGGGTGCGGCGGTCGACGACGTCTGCCCGGAGAAAACTTTCGAAATCTCGTCGTAAATTCGTTTGCCCTCGCCCCCGAGCGAGGAATAGCCTCAGGACACACCTCGCGAGCGGCGTCATTCGCGCTGCTCACAGGGGTCAGGTCCAGTCGATTCGAGGAACGTGAGGGAGGTGGCACCAATGGAGATCTTCACCTATGAGCGTCCGGCGGCGCTGTCTGCCGTCCGCGCTCCGCTGTCGGCTGTCCGGGTGGCCCTCGCCGCTCCACGACCGTCGGTTCCGCAGGTGCACCAGGTCCAGGTTCAGGCCGAGCTGACCCTGACCGTCGCGCTGAACGGAATCGATGGGACCAGTGGCTTCACGGGCATGGGCGTCGGTGCCGCCAAGAAGCGCACGGATGTCCGCGGTGTTCCACCTCGAGGTAGACCGGTCTGACCATCAGACCACCGGCTCACCTCGAGGCCGCGGAACCCGCACACCGGGATCCGCGGCCTCAGTTTTTTTGCCCCGCCGAAGTAGTCGGAATCAGCGATCCACGAGATCGAAGTGAGAGAGAGGTGACCGGGCGATGAGTCTGGCCTTGGCCCCGCTCGACGTGAGCGTCGAGCTGGAGGCGAACCTGCCCTGCCGGAAGTTCGACCCCGACCTGTGGTTCTCCGACTCGCCCACCGAGCTCGAGCTGGCCAAGTCGCTCTGCGGGGACTGCCCGCTGCGCGTCGAGTGCCTCGCCGGGGCGGTGGAGCGGGCCGAGCCCTGGGGCGTCTGGGGTGGCGAGATCTTCGAGCGTGGCGCGGTCGTTCCGCGCAAGCGGCCCCGCGGCCGTCCGCGCAAGGAGGACGTCGCCCGTGACGCCGCGCTCCGGGTCGAAGCCGAGGAGCGCCTGGCGGCCAGTGGGCTGCCCCAGGGGCGTAACGCGGTCCGGCTGGCGGCCTGACATGAACCCGATCCGCACCACCTACGCCGGTGTCACGCCGGCAGCGAGTGAGAACACCATGATGCACCTTCCGAACGGAGCCATCGAGATGCAACTACTCCACGAAGCGTTGTCCCGGGCTCGAATGCCCCGGCCTCAGGCCGGTCGCACCACCACGAGCACTGAGGCAACCCGTTCCGCCCGTACCGTCGCGATGAACAGCCGCAACCAGGCGGCGCGTGACCTGGGCGTTCTCTGATCCCTACCGATGCGAGGGGCGGTTGGCCGGATGGCCAACCGCCCCTCGGCGTCCGCGGGTCGTGGCCCGTTCAGCCGACCGGTGCGAAACCGGGCAGCCAGCGCTCCAGGATGCTCCGGTACGGCGCCTTCGCCTCCAACTGGCAGAGCACCCCGATCGATCCCAGGGTCACCCGGTGGATGAGCAGGTACGACGGCGGCAGGTTCAGCTTGCGGCTCAACTGGTACGTGGGAGAGCGGGGGCTGGCGAGGCGGGCCGCCTCGGCTCGCAGCCAGGCCCGGGTGAACCGGAACCCGTCGGTGGCGATGGGTTCGAGCATCGGCGCGAGGAACTCGAGCACTCCTTCGGCATCGATCTCCTCGGTCGCGCCGATGAAACCCTCCGAGCGCAGCCCCGCCACCACCTCCTCGGCGTCGCCGCGCAGGGCGAGCGCCGCGATGCGGCCGATCGGCTCCGGCGTGCCTTCCGGCATCCGCGCGACCGCGCCGAAGTCGATCACCCCGAGCCGACCGTCGGGCAGGAGCCGGAAGTTGCCCGGGTGCGGGTCGGCGTGGAGCAGCCCGGCCCGCTGCGGCGCGGAGAGGTGCAGGGTGGCCATCAGCCGGCCGGCCTCGTCCCGCTGCTCCTCCGTGCCCTCGCGGATGATCTCGGCGAGCGGGGTCCCCTCGACCCATTCGGTGACCAGCACGCGGGGCGCGGAGGAGACCACCGCGGGGATGTAGATCTCGGGGTCGTCCGCGTACGCCTC
The DNA here is from genome assembly GCF_044466625.1 of Micromonospora sp. NPDC049366. Taxonomy (NCBI): domain Bacteria; kingdom Bacillati; phylum Actinomycetota; class Actinomycetes; order Micromonosporales; family Micromonosporaceae; genus Micromonospora; species Micromonospora sp. NPDC049366. The sequence goes on from NZ_JBITMV010000001.1 coordinate 777,110, forward strand.
GGCGAACGCGCGCTGCGACTCCGCCTCCAGCTCGTAGTCGAGCTCCTCGGTGATCCGTTCCCGCAGCTCGACCAGGAGCGGCTTGACGTCCAGCCCGGGCTGGATGGCCCGGAACATCCCGCCCAGCCGGGAGAGCTGCTTCAGGTCGGCGAGCAGGGCGTCACCCGCACCCGGGTACTGGATCTTCACGGCGACGTCCCGGTGGTGCGGCGCGCCCGAAGGCCCGTATCCCGGGTCGCGCCAGACCGCCCGGTGCACCTGCCCGATGCTCGCCGCGGCGGCCGGGCTGTCGTTGAACTCGACGAACCGGTCACGCCAGTCGGGGCCGAGCTGCTCGGCCAGCACCTTGTGCACGCTCGCGACGGGCAGCGGCGGGGCGGCCTCCTGGAGCTTGGTCAGCGCCTGCCGGTAGGGCGCGGCGATCTCCTCGGGCAGGGCGGCCTCGAACACCGACAGAGCCTGCCCGAACTTCATCGCACCGCCCTTGAGCTGCCCGAGGACGCTGAAGAGCTGTTCCGCGGTGCGTTGCTGGATCTCTGCGGAGATCACGTCGGAGGCGAGCCCGGTGACGCGCTTTCCCATGCCGAGGACGGTCCGTCCGGCGAAGCCGAGCGGCAGTGCGGCGAGCTTGGCGGTCCGGGACACAGCCCGGCGCGGGATGTCGGTCACCCGGTCATTGTTACCGACGCGGCGGGCCTGCGGCTGCTGAGCGGCCGGGCACCCGTCGTTAGGTCCGGACGGGAGGGCCGAGACCGCCCGCCGGGGGACACCCGCGCGGACCTCGGAGGTCGGGGGGAACCCGCCGCCCGGTGGCCCGGTGCGAGGGTCGGCGGGCGACGCGATCCACCGTGTCAGCGGTGTCGGCGGGCGCAGTCGCAGGAGGGGTGCGGTGGCCAGCTCCGCCGACGCACGCCGGCCGGACCGTCGATCTCGACCGCTCCGCCGATCGTCTCCGGGCTGCCCCCGTCGAGGTACGCCAGCGCCTCGGCGGTCGCGAAGCCGGCGGCGGCGAGCAGGGTCGCCGTGGCGCACGCCTCGTTGGGGCCGTCGGCGGCGAGCTGGGCCGCCAGCCGGGGCCAGTCCGGGTCGCGGTCGGTGCGGTGCAGGTCGACGCAGTTCAGGCATGGGCCGGACGGTGGCCGGACCAGGGGCCCGACCACCGCCACGCCCTCCCGGACCGAGATCAGCAGATGTGGCTGGCGGCGCTGGGCGTACCCGGCCGCGATCAGGGCCGCCGGACGGTCCGTGCCGAGCTGGACCACCAGGTCGACCCGGCCGCGTCGACCCGTGCCGACCGCGCCGGGAGCGGCCCGGGTGACCGCGTCGCGGACCGCGGGAGCGAGGGGACGACCCAGATCGGCGGCGGGGATGCCGGTGCCGATCAGGTCGGCGGCCTGCACCGCGCCGGTGAGCTCCGGCGTGACCTGGCCGACGCCGGCCTGGGCGAGTGCCACGGCGACCGCCGCGCCGAGCCGGCCGACGCCGGTGACCAGCACCCGGGCGGCGCGTCGTCGGCGGATCACCTGCGCCGGGGTGGTCGGCAGCCGAGTCGCGGCGAGGGCCAGCGCGCCGGTCTCCGCCCCGAGCCGGGCCCGAGCCGGACCGGCGAGGTCGCGGGGGAGCAGGGTGTGCCGGGGTACGAGCAGGCCGGCGGCCCGCAGCGCGTCGATCAGGGTGCGGGCCTGGTCGACGCCGAGGTCGACGGCGGCCGGGTGGGCCAGGACGGCCCGCTCGCTGCGGGTGCCGTCGAGCAGGTCCAGGATCCGGGCGGCGCGCGGGTCGGTGATCTCCAGCACGACGGCCCGGTCGGACGTGAGGCCGAGCTGGAGGGTGTGCCGGTCCCGCCACAGCCGGGTCAGGCCGGGCAGCAGGGTCGGACGGGGCAACGCGGTGCGGGTCATGACAACGAATCGTGACCGTGTCGGTGCGCTGGGTGGATCGTTGTCCACAGGTGCGCGGGTCCCTGTCCTGCGCTGTCCACAGGAAAACGCGAGTTGTCCACAACCGGCCGGTAACTACTGTCGGGCACACGACAGTGTGCGGACCGTGACGACGAACGGGGGTGGGGTGGCCGTCGGCCACCCCACCCCCGTCTGGTCGCGGTCTGTCAGACCTTGGCCTTGCCGAGAATGCGGTTCACTGTTGTGCCGCACACCGGACACTTGCCCTTGGCCATGTTCATCCCGGTCTTCGAGACCTCGACGTGCCCCTCGAAGTCCCGCTTCTCCTTGCACTTCACGCAGTAACCGTTGTAGGTCTGGGCCTGGTCGGCCACGGTGCCCTCCTCGTCTCGTCCGCCGGCTATGCCGTCCCGGCGGTCCTCCCGGCGGCGGGCCACGCGGGGCGCCGGCGCTGGGTCTTTCTCCTCGGCCATCCAGTGGCCGCTGGTCCGCGGACCCTACCCAGGTGTGGGCGGTTCCATGTCAGCTGTGCATCGACACTGTGAGGAAGCCGACGACGAGAGTGTGCACGGCGAAGAACGTCGGATAAGTCAGTTTGGCGGGGACACGCCGACCGAATCCGCTCAGATGACCCGCCAGGGGGTCCCCCGGCGACGGACGCGTGGATTGATCACCTAACGTGGAGGGGCTGCCGTCGCGCCGCAGGTGGCGTCCCGGCGGCCCGCCACGAAGCGTGACGGTGACGCTTCGCGGTGATCGGCAAGAAAATTTTCGGGACTCCTGGCGACCAATCACCATCTTCCGGGCGCGTGTCGCGGGGTTGACCCTTCCGACCCCTGGTCACTACGCAGTAACTTTCCCTCGTGGCAGCAAACCGAGGCTGCGCGGGTCTGTGATGGCAGGCGTGCGCAAGCCGGTTGTCGAGGTGCGGCGCAGCCAGCGCCGGCGACGCACGGTGTCCGCGTACCGCGACGGTGAGCGTGTCGTCGTCCTGATCCCCGACCAGTTCTCCCGGGCCGAGGAGAGCGAGTGGGTCGACCGCATGCTGGCCCGGCTCGCCGCCCGGGAGGGGCGCTTGGGCCGCTCCGACGCCGAGCTGCTCGCCCGGGCCACCCGGTTGATCACCGCCTACCTCGCCGAGTACGGCGCCCAGGCCGTTCCGGCAAGCGTCCGCTGGGTGACCAACCAGAACGGCCGCTGGGGCTCCTGCACCCCCGCCGACCGGACCATCCGCATCTCACACCGCGTCCAGGAGATGCCGGACTGGGTGATCGACTACGTGCTCCTGCACGAGCTCGCCCACCTCATCGTGCCCAGTCACAACAGCGCGTTCTGGGCGTTGGTCGGCCGCTATCCCAAGGCCGAGCGCGCCCGCGGCTACCTGGAGGGTGTCGCGGCGGCGGCCTGCGTGCCGGCCCTCACCGACTGAACGACTAGGGTCGGGGCGTGGTGCGGCGTGTGGTGGTGGCCCTGCTCGGCCCGGTGGCGTGGGCTCCGCCCGGCGTCGAGCCGAAGCGGTGGCGCACCGCGCTCGCCGAGGACACCGTCGACCTGCTCGCCACTCTGAACGAGGTCGACACGGCCGTGGCGGTCACCCCGGCAGACCGCTGGCTCGCCGACGCCGTGACCTGGCCGGACATGGCCGTCCATGAGGTCACCGAGCCGACCCCCAACGCGGTGTTCGCGGCCCTGACCGGCTACGAGCAGGCGGCCGTGCTCGCCCCCGACGCCCCCGACCTGCCCGGCCTCACCGTCGGCAAGCTGCTCCGGCCGCTGACCAGCCGACCGGCCGCGGTGGCTCCGGCCGAGAACGGTCCCGGTCTGCTGGGCGTCGCCGTACGGCTGCCCGTGCCCGACTGGCTGCCGACGCTGGACCTGGACCATTCGCTGCCGACGGCGGTCCGGGCCGCGGCGCCGCACCCCGGCGACCTGGCCGTCACTCCGGCCTGGCGACGGCTGCGCGGCCCGGCCGACCTGGCCACTCTCGACCCGGCCCTGGAGGGCTGGGAGGCCACCCGTGCCCTGCTCTCCGGCGGCTGAGCGGGCGCACAGCGCCGCCGGCCCGACCGGCGGAACAGCTGGCGGGTCGACCGGTCCGGCCGGGTGCGGACGGCCCGGGCCGGCGTCGCGCTGACGCCGGCCGGGGAACGGGTCAGGGGCGCTTGTCGTCGTCGGTATCGTCGTCTGGCCGGCGCTCCGACTCGCCGGGCACCTGCTCCTCGGGGCCGCCGGGGGCGCTGAAGTCGAACCCCTCCAGCTCGCTCAGGTCGAACTCGGACATCGCGAACGCGACCGGGTCAGCGAAGTCGTCCTCGGAGGGGAGCAGGTCGGGGTGGCCCCAGAGCGCGTCCCGCCCGGAGATGCCGCGGTGCTCGGTGAGCGCCGCCCACAGCGCGGCCGCCTCGCGCAGCCGGCGCGGACGCAGCTCCAGACCGACCAGCGCGGCGAAGGTCTGCTCGGCCGGGCCGCCGGCGGCCCGGCGGCGACGGAACGCCTCGGCCAGCCGGACCACGTTCGGCAGCCGACCCGTGGCCGCGCTGTCCACCACGTGGCAGACCCACCCCTCGACCAGCGCCAGCGCGGTCTCCAGTCGGGCGAGCGACGCCTTCTGGGCCGGGCTGTCCTCCGGCGTGAAGATGCCCTCCAGGGCGATCGCCTGCATGGACTCGGGATCGGTCGGGTCGACCCGGCCCATCGCCTCCTCGATCGCCTCCCGGTTGACCCGGATGCCCGAGGCGTACATCTCGACGGCGCTGAGCACGTGCCCGCGCAGCCACGGGACGTGCTGGAAGAGCCGCTGGTGGGCGGCCTCGCGCAGGGCCACGTAGAGCCGGACCTCGTCCTCCGGCAGCTCCAGGCCCTCGCCGTACGCCTTGATGTTGGCCGGGATGAGCGCGGCCGTGCCGGCCGGGCCGAGCGGCAGCCCGATGTCGCCGGCGGAGAGCACCTCGGCGGCGAGCGAGCCGAGCGCCTGGCCGAGCTGGCCGCCGAAGAGCGCCCCGCCGAGGGTGGCCACCATCGACTGCATCGGGCCGAGCTGGGCACGGGCCTCCGGCGGCACCAGGTCACCCATGGCGCCGACCATGCGGCTGGCCACCGGGTCGCAGAGCTTGCGCCAGACGTCCAGGGTCTTGTAGATCCACTCGTTCCGGTTCCAGGCCACCGAGGTCTGGATGCCGGACGGCAGGGCGGAGGCCGGCTCCAGCCAGAGATCGGCCAGGCGGAGCGCCTCCTCCACCGCGTTGCGCTCGTAGGGCGACACCGCCGGGTCGCCCGCGGCCGCGAGCTGGCTCGCCGCCACCTGCCGCGCCAGGTCCCAGTTGACCGGCCCGCTGCCCGACGTGGCGAACAGGTTCTGCAACTGCGACATGAACTGCTGCATCTGCGCGGGATCGTTGGGGTCTGGTGGCTGCCCACCCGGAAGCGCAAAACCGAACGGAATATCAGGCACGACGTCTACGGTACGCGCGCCACGCCCCAGGTCGCGCCGCTGGCGTTGCGCTGAGGGCGAAGTCGTTCCCGCGGGTCGCCGAGGCGGTCCGGGCCGGTCGGTACGCTCAGCCGCATGAGACGTCGCGGCCTGACCGTCCTGCTCGGTGCCCTGCTCACCGCCCTGCTCAGCATCGGCGTGCTCGGCACCCCGATCCCGTACGTGGTGCTCGGCCCGGGCCCGACGGTCAACACGCTGGGCAGCGAGAACGGCAAGGAGGTCATCCAGGTCTCCGGCCGGGAGACCTCCACCTCGGCGGGCCAGCTGCGGCTCACCACGGTCGGCGTGCAGCCCACGGTCAAGCTCCGCTCGGCGATCGTCGGCTGGTTCTCCCGGGACGAGGCGGTCGTGCCCCGGGAACTGGTCTACCCGCCGGGCGAGTCGCAGGAGCAGGTCGAGCAGCGCAACGCCGAGGACTTCGCCGCCTCGCAGACCAGCGCGGAGACCGCGGCGCTGCGCGAGCTGGGCTTCCCGGTCAAGGTGGTCGTGAAGACGGTGGCCGCGGACGGCCCGGCCAACGGGGTGCTCAAGCCGGGCGACCAGCTGACCTCGGTCGACGGTCAGCCGGTGCCGGTCGCCGCCCGGCTCACCGAGCTGATCCGAGCCAAGCCGGCCGGCACGGCGCTGACCATCGGCTACACCCGGGCCGGCACGCCGGCCACCGCCCAGGTCACCAGCCGCGAGCAGGACGGCCGCCCGCGGATCGGCGTCGAGATCGAGCAGCAGCAGCCGCACCCGTTCAACCTGAACATCGACCTGGAGGACATCGGCGGTCCCAGCGCCGGCCTGATGTTCGCGCTCGGCATCATCGACAAGCTGACCCCCGCCGACCTGACCGGCGGCATGGTGATCGCCGGCACCGGCACCATCGACGACGAGGGGAAGGTCGGCCCGATCGGCGGCATCCCGCAGAAGCTGGTCGGCGCGAAGCGGGCCGGGGCCAAGGTCTTCCTGGTGCCGGAGGACAACTGCGCGGAGGCCGTCCGCAACCCGCAACCCGACCTGCCGCTGATCAAGGTCGGGTCGCTCGACGAGGCGCTGGGCGCACTCGAGACGCTGCGGGCGGGAGGCCAGCCGACCCGCTGCTGACTCCGCCACGGCGCCGCCGGCGGCCCGACACGGTCCCGCCGAGTCTCCGTCGACGGGCCGCCATCGGCAGCTCGGCGTGACCGTGGGACGCCACGCTCAGGAACACCCCGTACTCTGGTTGCCTGGTCGGAGCCGATCACATCGAGCGTGCGGAGCCAACAGTGGTCATGCGTAGCAGCAGCCCCCTGCCGAGAATGAGCCGGCGCGGACGCGTCACGATCGCTGTCCTGGTGGGCGTGTTCGTGCTGTTCACGCTGCTCGGGTGGGGCGTACAGGCCTGGACGGACTGGCTCTGGTTCGACGAGGTCGACTACACCGAGGTCTTCACCGGGGTGCTCGTCACCCGGCTGCTGCTCTTCCTCGTCGTCGGCCTGGCCATGGCGCTGGTGGTCGGCGGCAACCTCTGGCTGGCCCACCGGCTGCGCCCGCGGTTGCGTCCGCACTCGGCCGAGCAGGCCACTCTCGAGCGTTACCGGATGGCGCTGAGCCCTCGACTGGGCACCTGGATCGCGGTGGTCGCCGGGGTCGTCGGCCTCTTCGCCGGGCTCTCCGCGCAGAGCCGGTGGAACCAGTGGCTGCTCTTCCGCAACGGCGGGAGCTTCGGCGTCAAGGACCCGGAGTTCGGCATCGACGTCGGCTTCTACGTCTTCCAACTGCCGTTCTGGCGTTACCTGCTCGGCGTCGGCTTCACCGCGGTGGTGCTGGCCGTGGTCGGGGCGCTGGCCGTGCACTACCTCTTCGGCGGGGTGCGGCTGCAGGGCGTCGGCGACCGGATGACCAACGCGGCCCGGGCCCACCTGAGCACGCTGGTCGCGGTCTTCGTCGGGCTCAAGGCCATCGCGTACGTGCTGGACCGGCGGGCGATGCTGCTGGAGTACAACGAGGGCGCCAAGCTCTTCGGCGCCGGCTACGCCGACGTCAACGCGCTGCTGCCGGCGAAGGAGATCCTGGCGTACATCTCGATCGTCGTGGCGGTCGCGATCCTCATCTTCTCCAACGCCTGGATGCGGAACCTGGTCTGGCCGGGCATCTCGCTGGCCCTGCTGGGCCTCTCCGCGGTGGCGATCGGCGGCATCTACCCCTGGGCGGTGCAGACCTTCGAGGTCAAGCCGAGCGCCAAGGAGAAGGAGGCGCCGTACATCCAGCGCAGCATCGACGCGACCCGCACGGCCTTCGGGCTGGCGGACACGAAGACCACGGCGTACGCGGCGGACAACCTCACCCCGCCGGCCAGCCTGGCCACCGACACCTCGGTCGTGCCGAACGTCCGGCTGCTCGACCCGCAGCTGGTCAGCGAGACGTACACCCAGCTCCAGCAGGTCCGGGGTTTCTACGACTTCGGCCCGAAGCTGGACATCGACCGCTACGGGGTGAACGGCAAGACCTCCGACTACGTGGTCGGCGTCCGGGAGATCAACTACGGCGAGCTGACCGACCAGCAGAACACCTGGATCAACCGGCACACCGTCTACACGCACGGTTACGGGCTGGTGGCGGCCCCCGCCAACCAGGTCGTCTGCGGCGGCCAGCCGTTCTTCGTCTCCGGCTTCCTCGGTGTGAAGACGCAGGAGGCATGCTCCTCGCAGACCGAGCAGATCCCGGCGACCCAGCCGCGGATCTACTACGGCGAGCGGATGGAGGACGGCGACTACGCGATCGTCGGCCAGACCGACCCGAACAAGAAGGCGGAGTTCGACCGGCCGGTCGGCGAGGGCGGCGGCGAGTCGTACACCTACACCGGTGAGGGCGGCGTCTCGATCGGCTCGTTCCCCCGCCGGCTGCTCTACGCCCTCAAGGAGCAGGAGTCGAACTTCCTGCTCTCCGGCGCGGTCAACGAGAACTCGAAGCTGCTCTACGTCCGCAACCCGCGGGACCGGGTGGAGAAGGTCGCGCCCTTCCTCACGCTCGACGGCGACCCGTACCCGGCGGTGGTGGGCGGCCGCGTGCAGTGGATCGTCGACGGCTACACGACGGCGGCGACCTACCCGTACGCGGAGCGGGTCAACCTGCGCGAGGAGACCACCGACGAGCTGACCGGCCGGGGCACGTTCCAGCTGGCCCGGGAGAACGTCAACTACATCCGCAACTCGGTCAAGGCCACCGTCGACGCGTACGACGGAACGGTCCGGCTCTACGAGTTCGACGAGAACGACCCGGTGCTGAAGGCCTGGAACAAGGCGTTCGGCGGCGACCTGGTGCTGCCGAAGAAGGACATCCCCGCCGAGTTGGCCGAGCACTTCCGCTACCCGGCCGACCTGTTCAAGGTGCAGCGCAACCTGCTCATCAAGTTCCACGTGACCAACCCCGGCGACTTCTACTCGGCGCAGGACTTCTGGCAGGTGCCGAACGTGCCGGACGCGCCCGACAGCGGCCAGAAGCAGCCGCCGTACTACCTGTTCACCGAGTTCCCGGGGCAGGACGGGCCGCGCTTCCAGCTCACCTCCGCGGTCACCCCGAACGGGCGGCAGAACCTCGCCGCGTTGATCTCCGGGTCGTACGTCGACGGGCAGCCGAAGCTGGAGGTGCTGGAGCTGCCCGACCAGACGGCGATCTCCGGGCCGGTGCAGGTGCACCAGCGGATGACGAACACCAACACGAACATCCGCCAGCAGCTGAACCTGCTCTCCTCCAACCAGGCGCAGGTCCAGTACGGCAACCTGCTCTCGCTGCCCTTCGCCAACGGCATGCTCTACGTCGAGCCGGTCTACGTGAAGAGCAACCAGCAGGACGCGTACCCGCTGCTGCAGAAGGTGCTGATGTCGTACGGCGACGGCGGCTCGTACGTCGCGCTGGCCGACAACGTCGCCGACGGCATCAAACAGCTCGCTGAGCAGGGCAAGCGGGCCGGGCAGCAGCCGGGCACCACCACCCCGCCGCCGCCCACGGGCGGCAACCCGCCGCCTCCGACCACCGGCGACGACGAACCGCCGCTGACCGGCGAGCTGGCCGCCGCGGCGGACCGGGTGCAGGCCGCGATCACCGAGGTCCGGGCCGCGCAGGCGTCCGGTGACTTCGAGCGGTACGGGCGGGCGCTCAAGACGCTGGACGAGGCGCTCACCGCCTTCCAGCAGGCCCAGGGGCAGGCCACACCCACCTCGGGTGGCAGCCCGGCCCCGAGCGGCAGCCCGTCGCCGTCGTCGACCGGCAGCCCGCCGCCCGGATCGGGCGGCTGACCCACCGCACCCGGACACCTCCTGGAGCCCTCGTCGTCGGACCGCACCCGGTCCTGACGGCGGGGGCTCCGGCATGCCCGGCCCACACCCGTCTGTCGCCCTTCCGACCGGGCCGAACCGCCCGCAACCTCGGACAGCGGTGCGTCGTCCTTCCTGCAACGGGGCGCGGACGAGGGGGAACAGTGGTGAGGGACGCGCAGAGCTTCGACGAGTTCTACCGCAGCACCGCCCGGCGGATGCTGCGTTACGGCTACGCGGTCACCGGCGACCACACCGAGGCGCAGGATCTCGTGCAGGAGGCGTACGCCCGGGCCTGGCGGCAGTGGGGGATGCTCGCGGCGCACCCGGCGCCGGAGGCGTGGCTGAGACTGGTGGTCGCCCGGCTGGCGACCGACCGGTGGCGGCGTCTGCACCGCTGGCGGGGGGTGCTGAGCCGGACCGGACCGCCGGCCACCACGCCACCGCCGAGCGAGGACGGCGTGCTGCTCGTCCGCGCGCTGCGGCAGCTGCCGACCGCTCAACGGCAGGCCCTGGCCCTGCACTACCTCTTCGACATGCCGGTGGAGGAGATCGCCCGGGAGACCGGGGCCTCCGTCGGCACCGTGAAGTCCTGGCTGTCCCGGGGCCGTGCCCGGCTCGCCGCCCTGCTGCCCGACCTCTCCACGATGGAGCTGGAGGCGAATGATGTCAGCTGAACTCTCCCACCTCTACCGGTCGCTCACGGCCATCGCCGACGGCCAGGAGCTGGCCCACCCCGAGGTGATCCGGCGGCACGCCGACCGGCGGGGTCGCGTCCGGGCCACCGGGACCGCGCTCGCGGTGGCGTTGCTGCTCGGCGGGGTGGCCACCGGCGGCCGGCTGGTGTTCTCGGCCGACGAGCCCGCGCCGGTCCCGCCGCCCGCCGACACCCCCGGCCCGGTGCCGACCAGCCCGGCGCTCAGCCCGTCCGCGTCGCCGTCGGCACCGGCGTCCGTGCCGAGCACGCGGACCGCCGAGCCGTCGGCGGCACCGAGCACCGCCCAGCCGACCCGCCGCCCGCCCACCTCGATCCCGGACCGGGCCTTCTTCGTCCTGGCGCCGGCGAACCAGCTGGGCCTGGAGACGGCGCGCGCGACGCCGCTGCTGCCGACGCTCTGCGCGGCCCGCTTTCCCAGCGAGGCCGCCGTGGTGCAGCGCCGCGCCCGTAACCTGGCCTACAAGCTGGCGAGCACGCCACCGGGCAGCGTGCCGGACGGCAGCTACCTGCACAGCATCACCATCTACCGACCGGGCCGCGCCGACGACGTGCTGCGGGAGCTGCGGCAGGCCGTCCGCTCCTGCCCCCGGCAGGGGCCGGACGAGACCGGGGTGACCTGGCGGCAGCGGCTGCTGGACCCGGGGGAGTACGGGGACGAGTCGGTGCTGTTCGAGATGCGGGCGCCGTACCCCGAGGGCATGGGTGAACCGGGTGACGAGCAGGTCCGGCTGGTCCGGGCGGTGCGGATCGATGACGTGGTGACGGTGCTGTGGGAGCAGGGCTGGGAGAACACCTCCGCCGAGCGCGCCCAGGTCGACGCCGACAGCCGCCGGGCGGTGCGGGCGATCGAGGACTGGCTCGACTGACGTCGACCCAGGTCAGCGGGGGCGGCGGCGGTGTGCCTGAAGGCCGTTTTGCGGTGCCCCGGGTCGGTGCGCTACGGTTAGCGGGCCGACGCGGGGTGGAGCAGCTCGGTAGCTCGCTGGGCTCATAACCCAGAGGTCGCAGGTTCAAATCCTGTCCCCGCTACGAGAGAAACACCAGGTCAGGGCCCGTTCCCCAGGTAGGGGGGCGGGCCCTTCGCCGTCGGTGGCGTCGCCAGTGTGGACGCTCGCCTCGCGGTCTCCCGTGCGGCGGGTGCCGCGCTCGACGCCGGTCGGCCGTGGCGCCCGGCGGCTGCCGCGGGAACCCTCCCACGAGCGCCCGGCGCTGCTCGTCGCCGAATCGGTGGCCCCGCGATCATCATCGCCGGGGATGGGGTAGAGTTGAAGAACCGACGCGGGGTGGAGCAGCTCGGTAGCTCGCTGGGCTCATAACCCAGAGGTCGCAGGTTCAAATCCTGTCCCCGCTACGAGAGAGAAGAACCCGGGCCCGGGAAACCGGCCCGGGTTCTTCCGTTTCCGCCGGCAGCGCGCGGTTGATCGTGGCGCGTACGGTGTGGGCGACCTGAGGAGACTCCGATGGCCCTGCCGCGACCGCGCCGCAAGCCCCGCAACGTCCGCTTCTTCGCCCTGCTCGCCGTGCTGATCGTGCTCGGCGTCGGGGTCGTCTACGGCCTCCACTGGGCGGCGAACCCGTGGGCGCTGGCCCTGCCCGGCAAGCCCGCGCTGACCGGCTACTGGCAGGGCGTGGTGCCGTACGGCCCGGGTGACGACCGCCCGGTCGTCCTGCGCCTCGACGACGACGAGCCCAGTGCGACCGACCGCTGCGGCGACTGCCCGGATCTCTCCGGCGGGTTGAAGGTCTGCCGGGCGGGGCAGGTCGAGCAGTACGAGGTCTGGGGCGACGCGGTCAACTACCTCGGCACCCGCTTCCGCCTGCACACCCGCCCGGACACGGAGTCGGCCGGTCCGCGCCTGAACGGGTTCGACGGCGACTGGGACCGTGACCGGCTCACCATCCGCACGTCGTTCACCAACCTGGGAGCCGACGGCGCGGTCGTTGCCGGGTCGGGTGAGCCGACGGTGGAGTTCGCGTTGACCCGCGCCGGCGAGGCGGACTTCGACACCCCGCCCTGCCGGTGACCGCGTCCCTCGGCGCCGCGCGGATCTTCTCCACGGTGGCCGCCGGGAACGCGGACGCGGCACGTGACCGGGGCCGCGTGTCCTGCTCGGCGCGCTGCCGATGTTGCGCTTCTCGGCGAGGATGTGGGCATGTCTTCTTTCGGTAAGTGGTGGGGCCGGCTCGGCGCGGTCCTCGGTGGGGTCGTGCTCGCGCTGTACGTGCCCGTGGCGGCGTGGGCGGCGAGCGGGACGGGCGAGCTGGTGGTCGAGGCCGCCCGGCGCCGCTCGCGCGGTGGCTTCGGGTTCATCGGCCTGCTCTGCTGCCTCGTGGTGGTCGTGGTGATCGTGCTCCTGCTGCTGCGCCTGACGCGCAACCGCCGGGGCGGCCCGCCGCGCTGACCCCGGTCGCCGGGGCCTCAGTACGGCTCCCGCCGGCCGGCGCCCGCCGCGGCGCGGCCGGCCGGTCCGGGGCTTCACCCGGTCAGGTGGTCAGCGCCGCGTCGGCCTGGGCGAGGAAGCGGGTCGCCGCCGGGCGGGGGCGGACCCCACCGGACCGGACGCTCTCGGCGGCGGCGACGAGCAGGGAACGGACGCGGGCGTGCCCCTTCGGCGGCGGCGCCGGAGCCGGCCCGACGGCCACACCGAGGGTCTCGCCGAGGGCGGCCACGCGTCGCTGGACGGGGTCGGTGACGTCGCCGCTCACCGCCCGGCGTACGGCCTGGCTGGGGCTGAGCCCTCGCTCGTACCCGAGGACGGCACCGGCCGAGCCGTTGCCGGTGAGGAAGTTGAGGACGTCGACCGCCACGTCCGGGTGCCGACAGCCGCGGAAGACCGACCAGTACATCGATGCCCGCGCCCACTGCGCGCCGGTGGAGCCGGGGAAGCCCGCCACACCCAGCTCGGCCTTCGTGAGGCTCTGCAGTTCGGGGAGCTGGTGCGACCAGGCGAACGAGGCGGCGGTCAGCCCCGAGACCACCAGCTGCCGGGCCGGTTCCCCGCCGTCGGCCTGCTCGACCAAGGCGGCGCCGGGGGTGGCCCGCCCGGCCCGGGCCCGCTGCCACAGCTCGAACCAGTTGACCAGGTCCTCGACGGTGAAGCCCGGTTTCCGGCCCCGGTAGAGCTCGCCACCCTGGCCGCGCAGCCACAGCCAGAGCGCCCGGTAGTCGCCGGACGGGTCGGTGGTGCCGGCGACGCGGCCCCGGCTCGTCGTGGTGACCTGCTGGGCCCAGGCGACGTACTCGGCCCAAGTCATTCCGGTGTGCGGCTCGGGCAGCCGCAGCTCGCGCAGCACGGTCCGGTTGAAGACCACCGCCGCCGCCGTCTGCCCCGCCGCGACGCCGACCGTCCGGCCGTCCACCTGGCCGTAACGGGCCAGCCCGTCGGGCAGGTTGCGCAGGTCCAGCCGGTGGTCGGCGACGTGGGAGCTGAGGTCGAGAAGGATCTCGCGCTGGGCGTACTCGGTGAGGACGGTGTCGTCGACCTGGACGATGTCGGGCACGTTGCCGCCGGCGGCCTGCGTGGCGAGCCGGTCGTAGTAGCCGTCGGCGCCCTGCCAGGTGACGCGGAAACCGACCCGGGGGTTGCGCTCGGTGTAGAGGCGCAGGGCCCGTTCGGTCAGCTCCGCCCGCTTGGCGTCGCCCCACCAGAAGACCGACAACGTCACCGGCCCGTCGCGTTGCGGGCTGGCCGTGGGGCCGCCGCTGCATCCGGTGAGCCCGCCGCCGCTGGCCAGCACCGGGGCCCCCAGCAGCGCGGCCAGCAGCCGGCGTCGGCCCGGGTCGGCGCCGGAGCCGGAAAGGGACGCTCGGGCAGCGGGCACGCGGGGCTCCTGAGGGGGCGAAGGGGGACGGCCGGCCCATTCACGCAGGCACCGCCCGGAAGTGTCAACGTCCGTCCGGCCACTCGCCGCCCGCCGCGCGCGGACCCGTCGATGCGCCCGGCCACCCCTGGCCGACGTACGCAGGACACATGGTCTACTAGGCCGCGTGGAACTTCTGCACTCGGGCAAGGTCCGGGACGTCTACGCCGACGGCGACGACCTGATCCTGGTCGCCTCCGACCGCATCTCGATCTACGACGTCGCGATTCCGACGCCGGTCCCGGACAAGGGCCGCCTGCTCACCGCGCTGTCGCTGTGGTGGTTCGACCAGCTCTCCGACGTGGTGCCGAACCACGTCATCTCGGCGACCGACGTGCCGGCCGAGTACGCCGGCCGGGCGATCCGCGTCCGACGGCTGGAGATGCTCCCGGTCGAGTGCGTCGCCCGTGGCTACCTCACCGGCGGCGGCCTGAGGGAGTACGAGCGGACCGGTGCGGTCTCCGGCGTGCCGCTGCCGCGTGGCCTGGTGGAGGCGTCCATCCTGCCCGAGCCGATCTTCACCCCGTCGACCAAGGCGCCGTTCGGCGAGCACGACGAGCCGATCACGTACGCCGACGTGGTGGCGAAGGTCGGTGAGGCGACCGCCGAGCGGCTGCGCCAGATCACCATCGACATCTACCGGCGCGGCGCCGAGATCGCGGCGGAGCGGGGCATCCTGGTCGCCGACACCAAGCTTGAGCTGGGCTGGGCGCCGGACGGCACGCTGGTCCTCGGCGACGAGCTGCTGACCTCCGACTCCTCCCGGTTCTGGCCGGCCCAGTCGTACCAGCCGGGGCGGGTCCAGTTCTCCTACGACAAGCAGTACGTGCGGGACTGGGCCACCAACAGCGGCTGGGACAAGCAGGCCCCGGCGCCGGAGATGCCGGACGACGTGGTCGAGGCGACCCGCGCCCGCTACGTCGACGTCTACGAGACGCTCACCGGCCTGCGCTGGGAGTGACCACGGCGTGACGCCCGTGCCCGACCGGACGCGGGTGCCCGCCCGGCGGTCACCGCCCGCCCGGGCTGCCCGGCCCGGGCGGGCTCAGTCCACCCAGTCGAGGGTGCGCTGCACCGCCTTGCGCCAGTTGCGCAGCTCCCGCTCACGGTGGGCCGGGTCCATCGCCGGCGTCCACTCGGCGTCGGAGCGCCAGTGCGCCCGCAGGGTGCCCAGGTCCGGCCAGTAGCCGACCGCCAGCCCGGCCGCGTACGCGGCGCCGAGGCAGGTCGTCTCGGTGATCCGGGGGCGGACCACCGGCACGTCGAGCACGTCGGCGAGGAACTGCATCAGCAGCGTGTTGGCGGTCATCCCGCCGTCGACCCGCAGCCGGCGCAGCGCCACGTCGGAGTCGGCGTTCATCGCGTCGACCACCTCCCGGGTCTGCCAGGCCGACGCCTCCAGCACCGCCCGGGCCAGGTGGCCCTTGGTGATGTACCCGGTGAGCCCGGCGATCACCCCACGGGCGTCGCTGCGCCAGTGCGGCGCGAAGAGCCCGGAGAAGGCCGGGACCACGTAGCAGCCGCCGTTGTCGTCGACGGTGCGGGCGAGATCTTCGACCTCGGGCGCGGTGGAGATCAGGCCGAGGTTGTCCCGCAGCCACTGCACCAGCGAACCGGTCACCGCGATGGCGCCCTCCAGCGCGTACGCGGCGGGCTGCCCGGCGATCCGGTAGGCCACCGTGGTGAGCAGGCCGTGCGCGGAGGTGACCGGGCTGGCCCCGGTGTTGAGCAGCAGGAAACTGCCCGTGCCGTAGGTGCACTTGGCCTCGCCGGGCTGGAAGCAGGTCTGCCCGAACAGGGCGGCCTGCTGGTCGCCGAGGGCGCCGGCCACGGGCACCCCGGCGAGCACACCGGTGGCCGTGCCGTAGACCTCGGCGGAGCCGCGGATCTCCGGCAGCATCGCGGCCGGCACGCCCATCGCGTCGAGCAGTTCGGCGTCCCAGTCCAGAGTGGTCAGGTCCATCAGCATGGTGCGGCTGGCGTTGGTCACGTCGGTGACGTGCCGGCCGGTGAGCTTCCAGATCAGCCAGCTGTCCATGGTGCCGAACAGCACCTCACCGGCCTCGGCGCGGGCCCGTAGACCGTCGGTGTGCTCCAGCAGCCAGCGCAGCTTGGGGCCGGCGAAGTAGGTGGCCAGCGGCAGGCCGGTGCGGGTCCGGAACCACTCCTCGCCGTGTGTCTCGTCGAGCGCGCGCAGTTGCGGGCCGGTCCGGGTGTCCTGCCAGACGATCGCGTTGGCCACCGGACGCCCGGTCGCCCGGTCCCAGACGAGCGTCGTCTCCCGCTGGTTCGTGATGCCGACCGCGGCCAGCCTGGACGGGTCGGTGCCGGCGGCGTCCAGCGCCTCGCGCACCACCCGCTCGACGTTGGCCCAGATCTCCTCGGCGTCGTGCTCCACCCAACCGGGGCGGGGAAGGATCTGCCGGTGTTCGCGCTGCGCCACGGAGACGACATCCCCGGCCCGGTCGAAGATGATGCACCGCGAGGAGGTGGTGCCCTGGTCGATGGCGGCGACGTACTCTCCGGTCACGGCAGCACCGTACCCAAACCCACGCCGCCGCGCCGACCGCTGACGCCGCGCCTCGGCCCGGCGCAGCCGGCGGGCGGAGATCGACCGTACGATGTGCGAACGTGCGTGACATCGCCGTCTTCAGCGGAACCGCCCATCCCGAACTGGCCGCCGAGATCTGCACCCAGCTGGGTGTGCCGCTGCACCCGGTGCGGGTGTCCCGCTTCGCGAACGACTGCCTGGAGGTGCAGCTCCAGGCCAACTGCCGGGAGCGGGACGTCTTCCTGATCCAGCCCCTGGTGCCGCCGGTGCAGGAGCACCTGGTCGAGCTGCTGCTCATGATCGACGCCGCCCGTGGCGCCTCCGCCGGCCGGATCACCGTGGTGCTGCCGCACTACGCGTACGCCCGGTCGGACAAGAAGGACGCGCCCCGCATCTCGATCGGCGGGCGGCTCGTCGCCGACCTGCTCACCTCGGCCGGCGCGGACCGCGTGCTGGCCATGACGCTGCACTCGCCGCAGGTGCACGGCTTCTTCAGCGTGCCGGTCGACCACCTGCACGCGCTGCGCGAACTGGCCGGCCACTTCCGGCGCTACGACCTCGCCGACAGCGTCGTCGTCTCGCCCGACCTCGGCAACGCCAAAGAGGCGGCGGCCTTCGCCCGGATGCTCGGCACACCGGTGGCCGCCGGTGCGAAGCAGCGGTTCAGCGACGACAAGGTCACGATCAGCGCGGTGATCGGCGACGTGGACGGCCGGGACGTCATCGTGCTGGACGACGAGATCGCCAAGGGCAGCACGGTGATCGAGCTGATGGATCACCTGCGGGGGCGTCACGTCCGCTCGATCCGCCTGGCCTGCACCCACGGTCTCTTCTCCAGCGGGGCGTTGCAGCGGCTCAGCGAGCAGGAGGGTGTGCTGGAGATCGTGTGCACCAACACGGTGCCGATCCCGGTGGAGAAGCGGGTGCCGAAGCTGAAGGTGCTCTCGGTGGCGCCGGCGCTGGCCGAGGCGATGCGACGGATCCACAACGGCGAGTCGGTCAGCGCCCTCTTCGGCTGAGCGGCCGCGTACGCCGTGGGCTCAGTCGGGCCGGCCGATCGGGGCGCCGACGACGGCGGTGATCCGCACGACGGTGCCGGTGTCGCCGCTCTCGACCTCCATGGTGTCGCTGAGCTGCCGGGCCAGCCAGAGCCCCCAGCCGCCGACGGTCGCCGGCTCCGGGCGGCTGCGGTTGCCGAGCCGCTCGGCGCTGATCCCGTGCCCGTGGTCGGCGACCTCGCAGACCAGTTCGTCGCCCCGCCGCCACAGCCGCAGGGCGCCCTGCCCGCCGCCGTGCCGCACCGCGTTGGTGATCAGCTCGTTGACCGCGAGCGCGAAGTCGTCGAGGCGCTGACCACGCAGCCCCGCCGCGTGCGCGCAGGAGGTGACCGAGTGACGCAGCTCGGTCACCTGGGCCTGATCGAAGGCGTCGGCGATGAGGAGAGACGGTTCTATGGGCACAACCGTACGCGGTGGGTCGGGATCGGCATTCGTCATGGGCCCGTCCGGACAGCGGATCGTGGAGTGACTTCGCGGCATTTCCACCGTACGTCAGGGTTTTCCGGCCCGCAGCGGGCGGCCCCTGCGCTCATGACGTCCTGTGGCATCGTGGCGCCCATGCCGTCGTCGCCGGGTGGGTTCGAGGTGCCGCTCTGGCGGGCCCTCGCGGTGTTCCGGGTCGCCTCCCTCGCGTACGTCTGCGTGCTGGCCGTGCGCGACGCCGACCGCTACGCCCATCCGCTCGCCGCCGCGGGCCTGGTCCTGGTCATGGCCGTCTGGACCGGGGTGACCGCCGTCGGCTACGCGCGCCCGCCCTGGCGCGGGTGGCCCCTGCTCCTGGCCGACCTCGGGGTGGTGCTGGCGATCATGCTCGCCACGCCGTGGGTGATGGGCCGGGCGGCCCTGCACGCCGGGGTGCCGACCCTCGCGGTGGCCTGGCTCGCCGGCCCGGTGCTGGCCTGGGCGGTCTCCGGCGGGCGGCGCCGGGGCACGGTCGCCGCTCTGGTGATCGGTGGCGCCGACCTCGCGACCCGGGAGCGGATCAGCCAGTCGTCGCTGACCGGGGTCATCCTCATCCTGCTGGCCGGGGTGGTGGTCGGGCACGTCGCCCGGTTGGCGGTCACCGCCGAGGAGCGGCTGCACCGAGCCGTGGAGTTGGAGGCGGCGACCCGGGAGCGGGAGCGGCTGGCCCGGGACATCCACGACTCGGTGCTCCAGGTGCTCGCCATGGTGCAGCGGCGCGGCGCCCACCTGCCGGGGGAGGCGGGGGAGCTGGCCCGGCTGGCGGGCGAGCAGGAGGCGGCGCTGCGGGCCCTGATCGCCGGGGCCGGTCCACCCGCGCCCAGCGAGGACGGCCCGGTCGACCTGCGGGCCCTGCTCGGCCGCCACGCCGCCGCGACGGTCTCGGTCTCCGCGCCGGCCACGCCGGTGCCCCTGCCCGCGCAGGTCGCCCGCGAGCTGGCCGCGGCCACGACGGCGGCGCTGGACAACGTCGAACGGCACGGCGGCGGCCGTGCCTGGGTGCTGATCGAGGACGAGGGGGCGACGGTGACCGTGTCCGTACGCGACGAGGGGCCGGGAATCCCGGACGGCCGGCTCGACCAGGCGGCGGCCGAGGGCCGGCTCGGCGTGGCCCAGTCGATCCGGGGGCGGATCGCCGACCTGGGCGGCGAGGCCCGGATCGTCTCGACGCCCGGCGCCGGGACCGAGGTGGAGCTGACCGTGCCGAGGGCGGGGCGATGACCGAGCGGCAGCCGTCCGGCCCGGTGCGGGTCATGGTCGTCGACGACCACCCGATGTGGCGTGCGGGCGTGGCCCGGGACCTGACCGAGGCCGGTCACCTGGTCGTGGCCACCACCGGCGAGGGCCGGCAGGCGGTCCGCGTGGCGGCCGCCGCCCGACCCGACGTGGTGGTGCTGGACCTCCAACTGCCGGACGTCTCCGGCGTGGACGTGATCCAGGGCCTGCGCGCCGCGCTGCCGCAGGTGCGGGTGCTGATGCTCTCGGCCAGCGGCGAGCAGCAGAGCGTCCTGGACGCGGTCAAGGCGGGCGCCACCGGCTACCTGGTGAAGTCGGCCGCGCCGAGCGAGTTCCTGGACGCGGTGCGCCGTACGGCGGCCGGTGAACCGGTCTTCACTCCCGGCCTCGCCGGCCTGGTCCTCGGCGAGTACCGCCGGCTGGCCGCCGACCCGCCGCCGGACGGGCCCGACGGTCCGGCCGGGGCACCGGACGCCGGTGCCGCGCCTCGGCTCACCGACCGGGAGACCGAGGTGCTCCGGTTGGTGGCCAAGGGGATGTCGTACAAGCAGATCGCCCAGCGGCTCGGGCTCTCGCACCGTACGGTGCAGAACCACGTGCAGAACACGCTGGGCAAGCTGCAACTGCACAACCGGGTCGAGCTGACCCGGTACGCGATCGAACGGGGCCTGGACGACTGAGTCGCCGGGACCGACGGTCAGACCGAGTGCGGCGGCTGGGTCTCATGGATCGCCAGCTCCTCGGCGCTCGCGCCGCCGCCGGCGGAGCCCGCGTCGTACGCCACGTTGTCGGTCTCCTGGTCGGTGTGCGCGCCCTCGTCCGGTTCGACGATCCGGCCGACGGTGGCGTCCGCGACCGTACCGAGCTGCCCGTGGTCGTAGAGCGAGACCGGCGAGTCGGGGTCCGAGGTCGGGCCCGGATCGATCACGTCGGCGTCGAGCTGGGCCTGCGCCGCCATCTCCCGGCTGTCCGCCTCGGCGGCGATGGCCGGATCGACCGGCCCGGCCAGCGGGTCGTCCACCGGCCGCTCGAAGCGCTCCCGCTGGAGCTTGTAGTCGAGCGACTCGCCGTCGAGCTGTTCGTCGGCGGTGGTCCCGAACCGGTCCACGGCGAGCGGAGCCCGGTCCGCCGGCAGCTGGGCCGGGTCCGGGCCGTCCGCCTCGCGACCGGTCAGCACGTCGTCGTTCGCGGTCGAGTCGTCATCGGCGGTCCCCGGCAGGCCGTCGGCCTCGGGGTCGGACACGGGGGTCGGGTACTCGTCGTCGCGCATGACGGATCTCTACCCACTCGATCCGTCGATCATGCCCTGCGTCGGGCTGACGAAGGCCGCAAAAGCCCACGAACCGCCCAGGCGCGACCAGTCCCGCCGCTGGTCAGGTCGGTGGCTGGTCGGCGGGGTCGAGAACGCACCACACGACCTTGCCGTCCGGGACCGGGCTGCTGCCCCAGCGCCGGGCCACCGTGTCGATCAACAGCAGTCCGCGGCCGCCGGTCGACGTCAGCGGGGCGAGCCCGGCGAAGGCGGGCCGGCGCGTCGAGTGGTCCCGCACGGCCAGGCGCAGCAGGTCGCCGTCCGGGGCGAGCCGCACGGTCATCGGCGTACGGGCGTGCGCCACCACGTTGTTGACCAGCTCGGTGACCGCGATGGTGCCCGGCTCGGCGAGGACCGGCAGACCCCACCGTCGACAACCGTCGGTGACCAGCTCCCGGGCCCGGCGGGCGGCCCCCGGCACCGGGGCGAGATCGGCGTTGAGCACCGCCGCCATCGGCGACTCCGCCAGCGCGGCCAACGCACCCTCCAGGCTCGGCCAGACGGGCGTACCCCCCAGTGCCGGGTCATCGGCGGCGGCCTGCGGATCGGACAGCAGCAGGCCGGCCGCCGGCCAGTCGGCGACCGCACGATTGACGTCGGCGAAGACCGCCCGGGCGGCCGGGTCGGCGATCCGCAGGCCGGTCAGGTCGGCCACCACCGGGCCGGGTCGGGCGCAGAGCACGTCGAGCAGCGCGTCGCGTACGGCGGCCGTGCCGGACCGGTCGAGCACCCCGGTGACCCGGACGACCGGGCCCGACTGATCCGCCTCGACCAGGCAGCGCAGGTCCGACCGCGTGATCGTCTCGCGGTGACTGTCGATCGCCGCCCGGGCGTCCGTCCGCTCGGTCGGGCCCATCAGTGGCCCGCCCTGGCCCGACGGGTCCGGGCCGCCATGGTGCCGACCGCCGTGCCCGCGGCGGCGAGACCGAACGCGGCGGTCATCCGCACCAGTTGCCGGCGACGGCCCTGCCATCCGCCGTCGCGTCGGCCCTCCGCGTCGGCTCGGAACACGTTGCCGCTGGTGTCCGCCCGGGCACCCGGCCCGAACTGGGTCCAGTGCGCGTACCAGCCGAGGGTGCGTTCGGCCAGCGCCGGCGCCAACCGCCACTGGAGGCCGATGAGCCGGGCCGCGCCCCCGGCGTACGCCTCGCGGCGCGGGCGGCGCAGCAGCCGCACGATGGTCGCCGCGACCTTCTCCGGCGGGTAGATCGGCGGTGGTGGGACGAGCTCCCGGCCGGTGTGGTTGGCCGCGTGCCGGAAGAACGGGGTGTCGATGGTGGCCGGCAGGACGGTGCAGATCGAGATGTTGCCCCGGCCGGTGACCCGTAGCTCCTGCCGCACCGTGTCGGCGAGCCCGCGGATGCCGTGCTTGGTCGCGTTGTACGCGGACTGGTACGGCATCGCCACCTCGGCGAGGACCGAGGCATTGTTGATCACCACGCCGCCGCCGGCGGCGCCGAGGTGGGGCAGCGCGGCCCGGATGCCGTGCACCGCGCCGAGCAGGTTCACCTCCAGCACGCGACGGAACTCGGCGACCGGGATCTCGTCGAAGAGCCCGACGGCGCTGACCGCCGCGTTGTTGATCCAGCCGTCGATCCGGCCGAACTCCGCTGCTGCCCGGTCGGCGAGGCGCTGCACGGAGCCGGCGTCGGTCACATCGGTCGGCACGACCAGGGCTCGGCCGCCGAGCTTCCGGCAGCGCTGCGCCACCGAGGTCAGGGCGGACTCGCTCCGGGCGGCCAGCACGACGGCCGCACCGCGCCGGGCCAGCGCGTACGCGGTGGCCGTGCCGATCCCGCTGGAGGCGCCGGTGATCACCACGGTGGCGTCGTCGAGGCTGCGGGTGAGAGGCATTCTTCGCCGGTACCCCCGGTCGGCCCGCCTCATGCCGCCAAGCCTTCGTGGAATTACCACGTAGCGTGATCAACCGGGCGGTCACAGGAGCGACGCCGGTGATTGCCGTGGCGCAAGTGTCTGAGGCACCTGCCGGGCTCTTCCTGATCTGCCAGGTTTCGGCTTACGAGGCCCTGGTTAATGGGACCCTCTGACCGGGAGGACCACCGCTGAAGATCGCATGGAGGTGACCCATGCGCGTCGGTCTCGTCTGCGCGCACGCTGACCCGTTTCGGACGTCCGACGGCCCGACCGTCGGCACCCACCATCACATCGCACGGGTCGCTGCCGAGCTCGCCAGACGGGGCCACGACGTGCGGGTCTACGAACGCCGGGACGACCCGGCCGCGCCCGCCACGGTGGACGTCGACGGCTACCGGGTGGAGCGCGCACCCATCGGGCCGCCCGCCCCCCTGCCCACCGCCGACCTCGTACCGCTCGTGCCCGAGTTCGGCACGTGGCTGACCGACCGCTGGACCGGTGAGTGGCAGCCGGACGTGGTGCACGGGCACTACTGGGTCGGCGGGCTCGCCGCCGCGCACGCCGTGCGGGAGACCGACATCCCGGTCGTGCAGACCTTCCACTCGCTCGGCGTCGAGCAGCTTCGCCACCTCGGCCGCGAGTACGACGGCCCGGGGCAGCGGATCCCGCTGGAGCGGGCGTTGACCCGGGCGGTGGACATCGCGGTCGCCCAATGCAACGACGAGGTCGACGAACTCACCCGGATGGGCCTGCAACGCACGTCGGTGGCGATGGTGCCCGCCGGGGTGGACACCGAGCAGTTCCATCCGGACGGTGAGGCGGCGCCCCGGGACCAGCGGGCCCGCATCCTCTCCGTGGGTGGTCTCGCGGCGGGCCACGGCCAGGAGGACCTGATCCGCGCGATGCGCCTGGTCGGCGACGCCGAGCTGGTGATCGCCGGTGGTCCGCCGGTCGAGCAGCTCGCCACCCACGCCGAGGCTCGGCGACTGCGCGAGCTCGCCGAGCGCCACGGCGTCGCCGAGCAGGTGCGCCTGGTGGGCGCCGTGCCGCACGACCAGATGGCGACCTGGTACCGGTCCGCGGACGTGGTCGCCTGCACCCCGCACTACTCATCGGCGGGCCGGGTGTCGCTGGAGGCGATGGCGTGCGGCGTACCGGTGGTCGGCTACGCGATGGGTGGGATCGCCGACGCGGTCGTGGACGAGGTCACCGGTCGGCTGGTGCTGCCGGGCGACGTCCGCACCCTGGGGGTGACGCTGCGCCGGCTGCTCGCCGACAACGCCGGCCGGTTCGCGTACGGGCACGCGGCGGTGGACCGGGTGCGGTGCAGCTACACGTGGGAGCGGACCGCCGGGGCGCTGGAGCGCCTCTACGAGCGGGTGGTGGGCCGGCGCAAGCCCGTCGAGGCCTGACCCGGCCGGGTTCGGTCGGCAGGCCCGCCCGGCCCGTCAGAGCGGCTGGCCGGCGCCCGCCATCGCCCTGCCGCGATCGGAGCCGGCCGCGTGGTGGTGCTGCGGTTCGGCGTACCGGGTCAGACCGATCACCGCACCCAGGGTGACCAGGAAGCCCACGCCGGCCAGCCACTCCCGGCCCGGCCAGATCTTGTCGTTGAGCAGCAGCAGGCCCACGATCGCCGCGGGCAGCGCCCCGGCCGCGTCCATCGCCGCCACCGCCGCCGTGGTCGACCCCCGCTGCATCGCCAGGCCGAGCAGCAACTGCCCGACGATCGAGTGCGCGATCAGCAGGTAGAGCAGGGGGTTGCGGACGAAGACCTCGGCCGACGGCGTGGAGGCCAGCGGCCGGGCGGCCACCGCGGCGGCGGAGAACGCCAGGCCGGCCAGCGAACCGAGCGCCACCGAACCGGGCGCGCCGTGCAGCCGGACGGCGAAGAAGCCGGCCACGGCGATGGCGACGAGCACCACCAGCAGGGCGACCAGCCCGGCCGGACCGAGCTGCCGCGACGGGGCCGGCCGGGCCGCCAGCACCAGCGCGCTGATCCCCGCGAAGAGCAGCGCCAGCAGGACCACCTCGGCGAGCGGCAGCCGCCACTTCAGCACCACCACGCCGAGGATGGCGGTGACCCCGAGCCCGGCCGCCACGCTCGCCTGCACCAGGAACAGCGGAAGGTCGCGGCGGGCCAGGAAGGCCAACACGAAGCCGCCGACCTGACAGGCCAACCCGACCAGGTAGGTGCGGTGACCGGCGAGCCGCAGCAGCAGCCCGGGGTCGAAGGTGTGATGCACCGTCGTGCGGGCCGCGGCCACCGACTGGAGCAGGTTGGCGATGCCGTACGCGATGATCATCGCCGCGAGGAAGCACCAGCCGGAGGAGACCACCTCGCGAGGATAGAGGTTGGCGAGGGTCAGCGCGCGGCTGGTGGACCCAGCCGCGCCAGGATGTCGGCGTGCAGCACCCCGTTGCTCGCGATCGCGCTGTGCTCACCCACCGGGCCGCTGGCCAGGGCGGGAGCGCCGGACAGATCGGTGATGGTGCCTCCGGCCTCGGCCACGATCGGCACCAGCGCGGCCACGTCCCACAGCGACAGCTCCGGCTCCACCATCACGTCGAGTGCGCCTTCGGCGAGCAGCATGTAGCCGTAGAAATCCCCGTACGCCCGGCTGCGCCAGCAGTCCCGCATCAGCTCCAGCATCGCGTCCAGCCGGCCGACGTCCTCCCAGCCGGTGAGCGACGAGTAGCAGAAGCTGGCGTCGGCGAGCCGCCCCACCCCGGAGACCCGGATCGGCTCGCCGGTGGTCCGGTCGCGACCGGCGTACGCCCCGGCGCCCTCCGCGGCCCACCAGCGGCGGCCCAGCGCCGGCGCGGAGACCAGCCCGAGCACCGGCCGGTCACCCTCCAGCAGCGCGATCAGGGTCGCCCAGACCGGTACGCCCCGGACGAAGTTCTTCGTGCCGTCGATCGGGTCGATCACCCAGCGGCGGCCCTCCGGCCCGGTCGCCGGCTGCGCGCCGTACTCCTCGCCGAGCAGCCCGTCGGCCGGTCGGTGCGTCGCCAGCAGCGCCCGGATCTCCCGCTCCACCGCGGTGTCCGCGTCGGAGACCGGGGTCAGGTCGGGCTTCGCCTCCACCCGCAGGTCGAGGGCGCGGAAACGGGCCGTCGACACCGCGTCGGCGGCGTCGGCGAGCAGGTGGGCGAGGTCGAGGTCGGCGGCGTACCCGGTCATGTCCGGAACCTAGCCGATGCCGACGGCGGTCACTCGTCAGGCCCGCGCCGGTCGTCCTCACCGGGCCCGCGCTGGTCGGCGTCGCGCGGGTCGGTGTCGCCGGCGCGGGAGGCCAGCAGCCGGCGGTACGAGGCGAGCCGGCGCGGGTCGGCCTTCCCGGCGGCCACCCAGGCGTCCAGCCCGCAGTCCGGCTCGTCGGCCGTGTGCGGGCAGTTGGCCGGACAGTCCACCGTGCCCTCGACCAGGTCGGGGAAGCCGTGCAGGAGACTGTCCGCCGACACGTGCGCCAGCCCGAAGCTGCGGACGCCGGGGGTGTCGATGATCCAGCCCTCGGCGACGTCGGCCCGGGATCGCCGGCCGTCGCCGTGCGGCGCGGGCGGCAGCCGCAGCGCGACCGCGCTGGTCGAGGTGTGCCGGCCGCGGCCGATCGCGCTGACCGTGCCGACCGCCCGGGCGGCGTCCGGCACCAGCCGGTTGACCAGCGTCGACTTGCCCACCCCGGAGTGGCCCACCAGCACCGAGACCCGGTCGGCGAGCAGCGCCCGCAGGGCGTCCAGCTCCGAGTCGGGACGGATCAGCACGTACGGCAGCTCCAGCTCGGCGTAGTAGTCGAGCACCGCCTCCGGCCCGGCCAGATCCGCCTTCGTGAGACAGAGCAGCGGCTCGACGTCCGCGTCGTACGCGGCCACGAGGCACCGGTCGATGAACCCAGTGCGCGGCGGCGGATCGGCCAACGCGCTCACGATCACCAACTGGTCGGCGTTCGCCACCACCACCCGCTCCAGCCGGCCCTCGGCCGTCGTCGCGTCGTCCTCGGCCGTACGCCGCAGCACCGACCGCCGTTCGGCGATCCGGACGATGCGGGCCAGCGCGCCGGCCGCGCCGGAGGTGTCCCCGACCAGGCTCACCCGGTCGCCGACCACCACCGACTTGCGGCCGAGCTCGCGGGCGCGCATGGCGGTCACCGTCGGGGCGTCGACGTCGCCGACCACGCAGGTGTAGCGCCCGCGGTCGACGGCGATCACGAACCCGTCGACCGCGTCGGCGTGCTGGGGTCGGGTCCGGGTACGCGGACGCGAGGACCTGCCGGGCCGAACCCGTACGTCGTCCTCGTCGTACTCCCGCCGTCTGGTCGCCAGGACCGTCCTCCGTCGCCTCAGCTCTTACCGGTCACCATCGCTGACCATAGTGCCGGGAACTCGGGCATGGTCTTCGAGGTGCACGACACGTCGTCGACCTCGATGCCGGGCACGGCGAGCCCGGCCACCGCGGCGGCGTGCGCCATCCGGTGGTCGGCGTACGTGCGGAAGGTCCCGCCGCGCAGCGGGCGCGGCCGGATCTCCAGCCCGTCGCGGGACTCGGTGAGGTCGGCGCCGAGCGCGGCGAACTCGCGGGCCAGCGCGGCGATCCGATCGGTCTCGTGACCCCGGATGTGGGCGACCCCGGTGAACCGGGACGGGGAGTCGGCCAGCATCGCCAGCGCGGTCAGCGCGGGGGTCAGCTCGCTCACGTCGGAGAGGTCGGCCGTCAGGCCGTGCACCACGCCGGTGCCCCGCACGGTCAGACCCTCGGTGGAGAGCGTCACCTCGCCGCCCATGCGCTGCAACAGCTCGCGGAGCTGCTCCACCGGCTGCGCGCTGCTGTGCGGCCAGCCCTGGAGGGTCACCTCACCGCCGGTGACCAGGGCCGCGGCGAAGAACGGCACCGCGCCGGACAGGTCCGGCTCGATCTCCCAGCCGCGCCCGGTCAGCGGACCCGGCTCGACCGTCCAGACGTCGGGGACGGTGTCGTCGACGGCGGCGCCCGCCGCCCGGAGCATGCGTACGGTCATCCGCAGGTGCGGGGCGGACGGGACCGGCGGCCCGACGTGCCGGACCACGATCCCACGGTCGAAGCGGGGCGCGGCCAGCAGCAGGCCGGAGACCAGCTGGCTGGAGGCGGACGCGTCGATGACGACCTCCCCGCCGGAGACCCGGCCGGCGCCGTGCACGGTCAACGGCAGGCTGTCCGTGCCGTCGACGTCGATCCGCACCCCGAGGGAGCGCAGCGCGCCGATCAGCGGGCCGAGCGGACGCGTGCGCGCCTGCGGGTCGCCGTCGAACGTGATCCGGCCGTCGGCGAGGCCGGCCACCGGCGGCACGAACCGCATCACCGTGCCGGCGAGGCCGACGTCGACGTGCGCGGGGCCGACCAGCCGGTGCGGCCGGACCAGCCACCGGTCGTCGTCGCTGATCGACATGTGCGCGCCCATCGCCCGCAGGCCGGCGGCCATCAGCTCGGTGTCGCGGGCCCGCAGCGGGCCGGCGAGCGTGGACGGGCCACTGGCCAGCGCGCTGAGCACCAGCGCGCGGGCGGTCAGCGACTTGGACCCGGGCAGGCGCAGCGTCGCTGCGACCGGGTCGGACGCGGTCGGTGCGGTCCACGGCTGGAGCGGCCGGGTCGCGGTCTGGTTCCCCACGGTTACATTCTGCCGTGTCCGGGGCGTGCGCGGCGCCGGCCACCGGCCCGACTCCCGGTTGGCGGGACAGCGCGTGACCGCGGGGCGCGTTAGCGTGTCCGGTGTGTGCGGCAGGTACGCGACGACCCGGAGCGCGGGTGATCTGAGCGCGATCTTCGAGGCGTACGACGAGACGGGCGGGCGGCTCGGCCCGGACCACAACGTCGCGCCGACCGACCCGGTCCCCGTGGTCCGCCTGTCCGCCGAGGGCCACCGCGTCCTGGCCGCCGCCCGGTGGGGCTTCCTTCCGCACTGGTCCCGCACCCCGTCCGCCGCCGCCCGGATGATCAACGCACGCGCCGAGACGGTGGCCACCAGCCGGGCCTACGCGGGAGCCTTCGCCCGCCGCCGCTGCCTGGTTCCCGCCGACGGCTGGTACGAGTGGGTTCGGTCGGCCGGCGGCCGGCAGGCCTACTACATGACTCCGCGCGACGGCTCGGTGCTCGCCTTCGCGGGCATCTGGTCGGTCTGGCGGGCGGGCGACGAGGAGCGGCTCACCTTCAGCGTGCTCACCACCGCCGCCGTGGGGGAGTTGGCCGA
This sequence comes from Micromonospora sp. NPDC049366, assembly GCF_044466625.1. Taxonomy (NCBI): domain Bacteria; kingdom Bacillati; phylum Actinomycetota; class Actinomycetes; order Micromonosporales; family Micromonosporaceae; genus Micromonospora; species Micromonospora sp. NPDC049366. The sequence continues at coordinate 806,072 of NZ_JBITMV010000001.1, forward strand.
GGTGCACGACCGGATGCCCGTGCTGCTGCCGCGCGAGCGCTGGGCGCCCTGGCTGGCGTCGGCCGACGGCGACCCTCAGACGTTGCTCGTCCCGCCCGCGGCCGACTGGCTCGCCGGGCTGGAGGTCCGGCCGGTGGGCCCTGCGGTCGGCGACGTGCGCAACGACGGCCCACGATTGATCGAGCGGGTGCCGCTGCCCGGTGCCGACCGTCGTGGCGACGCCGGGCCGTCCGCGGTGGAGAATTTGACTCTCTTCTGATCACGCTCCGCGTATTGGCGCGGGCTGATTTGCCGGATTTGCTGGCGAAACGTCGCATAGCCGTTCAGTCATCTTCGCGGCAGGCCCTTGTGACGGTGCCCATAAGTGCGATAGAACACAGCGCCGGTGGTGAGTGTCGATCCGCAGGGGGCGGACGAGACCCATCGATTTTGCCGGTCCCACGGGGGAGGTGGGTGGATGACCCGGGCACGCATGCCCCGTCCGCATGAGGTGGCCGCCGCACGACGAGATCCACGACTGCTCCGCGCACTGCGCGAGCGGCGTCAGGACGAGGCGTGGCGGACGAGAGGCACCTGCCAGAATGTCGATCCGGAAACGTTCTTTCCGGCGCCGAACGAGCCCGCCGACGCCGCGGTCTCGCTCTGCCGCGGCTGCGAGGTCCAGGGCTCCTGCCTGGCCTGGGCGCTGGAGGTCGGTGACTGCCACGGCGTCTGGGGTGGCACCACGCCCCGCGAACGCCGCGCCATGCTGGTCGCCTGGCGCGGCGAGGTGCAGCCCGATCCGGACGCCGCCGACGAGGCCGGCCCGCCGGTCCGGGATCGCCTGCTGACCCTCGTCCCGCTCAGCTGATCGGGTTCGGTTTCCGGCCGTCGCCGGCTTGGTCGACTCCAATTCCGTGAAGCCGCGGTATCCGGGCCACCCGGAGACCGCGATATCAGGAACAGCGCGCGGATCAAGCCGGCGGGTGGATCGGGTCGGGCGACGGCGGGGCGATGTGCGGGGCGGGTCCGACCGGGGCGGAGAATGGCCCAGTGACCAGCAGCGACGAGATCAGCACTCCGCGCGGCGCGGCCCGCGTCGACACGGACCTGCCGCCCGGCCGGCCGAGCGCCCTGCTGGTGCTCGGTCACGGTGCGGGCGGTGACGTCGACGCACCGGATCTGCTCGCCGTCCGCGACGCGGCGGTCGCCGGTGGTGTCGCGGTGGTCCGGGTGACCCAGCCCTACCGGGTCGCCGGCCGACGCGCACCCGCGCCCGCCGGGCACCTGGACGAGGCGTGGACGGCGGTGCTGGCGGCGCTGCGGGAGGACCGGCACGCCGACGTGCCCGTGCTGCTCGTCGGCGGGCGTTCCAGCGGCGCGCGGGTGGCCTGCCGGACCGCGCGGGCGGTCGGCGCGGCGGGGATCATCGCGCTGGCCTTCCCACTGCACCCACCGGGTCGGCCGGAGCGCTCTCGCGCGGACGAGCTGCGGACGGGCCTGCCGACCCTCGTGGTCAACGGCGACCGGGACCCGTTCGGCGTGCCCGAGCCGAGCTCGGAGGTGACCGTGGTGACCCGACCGGGAGAGGTGCACGACCTGCGGAAGGACCCATCCGGCACGGCGGCCGTGGTGCGGGACTGGCTGCGCGACCGGGGCTGGGCGGCTGCCTGATCCGGGGCGACGGGCGTTCGCTCGTACCACCCCCGCACCGGCTGCGCGGGTCGGCGCGTGACGCGCCGGGCGGCCCGCCGCCGCCCCGATGGCCCGTTTCCGGTGGCCGCGCCGGGTCGTTGCATCGGTTGGTGCCGGCCGCCCGGTTCGGGCGGCGGAACCATCCTCCCAGGCCCTTCCTGGTCCCAGCGCCGTTTCGCCGACGCCGGGACCAGGAAAGGGGCCCGTCAGCAAAGGGCGCCCAGGAGCGCACAGCGGCCGGAATGTTCCGGAGCGCCGGCGGCGTTACTACCCCCGGAAGGCTTTTCCAGCGGAGGGGGGACCGGTGCCTACGGAGATCCGGAGCCGGGAGCGGGACGACCGGGACGCGCGTCAGCTGCGTGAACTGCTCGCCGCGCCCGAGTGGCCCGTGACGGGGGAGCCCGGCGGGACGGCCACGGTGAGCACCAGCACAGCGGCCGGAAGTGAATCTGGGGGCAGGTCCGTACGCGTATCCTCGGCGGGGAAGCATCCGACGCGAGGGGATCTGCGGTTGACCACCGAAAAGACGGACGAGCGTAGGGCCCGGTTCGAGCGGGACGCGATGCCCTTCGTCGATCAGCTCTACGCTGCCGGGCTGCGGATGACGCGCAACCCGGCGGATGCCGAGGACCTGGTCCAGGAGACGTACCTGAAGGCGTACGCCGCGTTCCACCAGTTCGAGCAGGGCACGAACCTGAAGGCCTGGCTCTACCGGATCCTGACCAACACCTACATCAACTCGTACCGGCGGCGGCAGCGCCAGCCGGTGCAGGCGCCGACCGACGAGATCACCGACTGGCAGCTCGCCGAGGCCGAGTCGCACACCTCCAGCGGGCTGCGTTCCGCCGAGACGGAGGCGCTGGACCGGCTGCCGGACAGCGACGTCAAGGAGGCCCTCCAGCAGCTGCCGGAGGAGTTCCGCCTGGCGGTCTACCTGACCGATGTCGAGGGGTTCTCCTACAAGGAGGTCGCCGACATCATGGGCACGCCGATCGGCACCGTGATGTCGCGTCTGCACCGCGGTCGGCGTAATCTGCGCAAGCTGTTGGAGCAGTACGCCAGGGAGCGGGGCTTCTCCGCCGCGGCCAAGGGCTCAACCGCATCCGCCAGCCGGGAGGTGTGACGTGAGCTGTGGAGAACCGCACGAGACGGACTGCCGTGAGGTGCTCGCCGAGGTCTACCTCTACCTCGACCTGGAGTGCGCCGACGAGCGCCGGAGCCTGATCCGCCACCACCTCGACGACTGCGGCCCCTGCCTGCGCGAGTACGGCATCGAGCAGGAGGTCCGGGCGCTGGTGGCGCGGTGCTGCGGCAACGAGACCGCGCCGGACCAGCTGCGCGAGCGGTTGCGGCTCAAGCTGACCGAGCTGGTGGTCTTCGAGGGCACCGACTCGCGCGAGCTGGCCGACTGAGCCGACCGCACCCTGGATCTGACGCACAAACCGGTGGCCCGGGTCGATCTCGACCCGGGCCACCGGCGTGGCGGGCGGCGGGGGGGGGGGGGGGGGCCCCGGGGGGGGGGGGGCCCCCCCCCCCCGGGAGGGGTTGGGGGGGGTGCCCGGGGTGGGGCCGCCCGTTATTGGGGGGGTGGTGGTACGGGGGGT